>JBQTIX010000080.1:0-17904 GCA_052387695.1 Panacagrimonas sp. | reverse complement strand
GTCGATGTGGTGTTCATCCAGAGCGTCCGGCCTCTACGGGGCCGTGATCGCAACGGATACCTGTACCGCATTCCCCGCCGTCTGCTGGGGGAAAAGCTCGAAGCCGATCCCGGCGCTCGCGCGATTCAACCCTCGTTGTCCTTGCCCACTCAGGCTGCCGCCTGACGTGGCTTTCTCTGCTGCGGCGCATCCCGCGCCGCAGTCTTCCTTCACATCAGGAGTTCATCCATGTCTGCACTCATGTTCCAGCGCCTCGCGCGCAATTTCATCAAGAACGGTTATTTCCCCACCGACGCGGAGACCACTTCGCGCATCCTCAACGCCATCGCCCCGGCGGCATCGGGGACGATGCGCGTGCTCGACCCCTGCGCCGGTGAAGGCGTGGCCCTGGCCGAAGTCAAAGCCCATCTCGGCAATGACCAGACCGAAGCCTATGGCGTCGAATACGACCGCGAGCGTGCCTGGCACGCCAAGGGTCTGCTCGACCGCTGCATCCACGGCGACTTTCAGGACTGCCTCGTCGGCAAACGGCAATTCGGCCTGCTCTGGCTGAATCCACCGTATGGCGATCTGGTCTCTGACAAGTCCGGTGGGCCTTCCGACGGTAAGGGGCGCAAGCGGCTGGAGAAGCTGTTCTACCAGCGCGCGCTGCCCAGCCTGGCTTACGGCGGCGTGCTGGTGCTGATCGTTCCGCACTACACGCTGGATCGTGAGTTCTCCACCTGGATCGCGGGGCAGTTCGACCGCGTGTGCGTTTACAAAGCACCGGAGGAACGGTTCAAGCAGGCCGTGGTGATCGGCGTGCGCCGACGCACGGCGGACGCTGCACCCAGCAGCCTGATCCGTGACCAGCTCGAAGCGGCGGGACACGGTGAAGGGCTGGAAGAATTCCCGGAGCATTGGGACAGCCTGTCGTATCCCGTGCCTGCCTCAACCGTGGCCGAGGTGAAGTTCGCCTACAGCGTCATCGAACCGACGCAACTGGCGGACGAGCTTCGCCGTTGGCCCAGCCTGTGGGAGCAATTCGAGGTGCGCTTTGCGCACGTCGAAACCACCCATCGTCGGCCGCTGCGGCCGCTTTCACGCTGGCATCTGGCACTCGCCCTTGCGGCGGGGCAGGTGTCCGGCGTGGTTCATGCGGCGGGCGGTCGCAGCTTCGTGGTCAAGGGCGATACGCACAAAGAGAAAGACGTGAAGACCGAGTACGAGGAACTGCCCGATGGCAGCACTTCGGAGATCCGCATCCTCACCGACAAGTTCGTGCCGGTGATTCGTGCGCTCGACTTCACGCCGCACTCGTGCACCTACGGTCAGGTCATCACCATCCGTTGAGTAGTTCTCGCCGGGCATCCGGCAGCGTCGCGCTCTGCGCGACGCTTCTCTGGAAGCGGTTCGCGGAGCCGTTTGCAGAGAGGCGTCGCCTCAAGGCTGTCACCCCGCACGAGGGCCTCGTGCAAAGCAGTACCGGATCGGGAAGCACTGCGTGGGCCTACCGGCCTTCGATCCTCGTTTCATACCACCGGCCTCGTGCCGGTTTCACCACCCGCCGAGGGCACATCCGCCCTCACGGGCGGTTGCGTCGTCGGCGTTTTCCTCAACTCACGGAGAACGTCATGCCTACACCTCACGCTGTTGCCAAGCCGTCTGTTCCACTGATGGAAATCCGGGAAGCTCCCGGTGTTTACGCCGATGCCCTGCTGCGCGACGAGCGCGGCGGTCTTTTGTTTCTCTCCCTCTGGGGTCGCGACACCGCCTTGCAGGAATTGCAGGCGCGGTTGTCGCTGCCGGTGTCCGAGGGCGGCGTCACGATGTTGCACGTCACCCAGGGTTCGCTGGAGTCGCGGGTCAATCTCGACCGCATCAATTGCATGGACAAGCACTCCGGGCGGCTGCCAACCCGGAACTTGTTCGGCGATGTCGCGCAGCTCTGGATTTACGACCGTCTGGCCACCGAGCCGGATCGCGCCAACCGCGTGGGCCTGCTGTTCCTGCGCGGTAGCAACACCAGCGATGCGCTGACCGAGAACGAGCTGTGCCGGATCTGGCAGCTCGTGCGCGAGGTCTCGCATCTGCCGCTGCTCCCGCACTGGCGCAAGCCGGTGCTGGAAGTGCTCGACGCGAAAAACTGGCTGCGTCGTCTCGACGACGGCGCCGGTGTTCAAGCCTGGCGCGTGGAGTTGGGTGATCCGGCCTTCGAGGACGCGATCTCGCAACTGATGCACGCCGGACATCTGCGGCTGGAGCCTGACTCCTCTACCGCTGTTGCCACACCCCGCCGCAAGGCGGCGTAACGCTTCACTTTGCACCACCCCGCGCGGGACACGCTCCCGCCAGGGGACGTGTGCCCGCCGGGTTTCTTTCTACCCACCCGGAGATTCACATGAGCGAAGACCTTAATGTTGTTGTTCAGGACGCAGTGCCGGTCACGGCCCTGCCAGTGTTTGAAACCGCGCCGGAAACGGCGCTGACGGATGAACGTGTGTTCCCCTTGCAGCAGTTCGTCGCCGAGTTCGGCGATGGTCTGTTGGAAGCGGTCTCCACGCAGAATCCGCCGATCTACGACGGCACGCCGGATGCGGTGCGTGACGTGGTGATGGATGCGCTCAAGCGCAAACCCTTCGCCGCGCAGCGCGCCGTCGTGCAAGCCGTTTGCCGTCTGCTGGTCGAAGCCGATGAACCCGCCGCCGTCATCAATGCGGAGATGGGCACTGGCAAGACCATGATGGCGATCTCCGCCGCGGCCGTGCTTCAACAGGCCGAGCAATACGGGCGTGTTCTGGTGATCTCACCACCGCACCTGGTCTACAAGTGGCGGCGCGAAATCCTGGAGACGATCCCGGACGCAAAGGTGACGGTGCTCAACGGCCCCGACACCCTGCGCAAGCTGCTCAAGGTGCGCGAAGGTGGGGCTACGGCACGAGAGTTTTTCGTGCTCGGCCGCGTGCGGATGCGCATGGGCTTTCACTGGCGGTCTGCTTTCAACGTCCGGCGTCTGCGGGTTGAGACCAAGGGCGAAGACGGCGCGGTGGTGGACTCGGAGCTGCGCGAGGTGGCGGTATGCCCTTGCTGCGGTGCCCCGGCGAAGGACAGCGATGGCAATCCGTATGAGCCATCGTTCTTCCCGCTGGACAAGCGTCTCAAGTGCGGGGACTGCGGCTCACCGCTGTGGTCTCTGATGCGACCCACGGGTCAGCCCAAGTCGCGCCGCGAGGTGCTGGTGGATGCACTGTGTGGCCTGCCAACCATCGGCAAGGTCACTGCGGGGAAGCTCGTCGGCCGGTTCGGCGAGGAGTTGCTCAGCGGCATGATCGAAGACAACGTCTACGAGTTCGTCAATCTGATGGACGAGGACGGCGAGTTGGTGTTTCACGACAAGCAGGCGCGGCGCATTGAGCGGGCGCTGGCCACGACCGAGTTTGGTTTTGGTCAGGGCGGCTATCAACCGACGGAGTTCATCAAGCGTTACCTGCCGGACGGCTTTTTCGACTTGCTCATCGTGGACGAAGGTCACGAGTTCAAGAACGAAGGTTCGGCCCAGGGACAGGCGATGGGCGTGCTGGCGGCGAAGTCGCGCAAGGTGTTGCTTCTCACCGGCACGCTGATGGGTGGCTATGCCGACGACCTGTTTCACCTGCTGTGGAGGATCATGCCGGAACGGATGATCGAGGACGGCTTTCGCTACCAGCGCGGCAGTATCGGCGCAGCGGCGATGGGCTTCATGCGCAAGCACGGCGTGCTCAAGGACATCTACAAGCAGTCCGAGGGCAAGGCTCACCGCACCGCACGGGGCAAGCAGATGACCGTGCGCACGGTGAAGGCACCGGGCTTCGGGCCGAAAGGGATCGCACGGTATGTGCTGCCCTTCACGGCCTTCCTCAAGCTCCGCGACATCGGCGCGGACGTGCTGCCGCCGTATCGGGAGCATTTCACCGAGGTCAAGCCTAGCGAAGACCAGGCGTTTCACTACGCGCGTCTGCGCGGAGCGCTGGTGGCCGAGATGCGGCGTGCGCTCGTCTGCGGGGATCAATCCCTGCTCGGCGTGGTGCTCAACGTGTTGCTGGCTTGGCCGGATTGCTGCTTCCGCGAGGAAGTGGTGCGGCATCCGCGTTCGCGGTCGCTAATTGCTGAGGCGCCGGTGCTGTTCAACGCACTGGAGCCGATGCCCAAGGAGTACGAGCTGTTGCGCATCGTGAAAGCGGAGAAAGCCAAGCACCGCAAGGTATTGGCCTACACCACCTACACCGGCACGCGCGACACCACGGCAAGGCTCAAGGCGATTCTCGAAGCTGAAGGCTTGAAGGTGGCGGTACTCAAGGCGAGCGTGGACACGTCGCAGCGGGAAGCCTGGATAGCAGATCAGGTGGATCGCGGCGTGGACGTGCTGGTGACGAACCCGGAGCTGGTCAAGACGGGCCTCGACCTGCTCGACTTTCCCACCATCGTGTTTATGCAGACGGGGTATAACGTCTACACCTTGCAACAAGCGTCGCGCCGTTCCTGGCGCATCGGGCAGAAGCTGCCCGTAGACGTGCATTTTCTCGGCTACGGCGACACCACCCAGATCGGGTGCCTGACGCTCATGGCCAAGAAGATCGCCGTCTCGCAGTCCACCTCCGGCGACATGCCGGACACGGGGTTGGATGTCCTGAACCAGGACGCCGATTCCATCGAAGTGGCTTTGGCCAAGCAGTTGCTGGCTTGAGTCGGCGAGGGGCGGTCTCCGTGAGGAGGCTGCCCTTTTTTGTGATTCGATCAGGCAAAGAGATCGGTCAGCGACCTCACCACCTTGAATTGCACTTCCTCAAAATTCTTGAAGTGTCGCTTACCGCACTCGATCTTGAGCTGCTCGATGGGTCGTAACAGATCGAGTGCCACGCCGTTCTTACTCCCCGTGTCCTTCGTCTCGGCGACGAAATACAAGGTCTTGTCATTGCGATAAGCGAGCGCCCAATCCGGGTTGTAGGTGCCGACGGGGGTTTCGATCACGAACCACTTGGGCAGCTTGAGGTAGAACAGGACGTCGTCGTTGGTCTCGCAGGCTTCCGCGAACTTGCGCTCCGGGCCTGAGTTGGAGTCGATCACGATGTGCGAGAACAGCGTTTTCTCCGGCTTGGCCACGCCACGCACGTTGGTCTCGAAGACCTCCATGAGGTCGTCGCCCTCGAAGCGGCGCATCTCGTAGACCTGACCATCGACCTTTAGATACTCGACGCCATCGACCAGCACCTCGCGCTTCACCACGTTGATCGCGTCGGCCGCGTATTCGATGAACGACTGAGGATTGTTCACCGCATCCTTGAGTCGGCCGGAGTCCAGCAGGGTTTGCGCCACGGTAGACCGGGCCAGGCCGGTGCGGGCCTGAATCTGGCTTACAAAATCCGGCATCACGTAACGGGCCTCGATAGCCACTGTGCGATACCCCGTCTGCACACCGCTGACACCAGTGCCGGACACCGAGATATCGGCGCGGATGAGCGCCACCTTGGGCCGCTCGATGGCCGGCATCTGCTTCTGGATGCGCCGCGCGCCCTTGTCGATCAGGTCAGCCGTTTTGTATTCGACGCGGTACCGAGTTCGGTCTCGGATACGGCTCCATAGCGCTTGGAAATGCGCATCGGCCTCGTATCCCTTGCGCAGGCGCACCGTCACTTTCTTGCGCTCGTCCTGCACCAGCTCCTTCTTGAAGGCGACGCCCGCTTCTTCAAACTCGGTCTGCAACTGCTTGGCGAAATCCTCGTAGCTTTCGTTGGCGATCACCGTCAGGCGATTCACCGCGCGGTCGCGCACGCGCTCGCCGTCCGCATTGACGCAAAGGCGCAAGCCGCGCCCGATCTCCTGCCGCTTCTTGATCTCCGAACTGGTCTCCGCAAGCGTGCAAATCTGGAATACGTTCGGGTTGTCCCAGCCCTCTCGCAGGGCGGAGTGACTGAAGATGAAGCGCAACGGCTCGGCGGCGTCCAGCAACCGTTCCTTGTCGCGCATGATGAGTTCAAAGGTGCTGGCCTCGGCATCGGCGTTGGACTTACCCTCCTTGGTCTCGAATGGCGTGACGGCACGCTTGTCTGCCGAGAAATAGCCGTTGTGAACGCGCCGGGCCTCGAACTCGATCAGGCCGGCAAAGTCGGCCTTTTTCCGATACGTGTCGTAGAGTTCCTCGAACCACTCTGCGAACTTGCCCAGGCTCGTCGTGTTGTCGTCGTGATAGACGCGATAGTTCGCAACACGGTCGATAAAAAACACCGACAACACCTTCACGCCGAGGGCCTTGAGCTTGAGCTGTTTCTCGAAGTGGCTGCGGATCGTCGCCTCAATCTGCAAGCGCAGGATCGCATCGGTCAGCGCCCCGTGCGGCTGGCCGAGGCGCACGGTTACGTCATTGGCGAATCGCACGAAGCCCTGGCCGGCGTCGATCTCGTTGACGATGAATCCTTCCCGGTACAGCTCGCGCTGATTGGAGAGGCGATAGAGATCTTCGCCGTTCTTGACCGTCAGCGACTTCTTCTCCGGCCCACCGGCCTGATTGATCCAGAGGCTGAGCTTTGCCGTCACCGAACGTTTGCCGGACTTGAAGCTCTCGACCTCGACGTACGCCTGATTGGCGTCCTTCAGCTCGATGACCGAGTCCACGCCAATCTGCTTCACCAGCCCTAGCTCGTACGCACGCACCGGGTCTAGCTTGTAGATCAGGTTGTAGGGCGCCCGGTGCGTAGCGGAATAGCGCAGCGTGCAGAGCGGATTCAGGCGTGCGATGGCCTGCTTGCGCAGATCGGTTTCCAGATTCTGCGGCTCGTCCAGAATTACGATGGGGCTCGTGGCCTGGACGAACTCGATGGGACGCACGCCGGTCTCGCGCACTTGGTTGATGACATTGCCCTTGGTTTTCTTCTTGGGCTTGGCGGCCGACTCGGTCTCGCCATTCGGCTCCTGCGAATCCTTGGCGAAGGCGTCGATGTTGATGACCAAAATCTGGATGCTGTTGCCCAGCGCGAAGTTGCGGAGCTGGCTGACCTTGCCCGAGTCGTAGACCGTAAACTCTATCCGCTCGAAGTCGTACAGGGTTTGGAAATGTTCGCGTGTGATTTGCAGGCTCTTAAGCACGCCCTCGCGGATCGCGACGGACGGCACCACGATGACAAATTTCTTGAAGCCCCAGGTGCGGGATAACTCATGAATGGTGCGCAGGTAAACGTAGGTCTTGCCTGTGCCCGTTTCCATCTCGACCGTGAAGTTTGGAAAGCCGCCCGCCGCCGTACCGTCCACCAGCGTCATCGGCTCCAGTTGGGCCGAGAGCGCAAGGTCGTGGCGCTTTTGCACCGTATGCAGGTTTGCCAGCCACTGCTCATCGGTAATAACGCGCTGGTTGGCGACGCCGGTTTCCGTGAGCCTAAGACTGGACAGGCCCTCGTCCGCCATCGTCACAGCGTTCTGCGAGGCGTCGGGCTGACCTACGAACAGATCTACTACCGAGCGGATTGCATCGAGCTGATAGCCCTCATTGGCATCGAACTTTAGCTTCATGCGCGAACCCCGCCCAGAGCCCGCAAGCGATTCATCCAGGTCCGGAAGTGTGCGCATTCGCGCTCGATGATGGACAGCGTGATGCGCTCCGCGGCCAGAGGTCCGTGCCGGACTTTCTTGTAGCTCGGCCGCAGCATGGATTCTAGGCGCTTCGACGGCTTGGTGTCGTAGCTGTCGTTGATGTGCTCCGGCGTCGGGAACGCGGAGCGGACCGCGGCCAGCCGCACGGCGCTCGCATTCCAGCCGGATTCGGTCTGCGCCAGCGCCTCGGTGTCGGAGAACAGGAGCCCCTCAAACTCGTAGGGCTGGATATGCGGAATGAATCGTTCCGGACGACAGCCGACATACGTCACGACGGCGTCGTGCAAGGCCGAGTGCAGCAGTGTCAGACGGGCGGCGAGATCGGGTCTTGCTCGCGCATCCGCGAACGCCGGGAATGAGGTATCCAAGCCGTAGAGATCGAGAAACGTTGTCAGCACCGCGTTCGGCTTCTGCCGTAGCGTGTTGCGGGCATTGAACTTCAGGCGGTCGAAATTCACCGCGCCACCGCGCGCTTCCTGGGAGGTCTTGAGCGTCTGAGGGCTGACGAACACCTGCAAGTGGCGCAATGCAGGCGCGACCAGCCGCTTGATGAACTGCTCCTCTGAGGGTCCCTCGGCGAACACCACGACCTCTACCATTCAAGGTCTCCCGCCGAGGACGTTGCGCTTCCACAACTCACCCAGACCGTACTGCTCCAGCCAACCGGCCAGTTCTTCCTGGGTGAAGCGACGGAAGGTGGAAGCGCCGTCCTCATGGTCCACCACGATCACATCGTCCGGCGTCAGCTCGTTGACCAGTTCCACCGACTGCGTGGAGACAATCAACTGCCGCTGCTCGGCCACCTGTTTGAAGATGTCGGCCAGCACCGTGATGGCGTAGGGATGCAGGCCCAACTCGGGTTCGTCGATCAGAATCGTATCTGGCAGTAGCGTGACCGGCTGCAACAGCAGCGTCGCCAGACAGATGAAACGCAGGGTTCCGTCTGACAGCATGTGCGCTTTGAACGGCGTGTCGGGATTACCCTTCTGCGTCCATTCCAGTTCCACGTTCTCGGCCTCCTCGCGATGCACGAAGTCGTCGAAGAAGGGGGCGACGAGCTGGATGGTGTTCACGATGCGCTGATATGCCGCTTCATGCTTCTCGCGCAGCATGCGCAGGTAGGCGGCCAGGTTTGCGGCGTCGGGCTTCAGGCGCAGGTTGTCGTTGGTTGGATGCTTCTGTTTGACCTTCGCCCGTTCGCTCGTATCGTGGAAGTGATAGACGCGCCAATTGCTGACCGAGGACCGCACGTAGGGCGAGTATTTGTCCTTGGCCGACTTCAGACGCGATTCGTCATGGCCCGCACCGAGCGTGGCGCTGGGCGTGGTGTTGAAAAACACGCCGCCGAACCAGCTCACTTCCCACTCGAAGATCAGCCGGTTGTCATTGGTCGGCACCAGGCCGAACTTGTATCCATTGTTCGCGAAGTAAAACTCCGCACGTATGCGGTCGGTGGTCCGGCGTCCGAAATGCAGCAGGGCGTCAGGCCCACCCTGGGTCTGCACAAAGAGTTGCAGCCGCTCCTCGTACATCTCGTTGAGCAGACGAAAGAGTCCGATAAAATTGCTCTTGCCGGCGCCGTTGGCGCCGATCAGCACGTTAAGGTCGTTGAGCTTGAAGTCCCGCAGTTCTCGGATGGACTTGTACCCGGTGACGGTGAGCGAGTGGACGCTGGACATGGCTCGGCCCTAGAGGCAGGTGAACTTCACGCGCGCGTCGCGGCACTGAAGATCCAGATTGGTTTTGAGCGGATCGGAATTCTGAAACACCGCATCGAGCGCGATGATCTCACGCGGCTTGTAGGCGAGCAGGGTCTCGATCATCGGTTCGGTGAAGGTTTCCAACACAAACAGCATCTGCCGCTCGCGGATGGCAAAGACTCTGCCGCCGGACAGGTCCAGCGTCTCGATGGGTGTGGTCAGCTCCTGGCCAAATTTCAGCAGCAGTTCGTGTAGTTTCCAGTCCGTTTCGGCGCCGGCCTTTTCGGCCTGGACGAACATCTGCATCTGTGCCGCAAGTTCCTCCGCGGTTTCGATGCCGTCCCCACGCCATTGTTTGAAGTTGGAAGGAGCAAGGAGGAAGGACTTGAAGCCTAGGCCCAACACGGGGCCAGTCGCTAGGTCGGCCCTCCCTTCAATCAAGGCGACGGCCTTCCCGATTCGGGTGCGAGCGATATCCGCGATGCTTGAAAAACCCGCCATCAAGGCCGTCTCTGCCTCTATCGGTTCCGGTAGCTGGACTGCAATAAAGCGTCGATGTCCCCCATCGCGAATATTTTGCTCAAGTACGGCATGCGATGTGGTTGCTGAGCCGGCAAAAAAATCCACTACCAAACAAGCCGGGTCTCCCGAATCGGTAGCCATCTCGACAAACTGTCGTATGACTTCGTCATCTTTTGGATAGTCGAAGTACGTCCCGCCGAGTAGTTTCTCCAGCCGTTCCGAGGCAGACCTCGTAGGTTGATAAAAGACGCTTTGAGGCGTCATCGCGTCTGTCTCGTGAAGGTAGCGCCGCACCATCACCGTTGTCGAGGTAACAAAGCTGATGCGACCATCTTCGACAAGGCGATTGAACTCGTTTTGGTCGAACGCCCATCCACGATTCGCTCGTAGGGGAATTTCGGTTTTGGTTCTCGGGTCTAGGAGCTTGAATTTTCTCCCACCCGGTGCGGTCGGATCATCTTCTTTGTAGACCCCAATCTTGTCTATGTAGCGGAAGCGCCTATTAGCGAATGACGGTGTTGATTTGTTCGCGCGAAACCATGCCGCGAGGTCATCGGAAGCTGAGTCGAAGTCTTCCTTATGTTTTTCCCGCAGCCTTCCCACCTCTTTCAAGATTGGCGTTACTCCCTCCTTCGCGAGCGCCCAAGACTTCGGCACGCCCGGCAGGAAACGGGCGAACACAAGAACATACTCATGGTTCACCCCGATCTGATCCGCCGTGTTCTTCGACGCCCCTTCCCAGACCATTTGAGCAACAAAGTTTTCTTCTCCGAAAACCTCGTTCATTAGCAATCGAAGGTTATGCACCTCGTTGTCGTCGCACGACACAAAGATCACTCCATCGTCGCGTAGCAGATTTCGCGCAATGTAAAGGCGCGGCAGCATCATGCTCAGCCAGTTGCTGTGATAGTGGCCGCTCTCCTTGGCGTTCTTCCGGAAATAGCCCTCGCGCATGAGCGTGCCGTCATCGGCGAGTTCGTTGATGCGCTTGAGGTAGTCCTCCTTGCTCTCCTGAAAACGGTCGGGATAGATGAAGCTGTCGGAGCCAGTGTTGTAGGGCGGGTCGATGTAGATGAGCTTGACCTTGCCGAAGTACGCCTTCTGCAAGACCTTGAGGACTTCCAGGTTCTCGCCTTCGATGAAGACGTGCTGCGCCGTATCGAAGTTGACGCTCAGGTTTCGCTGTGGCCGCAGGGTGGCAGTGCTTGGTGTTTGCAGGACCTTGTAGGCCGCGCTTTTGCCGGCCCAATTCAGTGCGTAGCGCTCGCCACCTTCGATCACCGTCGTCTCGCCGAGCGCACGCTTGAGAGCGGCCACGTCCAAGCGCCCGTCACAGAACGCCTCGGGTAGTAGCTCGGCTAGTTGCTTGCGCTTCTGTTCTGCGGGGTCAGGCGAGGCGGCGAGCGGGTCGGCTTGAGTCATCGTGCTTGAATCCTATTTATTGTGCGTTCGCCGGGCGTGACTCCCCGGAACATGGCCCGCCGCCGTCCCGCCGGGCAGAGGCTGACTGAATTCGTGGAGGATGGCGCAATCGGCTGCTGGTCTCGACGGTCGGCAGAGTCTCCGCAGGGTCTTGAGTTGCTTCTCTAATTGCTGCAACTCCGCAACGCGCTCGGCCACATGGCCGATGCGCACGTCCAGCAGCATGTTGACCTCGCCGTAGTTTTCGCCTGGGGCGTCGCGGAAGCGCAACAGGGTGCGAATCTCATCCAGCGTCTGTCCAGCGAGCGGCAGTGACGGATGAAACTCAGGCGCTCCACATGGGCGCCGTCGTACAGGCGGTAGTTGCCTTGGCTGCGCTCCGGTGCGGGCAGCAGACTCTCCCGCTCGTAATAGCGGATGGTTTTAGCCGGCGTGCCGGAGCGCCTGGCCAACTCCCCAATCTTCAGTGCCAAGGCCATTCGCTATCCTCCTGACCTTACAGTAACTGGAAGGTAAGGATTGCACAACGCTTTGAATCTAGGGCGGGGATCGATACGCATGATCGCGCTCTGAGCTGGTACGAACCCCGCATTTGGCGGACGCG
The DNA here is from genome assembly GCA_052387695.1 of Panacagrimonas sp. GTDB lineage: Bacteria > Pseudomonadota > Gammaproteobacteria > Nevskiales > Nevskiaceae > Panacagrimonas. The sequence goes on along the minus strand of JBQTIX010000080.1, from coordinate 6,057 downwards.
CGGACGTCGTCTGACGGAACATATTTACAATATAAGACACATTGATCTTTACATGAACAAGGTTTGTCCATACGCTGTTGCCGTCGAAACACCGAGACACTGGCGTGGCCGAAAACGAAATGCTGAAACCCCGCATGGTCAATCGTTGGCGCTCCTGCACCTCCGATCTAGTGCGGCTCGATTTGCCGCTGACGAGCATCGCCCTTGCGGTGGTCAATGACTTGGACGGATGGCTGAGTCGCCGTCTGCGTGAGCAAGCTCACTCTGAGACTGCCCTCGGCGCGTTGTTCGGTGGTGGCCAACAGGACCTGTTTCCCGTGGGGCCTCCGCCGATTTCGTCCTGCCCGAACCCGGATTTTGCGGACCTGGTGGCCAGCGCAGCCCAGACTTGCCCCGGCACTCAGAAGGAAGCGGTCGCGGCGGTCGTTGACCGGCTGATGGAGACCGTGCGGGACGAAGTCTTGATGCTGGCGCGCGACAAACCCCGGTTTGAGGCTCCTGAAGCCCGCAGCGCGTTGGCGCGGGTTTTGTGGCAGCAGATGTCAGAGCATCGGCAGCGTCTCATGCTGCGCTTCAACTGTGCGTTGAGCGCACTGCCCTTCCGCGGTGAGGGGATGTCCGCCGCGCCGGTCATCAACGTCCCGCCGAGCGCATCGCAAATGCTCGGTGTTTCGCTGCGCGCTCCGAACGGGGGTAGTCGTGGTCATGCTGGCCGCTAAGGCGTTGCGCGTCAGCGCCGCACCGGGCGTGGTGCGGCTAAGGGGTGATGTGGATCAGGATTTGATCCTGCGCGCCGACAAGATGTTGCAGAGCCTGCCTGACGATCCCACGCCGCGCGCCGTCGATCTGATGACGATTGCGGCCGGTGCCTACGCGGTGGATCGCGCTGTCAAGCGCAAACCCCGACCGGGAAACCAGGCCGGTATTCGCTGGCTTTGCCCACGCTTCTGCGTCAACGATGCCGCGTACTGGTCTTCACACGAGGCGACGCGAAAGGTGACGGAGATTTTGCATTTTTTGACTGGCGACCAATGGCAGGTCTCGTTCGAGCGCGCCGAGTCCTCGCTCTACGAGCGGCATCAGGAGCGTCTGGGACTGGAATGGCCGCGGCCGGATCGAATCGCCTTGTATAGCGGTGGACTGGATTCCGCCGCGGGTCTCGCCAACCAGCTTCTGGACGGCCATCAGAATTACCTGTTGGTGACGGTGCGGCATCAGTTTGGCCTGCGCTTTCGCTGCCAGAAGCAGATTCGGGAGCTGGCCCAACATCTCAAACTGACGGAGCCGATGCACTGCACGCTCAATGCGTACCTGAGCAAGGCCGTCGCGGGCGACATGAAGCGACAAGAGCCCTCGCAGCGCAGCCGAGGCTTTCTCTTCGGCGTCGCCGCGGCACTGGTCGCGCGTGCCTGCGATCTGCATGAGGTTGAGGTGTTTGAGAACGGCGTCGGTGCAATCAATTTACCGCTAACGAGTGGCGGACTGTCAGGCGGTCTCGCAACGCGCGGTGCGCATCCGAGCTTTCTTCGCATGCTGTCCTCGCTTGTGTCATCGGTGATGGAACGCGAGATGCGGTTCTCGCTGCCGTTCATGGAAAAAACCAAGGGAGAGATGTTGCTGAAACTTAAGGCGAACCAATTGGAGCGATGGGCTGAGTTGTCGCATTCCTGTGTTCACACGTCCCCGCGTGTACGCGGTCAGCCGCACTGCGGGCAGTGTCCGGCTTGTATCGAGCGGCGACAAGCTTTTGCCGTCGCCGGGATTTCTGAAACCCATACCTACAAGACGGATGTATTCGCCACCGATGCACTCAAGCCCGAGTGGGCGCGCTATCTGCGGAGCTATTGGGACGAAAGCACGGCTTGGGGCGGCGATGACTTCAATGCGCTTCGACGCATGTGTACGCACCTTCGGAGTACCGAGGTACCGGCGCAGAACCATGCAGCCGTCCTGGATCGCCAACGCCGGCATGCGCGCGAGATCGCAGAAACGTTCTCGGGGGCGCCATTACTCAACGTGGGCAGAATGGTTCGCGTCAAACGGAATGCGCAAGCCGCAACTGCTTCTATGGGAGGTCCCCCATGAACTACGAAAGCACCGATCTGCCCGCACTGGTCGAACGACTCGTGGCGGCACGCAAAAGCGCGGGCGTCACCCAGGACATGGCGGCGGCGCATTTGGATATGAGTCGCCCCACGTTCATTGGCATAGAAAAAGGCACGCGGCGTCCGCGGCCGGAAGAACTGGTGAAGCTGGCGGCCCTCTACAAAACCTCGGTCAACACGCTGCTGCGTCAGGAGACGCAACCGCCGAAGCTGCAACCGCACCTTCGATCCGTGCTCAACAGCAACGCGGAAGATCAGGAGGGCTTGGAGACGGCCATCGCCAAGCTCACTGGCTTCGTGGACGACTACCAGACTCTGGAGAAGAAGCTCGACGCCCGGACGATCAAGAATTTTCCGCCGCGGGTTCGCGCGCCGCAGGGACCCATCGAGCGTTTCGCGGAGCACTGCGCGCAGGAGGAGCGGGCGCGGTTAAATCTAGGTGCACACCTTCCAATCTATACCTTGCGCAAAGTGCTGGAGGATGTCGGCGTCCACGTCTTCCTGGACGTTCTGTCGTCCAAGCTCGCCGGCCTCTACGTCTTCGTGCCAGAGTTCGGGTACTGCATCCTGGTGAACAAGCTGCATCCCAAGGAGCGGCGCCGGTGGACGACGGCGCATGAGTACGGGCACTTTCTTCTGGATCGCGACCGCCCCGGCGTGGACTTTGTGCAGGTGATGCAGCGCAAGCCGGAGAACGAGCGGTTTGCCGACGCCTTCGCCGGTGCTTTTCTAATGCCCGAAGCGGGCGTGCAGCGCCGGTTCTATGAGGAGGTTGAGCGCAGGAGCGACTTCAACGTCGGAGATCTGTGCCGTATGGCCGACTACTACGCAGTCTCCTTGATGGCGATGACCCTGCGCTTGGAATCGCTGGGTCTGATTGGCCGAGGAAGCTGGGACTCCATCAAGGCTTCGAGTGTGCCGGTGAAGGACCTCAAGCGTGAGGCCGGCGTGCAGGATAGGCCGGACCCGGATTCAGGTGAACCGTACCCGGAGCGCTACAAGCAGCTCGCGGTTCAGGCGTGGCTGTCTGAGAAGATCAGCATCGGAACGCTGGCGAAACTGCTGCGCTGCACGCTGATCGAAGCCCGCGAGATTGCGGTTGAGTGCGCGGAGATTGCGGATGATGTGGAAGGCGTCGCCACGCGGTTTAGTGTCGATCTGACTGAATCCCTGCTCCCTGCTCGGTAGGTCGTCGAGCATGAGTCATTACTTGCTGGACGCATGCGGGCTCCTGAATCTCCGCAGCGGGTGGGGTGACTTGCAGGAGTTGCGGGGATTTGGCGAGTCGTGGAGCGTTGGTCAGACGGCTTTGCGCGAGGCGATCTATGTCCGCGAGTTCAACGCCGACGGCAGTCTGCGCAAACTGACACTCGATCCGACAAGCGTGATCGACGAGGGCGGGCTTCTGTTGCTGAGTCTGACCGGCCCCGCCGAGCACACCTCGTTCGTGAACTTCGCCTCCGAATTGGGGGACGGCGAAGCGGAGGCACTAGCCTTGGCGCATGCTCGAAAGCATCTCCTGCTGACCGATGACGGGCTGGCGACTCGGGTGGCGATGCGTCGGGAGATTGCGATACCGACCGTGGGCACGGCAGAGGTGTTGATCGCCTGGGCGGGTCGCGATGCGGAACGCCTGCGAAGGCTTCCCGACATCGTTGGCCGCATCACCATCCTTGCGAAATACCAGCCGGCAGAGGGACATGCGCATCGCGCATGGTGGCAGGGGCACTTGGCTGTCAGCACTTTGTTTGTAGGCGGGCCGCCCGGCAAGACGACGTAGCGCTGTTCAGCGCGGAGCGGTTAAGAGCCCCGCAGGTCGAGGTCGCAAGTGGGCCGGTGAGGTTCGTCGAACCAGGTTGTTATCAGCATCACACCTTTGAGCACGAAGCGGCCCGCGAACTCGGAGCGGCTAAGGCGATACAGGAAGCGTTCGAGCGTGTGGCGGGTGAGCAGGATGTCGAACACCTGGCCTTTGCGAACCGCCAAGGCTTGCAGGCGCGCGCGGACAGATGCCCCGACATTGCGCGGTTTCTCAGCCATTGGTGGTCAGTGTCTCCAGATAGGGCTGCATCACTTTCCAGATACCCGATTCCACTGCTTGCTTGGCGATGTCGGCAGGGTTGGCCTTGCCGCTCTTGAGTGCCGCGCGCAGCGATTCGATGCAGACCGAAATGCCGATCTCGCGGCGGTAGCGAAACGCATCGGCCAGCGTCTTCGGCACGCTGTAGATGGACACTTTCACGCCCTCGATCCGATGGGTCTCGATGCCCGAGCGAAAATCCTGTTCGGAGAAGCGGGCGATGCGTAGCGGTGGGTATTCGACGCGCGGCGTCCAGTCCTTCCGGCCCAGGGCGATCCAGACCTTTGCTGGAAGCTGGTCGGTGAGGTCGTGGAATGCCAGCGCGGAGATCAGGCATACCACGCCCTTGGGCACGCGCTTCGCCGCCTCAGCCAGCGCGTGATGCGCGTCCATCGGGGCATCTGATAGCTGATACAGCCCCCGCGAGAGACGCACGATGCTGCCGTCCCGCACCAGACGCGAAGCCGTGGCGGCAGTGATGCCTTGCTGCTGGAACTCTGCCTGGCGCGCCATACCCCGCCGCTTCAGCAGCTTGAGCAGACGGTCGCGTTGAGGGCTTGGCGAGGGAATGGACATGATATGAAAGCTGTATAGATCGTTTATTTATCCGATGATATGTATCAATGATCGCGGTCAGCCACGGTCGCACCGCTGGCCTCAACTGTTGCAAGTGCAATGCAAATGTTGAGAACCGCCGTGGAAACGCAACACGGCGTGGCTAAGAAGCCTGGCTCGCGGCGTCACGCTTCGCGCGCTGCGTCTTGATCTGTCCGCGGAGTTCAGCCGCCTCCCCGCGAGCCTGACGTTCATCCTCACGGGCCTGGGCCAGCTCTGCACGCAGCACCTTCATCGCCTCGTCGTGAACCGCGAGCGCCGCATCGGTACGTTCGGCTCGCAGGGTCGCGCTGGTGGCCTCTTTTCGGGTTTCGCTTAATTCGGCCCGGGTCTGGGTAAGGGTCGCGGACTCCAACTTGAGCCGCTCTTGCGCCGTCTCCAATCCGGCTTCGGTTTTTGTCAGCGAACGCTGTAGGGCTTCGGCTTCGCGACGCGCATCCTGCTCAGCCTTGCGGAGCCGCGCTTCTGCGTCGCGCACAGACACACGGGTTGCATCGACATCGGCTTTGCTCGCTGCCAGTTCGCTGACGAGCCGCGCCGTCTCGGTTTGCTGGGCCTCGCTCCGAGCTTCTGCGCGCTCGGCGCGGCTGACAGCTTCCCGCACCGATTGCTGGGCTTGTTCAAGTTCTTCGGAAACTGATTCCAGGTCTCGTTCCAGCCGCTCTATCTCCAAGCCCGCTTCGGAGCGCGCTGCCTGCGCGGTTTCGATCTGCCGGCGCGTATCGGCTTCGATGGATTCGATGGTGGCCATCGTCTGCCGCTGCACGGCGGTGTAGACGGCGGCGACCGCCTTCTGGCCGATCTCGATGAGGTCGGCAGGAATGTCGGCGATCTTGCCGGGGCCGGTTGTCTGGGCCTGCATTGTTTGTGCGAGTGCTCGGTTGATGGTGGTGTAACTGCCACCACCGAGCTTGGCGCGCACCCGTTCCAGGGTGGGTTCCAGGCCCTCGGCGGCGAGCTTTGCTACGGCAGCGGCGACAGCTTCCTGGGTGGCAATCTGTTTCTTGGGCATGGGCTTTCCTCTCATTCGTTGTGTTCGTAATACGGGTAGTACGTTCTACGTTTGATACGCGCCCTTCTTCCCACGCTTTGCCGCTCGCCGACCACCGGAAACCGCGCCGGGCTGTGTGGCGGTTTCCGGTTCCAAATCTGAGTAGGCGCCTCGAAGCTGTGTTCGGCAGGGCCATGACCGCTCGACACGCTCCGGATCTGCCACCACCCCGGCGGAATCAACCGATTCCGTCGGGGTTTCTTTTT
>JBQTIX010000079.1:0-39890 GCA_052387695.1 Panacagrimonas sp. | reverse complement strand
GGCATGGCCCGCTCCTACAGGACTACGAACACCGTAGGAGCGGGCCATGCCCGCGACCGTGTTCTGGAACCTGTGCAGGGTTTCCCTAACGGCTAGCGACGACTCGCTTGCGGCTGTCCAGCCAGGCCGCGATACCCGCTGCGTTGAGGCCGATATCGTTGACGAACACGGCGACCCAGTGGGCCGGATCGCCGCCGTTGCGGCGCGCTTCGGACTCGATCAGGTGCTGCACGCCGGCCGTCAGCCGGGCCAGTCGTTCAGCGGGGTCGGCGAGTTGCGCCACCGACTCGCCCAGCGCCGCGTGCGCGTCGATCAGGCGATGCAGGTCATCGCCCAGGCGCGGCACGTCGTGCACCTCGCTGTAGTGAGTGAGGAACATCGCGCGCGGCGAGAGCTGCAACAGGCGATCGATCGACGCGTGCAGCGCCGGCGGATCGAACTGCACCGGCGTGGTGGTCGGAAAGATGAACACGCGACCGTCCTGGTCCAGCTCGCGATAAGACAGGCCGAAGGTGTCGCCGGTGAAACAGGCGCGGGCGCGCTCGTCGTACACGCAGAAGTGGTGCTTCGCGTGTCCCGGCGTATCGATGAAGCGCAACACTCGACCGGCCAGCTGCAACTCGAATCCGTCCGGCGCCTCGATCAGGCGGTCATGCGGCACCGGCAGCACCTCGCCGTAATCGCGGCGCGCGCGCACCTCGCCATAAACGCCGACCGTCCCGGCCCAGAGCTTTGTGGGGTCCACCATGTGCGGCGCGCCACGCGGATGAACCACGAGACGCGCGTCCGGCAGTTGCTGCATCAGCAGGCCGGCGCCACCGGCGTGATCGAGATGCACGTGCGTGACGATGACGTAGTCCACGCTCGTCGCCGCGAGCCCGAGCTGTTCGAGCGCAGCCCGCATGCGCGGCACCGAATAGTTGGTCCCGGTATCGATGAAGGCGGCGCGCCCGTTTTCGACCATCAGGTGGATCGCGTCGAGGCGCGGACGCAGAAACCCGGAGTCCAGCGAGTGGATGCCGTGGCCGTGATCGCTGAGGCGCAGCTCGTTCATGTTGCTTCGACCTCGTTGACCAGGGCCAGCAGCTGATCGAGCCGCACCCGCACCTGTGTTTCGTCGGGCGCCGTGACCGTGGCATGCCCGACCTTGCGCTGCGGCTTGGGCGTCTTGCCGTAGTGATGCACGTGCACGCCGGGAATCGCCAGGAGCCTGGCCGTGCAGGGCGCGCAGCCGATGAAATTGACCATCACCGAAGGACCGCGCATCGCGGTCGAACCCAATGGCAGGCCGGCGATGGCGCGCAGGTGGTTCTCGAACTGCGAGGTCTCGGAGCCCTCGATGGTCCAGTGGCCGGAGTTGTGGACTCTCGGGGCGATCTCGTTGGCCAGCAACTTCCCGTCCGCGACGAAGAACTCGAAAGCCAGCACGCCGACGTAATCCAGGTGCTCCGCCACGCGGCGCGTGTAGTCCTCGGCCTGGTGCTGCAAAGGATCGTTGGCGCGCGGCATCGCGGTACGCAGGATGCCATCGCGGTGCAGATTCTCGACCACGGGGTAGAACGCCATTGCGCCGTCCTTCCCGCGCACGGCCAGACAGGACAGTTCGCGCTCGAAGGACACAAACGCTTCGAGAATCAACGGCTGCGAGCCGATCCGCGCCCAGGCCGGACCGAGGTCCGACACGGTCCGCAGCACGGACTGGCCCTTGCCGTCGTAACCCATGCGCCGGGTCTTGAGCACGGCGGGCAAACCGACGGCGGCGGCGGCGAAGTCCAGCGCCTCGCGCGTCGCCACCGGCATATAGCGCGGCACCGGAATCTTCTGCCGGTCGAACATCTGCTTCTCGCTCAGCCGGTCCTGCCCCGCGGTCAGCGCCCTTGGCGCCGGGTACAGCGGCACGCGGGCGGCGACGAACTCCGCGGTCGCCGCCGGCACGTTCTCGAACTCGTACGTCGCCAGTTCGCAACCCGCGCAGAAATCGGTCAATTTCGACTGATCGTCGTAGGCCGCATGAATGTGATCGCCCAGCGGCGCGGCGCAAGCTTCGCCTGCCGGGTCGAGAAACACGAAGTCGAAGTCCAGCGGGTACCCGGACAGCGCCAGCATGCGGCCCAATTGCCCTGCGCCGAGGATCCCGATCTTCATGCCGGCACGTTCAGCGGAGCGTCGTCGCCAAGCACCTTGTCGGTCTGCGCTGCACGCCAGGCGTCGAGCCGCGCCGCCAGCGCCCGGTCCTCCGTTGCGAGAATCGAGGCCGCTAGCAGGGCCGCATTGATCGCGCCGGCCTTGCCGATCGCCAGGGTGCCGACCGGGATTCCCGCCGGCATCTGCACGATGGACAGTAGCGAATCGAGCCCGCTCAGGGCCTTGGACTGCACCGGCACGCCCAGTACCGGCAGGCGGGTTTTCGAGGCGCACATGCCGGGCAGATGGGCCGCGCCGCCGGCGCCGGCAATGATGACTTTCAGACCTCGTCCCACCGCCGTCGCCGCGTAGTCGAACAGCAGATCCGGCGTGCGATGCGCCGATACCACGCGCGCCTCGTGCGCGATACCCAGTTCGCCGAGCGTCTGTACCGCGTGGCTCATGGTTTCCCAGTCCGAGCGGGAGCCCATGATGACCCCGACGACGGGGCCTTCGGACGTCTTTTTTTTTGCTGCTGTGGACATGGTTGCGGGAGACAGGAAAGCGGGATTATGTCATCGCGGCCGGCCGGCGTAGGTCGGTTCAAGCCGAAGGCGGAACCGACAGGAGACTCGCAGCACACGCTCGGTCTCCCACCTGCGCATGTCGGGTCCGCCCGCATGAAGCCGCGGGCTTGACCCGACCTACACCCGACCTACACCTCATCACGGCACGATCAGATCGAATTCCGCATTGACGCTCGCGCTGAATCGAATCTCTCCCGGCGAAAAACCCATCTCCTGATTGCCGCTGTCGAACGCGGCGTCGGAGCGCATCGCCATCATCTTGGGCAACGGCGGCGGCGGTGTGAAATCGTTGGCGCTGAGATTGTGCAGCGGCCCCAGCTTCACGCCCAGGGTCTCGGCCATGAGCCTGGCCTTGGCCTGCGCGTCGAGCGTGGCGCGGGTCAGGGCCTGGTTCTGCAACTCCTTGGCCTTGGACGATTCCAGTTGCGGCGGCTGCACCTGGTTGACCCCGGCCTTGGTTGCCCCGAGCACGAAGTCGCCGAGCTTGTCGAGATGGTGGATCACCACTTCCATGTCGCGGCTGACGCGATAGCCGATCAGGCGATTGATCCGATCCTTCTCGTCCCACTGGTACTCCGGCTGGATCGAGATGCCGGCGGTCGAGATGTGCTCGTCCTTGGCGCCGAGCGTTTTGGCCTCGGCCAGATAGCTGCGTACCACGCCGTTGACCTTGGCCTCGGCGGTGGCGAGGTCGGGGCTGACGTGGGTCACGCCCAGGCGCAGGCGCGCGCGGTCCGGGGTCACCGTCGTCTCACCCTGACCGCTGACCGAAACGTGCCGGTGCGACTCGGCCTTGTTGTCCTGCGCAACTGCCGGAACGACGGTGAGCAGCGCAGCGGCAGTCAGTAACGCGAGCGTTCCAGATCGGATGGACATGGCAGCACCTTCCAGGTTTCAGGGGGGCGGCATGATGCAGGCTGTTGGGGAAGCTCTGCAAAGGTCTGCGCCGGCCCATCGGACAGCGACGGTCCGGCATTTCTCATGAGCGGATGCGGGGGCGACCGCCGGGGATTACCATGCTCGCCCACCTGCACGCGTACCCTCGTTCACCCATGTCCAGCGCTCACGAATCCGTGCGGCTGACCCGCGACGTCATCGGCGTCCTGATTCCGCAAGGCACCAAGGTCGAGCTTCCAGAAGGTGCCGAAGCGCAGATCACGCAGGCCCTCGGCGGCAGTTTCACCGTGCTGGTCCAGGGACACCTGTTCCGGCTAGACGGCCGCGATGCGGACAGCATCGGCAAGGATCCGGTGCGAGGGCCGGACGTTGCCAGCGACGCGGACGATTCGGAGATCGAGAAGGCCGTGTGGTCGCAGCTTCGCACCTGCTACGACCCGGAGATTCCGGTCGATATCGTCGAACTGGGCCTGATCTACGAGTGCAAGCTCGAAGCGCTGCCCGACGGCAAGCGCAAGGCCAACATCCGCATGACCCTGACCGCGCCCGGCTGCGGCATGGGCGACATCCTGGTGGGTGACGTCAAGTCCAAGGTCCTCCAGGTTCCCGGCGTCAGCGAAGCGGAGGTGGAGATGACCTTCGACCCGCCCTGGTCGCGCGACATGATGTCGGAAGCCGCGCAGTTGCAGGTGGGGTTCATGTAGTTTCGCGTACAACCCGAATCCTTCATCCACTCGCCTGGGAGCTGCCATGACCCGCGCCCTGTTTGCACCGTTGCTCGCTTCCGTCTTCGCGCTCCTGGGCGCCTGCGTGACCATCAACGTCTATTTCCCGGCCGCCGCCGCGGAGAAGGCGGCGGATCGCGTGATCGACGAGGTCTGGGGCGGGCAGATTCCGGCCGCGCCGGCTGCGGCACCGGTCACGCCGACCTCGCTGCTGCGATCACCCACGCGGACGCTCGCGCTGACACTGCTGGACTGGGTGATTCCCGCGGCCCACGCGGACGAACCCAACCTCGACATCTCCTCGCCGGAGATCAAGCGCCTGACCGATAGCATGGAAGCGCGCTTCGCGGACCTGGCGCCCTACTTCCAGTCCGGCGCGGTCGGCATCGGCGCAGACGGATTCATTGCCGCGCGCGATCCTAATCTGGTTCCGCTACCCGACCGCAACAAGGTCCGCACCCTGATCGCCAACGACAACGCCGACCGCTCTGCCCTGTATCGCGAGATGGCGCTGGCCAACAAGCAGCCGCAATGGGAAACCCAGATTCGCGGCGTGTTCGCGCAGCGCTGGGCGGCGCGCGCCAAGTCGGGCTGGTGGGTGCAGAACGGCGCTGGCGAGTGGTCGCAGAAGCCTTAGGGAAGCTCAGCAAAGGTCTGAATTCATGGGTCGAGCCCGCGTGCTGTTCGCGGGCGGACCCGACGGGAGCCCCTTGTCGAGCGCGCGCAGCGTCGGTTCCGCCTTCGGCTTGAACCGACCTACGAGCCGGATCGAAGCGGTGCAGACCTTCCTCAGGAAGCTGGGCGGTATCCACCCTGAGGGCGATTCGAGGCGGCCGGTTATGGCGTCGGGTCTCTTGCAGGCGGGGGACGCGCTAATCTGCTTGCCGGATTCCGAGCGCCTGAGCGGTCTCCAGCCACAACTCCGCATAGGCCAGTAGTGCCGCATCGTCGCTCGGGGCGAACGCCGCGATGGGCGCGCGGTGCTCGCCCATCCGCTCAACCGTCGAGGAATACGGGATCACGGCTTCCATCCGCAGCTTCATGAGGTCAGGCGGTGATTCGAGCAGCTGCCGGTGCAGCCCGCGACGGCGGTCCGCCATCGAGTAGAACGGCCGCAGCCGCTTCACCGGGTAGCCCTCGGCCTTGAAGTAGTCCCGTAACTGCTCGAAGGCGCGCAGCGACAGCCAGGTCGGCACCACCGGCACCAGCACCAGATCGGCGGCGGTGAAGACGTTGTCCGCCAGGTGCGAGAGGCTGGGCGGACAGTCCAGAATGGCCAGCGAATAGGTTTCCGAGAACGGCTTGAGCAGGCGTTGCAGGGTCTCGCGCGGTCGCTCCACCTTCTTCAGCATGAGGTCGAGATAGCGGTAGGAAAAATCAGCCGGGATCACATTGAGTCGCTCGTAAGGCGTGGGCTTGACCAGCCGGCCGACGGGCGTCTGACCTTCGAGCACCTTGCGGGTTTTTTCCTCACCCGGAGCACCATGCAGGTACCAGCTTGCGGCACCCTGCGAATCCAGATCCCATAGCAGCGTGTGGACGCCGCTGGCAGCGGCCAGATACGACAGATTCACCGCGCAGGCCGACTTGCCCACGCCGCCTTTGACATTGTAGATGGCGACCCGCTTCATCCCCGTTGCCTCCTGCCTGAAATCGACGCACCTTTAGCATGCCCATTTGCCGCGAATCCCGCACAGCCGTCTCCGCGTAATGGATACCCCTCTCTCCGGAGTTTTCCCGTCATGAATGCGCTACGTCTGTCGCTGCTGGTGCCGGTTCTCGTTCTCTGCCTCGCTTTTCATCTGCCGTCCTCGGCAAAAACGCAGGACGGCATCCAGTGGCGCGCTTGGAACGCCGAGTCCTTCGCGCTGGCCAAGGCGCAGAACAAGCCGGTGTTCCTTTACCTGGAGGCGGTATGGTGCCATTGGTGCCACGTCATGCAGGACCAAACTTTTTCCAAGGTCGAGGTGCAGAAGCGCCTGGCCAGGGACTTCATCGTGGTGCGCGTGGACCACGACGCCGCTCCGGGGCTCGCCAACCGGTATCGCGATTACGGCTGGCCGGCACTGGTCTTCCTGTCCGCGGACGGCAAGGACCTGGTCAAGCGCGCGGGCTATATCGAACCCGAAGGCTTCGCCAACCTGCTCGACGCCATCGTGCGCGATCCGACCCCCGAGCGCGCGTCCCTGGTCAGTGCGCCGCCGGTGGGACCTTCGCAGCTCGCGACGGTCGATCGCGCTTATCTGTTGAAGCAGCACGATGCGAGTTTCGACTCCAGGCTCGGCGGTCTGCTCACCTCGCAGAAATTCATCGACCGCGACAGCGTCGAGTACGCGCTGGTCCACGCCAGTCAGCCGGCGGAACGCAGAAAAGCGGAGCTGACTCTCACCAGCGCGCTGACCCTGATGGACCCGGTCTGGGGCGGCGCTTCGCAGTACTCGACCGGCGGCGTCTGGGGCAACGCGCATTTCGAGAAGATCATGCGCACGCAGGCGGCCTACCTGCGCATCTACGCGCTGGCTTACGGTCACTTTGGACGCGCGGCGGACCTGAAGGCAGCGCAGGACATCCAGCGCTATCTGGTCGGTTTTCTGCGCTCGCCCGATACCGGCGCGTTCTACGTCAGCCAGGACGCCGACGTGGTGCCGGGCCAGTACTCGAAGGAATATTTCGATCTCGACGATGCCGGTCGGCGCAAGCTCGGCGTGCCGCGCATCGACAAGAACCTTTATGCCGATGCCAACGGCGCGGCCGCAGAGGCACTGGCCACGCTGTATGGAGTCAGTGGCGATCAGACCGCATTGGACGCCGCGGTACGCGCCACCGACTGGGCGCTGGCCAATCGCAAAGGCAGCCGCGGGCTGATGCGTCACGGCGAGCCCGCAGAGACCGCGCCACACCTGAGCGATTCGCTGGCCATCGGCCGCGCGTCGCTGGCGCTGTACGAGGCGACCGGCGAACGGCGCTGGCTGAAGACCGCGGTCGATTTGGGCGCGGCCATGGAGGCGACGCTGCGCGCCAGCGGCGCCGGCTTCCTGACCGAGGCCGCTTCGCCAAGCCTGCCGGTGCAACCGATGCCGGATCTTGCGGAAAACATCTTCGCCACGCGCTTCTTCAACCGGCTCGCACATTACTCGGGCAACAAGGATTTCCGCGAAGCGGCCCTGCACGGCATGAAATATCTGGTGGGTCATGCCTCGCGTCAGCAGGACATCGAAGAGGCCGGGATTCTGCTCGCCGACGATGAACTGGCACGCGACCCGGTGCATCTCACGGTGGTGGGTGCGAAGACCGATACCGCGGCACGTGCACTGTTTGCCACCGCTCTGAAGACACCCGGAAGCTACCGCAGAGTCGAATGGCTGGATCGCGCGGAAGGGCCGCTGCCGAACAGCGACGTGACCTATCCGGAGTTCGCGAAGTCGGCGGCCTACGTCTGTACGGCAGGGCGCTGTTCGCGGCCGAGTTACGAATCGGCGGATTACGCCAAACAAATCGCGCGGCTGACCGCCGCAGTGACGGCAAGCGTCGCGCGAGAAGCCATGTAGGAGCGGGCCATGCCCGCGACAGCGCTCACGCCCTGGGCTCTGTCGCGGCCATGGGCCGCTCCTACTCGTCCAGGAAGCTGCGCAGGTAGTTGGCGCGGCTCGGATGCCGCAGCTTGCGCAGCGCCTTGGCCTCGATCTGGCGGATGCGCTCGCGCGTCACGTCGAACTGCTTGCCGACTTCTTCCAGCGTGTGGTCGGTGTTCATGTCGATGCCGAAGCGCATGCGCAGCACCTTGGCTTCGCGCGGCGTCAGGCTCGCGAGAATCTGGTGCGTGGCCTCGGCCAGACTCTGGCTGGTGGCCTGTTCCAGTGGCGAGACGGCACTGGTGTCCTCGATGAAATCGCCGAGGTGGCTGTCCTCGTCGTCGCCGATGGGCGTCTCCATCGAGATCGGTTCCTTGGCGATCTTCAAGACCTTGCGGATCTTGTCCTCGGGCATCTCCATCTTCACCGCCAGCTCTTCCGGCGTCGGCTCGCGACCCATTTCCTGAATCATCTGCCTCGAAATTCGATTCAGCTTGTTGATCGTCTCGATCATGTGCACCGGGATGCGGATGGTGCGCGCCTGGTCGGCAATCGAGCGGGTGATGGCCTGGCGAATCCACCACGTCGCGTACGTGGAGAACTTGTAGCCGCGGCGGTATTCGAACTTGTCCACCGCCTTCATCAGGCCGATGTTGCCTTCCTGGATCAGATCCAGGAATTGCAGGCCGCGGTTGGTGTACTTCTTCGCGATGGAAATTACGAGACGAAGGTTGGCTTCCACCATTTCCTTCTTCGCGCGGCGGGCCTTGGCCTCGCCCACGTTCATGCGGCGGTTGATGTCCTTGATCTCATCGATGCTGATGAGATTGTCGCCCTCGATCTGCGTGAGCCGGGACAGCAACTCCTCGATCTCGGCGCGCTTGAGCGCCAGGGTCGCGGAATACTTGCGCTTGGCGCGAATCGACTTGTCCAGCCACTCCAGGTCCGTCGGCGAAGAGCCACGGTACTTGGATAGGAATTCCTCGCGCGTCATGCCCGACTCGACCACGCAGATGCGCATGACCGAGCGCTCGATCTGGCGGATCGTGTCGATCTTGCCGCGCAGGTTGCGCGTGACCTCGTCGACGATCTTCGGCGACAGCTTGAAGGTCATGATCAGGTCGGCCGCAGCCTCGCGCTTGGCCTGGGTTTTCTTGTCGGCTGCGCCGTATTTTTCCAGCGCGGACCAGGCTCGGTCGTAGAGCTTCTGCAGCTCTTCAAAGTTGAGCCGGCAGAGTTCCGGATCCGGGCCAGTCGGCTCGGCCTCTTCTTCCTCTTCCTCGGTGGCGCCGTCCGCCACCTCGACTTCCTCCTCGACCGCCTCGACGGGAGGCGGAGGCGGTTCGGCCGGGGCGGGTTCGGCGTTCGGATCGAAGAAGCCCGTCACGACGTCCACGAGACGACGCTTGCCCTGCGTCACAAGATCGTAGGCTTCCAGCATGATGGCCACGGTCTCGGGATAGATCGCCATCGCGTAGAGCGCCTCGTTGAGGCCCTCTTCGATGCGCTTGGCGATCCGGATCTCGCCTTCGCGATCCAGCAGTTCCACGCTGCCCATCTCGCGCATGTACATGCGCACCGGGTCGGTGGTGCGGCCGAACTGGTCGTCGTTGGATGCGATCGCAGCCGCGGCCTCTTCGGCCGCGTCTTCCTCTTCCTCGGCGGTGGCGATCACCGCCGGCTCGGCGAAGAGCTGGGCTTCGCGGTCCGGAGCTTCCTCCAGCACCCGGATGCCCATGGTGCCGATCATGCTGACAATGTCGTCGATCTGCTCGGAGTCCACGACTTCAGGCAGGTGATCGGCCACCTCGGCGTAGGTCAGATAGCCCTTCTCTTTTCCGAGGGCGATCAGGACCTTGATCTGGGACTGTTTTTCGGCGGCGTTGTTGTTGCTCATGATCGGCCTGTCGAAGGGACCGCTGGCGGCGGTCTGACGCGAAGAACTGGACATTTTACTGGAAGGGTGAAGGATTAGACCAGCGATCTGGCGGAGAGTTGTCGGGTCAACTGGTCGATTTCCGTGGTTTCCGCGACACTGAGCGTACGGACCTGGGCTTCGGCAAGTAGAGATTGGATGCGGGTGCGCAGGGCTTGCCGGCGCAGGTGGATCATGGCGTCGGAAAACTCGCGTTCAATCGCGGCATCGTCCAGCGGCGGGTCGAGCTTGCCCAGACGTTCCAGCGCGGCGGCCTTGGGCGTGCCGCGCCAGTATTCGTGCAACTGCCCGCCATGTGCCGCCGGGTTGGCATGGAAGAATTCGATGGCTTCGACCAGGATCGAGAGACCCGGAATTCCGGCCTCGGCCAGCAGTTCGATCTCGGTCACGCGGTCGGCGAGGTCAGGGCGTTCCAGCAGCAGTTGCAGGGCGCGCTTGATCGGTCGTATTGCGCCTGGATCGGGGCGCTGCGCCGGCATCGGGGGTACGCGATTTTCTTCGGCGGAGCCCTCGACGAAGCCGAACTCCTCGCGACGCAGCCGCGTCAGCCGCGTCAGTTCCTCGATCAGCAGGCTGCGCAGCGGACTGTCCTTCATCTTGTCCAGATGCGGCTTGGCCAGGCCCGCAAGCTTGGCGCGACCGTCCAGCGTGCCGGGATTGGCCTGCTTGCCCAGTTCCCCGAGCAGGAACGTCGATAGCGGCAGCGCCTGACCGACAAGCTGGCGGAACGCCTCGGTTCCGATCTCCTGCACCAGCGTGTCCGGATCGTGCCCGTCAGGCAGGAACATGAACTGGCACTCGCGCCGTTCATCGACTTCCGGCAGCGCCTGCTCCAGCGCGCGCCACGCGGCCGATCGACCGGCGCGGTCGCCGTCAAAGCAGAACACCACCCTGCTGGTGGATTTGAACAGCAGATTCAGATGTTCACGCGTGGTCGCGGTACCCAGCGTCGCCACGACCTCGCGGATGCCGTACTGCGCCAGCATGACCGTGTCCATGTACCCCTCGACCACGATCAGGCAGGGCAACTCGGATTTGCGCGACTGCTTGGCTTCATAGAGCCCAAAAAGATTCTTGCCCTTGTGGAACAGGGCGGTCTCCGGTGAGTTGAGATACTTGGCCGGATCGTCGGCCAGGGCGCGGCCACCGAAGGCGATCACGCGACCCCGCGTGTCGCGGATGGGAAACATCACGCGATTGCGGAACACGTCGAAGACACGACCTGTTTCCTCTTTCTTCTTCAGCAGGCCGGCGTCGATCGCATGCTTCGGATCATCAAAGAACTGGGAGAGTGCGTCCCAGGAGTCCGGCGCGAAGCCGATGCTGAATGTCTTCGCAGTCTCGCCGCTGACGCCACGCTTCTTCAGGTAGTCGATGGCGGGTTGATGTTTGCGCAGTTGCTCGCGGAAGAAGCGCTCCGCCGCCGCCAGCGCATCGAGCGGACCTTCCAGCACCAGTCGCTCGAAGCCGCCGCCCTCGCGCGGCACTTCCAGACCGGCACGTCCGGCCAGTTCTTCTATGGCCTCGACGAACGTGAGGCGGTCGTACTCCATGAGAAAGCCGATGACGTTGCCACTCTTGCCGGAGGAGAAGCAGTGGAAGAACTGCTTGGCGGGAGACACATAAAACGACGGCGATTTCTCGTTGGTGAAGGGCGAGAGCGCCTTGAATTCGCGGCCCGCGCGCTTGAGTTCAAGGCGCGAACCGATGACCTCGACGATGTCCGTACGTGCGAGGAGGTCCTGGATGAAGCTTTGCGGAATGAGGCCGGGCATCATGTAGGAGCGACTGTCACGGGCATGGCCCGCTCCTACCCACAGATTACCCGAGCTTCGCCTTGATGACGCCCGACAGCTTGCCCATATCCGCCTTGCCAGCGACCTTAGGCTTGAGCCAGGCCATGAGCTTGCCCATGTCCTTGGCGGTCTGCGCACCGGTTTCATTCAAGGCCTGAACGATCAGGGCGTCGAGCTCAGCGGCGGAAAGCTGTTGCGGCAGGTACTGCATCAGCACCACGATCTCGGCCGCTTCCTTGTCCGCCAGATCGGGCCGATTGCCGGCACGGAACTGGTTCTCCGAGTCCCGACGCTGCTTGAGCATTTTCTCGATGCTGGCCATCACGACCGCATCGGTGATGGTCACGGAGTCAACGACTTCGCGCTGCTTGATGTCGGAAGACAGCATGCGCAGGACCGAGAGACGATCCTTGTCGCCCGATCTCATCGCGGTCTTGATGTCCTCAAGGACACGTAATTTCAGATCGGACATGGAGTTAACTACTGTCAAGCTCTGTCGCAAAAAAGACGCGACGGAGTACACATGCAAATCAATACAAGCGCGTGCGACGTGTCACGTCCCGCGAAACCCGCTTCTGCTGCCGCTTGACCGCCGCTGCCCGCTTGCGCTTGCGCTCCATGCTGGGCTTCTCGAAGAACTCTTTCTTGCGAACGTCGGTCAGAACACCAGCTTTTTCACAGGTGCGCTTGAAACGGCGCAGGGCAACTTCAAACGGTTCGTTATCGCGGACGCGGACGGCGGGCATGAGAAGGCGAAGCTCCTGGGGGACGGAAAAAGGGCGCAGATGGTAAGCGCGCTGTACCGCGAAAGCAAAGACTCATTTGGGACGCTGGCCGAAAGGTCACAATACCGGCATGCCCATCCTCGGCTTAGAGACCTCCTGCGACGAAACCGCCTGCGCGATCTATGACGGCGCACGCGGACTTCTGGCGCACCGGCTGCATTCACAGGTTGATTTGCACGCTCGCTACGGTGGCGTGGTGCCGGAACTGGCTTCGCGCGACCACATCATGCGGGCCGCGCCGCTGATCCGCGAGACGCTGGACGCGGCCGGGCTCGGGTTCTCCGATCTGACCGGCGTGGCCTATACCGCCGGGCCCGGACTGATCGGCGCGCTGATGGTCGGCGCTGCGGTAGCCGCCGGAATTGCCAGCGCCCACGGCCTGCCGCTGATCCCGGTGCATCACATGGAAGGCCATCTGCTGGCGCCGATGCTGGAGGTGCCGGCACCGGACTTTCCCTTCACCGCCCTGCTGGTCTCGGGCGGGCACACCCTGCTGATTTCAGTGCTCGGTGTCGGGCGCTACGAATTGCTCGGCGAGAGCCTGGATGACGCGGTCGGCGAAGCCTTCGACAAGACGGCCAAGCTGCTGGGCCTACCCTATCCGGGCGGGCCGCACCTGGCCAGGCTGGCGGAACGTGGGCGCCCGAATCGGTTCCGCTTTCCGCGACCCATGACCGACCGGCCCGGTCTGGACTTCAGTTTCAGCGGACTCAAGACCGCGGTGCGGGTGGCCTTGCCCGGCGACGCCGACGATCAGACGCGGGCGGATCTTGCCCGCAGCTTTGAAGACGCGGTCACCGAAACGCTGGAGATCAAATGCGCGCGCGCGCTGGAACACACCGGGCACCGCTCGCTCATCGTGGCTGGAGGCGTCGGTGCCAACCGGCGTCTGCGCGAGCGTCTGCGCGGGCTCGGCCAGATCCGAGGCGTTCACCTATTCTTCCCGCGACCGGAGTTCTGTACCGACAACGCGGCCATGATCGCGTACGCGGGCTGGGCCCGTCGCGAGCAGCGCCGTGAGCCAGTCACAGCCCTTTTCACCACCGCTCGCTGGTCGCTGGCCGACCTGCGGCCTCCCCTTTGACGAGACTCCCCAACACGATGGACACGGTTTTTATTCGCGGGCTGCGCATCGACGGCATCATCGGCGTCCACGATTGGGAGCGAACCCTGATCCGTCCCCTGATCTTCGATCTGGCGCTGGGCCTGGACACCCGCGAGGCTGCGGCAAGCGATCGCGTCGGCGACGCCGTGGATTACTCCGCCGTCGCGCAGGTGGTTCGCGATATCACGGATTCCCTCAAGCCTCAATTGCTTGAGACCCTGGCGGAAACCATCGCGCGACAGATGTTCGAGCGCTTCCCGATCCTCAGCCTGCGCCTGGAGATCGACAAGCCGGGCGCGATTCCAGACGTCAAGGGCGTGGGCGTGAGAATCGACCGCCGTCGTGAGGACTACGCCGCCTGCGGCGTGCGCTGAGCATCCTTCAACCGGCGAGCAACTCGTCCGCAAAGCTCGCCAGGTCGTCGTACACCTTCACTGTGGGCACCCCGGAAAATCCCTGGGCCGATTCGGTGCGTCGCCCCTTGCCGCTACGCACCAAAATAGGGCGAGCGCCCGCCGCTTGGGCCGCCTTGATGTCCGACAGCGAGTCGCCCACGAAGGGCACCTCGTCCAGGCTCACCTGCATGCGCCGGGCGATGTCGCGGAGCATGCCAGGATTGGGTTTGCGCATCTCGGTGGGCGCGTCCGGGTGCTCGGGCGCGAACGCGATGCCGTCGATGTGCCCGCCCAGCCCGACCACCGCCTGGTGCAGGCGTGCATGGATGGCGAACAGCGCGTCGTAATCAAACAGCCCCTGCCCGATTCCGGACTGGTTGGACGCAATGAACACCCGCCAGCCGGCCTGCGACAGCCGCGCGATCGCCTCCAGGCTGCCCGGAATCGGCTGCCACTCCGACAGGGACTTGATGTACTCGTCCGAGTCCTCGTTGATGACGCCGTCGCGGTCGAGGATGAGGAGTTTCATCGCCGTCAACCCGGCAGGCAGGACAGGTCGGCGACCTCGCGGCACATCGCGTCGAGTTGCCGGAGCAAAGCGAGACGATTGGCGCGCACCGCTGGATTCTCGACGTTGACCATCACGCCTTCGAAGAAGGCGTCGACCGGTGCTCGCAACGAGGCCAGGTTCACCAGTTTCGTGGTGTAGTCGGTGATCGCCGCGTTGCGGGTCGCGAGAGTGTTCATGGTTTCGAACAGCGTGCCCTCGGCCACGTGCTCGAATTTCGCCGGATCGACGTGGGACTCGACCACGCCCGCCTGCTTGAGAATGTTGCGGATGCGTTTGTTGGCAGCGGCGAGGTTGCGAGCCTCGCGCAGGGCGACAAAACGATGAACTGCCTCAACGCGACGATAAAAATCCAGTGGTTGCGTCAAGGCGAGTGCATTCACGGACTCGAAGGTCTCGACCGCAACCGGACGGCCGTCAATCGACTCGCCGACGATCGCGGCACGCTGGCGATCACTCAGAAACTCGACAACCTCGTCGATCACACGCTCCGGCACCGACAGTGAGGAGGGGAGGTAAGAGGAAGCGGCGAGAACCATTTTCCTGAGATCCCAGGGCTTGTCGAGCGCCACCGGAATCCTGAGCACGCCTAGAGCAGCGCGTCGAAGCGCGAAAGGGTCTTTGCTTGCGGTCGGCTTTCCACCCGTCATCCACACACACAGGATATGGTCGATTTTGTCGGCCAGGGCGACGGCAGCACCGGACAGCGTCGAGGGAAGAGAGTCCCCCGCAAACCGTGGGAGGTAATGTTCGCTGATCGCGGCCGCAATGTCGGGATGAATGGGCGACCGCCCGCGCGTACCAAGGTAGCCGCCAACGGTCCCCTGCAGTTCGGGGAACTCGAAAACCAGTTTCGAGACCAGGTCCGCCTTGCAGAGCAGACCGGCCTTTTCTGCAATCTCTGGGGCATCGCGCGGGTCATCCATCGCTTGCTCCGCGATGGACTTCGCGAGCGCAGAGATCCTTCCCGCCTTGTGCGCCATCGAACTCTCCGCGCCAAGTCCTTTGAGGTAGGTCAGGGAGGAGAGTCTCGCGTTCATTGCCTGCAGGGATTCTTCCGCATCCTGTCGCCAGAAAAACAGCGCATCGGTGAGCCGCGGCCGCACCACGCGCTCATTGCCCTGAATCACCTGCGCCACATCGCGCGACTCGATGTTCGACACTGTGATGAAGGCATTGGTCATGCGCGTGTGCGCAGCGTCCTCGAACACCGTGAAGTAGCGCTGATTCGTTTCCACCGTGGCGACGATCACTTCCGGCGGCAACTCCTTGAACCGCTCCTCGAAATGGCCGGTGATGGCGACCGGCCATTCGACCAGGGCGGTGACTTCGTCGAGCAGGTTTTCGGTGATGCGGGCGTGGCCACCGAGTCGGGTCGCCTGCGTCTCGATCTGTGTGCGGATGACGGCCTTGCGGGCCGCGACGTCGGCCTGCACATACGCCTGCAACAGCGCGGGCGCGTAGTCCGCGGGCACAGCCAGCGTGAGGGGCTCGGGCGCATGAAAGCGATGGCCATAACTCAGTCGCCCGGCATCCAGTCCGAACCGCCGCAACGGCACCACCTCCCGGCCTAACAGGCAGCACAACCATTCGACAGGCCGCACGAAAGTCTCGTCCCCCGAGCCCCAGCGCATGCGCTTGGGCACCAGTTCGTCCATCTGCTTGAGCGTCTCTTCAAAAATCTCGGGAATCAGATCGCGCGTCATGCGGCCCGGTGCGGTCTTCGAGAAGAACAGCTTGCCGTCTTTCTGACCCAGCGCCAGGAACTCGACCCCGCAGGACCGGGCAAAGCCCAGCGCGGCGGGCGTCGGCTTGCCGTCCTTGATCGCGGCCGCCAGCGCGGGCCCGAGCCGCTCGACGCTCTGATCCGGCTGACGCTCAGCGATATCGGAGACCCACACCGCCACACGTCGCGGCGTGCCGAAACGACGGCTGACTGCAGCGACCACGCCGCGCCGCGCCAGCCCCTGCACCAAGCCGTCCTCCAGCGCCTCCGACAGCGGTGCCACGAAACGCGCAGGCAGATCTTCGGTGCCGATCTCCAGCAGCAGATCGTGAGTCGGGCTTGCAGGCATGAGACAGGTGGACCGGAATCAGGGGGCGCGAATTGTCCGTGATCGATCAGAACGGCGCCACGCAGGCGGGTTCCGCGGACGCTGCCGACGGCCGCCATGCGCCGCATGGGTGATCCGGAGACATACACAACGACTATCGATATCAAGGTAACAATCAATTTCCCACAATGATTGTGTGGGCGCACCGTGCTGTGGCCCTGCTGCATCGGGGCTCAACGAGGAGTCTCAAAATGAAACCGCAAACCCCTGCCTTCACCCGCGCCGGAAAGGCACTGGCGATGTCCGCAACCGCAACGCTGATGTTGTTCGCCGCGACTGTCGCCAGCGCCGCGCCCCTGACCCGCGACAACGGCGCACCCGTGGGCGACAACCAGAATTCGCAGACCGCCGGTCCCGATGGGCCGGTGCTGCTGCAGGACGTGCAACTGATCCAGAAATTGCAGCGCTTCGATCGCGAGCGCATCCCCGAGCGCGTGGTCCACGCCCGCGGCACCGGCGCGCACGGTGAGTTCACCGCCACCGGCGATATCAGCAGCTATTCCAAGGCCAAGCTGTTCAAGCCCGGCACCACCACGCCGGTGTTCGTGCGTTTTTCCACCGTGATCCACGGCCACCACTCGCCCGAGACCTTGCGCGACCCGCGCGGCTTCGCGACCAAGTTCTACACCACGGAAGGCAACTGGGACCTGGTGGGCAACAACCTGCCGGTGTTTTTCATCCGCGACGCCATGAAATTCCCGGACATGGTGCACAGCCTCAAGCCCTCCCCCGACGACAACCTCCAGACCGGCGAGCGCTACTACGACTTCTTCAGCAGCGTGCCGGAATCCACGCACATGCTGACGCGCCTGTTCACCGACCAGGGCATTCCCGCCAGCTACCGCGAGATGGACGGCAACAGCGTGCACGCCTACAAGTTCGTCAACGCCAAAGGCGAGATCACCTACGTCAAGTTCCACTGGGACAGCCAGCAGGGCGAGAAGAACCTGACCGCAGCCGAGGCCAGCGCCTTGCAGGGCAAGAGCTTCAACAGCGCCACCGAAGATCTGATCGGCGCCATCAAGGCCGGCAAGTTTCCGAAGTGGGACTTGTACGTGCAGCTCCTGAAGCCGGAGCAGCTCGCCGGTTTCGATTTCAACGCGCTCGACGCCACCAAGATCTGGCCCGGCGTGCCCGAGGTCAAGGTCGGCACCATGACCTTGAACCGCAACCCGGCGAACATCTTTCAGGAGACCGAGCAGGCCGCGTTTGCACCGGGCAATCTTGTCCCAGGAATCGAGCCCTCCGAAGACCGGCTGCTGCAGGGCCGCATCTTCAGCTACAACGACACGCAGCTCTACCGCGTCGGCACCAACGTGTTCCAGTTGCCCATCAACGCGCCGCGCGTGGCCGTCAACAACCACAACCAGGAAGGCGAAGCCAACGGCGGCGCAGCGGCCACGCGGGTCAACTACGAGCCCAGCCGCAACACACCGAAGCCGCAGGTCGAGACGGCGAGGTACTCGGCGATGCCGGTGTCCGGCGGCACGCAGCAGGCGCGCGTGAGCAAGACGCTCAACTTCCGCCAGGCCGGCGAGTTCTATCGCTCGCTGCCCGCAGCCCAGCAGCAAAACCTGGTGGCCAACCTCGGCGGCGAACTGAGTGCGCTCAAGAACCAGGAGGTCAAGCACATCATGCTCTCGCACTTTTACAAGGCCGATGCCGATTACGGCACTGCCCTGGCTGCAAGCGCGAAGGGCGATCTGAAACGCGTGCAAACGCTGGCGGCGGCGATCACGGAGTAAGCATTCACCTTCTCCTGTAGGAGGGGCTCCGCCCCGACCGGGCGCTCGATCGCCGACCGAGTACTGCTCCGGCATTCGAGCGCCCGGTCGGGGCAGAGCCCCTCCTACAAAATTGATTCGCTATGACGAAGAGACCCATTGGAAATCGATCATGAATAAGACTTGTCGCATTTGCCGCAACGGCCTCGCGCTGATCGTGATGCTGGCTGGCCTGACTGCCCTGGGCGTGCAAGCCGCGGAGGAACCGATTCCGAAGTCCGCCGCGGAAGTCCGCTCGCAGCTCGACGGCTATTTGTTCGACGCCGCACGCGAAGGCAGGGTCGAGATGTTGCAGGAGTTTGTGGCTTCCGGATACGACCTCGACCGGCAAGACAGCAAGGGCTACACCGCGCTGATCCTTGCCACCTATCACGGTCACGCACCCTCGGTCGATGTGCTGCTCAACGCCGGCGCAGACCCCTGCGCCGAAGACCGGCGCGGCAACACGGCGCTGATGGGCGCCGTCTTCAAGGGCGAGCTGTCCATCGCGCGCAAACTGATGGCGGCGGACTGCGCGCCGGATCACCGCAACGCTGCCGGCCAGACGCCGGCCATGTACGCCGCGCTGTTCCAGCGCACCGAGATTCTCCAGGCGCTCAAGACGCGCGGGGCGGACTTGGCGGCCGTCGATGCCGATGGCAACACGGTGGAAGCGCTGTCCCGCGGAGAATTCGCCAGCCCCCTGCGCGGTCCGTGACGCGACGGGGGGTTTTTATTGATCCGGCCCGCAAATACTTTGAAAATCGCCGCGGATTCACTTCCTGGCGGGTGTTGGTTGACCAGCACGAACGGACCGGACCAATAACCAAACAACGCTCCGTGCTATTGATGCGGTAGTCACCGTCCCCGTTCAGCGATGCGAGGATTGCCAGCACCATGCCCCATCCAACAATTTGCGGGCCGCATCAATAGTGCGCGAAACTCCCGGGCTGGGCCGGGTGGCTGTCGAGTTGCAATCGATCCGCTTTCCGCGGTCTCGATGGACCCAAACGTAAGCCTGACCGAACGCGGAGCGCCGCCTCGCCTGTCGCCGCGGAACGATACGGAGCATTCCCGCCTGGCGTTTCCGTGAACGATCACGCACCGTGGTGATGCAGTACCGGCGCGCGTTACAGGGGCGTGCGCATTCAGGGGGGTTACGGGGATGATGGGGAGACTTGGCGCCGCGAGAGCGGTGCTTTTGAGCGCGTGCGCGCTTTGCTGGCCGGTGTGGGCCGCCAACTATTACGTGGATTCCGGGGCGGGCAACGATGGGAATTCCGGTTTGACCGAATCGGAGCCGTGGAAGACCTTGAACAAGGTCAACACCGCGACGTTCGAGTTCGGATCCACGATTTATCTCAAGCGCGGATCGAGGTGGAGCGAATCCATCATGGTGCCTTCGTCCGGGTTGACGATCGATGCCTACGGCAGCGGTGCGCTGCCGGCGCTCGACAGTTCGACGCTGATCAGCGGATGGACATCGGCCTCTTTTCTGGGCCTGTTCGGTAACGGTCTCTATGTGTCGCCTCCGGTCGCGATTGCCGCGGCCGGGGTCGGTGGGCTGGGCAATCTCAGCGAGAACGGCGTCATGATGAGTCTGGCACCCTGGAAAGGGTCCGCGAGCGGCTCGCTGGATGCGTACCCGGTCGGCAGCTATAGCTATGACTTCAACGCCCGCCGGCTGTACATCAAGCCCTCCACCCATCCCAACAATGCGGGAAGGGTTTACCGGGCAAGCACCCTCTTGTACGGGGTACGCGCGGACGACAGGTCCGATGTCACGGTGCAGAACCTCCATCTGACGCGTTTCAGCCTGCACGCGGTCAGTTTTTCCGACTGCACGGGTTGCACGGCCCGCAATCTGACGATCACCGACGGCGGCGGCGCGGTGGTGATACCGCCGAGCACCTATGCCGGGAACGGTATCGAGTGGTCCGGTAACTCCTCGTACGGCGTTGCGGACGGGGTCAGCATCAGCAACCTGCTCGACAGCGGGATTTCGCCGCAGACGTTTGCCCAGGGCAGCAACGTACACGACATCGAAATCCGCAACTCGACCATCGACCGGGTCGGCATGGCGGGCGTCGAGGTCTCGCTGCTGGGTTACGGCGGCGGATCGTCGATTTCCGACATCTCGATCTCGGATCTCGGCATCACCAACGCGGGGCGCGGCTGGAGCGGCAACCGGTATGGAAAAAACGGACACGGGATCCTGATCGGAAACGATCCGGCGGCCGGCGCCATCTCGGGCGTGACCGTGCAACGGACGACGGTCACGAACTCGGTCGGCAACGGCGTCGATTTTTTTGGCGAAGTCGGGACAGTGACCCTGAACCGGGTTCGTCTGACCGGCAACCAGCTGGGCGTGTTTGCGCGCGCGCTCACCGGACAGGGTCAGACCCTCAAGCTGGTGATGACCGCCTCGATCATCGACCTCAACCGTGGCGACGGCCTGCAATATCTCACGCCGAGTGGGGCGGGATTCAGCCTGTTTCACAACACTTTCTACCGCAACGGTACGCGCAACGTGCATATCAGCGGCCAGAACGGGCAGGCCCTGATCGAGAACAATGTGTTCGCCGGTGAAGCGACCATGGCGCAGCTCCACGTCGACAATTTGGTCAACAACAACAGCCAGGTGCTGTACGGGGCCAGTGTCAACCACAACTGCTACAGCAAGACCAGCGGAATGGTCCTATACAAGGGGGTTTCGCATTCGACGATTGCCACCTTCCGCACCGCCACCGGGTTCGAAGCCGCCGGGGTGGAGGCCGCGAAGGGATTCCTGTCCAACCCGACCGGGCTCCAGCTGGCCAATCCGGCCGCTGGAAATTTCGCGCTGAACCCCGGGTCGCCCTGCATCGCAAGGGGCTCTGGCAGTACGGGGGTGGCGATCGACTACCTCGGTAACGCCTACAAGACGCCGCCTTCGATGGGGGCGGTGGAGGCGTCTCCCTGAGCAGGAAGACGGGTCGATTCCGTGCTCCCAGGGGCATCCCACCCTTCTTCAATGGAGCCCGCGAGTGCGTTTGAAAAAAAAAAGTGTGACCTGCGTCACATTTGACGCGCCGTTGCCTGTCGTCAGCACGCGATTGATGGAATAAATTTTGCTCCGCAGATCAGGCAAACCTGTAACAACTGCGGGGGCAGTTGAGAACATTCGTCCGGCTTTTTTGACCATCCGAAGGCTTGAGCATCGGATGCATGAAGAGGTCGGCGCAGATGACGAGGTACCTGCTCGCAGCGTGGACACTGGTTGCCTTCGGCGGCGTTCTTCCGGTTCCCAGGGCTCTTTCGGCGGACACTTAACTATGTCGATGCGGCCAACGGAGACGACAGCCATTCCGGATTGAGCCCCTCGGCGGCGTGGAAGACCATCGGCAAGGTCAACGCGACCGAATTCGCGTTCGGGTCGAGCGTGCTTCTCAAGCGCGGTTCAAAGTGGAACGACACCCTTTTCGCCCCCTCGTCCGGAATGAGGATCGACGCCTACGGTGAGGGCCCGCGGCCGATTCTGGACAGCTCGGTCGTCGTCACGGGCTGGGTCGGCAAGGGTCAGGGTATTTTCATGTCGCCGCGATTGACCCTGTCTCGCCAGGGCGGCGGCCTGGGCAACATCAGCGAGGACGGCCGGCTCATGAGGCTTGTGCCCTGGCGCCAGAGCGCTGCAAGAACGCTGCGCTCCGCGCCCATCGGTTCCTACACCTACGACTTCGCCAGGAGCAGGCTGTACATCAAACCCGCCGCGGACCCGAACGCGAGCGGAAAAGTCTATGGCGCCAGCACCTTGCGCTATGGCGTGATCGTGGAGAACAAGACCGACATCCTCGTCCGCAACCTGGAAATAACCCGCTTCAGCCTGCATGGCATCAATTTCATGAACTGCGTTCGCTGCCAGGCCAAAGACTCGACGATCACGGACGGGGGTGGCGCCCTGGTCTCGCTTCTTCCCGAAATTTACGCCGGCAACGGTCTCGAATGGAGCGGCAATTCGACCGAGGGGGTGGCCGACCGCCTGAACATCCGCAACATCCTGGACAGCGGCATTTCACCGCAGGTCTTTTCGGCGGATCACAATCGGATTTCCAACATCGCGATTCGAAATTCCAGCATCGACAGCTGCGGATTCGCCGGCGTCGAGGTCTCGGTGCTGCCCACGAGCGCACCGGGCGCGTCGATATCCGACGTGCGGCTGTCGCGGCTGACTATCACCCGCTCAGGGCGGGGCTGGAGTGGAAACCGTTATGGAAGGACCGGCCACGGAATCCAGCTCATTGCCGATCCGCGCGCCGGCTCGCTGGCGGGCATCGGGGTGCTGGCAACCGATATTTCCGATTCGGTCGGAAGCGGGATCCAGATCGAAGGCGAGGTCGGCACGGTCACCCTGGATCGACTCCGGCTCGCCGGCAACCGCTATGGCGTGGGTGCATTTGCCAACAGCGGCGAATCACCGTCGCTGAGGGTCCTGCTCAGCGGCTCGCTGATACGTTCCAACCGGATGGCCGGAGTGCTTTACGACGCGCCGCATTCGGGTGGTTTCAGCATGTTGGGCAATTCATTTTTTTACAACAAGGCCAGGAACCTGCACGTGCTGGGGCAGAGCGGCCAAGCGGCGATCCGGAACAATATTTTTGCCGGTAACAATCGAATGGCGCATGTCTACGTCGAAAACTACGTCGACAACCGCAAGCGCCTGATAGGCGCGGACGTCGGCGGCAACTGCTATACCCGTTCTTCCCGCATGTTCTTCTACGATGATCGGACCTATTCGACGCTGGCGGCATTTGCCGCGGCGACCACGTTCGAAACGGCCAGCGTTCAAATAAGACGCTCGCGCAACCGACGCGCTGTCGAAGCGTCATGCAGAAGCGCGCAGGATCCGGCCGGCGGCACGTCGGAACCGTAAACCGCTGGCCTGCGGGAGCCTCGCCGTCATCGAGATCGACCCGTCATGAAAACATGACTCCGAATCTGCAAGGACAATATTCGCCGTTGGTGCCGGCTGACAGGACAGGGATGAATCAGCTGGGGACCAAGAACGCCTGATGAAATTCGCGAAATGCCGGCAGGGCTTCGCCGAGGGCCACGCGCTGCATCAGCGCGGGATAGCGATCCGGCTCGAGATTCAAGGCTTCGTGCAGAAAAGTCGCTGCGGCCGTGACCGTGACATCGGCTTGCGTGATGCCGTCGCCGAGCAGCCAGTCCGATTTCACGACCGACGCGGCTCTGTCCAGTTCAGCAAGCCCGTCTTCCATCTGCGTGCGGCAGCGTGCGAGCCAGGGTTCATGGCGCTTGTCTTCCGGGCGGAACGCGCGTTCGTAGAGTTGAGCCACGCCCTTGTCGGCCGCGCCGGTGGCGATCGCCATGAGCTTGAGCGCCTGGCGACGCGCTTCGCCACGGGCTGGCAGCAGCGCGCGTTCCGGCCCGGCCTGCTCGTCGAGGTAATCCAGGATGGCGGCGGAGTCGATCAGGGCCTCGCCGTCTTCCAGCACCAGCGTGGGGACGCGTCCGAGCGGGTTGTGGCGACGGATCAGGTCGAGATCCCGGCCCACCGACCAGTTGCGATGCTCGAAGCCGAAACCGAGCAGCCGCAGGCTGACCGCGACGCGGCGCACGTAGGGCGAGTCGAACATGCCGATGAGGATCACGCGAAAACTCCGTGAATCCTGGCCGCCGCATTCGTCGCCACGCGTCCATGCACATGTCCTGGCGGCGGCATCTCGAACACCTCCCCGTCAATCAGTTCCTGGAACATGCCGTTGTCCGGCATCCGCAAAAGTTCTTCGGCGGTGATCAATTGCGCGCTTTTCGGTAGAGCGCCCATCCTTGCCTCCAAGTGACTGCCGAAACATCTTACGCCGCACGGCGGGACTCTCCGAGCATCGGAAATCCGAGCGCCTCGCGCGCCTTGAAATAGGCCTCGGCGCAGCCACGCGCGAGGGTACGCACCCGCAGGATGTAGGCCTGACGCTCGGTCACGCTGATAGCACCGCGGGCGTCCAGCAGATTGAACGTGTGGCTGGCCTGGATGGTGCGTTCGTACGCCGGCAGCGGCAACGGTTTTTCCAGAGCGAGCAGGCGTTGGCACTCGGCCTCGGCCCGGTTGAAGCGCTCGAATAGCGTCGCCACGTCGGCGTGCTCGAAGTTGTAGGTGCTCTGCTCGACCTCGTTCTGGTGATAGACATCGCCGTACGTGACTTCGCGGCCTGTTACCGGGTCGCGCGACCACACCAGGTCGTACACGCTCTCCTTCTTCTGGATGTACATGGCCAGGCGTTCCAGGCCGTAGGTGATCTCGCCCGCGACCGGCCGGCATTCGAGGCCGCCGACCTGCTGGAAATAGGTGAACTGTGTGACTTCCATGCCGTTGAGCCAGACCTCCCAGCCCAGGCCCCAGGCGCCAAGCGTGGGCGACTCCCAGTTATCCTCCACGAAGCGGATGTCGTGCGTCAGCGGGTCGAAGCCGAGCATTTCCAACGAGGCCAGGTAGAGCTTCTGGATGTTCGGCGGGCTCGGCTTCATCAGCACCTGGAACTGGTAGTAGTGCTGGAGCCGGTTGGGGTTTTCGCCGTAGCGACCGTCGGTGGGGCGGCGACTGGGCTGGACGTAGGCCGTGTTCCAGGGCTCGGGACCGAGCGCGCGCAGGAAGGTGGCCCAGTGAAAGGTGCCGGCACCCATCTCCATGTCCATGGGCTGGACCAGGGTACAGCCGTGGCCAGCCCAGAAGGCTTGCAGCTTGAGGATGAGGTCCTGAAAGGTCATGAAAGGGCCGGATGGCAGACGGGCGGCATGGAGTATAACGACGCCGGTTTCATCCCCTGTCGCAGCGCACCAAAAATGGGCTAGGCTAATGTCCGCCGTGCGGCCTCCAGCCCCGAAAAGCCGATCGCCACGATGAGGGCGCCCTGGGTTGCGTGGCACGGATACTGCGTTTCACACTCGCGTTTTTCACCAGCGCCCCGCCTGCGGACAGACTTTGCCAAGGGCCGGCCGTCCATCACATCAATGACATCCAAGGGAGACTCCATGGCTTCGGGCAAAGACGTAATCAAGACCATCACTGAGAAAAGCGTGAAGTATGTGGACTTCCGCTTCTGCGACACCAAGGGCAAGGAACAACACGTCACCGTACCCGCCGCGACCGTTGACGAAAGCGTGTTCATCGACGGCAAGATGTTCGATGGCTCGAGCATCGCCGGATGGAAGGGCATCAACGAATCCGACATGATCCTGATGCCGGACGCCGGAACGGCCTTCATGGACCCGTTCTTCGAAGACCCCACCCTGGTCATCACCTGCGATGTGATCGAGCCGACCACCATGCAGGGTTATTCGCGCGACCCGCGTTCCATCGCCAAGCGCGCCGAGGCGTACCTGAAGTCCACCGGCCTTGCCGATACCGCGTACTTCGGCCCGGAAAACGAGTTCTTCATCTTTGACTCCGTGCGCTGGGACTCAGGCATGAAGGGTTGCTTCGTCGAGATCGACGCGGAAAACGCGGCCTGGAACTCCGGCAAGGAGTACGAGCACGGCAACACCGGGCATCGTCCCGGCGTGAAGGGCGGATACTTCCCGGTGCCGCCGGTTGATGCATTGCAGGACATCCGTTCGGCCATGTGCACCACGCTGGAAGAAGTGGGCATGACGGTGGAAGTGCATCACCACGAAGTGGCCACTGCCGGCCAGTGCGAGATTGGCGTCAAGTTCGGCACCCTGATCCAGAAGGCCGACGACGTGCTCAAGCTCAAGTACGTGGTGCAGAACATCGCCCACCAGTTCGGCAAGACCGCCACGTTCATGCCCAAGCCCATCGTCGGCGACAACGGCAGCGGCATGCACGTGCACATGTCGCTGTCGTTGAACGGCAAGAATACGTTTGCCGGCGACGGCTACGGTGGCTTGTCCGAGACGGCGCTGTACTACATCGGCGGCATCCTCAAGCACGCCAAGGTGCTCAACGCCTTCACCAACCCGGGCACCAACAGCTACAAGCGCCTGGTGCCGGGCTTCGAAGCACCGGTCATGCTCGCCTATTCTGCGCGCAACCGCTCGGCCTCGATCCGCATTCCCTACGTGGCCAGCCCCAAGGGTCGCCGCATCGAAGTGCGCTTCCCCGACAGCACCGCCAACCCCTATCTCGCGTTCGCCGCGATGATGATGGCCGGCCTCGACGGCATCCAGAACAAGATCCACCCCGGCGACCCGTCGGACAAGGATCTCTACCATCTGCCGCCGGAAGAGGACGCGAAGATCCCGCGCGTCTGCCACAGCCTGGACATGGCGCTCGAAGCGCTCGACAAGGGCCGCGACTTCCTGACCAAGGGCGGCGTGTTCACCGATGACGTGATCGATGCTTACATCGAACTCAAGATGCAGGAGGTCACGCGCTTCCGCATGACCACGCACCCGATCGAGTTCGACATGTACTACTCCATGTGAGCAAAGCTCGCCCGGAGTAGCCCCCGTCACCGTTGCCACCTCGATCGTTCGGGCCACAATACCGGCCCGAACGATCACTCCCTCAAGGGGGACAGAGAAGCAATGCGGATAGGACCTACATGCGCGCCCCGGGAGACCGGGGCGCTTTTGTTTGGGCGATCGCCCATGTCGCAAACTCAGGTGCCTGATGTCGCCTTGTAACCCATCATCGCGAGAATCGATTTCGAGTCGTACTGCAGCCCGGTTCCTGTCCGCTGGCAGGAAAGCATCCGTTACGGTTGAATTGATCTACACAAAGCGCTGATTCCCTGAAGGCCGCAAAAAAAAATGAAGACCCTGGTGATCGGCGGCGCCGGCTACATCGGCTCGCACATGGTGCGCTGGCTGAAGGATGCGGCACATCCCGTATCGGTGTTCGACAACCTGTCGACCGGACACCGCGAAGCGGTGGGTCATGCGGAATTGATCGTCGGCGACATGCTCGATGCCGCCGCGCTCGACGCTGCGATCGCCAGCAGCCGCCCTGACGTGATCATGCACTTCGCCGCGCTATCGATCGTCTCCGATTCCATGCGCGAGCCGCTGGCCTATTACCGGCAGAACATCGGCGGCACGGTGAACCTGCTGGAGTCGATGCGCCGTCACGGCGTCCGGCGACTGGTGTTCTCATCCACCGCCGCGCTGTTCGGACATCCGCAGGTCCTACCCATCGGCGAAGACGCGCCGCTGGCACCGATCAACACCTATGGCCGGAGCAAGCGCTTCGCCGAGCAGGTGATCGAGGACGCCTGCCGCGCACACGGGTTGCAGGCCGCGGCGCTGCGCTATTTCAATGCAGCTGGAGCCCATCCCTCCGGCGAGATCGGCGAGTCGCACACGCCGGAGACCCACCTGATCCCCAACCTGCTGCGCGCCGCTGCTGGCACCGGCCCCCTGCTCACCCTCTACGGGGACGACCACGACACCGCCGACGGCACCTGCGTACGCGATTACGTGCATGTGCAGGATCTGGCGCAGGCGCATCAACTGGCGGCAGAGGCGATGGATGACCCCGGTCAGCCCGCATTCCAGACCTACAACCTCGGCAACGGTCTGGGCTTTTCGGTGAGGGAAGTGCTGCGCGCCGCCGAACGGGTGGTCGGTCGGCCCATCCCGCACCAGATGGCCGGGCGTCGGCCGGGCGATCCTCCGAGCCTGGTTGCATCCAGCCAGCGGGCGCTTGATGTACTTGGCTGGACGCCCCGGTACCCGGACCTCGAACGTATTATCGAGACCGCCTGGCGCTGGCACCAGGCGCCCCGTTTTGGTCTTCCTTGAATCCTTCACCCATGCAAATCACCGAGTCCCCGCTGCCCGGCGTGTTCGTGCTTGAGCCCAAGGTGTTTGGCGATGCGCGCGGGTTCTTTGTCGAAACCTTCCGCGAGTCCCTGCTTGCCGAGGCCGG
The DNA here is from genome assembly GCA_052387695.1 of Panacagrimonas sp. Classification (GTDB taxonomy): domain Bacteria; phylum Pseudomonadota; class Gammaproteobacteria; order Nevskiales; family Nevskiaceae; genus Panacagrimonas. The sequence continues at coordinate 11,637 of JBQTIX010000079.1, read as the reverse complement.
CGTAGCCTCGCGCTTCGTGCAGGACAATCACTCGCGATCGAGGCGCGGCACCTTGCGCGGCCTGCATTACCAGCTCGTGCAGCCGCAGGGCAAGCTGGTGCGCGTGACGCGGGGACGGGTGTTCGACGTGGCCGTCGACATCCGCCAGGGGTCGCCGCATTTCGGCCGCTGGTTCGGGCTGGAGCTGAACGACGTGACGCAGCGCATGCTGTACGTGCCGCCGAATTTCGCGCACGGCTTCGTCGTGCTGTCCGAGGAGGCGGACTTCGTCTACAAGTGCACGGACTACTACCATCCGGCCTCCGACCGCGGCGTGCTCTGGAACGATCCGGACATCGGAATCGTGTGGCCTGAGGTGGAGACCGACGTGCTCCTTTCTGCCAAGGACGCGGCCCAGCCACGCCTGTCCATGCAAACCGACCTGCCCCGCTACTGAATGATCGATCGACAACGAGCACCCATGCGCATTCTTTTGACCGGCGGCAGCGGACAGGTCGGCACCGAGTTCCGGAGACGGGCGGCGGGGCTCGATCTGCTTGCACCACCCCGCAGCGAGCTGGACCTGGCCCAACCCGATACCCTTCCGCACTGGCTGGCTCAGCATCGCCCCGACCTGATTCTCAGCGTGGGCGCGTTCACCGCGGTGGACCGCGCCGAGGACGAACCAGCGCTGGCGCACCGGGTCAACGCCGAAGCCGTCGATCGCCTCGGCGCTTACGCCGCGAAACACGCCGCGCCCCTGCTGCACGTTTCCACCGACTACGTGTTCGACGGCCACCAGCCCGATCCCTACCGCGAATCTGATCGCACCGGCCCGACCGGCGTCTATGGGTCCAGCAAGCTGGCCGGCGAACTCGCGGCGCGCGGTGCGCCCGCTCACCTGATCCTGCGCACGAGCTGGGTGTTTGCCGCGCACGGCAACAACTTCGTCAAAACCATGCTGCGCCTGGGCCGCGAGCGGGACCGCCTGCGCGTCGTCGATGACCAGTTCGGCGGGCCGACCTGGGCCGGCGATATCGCGCAGGCCCTGCGCAGCCTGGTGGACAGGATCGCCGGCGGCGAAGCGCTGCCCTGGGGAACCTACCACTACGGCGGCCAGCCGCACCTGAGTTGGTGTGGGTTTGCGCAGGCCGTGATCCGCGGCGGGATCGAGCGCGGCCTGATCGAGCGGGAGCCGGTGGTCGAGGCAATCCGGACGCACGAGTTTCCGACCAGGGCCCGGCGCCCGGCCAACTCGCGACTGGATGGCTCGCTTACCGCACGCAAGCTGGGCCTCACAACGCCGGACTGGGGATCGGGCCTGAGCCTGACCCTGGACGAACTGGCACGCCCGCTTCGGTGAACCCGCCCGTTCCCGCCACACCGCGAGTGCGGGTGCTGGTGGTCAATTACAACAGCAGCGCCTGGCTGGCGCGCAGTCTCGAATCCCTGCGCCGGCAGAGCATGCAGGACTTCGAAGTGGTGGTGGTGGACAACGCCTCCACCGACGGTTCATTTTCGCTGCCTCCCGATGATTCCCGCTTCACCGCCTTGCCACAGGATCGGAATCTCGGCTTTGCGGCGGCCAATAACCTTGCCGCGCGCGGCGCGCAGGCGGCCTGGCTGGTCCTGCTCAATCCCGACGCGGAGGCGTCATCGGATTGGCTGGCGCAGTTGCTGGAAGAAGCAGAGCAACATCCGGACTGCGTGATTTTCGGTTCCACCCAATTGCGCGCCAACGACCCTGCAACGCTCGATGGAACCGGCGACTGCCTGTCTGCTTACGGCCTGTCCTGGCGGTCCGGCTTCAACCACCGGCGGCCGGCGGCGCTGCCCAGCGGCGAGGTGTTCGCCGCCTGCGGCGCCGCGTGCATGATCCGGCGTGACTGGTTCGAACGCCTCGGCGGATTCGACGAACGCTTCTTCTGCTACATGGAGGACGTCGATCTGTGCTTCCGTGCACGACTGCTCGGCGCAAGGGTGTGGCAATCGTCACGGGCGATCGTGCAGCACGCCGGTGGCGTCAGCGGGGGCGGCAGCGGTACCAGCGCTTTTTCGATTCACCACGGCTATCGCAATCTGGCCTGGACCCTGATGCGTTGCATGCCGGCGCCACTGATCGCATTGAGCTTGTGCGGATATGGCGTGGTGGTCCTGCTGATGTTGCTGGGCCCGAAGCCGGCGGAGTTGCGGCGTGCTTTTCTGAGCGGTGCCATCGCCGGACTGCGTGGCTGGCCGCAGATCCGGCCATTCCGGCAGGAGACGCAAAGCTCGCGCGTTGCGACACTGCGCGAGGTCGCCGGATGGTTGAGCTGGAACCCGCTGACGACGCAGGGACGGCGAGCGGTTTTCCTGTCGCGCGCAAAGTAGTGCTGAAAAAAACAGGCGACCTTTTCGGATCGCCGGGGTATCGTTCTCACGAACGAAGGGATAGCAGATGCTGGTTGCGGGACGCCCGGCCGAGAGCCGCCGGGCGCCTGCCGTCTGGTCCTCAGGTACCGAGACGCGCCATCGCCGAGGTGGTCAGGAACTTGTTGTACACATCCACATCGCCGGCGGCGTAGACGCTCTTGTAGCCGGCGGCGACCGACTTCTCATGACGGAAGCGGGTCATGCGGCCCGACTGGATGTCGTGCGTGTGGCAGTAGATCCAGCTCCAGTCCGGCTTGCCGTTGGCGTCCAGCACCTCGGCCTTGTCGTTCTTGTACTGGCCGAAACCAGGCTCGAACTGCTTCCAGATTTCGCCGCGACGGTCGTAGGTGACCTGGCTCGGGAACATCATGTTGCGGGCGTCCACGTAGACTTCCTTGCGACCCACGGGCGCGCGCGGATAGCCGGTGGGCTCGGCCGAGAACGTGATCGCTTCCGGAATCAGCTCCATCCAGGTGTCGTAGAAGGTCTTGCCCTTCGGGCCGCCATGCACGGTCTGATCCCAGTTCGGGTGCTTGCCGCCCGGCCAGTTGTGGAAGCCGGAGATGGCGCCGAGCATGGGCGCGCGCTTGACGATCTTGTAGTTGCCCCAGGTCAGGATGGGGTCGCCGGCGGCCCAGGCATCCGACAGGAAGAAGGTCACACCCGGAACCAGCGGTTCGAAGCGCTGGTTGGTGGGGAACTGGCGCACGCGCTTGAACGCCGGGAAGTACCCGTAGAGGTCCGGGAACTTGCGCTGGTCGTAGTACCAGACCGACAGGAACGAGGAACCCTTCGTGTCGTTCGGCGCGGTGAAGAACACCGACTGGAAGCGCAGCTTGTCCTTGTGGCCCTGGAAAATGGTGCCGTCGTTGCGCGCGGTGGTATTCAGTTCGCACCAGACCAGTTCGTGCTTGTACCCCACTTCACCGTCGGGGTTGAGGCTGTAGAAGGGCACGGCGTACTGACTGTAGTCGTGACGGCCCCAGCTCAGGGTCAGGTTGGCCTGCACTTCGAAACCGGTCTTGGCGTCCGGGAAGGGCGTGCCGCCGATCCAGGGCTGGTTGGTGTCGCCGTCGGTCCAGATGTTGCCATCGGCGTCGAGCTTGGCGCGACCCGCATTCTTGAGGGTCTTCTCCAGGTACGTTGCGTTGTACAGCTTGGTGACATCCTTGTTGGACTGGACGATGTTGATCCGCCGCCCCATGTCCTTGACCTGCTTGTAGGCGATGGGTTCGAGCAGGTCCTTGACCACCTCGACGTTGTCCTTGGTGATGACGTCGCCCGGCTTGATCTTGCCCTTGGTGTACATCTCGATCGACAGCAGCTCGTCCGGATAGGCTTTGCTGATGTCGTCCGCCGAATGGGCGATCGTTGGCCACAGGGGCGCGAGCACACCCGCCCCCGCACCGGTCGCGACCTTCTCCATGAAGACGCGGCGGCTGTAGTTGAAATCGTACTTTCGTATGCGCATTCGACTCTCCTCTGCTATTCCTTGCGCCCGGTGATCCGGTGGGTGCTGCCCGGTACAGCCACTCGGTAATGCTGACCAACTAATTGAATTACGTTCTGCGGCCGCTCGCGGACGAGCCGTACATCAGAATATTTCGGAACCGTACTGCCGGAGCATCCCCGAAACCGCTGCCAGTTTTGAACAATAATGCCGGCAGGCCCTCTAAAAAGGCGCCGCCGGACCGGCCCATCACATCGCTCCCTCACCCCGCGTTCTTCGCCGACTCGAGTTCCTGGATGCGGGCCTCGAGCTGCGCGATTTTCACGTCGCGCGGATTGGGCATGTAAATCGACTGGATCGCATCCGAACTCATGACGGCGCGTGGCACGCCACCATAAGGACCTGCATAGATCTTCTCACGCTCATCGCCCCAGCAGCCGTAGTACGGAAGGTCGGCCGGCGGTTCAGGCTTGTTCCACTTCTTCACGAATTCCTTGAATGGCACGCCTCGCTTCTTGCGCGATGCACGCTCAGCTTCGCGCGCCCTGACCGTGCCTTCGCGGTCCAGCACCAGGGTTTCGGGGTTGTAGACCAGCTTGTAGACGTCGCGCGCGGTCTCGTGCGAGATCAGGCTTTCCTCGATGTCACGGATCACCAGCGCCGGATCGCGCTCCAGCACGTCGCCGTAGCCGCCGCCGGACCCCTGCGTGATCATGTACAGCTCGCCGCGCTTGGCCAGTTCGAACTGCAAGCCGGTGTGGTGCGTCGTGTAGCTTGCACCCTCGAAGGGCCGTTTGTTCATGATGTCCACGATCGAGAATTCGAACTTCTTCGGATCGGTCTTCATGATCTCGAACACGTCCACGCCCTTGACCTTGCACAGCGGATAGGTCGGTGCGCTGTAGCCGCCGAACAGGCCGGGCACACTGCTGATCTTGGAGCCGATGCAGCAGGTCATGAAGCCCCACATCGGGCTCCCGATGCTCGATGCGATCATCTCGTAGCCCTGGCCGCCGCGATATTTGCCGAAGGCCTGGTTGTCCTTCATCAGCTTCTTGCTGACGATCTGGATGAAGGGGATTTCCTCCTCGTTCAACTCCTGCTCGCCGAGGTCGGCCATGGGCGCGAAGATCGGCGCGATCGCATGCTCACCATCGCGGTCGGAGCGCGCGCCGCCACCCATGCCATTGAGATCCGCGCACAGATTTCCGACCATCTCGTTGTGCTGCGTGATGCCACCCCAGATGAAGGTGCGGATCATGTTGTGCCAGGGCGCCACCAGCTTGGAAAACTTCTCCGGGCAGCCGTACATGAACTTGGCCACGGCAAGTTGCGTGCACGAGAACGACGGGAAGAAGGTCATCATCGACTGCGCGTTGGGCGTGCTGTACGACGAGTGCAGCGCCGATTTGGGATCGGTGATGACGCGGATCGGCGCGAACACGGCTTGATTGCGCGGCAGGTCCGGCCACACGAATACCAGGAACAACTGCGCCAGCATGCCCTTGAGCGAGGACAGCAGGGTGTTGTTGCAGCGGTTGGCAAATTCCGGTGAAGAGCCGCGGAAGTCGCAAATCAGCTCATCGTCCTTCTTGCGCAACTCCAGGCAGATCTTGATCATCGCGTTTTCACGCAGGGTCGAGTCGGCGATGACCATCGACCGCACGGTGCCGTCCGGCCATTCGCGCACCCGACGCTTCACCTCGACTTTGCAATCCTCGAGTCCCTTGCGCAGCGAGGCGATCACCGCATCGACGCCGAATTCCTCGATCGTGGCCATCACGCGCTGCTGCATGCGGCGACAGGCGAAGAGCTTGGTCTTCATGTCTTCGAACTGCAGCTTGGGCTCGCGCACCGAGTTCTGCAGGAAGGTGACGAGGTCCTTCTTCAGCTCGTAGTTCTCGACCACCTTGAAGGGCGACATCTTGAGCCCCTCTTCGTACACCGATTCCGCCAGCGACGGCATTCCGCCGGGCTCGATGGCACCGTTCTCACCCTCGTGCACGGTGGCGCCGGCCCAGGCCACGAGCTGGCCCTTGTGGAAGATCGGCAGGATCAGGCTCTGATCGGTGTTGTGGATGTTGCCGTAGCGGGCGTCGTTGTGGATGAAGCCGTCGCCCTCGCGGACGCCGACGGTGGGATCGTTGGTCCAGTATTTGTTGATGAACTTCACGGGGTGGTGCACCAGCGAGGCGAAGATCAGCACGCCGCCGGCGCTGCACACGCCCAGATCGCCCGCGGCGGTGAACACGCCAGTGATGAGATCGCCCCACTTCGCACCGGGTGCGGCACCCATCTGTTCGAGCATCTCGAAGGATTCGTTGGCGCCCGCCTGCAGCCGGTCGCGCACCAGCGCCTGGATCGCGGGATCGATCTCCGTCTTGAGCGCCTCCTCCTCCATCGCGGTGCGCGGCGCGATGTCGTGCTCCTCCATGATCTCGGGATCGGGACCCAGGAACAGCACGTTGTCGGCGAGGAACTGATCGACGACGGTTTTTTCCTGCTCGCTGTAGCTCAGCTTGTCGCTCTTGCCCATGGGGTGCTCCGGGAACCTTATCTGATGATCGCGTGAGGAAAGCTCAGGCCTTGACCGCTTGCTTGGCGCTGTCGGATTTTGCGCGCGGCGCGGCCGCATTGACGCGCAGGAACCAGGCGGCTCCATATTCGCCCATCTCCACCTTCCAGCCCGGCTCGACCAGGTAGGTCGTGGTGGCCGAGACAATGACGGCCGGCCCCTGAACCACGGTCCCCTGCTCCAGGTTCTCGTGATCGAACAGGGACGTTTCTATGGCCTCCGCATGACCGACGAACCAGCACTTGCGCGAGCCGGTCGGCTTGGGCGCGGCCTTGACCACGCCGGTCGGCTTGATGTTGCTGAGGTTGACCGTTTCGAGTTCGACGTAGCTCTGCACGCGGACGGTGTTGATGCGGATGCCGGCCTCCGGCGCCTCGCTGCCCTTGCCGAAGCGATTGCCGTAGTCCACCGAGAACTGCCGGATGATATCCATCACATCCTCGATCTTCTCCCAGCGCATCGTCGGGGCGACCACCGTGGTCTGCGCCAACTGGTTGCCGTAGCGCAGATCCAGTTCCAGCTTGTGCTTGATGTCGCCGGCCTTCATGCCCTGGCGCAGCAGATCCTGGCGCCCCGCAGCCTCCAGCTCCTCGACGATCTTGTTGAACGCCGCGTAGTCGTTGTAGAGGCGGCGCGTGTTGCTGTCGAAGATCCACATGAACAGCGACTTCTCGTGGATGTGCAGCTGGTGCATGTTGCCCGCGCCGACCGCAGAGAACACCGAGCAGAACGGCGGCACCAGAATCCGGTCGATGCCCAACTGATCTGCGATGCCGCAGCCGTGCAGCGGACCGTTGCCGCCGTAGGCGAGCAGGGTGAAGCTGCGCGGGTCGTAGCCGCGGGCCCGCAGTTCCGTTGCGATGCCGTTGGCCATGTTCGCATCGACCTTGCGCTTGATCATCAGCGCCGCTTCGGTGACGGAGCAATCCAGTTCCTCGCAGATCGCGTCCTCGATGGTCTGCCTGGCGCGGTTGGCCTTGAGCTTGATCTGGCCGCCGGCGTAGTTGTCCGCAGAGAGATAACCGAGCACGAGATCGGCGTCGGTCACGGTAGGTTTCAGGCCGCCGCGGTCGTAGCAGGCCGGGCCGGGATCGGAGCCCGCGCTGGCGGGACCGACCTGCACGGTGTGGTGCATGCGGTCGTAGCGGCAGATCGAGCCGCCGCCGGCACCGAGCGTGACGAGGTGGATCATCGGCACGCTGACCATCCAGCGCTCGATCACCGGGTTGAAGTCGTAGTGCTTCACACCGCCCTCGACGACGAGGCCGATGTCGAAGCTGGTGCCGCCCATGTCGGTGGTGATGACGTTGCCGAGATCGGCTTCCTTCGCCAGATGTTCGGAGGCACTCACGCCAGCCACCGGACCCGAGTGGATGGTTTGCAGCGCATCGGTGGAATTGAGCTGCGCCATGCCGCCGGAGTTGTGGATGACCAGCATCGGCTTCTTGTAGCTCGACTCGCGCAGATTCAATTCCAGCGAGGACAGGCCGTGATACATCACGTCGTGCAGGAAGGCGTCAACGATGGCCGAGGAAGTCCGCACGTATTCGCCCTTGCGGCCGGCAACTTTATGCGACATCACGATCGGCATCGCGCCGAGCAGGTGCTCCGGGTATTCCTCCAGCAGCACTTCCTGCACGCGACGCTCGTGCATCGGATTGGACACCGAGTTCACCAGGGACACCACGAAAGACTGCGCGCCGCGATCGACCAGATCGCGAATCTTCTCGCGCAGATCATCCTCATCCAGCGCCATCAGCACGTTGCCGACCGCGTCGAGGCGCTCACGCACGCCCGCGATCAAGGGGATCGGCACCAAGGCCTCGGGGCGGCAGGCGCCGGGAAGATCCTGCTGTGCGCGGGAGTCAAGCCCTTCGCCGTAACCGCGACCGCGCGACAGCGGCACCGAGGACTCGTACCCGGCGGTGATCAGCAGCGCGACCTTCGGTCCCTTGCGCTGGATCAGCGCATTGGTGCCGAGCGTCGTCGCATAGCGTACGGAATCCACCTGGGACAGCACGTCCTGCATGTCGAGGCTGAGCTTGGCGCAGCCGGCAGCCAGTGCCTCGCGAAACCCCAGCGCGAGGTTGTGGTGCGTGGTCAGGGCCTTGGACTGGATGTAATGGCTATCCCAGACCAGGAAGCAGTCGGTGAAGGTGCCACCGATATCGACGGCGACTCTTTTCATGTCAGTTCGCTCCGTGGCCGGTGCGCCTCTGTGCGGCACCGTGGGACTGGGGGTGGTAATCGACGCCCTGCGGCGCCGGGCCGGCGAGCGCGCTCGGATCCTGCGGGCCGCGCTTGGCCCATTGCGCCTTGAGCGCGTCGATGTCGAATTCCATGTCGTTGAGCGGCGGGTGGCCGGGCGGCAGGTATTCCACCTCCACCATCGTTCCGCACTCGGGGCAGTAGTACTCCACCAGTTGCACCCACTTGGGATCGGGCGCGAAGGTGAACTCGTAGGACGGATCGAGGATGGGCTTGTGGATTTCGCGCGGATCGCGCACGTGCACCAGCAGCCCCTCCTTGTACGGCTCGCGCGCGGGGCCGACCACGTGCGAACAGACACGGCACTGCCACAGCTCCTTGTCGAGGTCGATGAGCAGGTATTCGGTCATTGCGATCTTCATGCGTTCACTCCGAAAAATGGTTGTTCCGGCTGGCGGAGGTCGGTTGTAGGTCGGTTCAAGCCCGCAGCTTCATGCGGGCGGAACCGACGGCGCGGCAGGTCTCATGTCGGCTCCGCCTTCGGCTTGAGCCGACCTACCGGCTGAGCACCAGGTCGTGGTTGTCATTGACCTGGAATTTCCAGCCGTCCGGCACCAGGCAGGTGAAGTACTCCTCTTCCACGATCGCCGGACCCGCAGCCCAGTGGCCGGCGGCGAGGTCTGCGTGGCGGAACAGTGGCAACGCCTTCGCTGCGGCAGGTGTGGCGTCCGCACCGATCGAACGCACATTGCGCGAGGCCGCGGTCTGCGCCTCCTTGCCGACGGGCGTGTCGATGGACTTGAGCACGAAATGCGGAATCGGCTTGGTCGCGCGCAAAGCAACGCGCAGATCCTGCGCCTGCTTGACGCCATCCGGCACCTTGGTGGAGCCATTGAGACGGCGCGTCGCCTGCTCGCCGTTGAGGCTGAAGCCGATGGTCTTCTCGATGCTGCATTCGCTGAGGTCGAAGCCCTCGGCGAACATGTCGCGCGTGGCGCGCTTCATCAGGCCGTCAACGAGCGTCGACAGACCCTGTTCGCTGGGATCGCTCAGCGCCGCGTCGTAGCCGTGCGCGATGTCGGAGAAGCCGATGCCGAAGGCGCTGAACACCGCCGCCATGCGCGGCACGATGATCTCGGAGACGCCGAGCGTCTCCGCAATGCGGCAAGCCGACATCGGGCCCGCGCCGCCGAAGGCCAGCAACGCGGCTTCCTTGGCATTCGCGCCGAGGTGCGACATGGCCGTGGCGATCTTGCCGACGTAGGCGCGCTCCATCAGCACCAGGGCTTCGTCCAGGCTGACGCCCAGCGGCTTGGCGACGTTCTCGGTGATCGCCGCCGCCGCACGTTCCGGGTCGAGCTTCAGCGACCCACCGAAGTAGGAATCGCCGTCGAGAATGCCCAGCAGCAGGTAGGCGTCGGTCATCGTCGCCTCGGTACCGCCATAGCCGAAACAGGCCGGCCCGGGAGCGCCCCCGACGCTTTCCGGGCCGACCCGCAGCCTGCCCTCGACGACCCTGCACACCGAGCTGCCGCCCACGCCCAGACTCTCGACCTCGGCCAGCGGGAAGGAGATCTGGATGTCTTCCAGCGAGCCCCAGCGTTTTTCGTTGACGTTGCCGTGCTTGACCACGCACACGTCGGTGGTGGTGCCGCCGATGTCCATCGTCAGCAGCGTGTTCTTTCGATAGTGCTGCGCCAGGGCCCTGGCCCCTTCCATGCCGCCGCGCGGACCCGAGCCCCAGGTCTTGAGCGCGATGGTCTTGGCCACGCGCGTAGAGGTGCCGTCGTTGCAGAAGATCAGCAGCGGATTGCGCGCCCGTGCATCGCGCAGCACGTTCTCGGCGTTGTAGAGAAAGCGCTCCATCGCCGGATGCAGGAACGCATTGAGCAGGCCGCTCCAGGTGCGACGCGCGTCGTCCTGGTCGTCAGAAAGCTGATGCGAGTACAGGATCGGCACCGCGCCGAGCAGATGCCGCGGGTAGCGCAGCAGCATCAGGCGCTTCACCCGCGATTCGTCATCCGCCAGCGTTGCGCCACCCAGGCTGACCACCACTCTGTTTGCGCCGCTGGCTAGCAGTTCGTTGACCACCATCGGCAGGCTGGATTCAAGCTCCTCCTCCGTGATCGACGGGTCGATGTATGCCACCCGCGTGCCCACCATCGCCGCCATCAGATCCCGCTCGTCCTCGTTGCGAACCAGCTTGGCCGGGTCTTGGCCCTTGCGAAGGATCAGGCCCAGCCGCGGACCTTTGCGCTGCACCACCGCGTTGGTGCCCTGGGTGGTGGAATACCGGATGTAATCGACCTCTTCCAGCAGGGTTTCGATCTGCGGCGCGCCGTAGATGCGCTTGGCAATTTCCTTCAGCACCTGCACGAAACACTGTGTGAGATCGTGCGGGGTGGTGAGCGTCTTGGCGTGAAACACCTCGGCGCCGTAGATGACGCACGCATCGGTGAGCGTGCCGCCGTTGTCGATACTGATGAGCATAGCCATGAATGACCGCCTGTCCGTAAGAGGATGGAGTTCTTGTGTCGCTGCCGGGAGGCGGCGCGAGAAGGCGGGGGACTATGGGTGCCGGGGAGAAAATGCAGCAATTAGGACGGCCACCTAGAAAACAGCGGGAAGGTCCCAAGCGGGACTCCGCGGGGGTCGTCGCGACGATCCGGCCGGAGCCAAATCCAATATTTTGAGTCGATCTGCGCGGAAACTGTGACGTACGTCACACTATTCCGCTGGAAGTCGCCCGAAATCAGTTGACACCGGGATCAGGCTTAGCGTCTGATCCTTGAGTCCCAAAACCGCAACGGTTTTGGCAGCGAAACGCAGTGTGACTGGGGAGTCTTCATGCGGATCATCTCGGTACTCGGCCGCGCCCAGTCGGGCGGAAACGCGGGGGGGGGGGGGGGGGGCACCCCTTGGCCCCCACAACCACCCGGGCCGGCCACCAGGTTTGAGAAACACAAAAACCACGAGGTTGACGGCAAACAGGGCCCCCCCCCGGCCGAATACC
>JBQTIX010000078.1:0-89428 GCA_052387695.1 Panacagrimonas sp. | reverse complement strand
TGGTTCTCCACCCGGGGGGGGGGGTGGCCCCTCCCCTCGCTCTGGGGGGGTGGGGGGGGGGGGGCCCTGCCCCGCGACAGACCTGTGCAGAGAATCCTTAGCGGCATTCGACAACCCAGGAACGGCTGAAGTGATCTTGCGCATGACCCCTGCTCCCCCAAAGTGCTGTGACTGCCGCGGCGCCTGCACGAGCCCTTCGAGAAGCTCGCCCGGTCGCCTTTCATTTTTGTCATTTTTGGCCTTCGACCCGGGTTCCGAACCTGGAGGTAACGGGAAAGCGGGATCGCAGGCTGCACAACGAGCGAGAGCATTGCACAACATGGGGGTCGTGCGGCGGCCCAAGCGGGGGAATCGATGCGCGCAATCGGGGGCAGCTTGGGCTCAGCGTAAGAAGCAGCCGGCAAAACAAGAGGGGGCGGGCCGCGGCCCGCCCCCGATTCAGTGCGGCTTATCAGTGAGGCTTACTGCGTGGAGCGGCAGCGCAGTCTGATGTTGTCGAATATGAATCCTTTGCGACCATCAAATCCGACGACGGTCGAACCCACGGGGCAGTCCAGATTCTGCCGGTTCGTTCCCCCGGCGAGTCCGACTGTTGCCGTGGTGGTGACCGCACCGGTACCGAACGTGGTGCAGCGCCCGGCGAGCACATCGATGAAATTCCCCGCCGGAGCTACACGGACCTGGATGCCGGTCAGGGCCGATCCCGAAGGGCACTTCAGCGCAGCGTTGAAACTGGTCCCCCCTGCCGGGTCGCCGACGGCGCCCCCGGAGACTTCGGCGCCCAGCACGGGACCCATAATGCCTGCTGCGTTGACCGAACGGCAGCGCAACTCCAGGCGATCGATATCGTCGCCCGCGCGGCCGAGGAAGCCCACGGCGATGGAACCGGCTGCGCAATCGATAGGACCGTAGGGATTGCCGCCACTGCCGCCGACCGATGCCGACAGGACCAGAGGCCCCTGCTTGAACGCAAGCCCCGACGGTCCCTGGGCACCCGTGGCGCCCGCGGCGCCCGTGGCGCCAGCAGCACCTGCGATGCCTTGCGCACCCGTGGCGCCCTGCGCACCCGTGGCACCTGCGACGCCTTGCGCACCTGGGGCACCCGGCGTACCTGCGACGCCTTGCGCACCCGTGGCACCTGCAAGGCCTTGCGCACCTGTGGCGCCCTTGGCACCCGTGGCACCTGCGATGCCTTGCGCACCCGTGGCGCCCTTGGCACCCGTAGCACCTGCGAGGCCTTGCGTACCCGTGGCACCCGTAGCACCTGCGAGACCTTGCGAACCCGTGGCACCCGTGGCACCTGCTAGGCCTTGTGCACCGGTGGCGCCCTTGGCACCCGTGGCACCTGCTAGGCCTTGCGCACCCGTGGCGCCCTTGGCACCCGTAGCACCTGCGAGGCCTTGCGCACCGGTGGCGCCCTTGGCACCCGTGGCACCTGCGATGCCTTGCGCACCGGTGGCACCCGCGACGCCCTGCGCACCCGTGTCGCCCTTCACACCCTGGGCACCCGTGGCACCCTCGGCACCTTGTGCGCCCGTATCGCCCTTCTCACCCTGGGCACCCGTGTCACCCTTGACGCCCTCCGCGCCCGTCTCGCCGGTGGCACCTTGTGCGCCCGTGGCGCCCGTCGGCCCGGCCACCGAACTCGGCAGGGACAAGGAATAGGTCGTACGCAAGTCCGCGCCGATGGCGTGCGGATCGAGGATGCCGCACGTCACGTCGGGCAGACAACTGCGCGAAACGAAAATCTGGTACTCGCCGTCCGCCAGCACCGGCAGCGCCGCCTCGATATGAGTGTCGGTGGTGGCCTCCAAGTCGACCTCCAGCGTCTGGCCGTCGATCTCGACATAGGGCTGCGTGTCGAGCAGGCCCTCCTCGAACTCCTTGCCCTCGATGAACAGCTTGCCGGCGACTCTGTCGGCAAACACTGACGTGATGCGTGTCTCGGCCTGGGCCAGGCCGGGCAGCAGGACCAAGGATGACAAACCAGCGGCGATCAGGAATGGGTTTTTACGGAATTTCATGACGTCTCTCCTTGAAGCAGGAATGAATGAACGAGCGGCCGAAACCGGGGACAGCAGGGCTCTGCGCCATCGGCCAGACATGGCGGGCCCGGGTACAAAAAGAGGGTGAAACGGCGCTCGCGGCGAAACCTTCGCGGGCCGTGGGGCGGTGGAAGACCGCTAGTGGGGCTGACTCATCGGACTCTCCCTTCGATATTCGGTTGGATGGACTACCGCTTGGCGTGATGCACGGAGCGGAATCTGCTCCAGCCCGATCGATTAATCCTCACAGCATCCTCACAAATTCGTCGAAAAGAACAAGCTGTTGAACGGAAATGAAATTTAGCTTCGACGCAAAGGTCTTTTTACGGCTCCTGAGGTCTTTCCTGCCCCTGGGAAGGGTGGTTCCAGGCGCGTGCAGCGCCGGGTACGGGCCTCAAATCCGGAGGCTTGCGGTGCGGCATCGCGTCGCACCGCAGCGCAAATCCGGGGTGACGATGCAGCCGGCGCGCGCGATCGTCATCGACCTGCTTATCGCCGTCGTCAAATAACCGGACAATGGCGGCCCCTGGATCCAGCGAGAAGACCGAACGATGGCCGCAAGCAGTCTGCTGACCCTGATCGACGACATCGCGTCGATCCTGGACGATGTCGCGGCGATGACCAAGGTCGCCGCGCGCAAGACCGCCGGCGTGCTGGGCGACGACCTGGCACTCAATGCGCAGCAGGTCAGCGGCGTCACCGCCGATCGCGAGCTTCCCGTGGTCTGGGCGGTGGCCAAGGGCTCGGCGCTCAACAAGCTGATCCTGGTGCCGGTGGCGCTGGCGATCAGCGCGATCATTCCCGCGGCAATCGTTCCGCTCCTGATGCTGGGCGGCGCCTTCCTGTGCTACGAGGGCTTTCACAAGATCGCGCACAAATTTCTGCACGACGCTTCCGAGGACGCGGCTCACCATGCGGAACTGGTTCAGGCGCTGGCGGACCCGGCGATCGACCTGGTCGCCTTCGAGCGCGACAAGATCAAGGGTGCGGTGCGCACCGACTTCATCCTCTCGGCCGAGATCATCGTGATCTCGCTCGGCACCGTGGCCGATGCCGATTTCGCCCGGCAGGTGCTGGTGCTGTCGGTGATCTCGGTGGTCATGACCGTCGGCGTGTATGGTCTGGTGGCGGGAATCGTCAAGCTCGACGACGCCGGCCTGCACCTGAGCAAGGCGGCGAGCGCCGCCGCACGTGGATTCGGCAAGGCGCTGCTGGCGTTCGCGCCGGTGTTGATGAAGACGCTGTCGATCGTCGGCACCGCGGCGATGTTCATGGTGGGTGGCGGCATCCTGGTGCACGGGATCGCGCCGCTGCACCACGCGATCGAGCATGCGGCGGGGGTGGTCGCGTCGATGCCGGGGGTCGGCGCGGTGATCGCGGCCTTGCTGCCATCGCTGCTCAACGCGGGGGTCGGGGTGGTGGCGGGCGCGCTGGTGGTGGCGGGTGTGGTGCTGGGCCAGCGCATCTGGACGCGCATCCGCGCCCGCGCGCCCGTCCGCACTTGAGTACGTTGCTGACGGCGACCGCGCTGTCGGTCGGTCGCGGCGACCGCAGGCTGCTGTCCGATCTGGATCTGAGCGTGTCGGCCGGCGATGTGCTGCATCTGCGAGGACCCAATGGCGTGGGCAAGTCCTCCCTGATCGAGGTGCTGGCGGGCTTGCGTCCGGCGCTGAAGGGGCAGCTTCAGCGCACGCAACCGATGCACTGGATCGGGCATCGCAACGCGCTGCAAGGGGATCTGAGCGTCGTCGAGAACCTCGCCTACTGGTGTGCGATCAACGAGGTCGGCATCGGCGGCCTGCCGACGGCGATGGATCGCCTGGGCCTGTCGCGCCTGAAGTCGCGTCCGGCACGAACGCTCTCGGCCGGCCAGAAGCGTCGTGTCGCACTGGCGCGTCTGCTGACCGCGCCGCGACCCTTGTGGCTGCTCGACGAGCCCCTGAGCGGGTTGGATGCGGCGGGCGTGGTTCTGCTCGGACAGTTGATGAACGAGCATGTGGCAACGGGGCAGGGTGCGATTCTGGTCACGAGTCACCAGCCGCTGCCGGGCCGGCTGCCGCGGGTGACGGTTGTGGAGCTTGCATGAATGGAATCGGCGGGTCTCAAGCCGGTGGATGCGATTCGCTTATCCACCCTACAGTGATGGGTAGGGTGGATAAGCGAAGCGCATCCACCAGCACCCTGTTGGTCGTGCGCGTCTTGCGATCGGACGCGTGAACGCCTTCCTCGCCACGCTGTTTCGAGAACTGCGCCTGGCCGGCCGGCACAAGGCAGAGTTCGTGCTGCCGCCGCTGTTCTTCGCGATCGTGGTGAGTCTTTTTGCGCTGGGTGGAAAGCCGGGCGATCCACAGCTCGCGGCGTCGGCGCCGGCGGTGCTCTGGGTCGGCGCGCTGCTCGCGGCGCTGCTGACGCTGGACCGGCTGTTCCGCGGCGATCTGGAAGACGGTGTGCTGGAACAGGTTTTCGTCGGACCGCATTCGCCGGTGTGGACCGTCGCGGCCAAGCTCCTTGCACACTGGCTACTGACCGGCCTGCCGCTGGTGCTGCTGGCGGTTCCGCTGGCGCTGCAACTCGGCTATCCGGCCGGCGAAGGGCTTGGTGTTCTGGCACTGGCGCTGCTGGTCGGTACGCCTACCTTGAGCCTGGTCGGCGGCTTCGCCGCGGCCTTGACGGTAGGGCTTCCACGTGCGGGCTTGCTGTTGCCAGTGCTGGTGCTGCCCCTGCTGGCGCCGGTGGTGATCTTCGGAGCGGGTGCGGCAAGAGCTGCACAAAGCGGGCTGGACGCATCCGGTCCGATATACTTTTTGGCCGCCCTGCTGATCCTCGCCGCGACCCTGCTGCCCTGGGCCGCGACCGCTGCGCTCCGGAACGCCTTCGACTGATGTGGACCTGGTTTCACCGCTGGGCTTCGCCGCCCACGTTCTTCCGCTTCGCCGACCGGCTCGCGCCCTGGCTGGCGGGGCTGGCGCTGCTGCTGATCGGCTACGGGCTGGTCGCGGGCCTGTGGATTGCGCCGAAGGATTACCAGCAGGGCGATGCGTTCCGCATCATTTACGTGCATGTGCCCGCGGCGGCGGCCTCGCTGTCGCTCTATATGTTGATGGCGGCGGCGGGCGTGGTCGCGCTGATCTGGCGGATCAAGCTGGCCGAGTGCGTGATCGTGGCGACCGCGCCGGTCGGGGCGAGCTTCACGATGCTGGCCCTGGTCACCGGAATGCTCTGGGGCAAGCCGATGTGGGGGGCCTACTGGGTCTGGGATGCGCGCCTGACGTCGGAGCTGGTTCTGCTGTTCCTGTATCTGGGTGTGGTCGGCTTGCAACAGGCGTATGCCGATCCACGCGCCGCGGCGCGCGCCTGCGCGCTGCTGGCGATCGTCGGAGCGGTCAACGTGCCGATCGTGAAATATTCGGTGGAGTGGTGGAACAGCCTGCACCAGACCTCGACGATCCTGAAGTTCGGCAAGCCGACGATTTCCGCGCAGATGGCGTACCCGCTGTATGCCTCGCTGCTCGGGGTTTACCTGCTGGCGGGCTATGCGATTTTGCGGCGCACGCAGAACCAGGTGCTGCTGCGCGAACGCAGCACGGGCTGGGTGCGTGAACTCAAAGCGCGATGGGTGGTCCGCACCTGACATGACACAACTCTTCGACATGGGCGGCTACGAACTCTATGTCTGGAGCTGTGTCGGCCTGGGCCTGGCAGTGTTCATCTGGAACGCGCTGGCGCCGCGCTGGCAGCGCCGGGCGGTCATGACCCGACTCGAAGAGTCGGACGAAGAATCGGGCACCAACGGGGACGCGACGTGACCAAGCGACAGACGCGCATGCTGGCAGTGACCGGGCTGGTGGCAGGGGTGAGCCTCGCGGCCTGGTTCGGCTTCACCGCCTTCAGCAAGAACCTGATGTATTTCTACACACCGAGCGACCTGGTCGCCGGCAAGGCCTCGACGACGGCCAAGCTGCGGCTGGGCGGGCTGGTCGAGCGCGGCAGCGTGCGGCGTAGCGAGGGACTCAAGGTGCATTTCACCCTGGCCGATTGCGCGCAAAAAGTCGCCGTGACGTATGAGGGAATTCTTCCCGACCTGTTCCGTGAAGGGCAGGGCATCGTCGCCACCGGGCACCTGGGCGAGAACGGTGGCTTCGTTGCGACCGAAGTGCTGGCCAAGCACGACGAGAACTACATGCCGCCGGAACTGGCCGAGTCGCTGAAGACCGAGGCGGGGCATTCCTGCATGCCCTTCAAGCCGGTGAACGCACCGAAGAATGTGGCCGAGGTGCGCTCGTGACCGCCGAGTTCGGCCATTTCGCGCTGTGGCTGGCGCTGGCCATCGCCACGGTGCAGGCGGTGGTACCGACGATCGGCTACGCGCGCCGGGATCTGCGCTGGATGGCCCTGGCTCCGGCGGCGGCGCAGTCGATGTTCGTGATGGTGCTGGCGGCCTACCTGTGCCTGAGCGCCTCGTTCTGGCAGAACGATTTCTCGGTGGTTTACGTCGCCTCGAACTCGCACTCCGAACTGCCGTTGATGTACCGGCTGTCCGCGGTCTGGGGCGCGCACGAAGGCTCGCTGCTTTTGTGGATGCTGATGCTCGCGGGCTGGGGCTTTGCGGTGTCGATCTTCAACCGCCGTCTGCCGGCGGAAGTCTCCTCGCTGGTGCTCGCGACGATGGGGGCGGTGAGCATGGGATTTCTCCTGTTCATGCTGTTGACCTCGAATCCCTTCGACCGTCATTTCCCGATTCCGCTGGAAGGTCGCGACCTCAATCCCTTGCTGCAAGACCCCGGACTGATCATCCATCCGCCGATGCTCTACATGGGCTATGTGGGGTTTTCGGTGGCCTTCGCGTTTTCGATCGCGGCGCTCATCACCGGGCGGCTCGACGCGGCCTGGGCGCGCTGGGCGCGGCCGTGGACGACGACCGCCTGGCTGTTCCTGACCATGGGCATCACGCTGGGGTCGTGGTGGGCGTACAACGAACTGGGCTGGGGCGGCTGGTGGTTCTGGGACCCGGTGGAGAACGCGTCCTTCATGCCCTGGTTGGTGGGCACGGCCCTGATCCATTCATTGGCGGTCACGGAGAAGCGCGGGCTGTTGCAGTCCTGGACCATCCTGCTGGCGATCATCGCGTTCTCGCTGTCCCTGCTCGGGACGTTTCTGGTGCGTTCCGGCGTGCTGGTGTCGGTGCACGCATTTGCCACCGATCCGGCACGCGGCGTGTTCATTCTCGCGTTTCTCGCCGTTGTGGTCGGCGGCGCGCTGACGTTGTACGCAATCCGGGCGCCGAAAATCGTGGCGCAGGGCGAGATGCAGTTGGCGTCGCGCGAAGGCTTTCTGCTGCTCAACAACGTGTTCCTCGTCGCGTCCGCCGCGGCGGTTCTGCTGGGTACGCTGTACCCGCTGGCGATCGACGCGCTCGGGCTCGGCAAGCTCTCGGTCGGCCCGCCGTATTTCAACGCGGTATTCCTGCCCTTGATGGCGCCGCTGACGGTGCTGGTGGGACTCGCCGGCGTGGTGTCCTGGAAGCGCTCGAAATTGCGTGAGGCGATCTGGCCACTGCGCTGGATTGCGCTGGGCGCGCTGCTGGCTGCGGTCGCGCTGCCGTTTGCGACGCAGGGACACGGATCGGTCTTCGCCTCGGCCGGCACTTTGCTTGCGTTCTGGGTGATGGGCACCTCGGTCCAGGAAGTCTGGAAGCGTGCACGCGCCAAGACTTCGCTCGTCGCGGGCTTGGCATCCGTGCCGCGCGGTGCCTGGGGCATGACGTGTGCGCACTTCGGGCTCGGTATATGGACGCTCGGTGTGGCCTTTGCCTCGACCTTCAGCGTCGAGAAGGACGTGCGGCTTGGCGCGGGTGGAACGGCCGACATCGCGGGTTACGAATTCCGTTTCGACGGTGTGACCGAGCTTGAGGGGCCGAACTACAAGGCCGATCTCGGCAAGGTCGTGATCGGGCGCTCGGGTCGCGAGATTGCAAGACTCGAACCCGAAAAACGCCTGTATCCCTCGCAGGGCAGCGTGATGACCGAGGCGGCGGTGGATCACAACCCGATGCGGGATCTGTACGTGGCCCTGGGCGAGCCCATCGACAAGACCAATCCCGGCGGCGACTGGGCGCTGCGCCTGTATTACAAGCCGATGATCCGGCTGGTGTGGTTCGGCGGGGTGCTGATGTTCCTGGGCGGGATTCTCGCCGCGTCGGACCGTCGGTATCGACTCGCCCAGCGTAGCGCCGCCGTTGTTCCTGCCGGATCGGCGCCCGTCTGATGCGGTACGCGATCCCGGTTGCGCTGCTCGCCGTGCTGCTGGTGCTGCTTGGCATCGGCCTCAAGCTCGACCCGCGCGAAGTGCCGAGCCCGCTGATCGGCAAGCCGGCGCCGGTTTTCGAGCTGACGGCGCTGGACGGCGAGGCCACGCTCACGCCCGCTTCTTTTTCCGGTCGGCCGGTGCTGGTGAATTTTTTTGCGAGCTGGTGTGCGGGCTGTCGCGTCGAGCATCCGCTGCTGATGCAGCTGGCCAAGCAGGACGGCGTCGAGATTATCGGCATGGACTACAAGGACGAGCCGGCCGCGGCCAAGCAATGGCTGGAACGGCACGGCAATCCCTACCGGACGGTGGTGGTCGACCGGCACGGCGCCGCGGGCCTGGACTGGGGC
Source organism: Panacagrimonas sp. (assembly GCA_052387695.1). Classification (GTDB taxonomy): domain Bacteria; phylum Pseudomonadota; class Gammaproteobacteria; order Nevskiales; family Nevskiaceae; genus Panacagrimonas. The sequence continues at coordinate 80,730 of JBQTIX010000078.1, read as the reverse complement.
GTTTACGGCGTGCCGGAGACGTTCGTGCTCGGCGCCGACGGCACCATTCTGTTCAAGCAGATCGGGCCGATGACGCCGGAGGCCTGGGAGCGCGATATCCGGCCGCTGCTGGGGAAGGGTTGATGCGAACGCAGCTTGTCGCATGCCTCCTGACGATGCTGATCGCGACCACGGTCAGCGCCCTCACGCCGCAGGAAGGCACGCTGCCGCCCGAACAGGAGGCGCGCTACCGCACGCTGATCCACGAGCTGCGTTGCCTGGTGTGCCAGAACCAGACCATCGCGGATTCCAACGCCGATCTCGCCAACGATCTGCGCAAGCAGGTTCATGATCGCATCGCCTCCGGCGAGTCCGACGCCGACATCCGGCGCTACGTCACCGATCGCTACGGCGACTTCGTGCTGTACAAGCCGCTGCTGTCGGCACGCACCGTGCTGCTGTGGGCCGGGCCCTTCCTGATTCTGGCCGGCGCGCTGGTGATCGCGCTGCGGATTCTGCGGCGTCGCCCCAAAGCGGGACTTCCGTCGCAAGCGGCCGATCCGGCCCGCCTGCGCAAGCTGCTCGACGAGGAAAAGCTCTGATGGTGTTTGGACTGATGGCCCTGCTGGCGCTGGCCGCGGGGTTCTGGCTGACGCGACCGCTGTGGCGGATTCGGCTCGAAGCGGGCCAGCGGCGCCGCGCGGCGAATGTCGCCGCCTACCGGCAGCGGCTCGCCGAGATCGAGGCCGACCAGGCCGCGGCCCTGCTCGATGTCGAAACGGCGACGGGCCTGCGCGCGGAACTGGACCTGCGCCTGATGCGCGATGCCGAGCCGGTGGATGCCGAAGCCGTCGCGACCTCCCGCCATCCACTGTTCGCGTCTGGACTGGGGGCGGTGGTGCTGGCCATCGCCGTCGCCGGCTACGGGCTGGACGGCAGCTGGAAGGTGCAGCAGCAGGTCGCCTCGGGCGTGGCCGCTCCCGCGACCGGCGAGCCGCCCGGATCGGTGGAAGACATGGTGGCCACGCTGCAAAAGAAACTGGAAAAAGACCCGGAAGATCTCGACGGCTGGGCCATGCTGGGACGCTCGCAGTTCGTCCTGCAACGCTACGTCGAGTCCGCGCGCGCCTACGCCAGGGCCAACGAGCTGGCCAAGCGGCAGGAGCCCGACCTGCTGGTCAACGAGGGCGAGGCACTGGCGCTGTCGCGCGATCGCGATCTGCTCGGCCGTCCGCGGCAATTGTTCGACGAGGCCCTCGCGCTCGCTCCCGACCACGCCAAGGCCCTGTGGTACGGCGGGCTCGCGGCCGAACAGGGAGGCGAGTACGCGGTGGCGCTGCAACGCTGGACGGCGCTGTCGAAGATGGAGGTTCCGCAGGAGCTGCGACCCATCCTGGCCGAGCGCCTGCAGCTCGCGGCAGAGCGCAGCGGCAGTCCCGTACCCGTTGTTGCGGCCGGTGTCGCGGCCGCCGAGGCGCCGACCTCCGCACCGGCTGCAGCGGCGCCGGGTGCAAGCGGATCGGGTGAAGTCGCGATCCAGGTCTCGGTGAAGGTCAAGCCGGAACTCGTGGCCAAGGTCGTTGCCGACGCCACGCTGTTCGTGTTTGCCAAGGCCGCGTCCGGCCCGCCGATGCCGCTGGCGGTCTACCGGGGCAAGGCCAGCGAGCTGCCACGCGAGGTCCGGCTCGACGACAGCATGGGCATGGTGCCGGCGCTCAAACTCTCGCAGTTCGAGAGCTGGACGGTGACCGCACGCCTCACCCGGTCTGGCGGCGTGCAGGCCATTAGCGGGGATCTTCAAGGCAGCCTGACCGTGGCGCGAGGGGACCTGGGCAAGGGCGCGATGGTGCTGACGATCGATCAGGTCGTACCGTAGGCGGCCCCTTGCCGTCACCGTTCCTGGCCGATGAACCCGACCCTGCCGATGCTTCCCGGTGCCGCTGGCCTGTACGTGCGCGCGCTCGGTACCACCCGACGCAAGCCGGGCAAGAACATCCGGATCCCGAAGCTTGAAGTGAGCGTGGCCGCGGTGCAGGCCTCCTCGATCCGGCTCGAAGCCTATCGCTCGATCTGTGGCTTCGAGACCCGCGAAGATCTGCCGATCAGCTTTCCGCAGGTGCAGGCCGCGCCGCTACACCTGTGGTTGATGCTGCAAGCTGAATTCCCGATCCCGCTGATGGGCCTCGTCCACCTGCGCAACAGCTTCGAGAGGCTGGCTCCGATGCCCGCGGACGGGGCCTACGACGTGCGCGCGGCGCTGCTGGACGGGCGCCGCACGCACCAGGGCTACGAGTTCGACATCCTCACCGAGTACACCGATACCGACGGGCAGGCGGCATACCGCTCGCTGATGACCCTTCTGTATCGACAGAAGACCGAGGGCGGGCCCTACCTGATGAAATCGAAGCCCGCGGCTTCGCGCGCCGGCCTCGCGGAATACCGCAGTTTCGAGGTGCCCGCCGACATGGGCCGGCGCTATGCCCCCATCGGCGGGGATTTCAACCCCATCCACCTGGGCGCGCTCAGCGCCAGGTTGTTCGGCTTTCCGCGCGCCATTGCCCACGGCATGTGGTCGGTCGCCAGGGCTGCGGCGCTGGTCGAGTCGGCCCGGGGCCGTGCCGCGACGCGGCTGACGGTGCAGTTCAAGCAGCCGCTGCTGCTGCCGGCCAAGGTGTCGCTCCGGTTCTGCACGGACGGCGGGGGCGTGACCGGCTTCGCGCTGCTGTCACAGACCTCGGACAAGGAGCACTTCTCCGGGTCGCTGCGCTGACGCGATCTCGCATCTGCGGGCTCGAAGATCGCGCCCAGGTTCCAATTCCTTGAGGAACCTCCGCACGGGTCTGTCGCGGGTATGGCCCGCTTCCACCAAACGAGGATCACGCGACAACTTGCCCGCGATCCCGGGCCGACTCGAAGCCGCAGGCGCCTGTCACGGAGTCGCAACAAATCGTTCATAGGCTATTCCCGGTCGCCAAGCAGGATGTGCGGCAGTGGGACACCCCTTTTAAAGAACGATAGAGGTCAAAGCATGAAACTGAAGACGGTTGCCAGAGCGCTCGGCGTCGCGGCTGCGGCGCTGATCACGACCACGGTCGGTGCTGCGGTGGACGAGGGTCTGCCTGAATACAAGGCGGCTTCCGGCGTCTCCGGCAATTTCAGCAGTGTCGGTTCCGACACGCTCAACAACCTGATGACCCTGTGGGCGGAGGAGTTCAAGCGTCTGTATCCCAACGTCAACATCCAGATCCAGGGCGCCGGTTCCTCGACTGCACCGCCAGCGCTGACCGAGGGCACCGCCAACTTCGGCCCGATGTCGCGCACCATGAAGGACCAGGAAATCCAGGCTTTCGAGCAGAAGTACGGCTACAAGCCGACGCCCATCGGCGTGGCCATAGACGCGCTCGCGGTGTTCGTGAACAAGGACAACCCGATCAAGGGCCTGTCGCTGCCGCAGGTGGACGCGATCTTTTCCGCCACGCGCAAGTGCGGTGCGGCCAAGGATGCCACCCGCTGGGGCGACATCGGCCTCACCGGCGACTGGGTGAGCAAGCCGGTCCAACTCTACGGCCGTAACTCGGTATCCGGCACCTATGGCTATTTCAAGGAGCACGCGCTTTGCAAGGGCGACTTCAAGAGCACGGTCAACGAGCAGCCCGGCTCGGCCTCGGTGGTGCAGTCGATCTCCAGCGGCCTGGATTCCATCGGCTACTCCGGCATCGGCTACGTGACCTCGGGCGTGCGCGCGGTGCCCCTGTCGAAGACGGACGGCGGCGAGCTCGAGGCGGCGACACCCGAGAACGCGGTTTCCGGCAAGTACCCGCTGGCCCGTGTGCTCTACGTCTACGTCAACAAGGCACCTAACAAGCCGATCGGTCCGATGGAGGCCGAATTCCTCAAGATGGTGCTTTCGAAGCAGGGTCAGCAGGTGGTGGAGAAGGACGGTTACATCCCCGTCCCCGCGGCGCTTGCTGCCAAGGAACTGGCCAAGGTTCAGTAAGCGACTCATACGCAAGCGGAACGCTCATGGCGGCCGGCAGAGATGGAGTCGCCGGCCGCTTCAATCAAGAAGTACCTTTCGGGAGAAACCCATGAAGAAGACTGTCATCGCCGCCGCTGCGGCACTGTTCGCCGTATCCGGCCCGGCCCTGGCCGATCTGGCTGAAACCAAGGGCGGCATCACCATCAAGACCGACGACGGCCGTTTCGAAGCCAAGGTCGGCGGCCGCATTCATCTCGACAGCAACATCTTTGTGGAGGATGACGACGATGTGGACGGCATCGGCGATCAGTCCACCGACATCTTTTTCCGCCGCGCGCGCCTGACGCTCGAGGGCAAGGCCTACGGCTGGACCTACAAGTTCGAGAACGACTTTGCCGGCCAGAGCGAGATCGAGGGCAGTGGCTTTCGGGAGATGTGGATCGGCACCAAGCTCGGACCGGCAAACGTCCGCATCGGCCAGGCAAAGCCGTATCGCGGCATGGAAGAACTGACCAGTTCCAATGAAATCACGTTCATGGAGCGGCCGTTCGCCACCGCCACCTCGATTTACGGCAGCCGCCAATATCTGACCGGACTGTTTTTCGACGGCGCGGGTGAAAGCTGGGGCTGGGGTCTGGCTGGCTATAACCTGCGCAACGGCTCGGACACCGATAACGAAACAGACGGTATGGGCGGATCGGGCCGGGTTTATTTCGCGCCGGTGAAGAGCGACACCAGCCTGTTCCATATCGGCCTCACCGCCAGCCTCGACAACCCGACCAATGGCAAGACGGTCGGTGCATCGAGCGTGCGCTTCGTTGGCCGCAGCGGTCCCAGCCAGAGCCTGAGCACAAGCACCACCGACGAGCAGACCACGTATGGAGTCGAGCTCGCGGGTAAGGCCGGTCCGTTTTATGCCCAGGGCGAGTACGCCGCCGCGACGTTTTCGCAGCAAGAAGCCGACGATGTGGATGTGGACACTTACTACGTCCAGCTCAGCTACCTGATTACCGGCGAGAGCAGGCCTTACGACATCAAGAAGGGTGTGTTCAAATCCCCCAAGCCCAACGGCGCAGCCGGCGCCTGGGAAGCCAAGCTGCGCTACGACTTTATCGAGAATCAGGGCGACGACATCACCGAGCGTGAAGTCTCGCAACTCGTTGCCGGGCTCAACTGGTACGTCAACCCCAACGTGCGGATGATGTTCGAGTACATCACCGGCGACAACGAGGCCGACGGAGCCGAGGAAATCTCCGGCGATGTCATCACCACGCGGGTGCAGTTCGGTTTCTGACATAGTGCTGCGGTCCCGGCTCAGCGTCTGCGCCGGGACTTTTTTGCATAGCGACGCTGGCGGTGGATTGCAGCGTCGCTGTGCAAAATGGAGAGGTGACATCAGCGAGGTCCGCTGACGCCCGTTCGTCACAATCCGTCCTCACAATAGGCTGGCCATGAGCGAAGCCCCATCCGCAGTCTCCCCGGTCGCCGACCTCCCGCGTTCCATCTCGGCGGGCCGCGCGGGTTTCCAGCCGCGCTACATCAAGGACCGGCTTGCGCGTTATGTGGTGCTGATCGGGGGGCTCGGCGTGATCGCGGCCTTGCTGCTGATCTTCGTCTACCTGCTGACCGAGGTGATGCCGCTGTTCTCGGGTGCCCACGTGGAGACGCGCAAGACCTTCGCGCTGCCCGGAGACGCCGGCCGCACCTTCTATCTGGCGGCCGAGGAGCAGGGCGAGATCGGCATGCGGGTGTCGGATTCCGGTCAGGTCAGCTTCTTCGATCTGCACAGCGGCAAGGCCGGGACCACCGTGCAGCTCCCGCTGGGCGAGGGCCGGACCCTCGCCGGGGTGGCGTCGCTGGCTGCCGAACGCGGCCTGCTGGCGGGGACGCTCAGCGATGGCTCGGTGCTGGTGTTCAATCACAGCTACGTCATCACCTATCCCGACGACAAGCGCCTGATCACCCCGCAGGTGAACTATCCCAGGGGCGAGGCGCCGCTGGCCTTCCTGACGGGACCGGCTACGGCCTTCGCCGCGCGCGACGAGGGCGATCGCCTGATGCTGGTCGGCGCGGACGCCAGCGGACAGGTGCATATCAAGCAGTTCGAGCAGACCGCATCGCTATTCGGCGATGCGACGGTCACCGAATCGCCGCTGATCGGTTTCATGCCGGCGGTGAAGCCGGACGTGCTGCTGCTGGAACCGCTGCTGAACTGGCTGTATGTGATCGACCGGGAGGGCGGGCAGATCGGGTTCTACCGGCTCAAGAACGGTGCGCCGCCGGAACTGGTCGAGGTGCAGAAAGTAGGCGCCAGCATCACCGAGGCCAAGTACCTGGCTGGCGGCATCTCCATCGTGGTCGCGCAGTCGGACGGCCGCGTGAGCCAGTGGTTCCCGGCGCGTCGCGGCGGCGAGGGCCAGTGGTATCTGGCCAAGGTACGCGACTTCAAGGTGCACGAGGGCACCAAGGTCACGGCGCTCGGGCCGGAACTGCGCCGGCGCGGTTTCGTGGTCGGCGACGAGTCCGGCCGGATCAGCATGTTCTACGCCACCTCCGGCGCTCGGGTGCACGAGTCGCAGGCCTTCGACAAGCCGGTCGAGCGGGTCACGTTCAATCCGCGCGCCAAGGTCATGCTCGCCCTGTCCAGCGACGGCCAGATCAGTGTGTCGGACGTGGAGAACGAGCATCCGGAAGTGTCGTTCTCGGCGCTGTGGGGACGGGTCTGGTACGAGAGTTACGACGAGCCGAAGTTCCTGTGGCAGTCGTCGTCGGCCTCGTCGGATTTCGAACCCAAGTTCAGCCTCACGCCGCTGGCCCTGGGCACGGTCAAGGGCGCGTTCTACGCCATGATCTTCGCCATCCCCATCGCGGTGCTCGGCGCGATCTTCACGGCCAATTTCATGTCGCCGGAGATGCGCCAGGTGGTCAAGCCGGCGGTGGAGATCCTGGCTGCGCTGCCCTCGGTGATCCTCGGCTTTCTGGCCGGCCTGTGGCTGGCTCCGTTCGTCGAGACCAATCTGCCCGGTGTGTTTCTGGCCCTGTTGTTATTGCCTCTATCGATCCCGATCTTCGGCTACTTCTGGATGCGCATGCCGCGGGCGGTCAGGCTGCGCGTGCCGGCGGGCTGGGAGGCGGCGCTGCTGATCCCGGTGATCGCCTTCGTGGTGTGGCTGTGCTTCACCGCGGCGCATCCGGTCGAGGCGCTGTTCTTCGGCGGCAATATGCAGACCTGGATGGATCAGAGTCTCGGCATCACCTACATCCAGCGCAATTCGCTGGTGGTGGGAATCGCGATGGGCATCGCGGTCATTCCCGTGATTTTCTCCATTGCCGAGGATGCGATCTTCTCGGTGCCCAAGCATCTGTCGCTGGGCTCGATGGCGCTGGGCGCCACGCCTTGGCAAACCCTGATCGGCGTGGTTCTGCCCACCGCCAGCCCCGGTATCTTTTCGGCGGTGATGATCGGACTGGGCCGGGCGGTGGGTGAGACCATGATCGTGCTGATGGCCACCGGCAACACGGCGGTGATGGATCTCAGCCTGTTCACCGGCATGCGCACCCTGGCGGCGAACGTCGCGGTGGAGATGCCGGAGTCCGAAGTCGGCAGCACGCACTTCCGCCTGCTGTTCCTGGCGGGCCTGGTGTTGTTCGTCTTCACCTTCTTCTTCAACACGCTCGCGGAAGTCGTACGCAGCAGCCTGCGCAAAAAGTACAGCAACCTATGAACCTGTTTTCATATCTGGCGTGCCCGCGACGGAGGTCGTTTTCGCGCAGCGCAAGGAAGGAGGAGCGAGGGGTACTCGACGTACCTGAGCGACGACTGACGCAGTCGATGCGCGAAAACGGCCCCGTCCCTCCGGGTGGCGCCCCATTTTTCGCCATGCTTCGTTGCTCCCTCCTCATTTGGAATCACCAAACTTCGTCGGTCGCGCCTCGCCTGACGAAAAATGGGACTGCCACGCGGGCGCGCCAGATATGAAAACAGGTTCATGAGTACCGCCGCCGAAGAAATTGCTGCCGCGATGCCCAAGACCCTGGTCGTGGGCAACACCGAGGGCGTGCGCGCCTACATCAAGTCCGGCGCGCCTTATGTGTGGGTCACCGCGGCCGCGATTTCGGTGGCCTTCATCATCACCTTGTCGCTGCTGTTCCTGACCGCGGCGCGCGGGCTGCCACATTTCTGGCCGGCCGACGTGGTCAAGGCGGTGTACACCGAACCGGGCGGCACGGCGCAGGCCGTGCTGGCCGAAATCCGCAGCACGGAAGAAGTGACCAGCGCGCGCCTCAAGAATGCCGGCCTCAAGGTGGACGAATCGCAGCCGTTCTACGAGCGGCTGCTGCTGAAAGTGGCCAACCGCGATCTGCTGGGTGCGGACTTCCGCCCGGTGCTCGCGGACTGGTTGCTGGAGCGCAGCTATCCCGAGGACGTGACCGTTCTGGAGCGCGTGGAGTGGGGGAATTTTCATGGCTTTCTCGATGCGGTGAAGACCGACGGGCAGATCGCCGCCAGCGGTCCGGAAGCCTGGGCCGCTTACGAGCCGCTGCAGGACCGGGCGAATGAGTTGCGCGAGAAGATCAAGACGATCGAGAAGGGACGGATCGGCACGATCAACTACGCGATCGAGCAGATCCGCCTGGAAGAAAAGCGCCTGCAACTCGATGGCAAGACGCCAGACAGTCACGCGCGCGAATTCGCACGGCTGGCGGAGCGGCGCAAGGTCGAGGACGCGAAGTACGAGGTGCTGCGCGAAGAACTGGCGGCGATCCGGAAAGAACTCGATCGCGACGCGCTGGTGATGAAGACGGTGGACGGCAAGGAATTCGAGGTGCCGCTGGCCAGGATCGTGCGCGGCTACCGGCCCAACGAGATGGGGTTGTTTGCCAAGATCGGTTTCTTCGGATCGAAAATCTGGGAGTTCGTCTCCGACGAGCCGCGCGAAGCCAATACCGAGGGCGGCATCTTCCCCGCCATTTTCGGCACGGTGATGATGGTCATGATCATGTCGGTGATCGTCATGCCCTTCGGCGTGCTCGCCGCGCTGTACCTGCGCGAGTACGCCAGGCAGGGTACGGTCACGCAGATCATCCGCATCGCGGTCAACAACCTCGCCGGCGTGCCGTCCATCGTCTACGGCATGTTCGGCCTCGGCTTCTTCGTCTACTTCGTCGGCGCCAATATCGACAAGGCGCTGTACCAGGAGGCGCTGCCTTCGCCGACCTTCGGCACGCCGGGCATCCTGTGGTCTTCGCTGACCCTGGCTCTGCTCACGTTACCGGTGGTGATCGTGGCGACCGAAGAGGGCCTGGCGCGCATCCCGCGTTCGATCCGCGAGGCCAGTCTCGCGCTCGGCGCAACCAAGGCCGAAACCCTGTGGCGCGTGGTCCTGCCGATGGCCTCGCCGGCCATGATGACCGGCCTGATCCTCGCCATCGCTCGCGCCGCCGGTGAAGTCGCGCCGCTGATGCTGGTCGGCGTGGTCAAGCTCGCGCCGAGCCTGCCGCTGGACGGCAACTCGCCCTTTCTGCACCTGGAACGCAAGTTCATGCACCTGGGTTTCCACATCTACGACGTGGGTTTCCAGTCGCCGAACGTGGAAGCCGCGCGGCCGCTGGTGTATGCCACTGCTTTTCTGCTGGTGCTGGTCATCATCGGCCTGAACCTGTCCGCCATCAGCATCCGCAACCGCCTGCGCGAGCGTTACAAAGCGCTTGAGAACTAAACTCGCCTACGCGAAAAAACGTGGGAGAGCCCGAACTTGGAACCCAGAACCATGACCGGTGTACAGGAAAAAACCTCGCTGTCGCGCAGTATCGACATCGAAGCGATGGAGCGCGACCGCGCCAACACGCGTCGGACGCTGGCCGATGAGACCATCGCGCTGGAGGTGGATAACCTCGATTTGTTCTACGGCGAGAAGAAGGCGCTCAAGGGCGTGAGCATGAAGATCGCCAAGAACAAGGCGACCGCCTTCATCGGCCCGTCCGGCTGCGGAAAGTCCACACTCCTGCGCTGCTTCAACCGCATGAACGACCTGATCGACGGCTGCCGGGTCACCGGCCAGTTGCGCCTGGAAGGCAAGAACATCTTCGATCGCGACGTGGATATCGCCATGCTGCGCCGCCGGGTCGGCATGGTGTTCCAGAAGCCCAATCCCTTCCCGAAGTCGATCTACGAGAACGTCGCCTACGGCCTGCGCCTGGCCGGTATCAACAAGAAGCGCGTGCTCGACGAGACCGTGGAGTGGGCGCTCAAGGGTGCGGCCTTGTGGGAGGAGGCCAAGGATCGGCTCGACGATTCCGCGCTGGGCCTGTCTGGCGGCCAGCAGCAGCGCCTGGTGATCGCCCGCGCCATCGCGATTCACCCCGACGTCATTCTGCTCGACGAACCCTGCTCGGCGCTCGACCCGATCTCCACGCTCAAGGTCGAGGAACTGATCAACGAGCTGAAGAAGGAGTACACCATCGTCATCGTCACCCACAACATGCAGCAGGCGGCGCGGGTCAGTGACTACACCGCCTTCATGTACGTGGGCGACCTGATCGAGTACGGCAACACCGACCAGTTGTTCACCAAGCCCTCCAAGAAACAGACGGAGGATTACATCACCGGTCGGTACGGCTGAACAGAACGCCGTAGACGCCCATTTGCAAGTTTGAATCTGGGATTCGCTTCGCTACATCCCAGCCTACGGATTACGGCAGACCATGAACACTCCCGCCTACAAGTCGCACATCTCCAGCCAGTTCAACGCGGAACTCGAAGACGTGCGCCAGCGCGTGCTCGCGATGGGCGGACTGGTCGAGCAGCAGATCGTCGATGCGACGCGTGCGCTGATGGATCTCGACGTCGAACTCGCCGAGCAGGTATTCGCCAACGACGACAAGGTCGATCAGTTCGAGCTTTACATCGATGACGAGTGCTCGCGCATCCTGGCCCGGCGCCAGCCCACCGCATCGGATTTGCGGCTGGTCTACGCCGTCATCAAGACCATCACGGACCTGGAGCGTATCGGCGACGAGGCGCACAAGATCGCGCAGATGGCGCGGGATCTGTCTTCGCAGGAACGCATGTACGAACACATGATGGAGACGCAGCACCTGTCGCGGCAGGTGTCGCAGATGGTGCGCGACGCGCTCGATGCCTTCGCCCGCATGGATGCCGAATCGGCGCTGTCCGTGGTGCGCGAGGACGTCGCCATCGACCGCGAATACGAGGCGCTGATGCGCCAGTGCATCACCTACATGATGGAAGAGCCGCGCTCGATCCGCAGAGTCATCGACCTGATCTGGTGCGTGCGCGCGCTGGAGCGCATCGGCGACCACGCCAAGAACATCGCCGAGTACGTCATCTACTTTGTCAAGGGCAAGGATGTCCGCCACACCTCGCTGGAAGACATGGAGCGCCAGGTTCGGGCGGATTGATCGCTCCGGCTTGCGTGGATTCCAGCGGCCGAGGCGTAGGGTGGATAAGCGAAGCGCATCCACCATCGCAGCACAGAGTGCCGCGTGATCCTCAATCCCGGCGGTCAGCCCGCAGCCGGTTACGAACCCTTATCATCGCGGGCTTAAATGGCTCGCAACTCCCCCTCCCGACTCCGTCGGATCATCTATCTCGCGCTCGCGGGACTCGTGGTTGCCGGCAGCATCGGCGGCCTTCTGTTTTCCGGTTACCTGGTCAAGCTCGACCAGGAAATCCGCACGCGCTTCGCGGGCAGTCGCTGGGCCTTGCCGGCGCAGGTATATGCCGCGCCGCTGGAGCTGTACCCCGGGCGGACGATGGACGCCGCCAATCTGCGGCATGAGCTGGAGCGGCTGGGCTATCGGCTGACCGAGACGCTCGACGGTGCGGGGACCTTCGTGTCCGGCAAGACTCGCATCGACGTCGCCACCCGCGCCTTCAATTTCTGGGATGGGCCGCAGCCCGAGACCCGGCTCGCCATCAAGCTGGACGAGACCGGCGTCGCCGAAATCCAGGATCTGGAGGCCGAAGCGCCGCGCGACCTGGTGCGCCTCGACCCGATGCTGATCGGCAGCATCTACCCGCAGCAGGGCGAGGACCGCGTGCTGGTGCGGCTGGAGGAGGTTCCGCCCCTGCTGCGCGAGGGCCTGATCGCGGTGGAGGATCGAAGTTTCCATGAGCATTTCGGCATCAGCATCCGCGGCGTGATGCGTGCGGCCTGGGCCAACCTGCGCGCTGGCCGGGTCACCCAGGGTGCGTCCACGATCACCCAGCAACTGGTCAAGAACTTCTTCCTGACCAGCCAGCGTGACTGGAAGCGCAAGTTCAAGGAAGTGTGGATGGCGATCCTGCTGGAGAAGCACTACAGCAAGGACGAAATCCTGGAGGCCTACATGAACGAGATCTATCTCGGCCAGGACGGCAATCGGGCGGTGCACGGCTTTGGTCTGGGCAGCCGGTTCTACTTCAACAAGCCGCTGGCGGAACTGCGCACGCATGAACTGGCGCTGCTGGTCGGCATCGTCAAGGGTCCGGCCCAGTACAACCCGCGCCGACGGGTGGAGACCACGCTGGCCCGTCGCAATCTCGCGCTGAGCGTCTGGCACCAGGCCGGCCTGATCGACGCCGCTGAATATCAGCGAGCCAAGGCCCTGCCGCTCGGCGTGTCGGGTGGTCCCGGCACCACGGTGGAGCGCTATCCGGCCTTCGTGGACTTGGTGAAGCGCCAGCTCAAGGGCCAGTACCAGGACGCGGACCTCACTTCCGAGGGCCTGCGCATTTTCACGACTCTGGACCCACGGGCGCAGGAGGTTCTGGAGCGCAACCTGTCCGAGGGCATCGCCAAACTGGAGAAGGACCGGAAACAGCCCGCCGGCACGCTGGAAACCGCGGGCGTGGTGACCAGTGTCGATGGCGGCGAAGTCCTGGCCCTGGTCGGTGGCCGCGAGTTCCGCTATGCGGGGTTCAACCGGGCGCTCGATTCGCGGCGCTCGATCGGTTCCCTGGCCAAGCCTTTCGTCTTTCTCACCGCGCTGGAGCAGCCCGACCGCTACAACCTGCATTCGATCATCGACGACGAACCGATCGAGATGAAGCTGCCCAACCGGCAGGTCTGGGCACCGCAGAACTACGATCGCAAGCTGCACGGCCCGCAGCCGCTTTACATGGCGCTGGCGCAGTCCTACAACCTGCCGACGGTGCGCGCCGGCCTCGAAGTGGGAGCGGCCGGGGTTCTGGAAACCATGCGCGCGACCGGCTACACGGGCGACGCCCAGCCGCTGCCGAGCGTGCTGCTCGGCGCGGTCGATATCGCGCCGCTGGAAGTCGCGCAGATGTACGGCACGCTGGCCGCGGGGGGCTATCAGACGCCGCTCAACGCGATCCGCGAAGTCACTACCAAGGAAGGCGCGCCGCTGAACCGTTACTCGATCAAGGTGCGTCAGGCCCTGCCGGAGGGCCCGACTTTCCTGATCAACTGGGCCCTGACCCAGGTGATCCAGATAGGCACCGGCCGTGCTGCGCTGTCCGCGATCCCGCCCGATACCGTGCTCGCGGGCAAGACCGGCACGACCGACGATCTGCGCGACTCCTGGTTCGCCGGATTCGGCGCCGACCGGGTCGCGGTGGTATGGATGGGGCGCGACGACTACAAGCCGATGGGTTTCACCGGCTCCTCCGGGGCACTGATCCTGTGGTCACGCGTCATGCGCGATTTGAAGGCGCGCGGTCTCGATCTGATTCCGCCCCCCGACGTCGAACAGCAACTGACCGACAGCTTCACCGGCCTGAAGGCCGACGAGGGGTGTCTCAGCACCGTCCTGCTACCCTATTTGAGCGGTCACGCCCCGGCCGAATACGCGCCCTGTGCGAACGCCGCCACGCAGACGCCGCTGGACTGGTTGCGGGAGATCTTTGAATGAAGTCTCGAATCGTTTTGCTCGCGTTCTCCGCGATGGTTCTCGCGGCCTGCGCGTCGTCGAGCGGTCGCAGGGAATCGACCTGGCCGTATCCGCAGCCACCGGTGGTGACCGCGCCCCTGCCGCAGGCGACCCGGCCCAGCGACCCGCTGCCGAACACGCCCGCACCGGTGGAACCCGCCGCGCCGATTCCGATCGAACCCGAAGCCCCCGGCAACCTGCCGACCGCGCCGCAGAACGCCGGCCAGATCAGCGGCCAGGCGGTGCTGTCGCTGATGAAGCAGGCCGACGAGTCGCAGGCCAACGGCCAGTTCGATCTGGCCGCTTCGCAGCTTGAACGCGCACAACGCATCGAGCCGCGCAACTACTTCGTGTGGGCGGCGCTGGCGCAGGTGTACCTGGATCAGCAGCAGTTCGACCAGGCCATCTCGGTGGCGACCAAGTCCAACAGCCTGGCTCGCGGCAACGCGTATGTCGAGATCGAAAACTGGAAGACCATCGCCGCCGCGCGCACCGCTCAGGGCGACTCGATCGGCGCCTTGCAGGCCGAGGCCCGGGTCGACGAGCTCGAGCGCGTGCTCGGTGGCGGCTGAGTGTTGGCCGATTCGGCGCTCGCCGAGCTGTTCGGTCCCTCCGGTCCACTCGCCCACGCCATTCCCGGATTCAAGCCGCGCGCCGTCCAGGCGCTCATGGCCGAGGAGGTCGAAGCCGCATTCAGTGCCGGCGATCTGCGCCTGATCGAGGCCGGCACCGGCACCGGCAAGACCTTCGCCTATCTGGTTCCGGCCCTGGTATCCGGGCGCCGCATCATCGTCTCCACCGGGACCAAGAATCTTCAGGACCAGTTGTTCGAGCGCGATCTGCCGCGGCTCCTGCACGTCCTGCGCGTGCCCGCGCGCACCGCCATGCTCAAGGGCCGCTCCAATTACCTGTGCCTGTACCGGATGAAGCGTGCGGGCCAGGACGGCCTGACCGGTCCGGTCCGGGCGATGCGCACGGCGGACGAGCGACTCGCGCAGATCGAGCACTGGTCGCGATCCACCGAGCGCGGCGAGGTGGCGGAGCTGGGCCGCGTCGTCGAGGACGAGCGCCTGCGTTTCCAGATCACCTCGACTGCCGACAACTGCCTCGGCGCCAAGTGTCCGGACTTCGGCAACTGTTTTGTCGCCAGGGCGCGGCGCAACGCCATGGCCGCGGACCTGGTCGTGGTCAATCACCACGTGCTGCTGGCCGACGTGCTGCTGAAGGAAGAGGGCTTTGGCGAGATCCTGCCCGGAGCCGACGCCGTGATCGTCGACGAGGCGCACCAGTTGCCCGAACTCGCCGGGCAGTTCTTCGGCCTGCGGGTTTCCACGCGGCAGATGCGCGATCTGGCCGACGACACATCGAAGGCCGCGGCCGAGCAGGGCGACGTGCCGGAGCTGCGCGAGGCCGCGCTGGCCATGGCGAGTCCGGTGATCCAGCTCGAAGCGCGTTTCGGGCAACTCGCGGGCCGTGTGACGGCCGGGGAGTTTCTCGATCGAATGGCTGCGCGCGGAATCGTCGAGACCTGCGCGACCACGCTCGCTCAATTGGCGGATTCGCTGCACGCCAGCCGCGAGCGCAGCGCGGCGCTCGAATCGCTCGATGCTCGCGCCGCCCGGTTGCGCACCCGCCTCACGACCTGCCTGGCGTCGAGCGACGCTGAATCGGGCGAAGCCGGGGAGTACGTCCGTTGGGTCGAGGCCCAGGGTCGTGGCGGTGCGCTGCATGCCACGCCGCTGGACCTGGGCGAAGGCTTCGCCCGCGTGTTCGCGGCGCATCCGGGGGCCTGGGTGCTGACCTCGGCCACGCTGTCAGCGAGCGGTGACTTCCGGCATTTCCAGGCGCAACTGGGCGCGCCGGAAGCGCCTGCACTGGCCTTGGAGAGCCCCTTCGACTACGCGACCCAGGCCCGGCTGCACCTGCCCGAGGGTCTGCCCGAACCCAGCGCGTCCGATTACCCGGATCGCGTGGCCGAACTGAGCCAGACCCTGATCGAGGCCAGCGGCGGCGGCGCCTTCGTGCTCTGCACCAGCCATCGCGCGCTGCGTCTGATCGCGCAGCGTCTGCGCGAGCGGACGCGCCATCCGCTGTTCGTGCAGGGCGATGATGATCGCAGCCGGCTGGTCGAACGCTTCGCCGCCAGCGGCGACGGCGTCCTGGTCGGCACGCAGAGTTTCTGGGAGGGCGTGGATGTGAAAGGCCGCGCGCTGCGCCTGGTCATCATCGACAAGCTGCCGTTCGCATCGCCCGGCGACCCGGTCTATGACGCGCGGCTGGAAGCGCTGCGCCGGCGTGGGGGCAATCCCTTCGTCGATGTGCAGTTGCCGGAAGCCATCGTCAACCTGCGCCAGGGCGCGGGACGCCTGATTCGCGATGAGACCGATCGCGGCCTGCTGGTGCTCTGCGATCCGCGGCTGCGGACCAAGTCCTACGGTCGCAAGCTGCTGTCCGCCCTGCCGGTCATGCCGCGGGTCGATCTGGACGGCGCGCGCGACTGGCTCTCGACGCTGTAGCGTAACGACTCACCTCACAACCGGATCGGTCATGCGCCTGCTCGCGCTGGACACCTCAACCGAAGCCTGTTCCGCCGCCCTGTGGCTGGACGGGTGCGTGACCGAGCGCTTCGAGATCGCGGGGCGCACCCACACCCAGCTCATGCTGCCGATGGTCCACGGTCTGATGGCGGATGCGGGCCTGGCCTCCTCTCAGCTCGACGGGCTGGTGTGCGGAACCGGTCCCGGCAGTTTCGCGGGTGTACGTATCGGCGTCGGCTTCATCAAGGGGCTCGGGCTCGCGCTGGATGTTCCGGTGGTCGGCGTCAGTTCGCTGGCGATGCTGGCGCAGGCGGCCATCGATCAGGGCGCGGAACGGGTCCTGGCCATGATCGACGCACGCATGAGCGAGATCTACTTCGCCGCTTTCACCCACGATGCCGGGGGGCTGGCTGCCGATCATTCGCCCGCGATGCTGGTGGCGCCGGAGCAGGTCGATTTTCGCGCCGCCGGTGGCTGGGTCGGCGTGGGGACAGGCTGGGGCACCTACGAAGCGGTGCTGCGATCGCGGATTCGCGCCGAGATGCTGAGTATCGACGGTACCGCACTACCTCACGCTGCGGCCGCGCTCGGATTGGCCGTTCCCGTCTTCGTGGCGGGCGCGGCGGCGAGTGCCGATGCACTGGCGCCGGTCTACCTTCGCGACAAGGTTGCGCTGGACCTCGATGAGCAGGCGCTGCTGCGCAGTCAGAAAAACCGACCGGAGTGATTCGACCCATGGACGAGAGAACGCGCATTTCCTACGCCGACTTCGGCCACAACTTCATCCGCTACGTCGTCACCGCCGACCGCCTGCGCGGCGAAATCGAGACGGTGCTCAAGGCGATGATCGAGGGCTCGGTAAAAAAATTCCCCGCCAACCTGCTGGTCGCGTCCTACGTATTCCAGTTGAGCGACGTGGAGGTTCATCCCATCGTCAACAAGCTGCCGGACGTCAGCTTCGTGCTGGAGCTCAAGGGCGACCTCAAGCTGGAAGTGAAGCTGATCAACCTGCGACTCAAGTTTTCGCTGGAAGTCGAGATCAAGCTGCACCTCGACGTGCGCACCTACGCACCGCTGACGGTGAAGCTGATCCTGCATCCGGTTGAGGACCACGACATCCGCACGGAGGTCGATGGCCACGGCGCGCCGTCCGAGGTGCTGGAGCACCTGCGCATCGTCGGGCCTATCGTGAGGGACGAGATCGTGCGCGAGGTCAACGAGCGCATTGCCAGTCCGGAACTGCGCGCCGCCACCGAGATTGACGTGCTGCACCTGGCCGCGACCGCGGTCCTGCCCACGGTTGCCGCTGCGGCCGCTCAACCCCTGGCCGAGGTCGTCGGCGGCGCGCCGCCTGCCGATCCGGTGCGTGATCCCGAAGCCGGCGGATGATTCTTTTTTTTAAATAAATCATTGTGATATCAACAATCTAAGGTGCCATCCCAGGCCATGCCCCAGCCTGGACCGAGTGCCCGCGACTGAAATCCGTTGAGCAGTTCGAGGATAATCCGCGCTGGCCCGCGCCGGCCCTCCGCGACGGTAACCCGTGAACCCCGCCAGGCCCGGAAGGGAGCAACGGCAGCGGCGCGCCGGGCGCCGGAGCAAGTCGGCGCGGGCCTTCCAATGAATCAAGCATTTGGCGCGACACATTCGAGCGCGCCCGGGTTTTCGTGCCTACGGTTGACTCCGCGGCCCGGTCCCCGATCCACAATTGCAACTCGACGCAAGCACCTGATTGATAAGACTCTTGTCATTTCGGGCGAGGGTGGTGCTTGGAACTCGGGCGAGCAGGCCCCACTCTTACCCCAACCAAGTCGAGCGATTCCCCCGCATCACCATGATGGAAGCATTCGAACAGCGTGTCGTGTTGGGGTGGATCGCCAATCTGGGCGGCCGCCTGGATCGGCATCGCTGGGCGCAGGAGGGCCTCCTGCGCTTCATGGCCGACGAGGCCGATCACCTGGAACTGGATCTCGGTGAAGACCCGCGGACGCTGGAGCTGGACGGCTGGTTCAATGCGATCAGCACGCGACTGAAGTCGCTCGAAGGCGCCGAACCGAGCGCGCTGGAACTCAATCTGAGATCGGTTTCCGCGCTGCTGCAGCTCTCGCCGGCCGAAGCCATCGTGATGGGCGCGCTGGTGCGCGACCGGGTGGTGACCCAGGTCGAGGACCTGTTCGAGACCCTGGAACTCGATGAACTGCGGGCCGGCGACAGCGGTGTGATCAGCGTGCTGTCGGCTTTGCTCGCGCTGACGCGCGGCGAGGTGGTGGATGCACTCTCGGTGCGCGGGCGCCTGATCGCCAGCGGTCTGTTCACCACTGATTACCGTTCCGACTGCCAGCCGCTGCCTTCGCTGACCGGCTTCCTCCAGTCGCAGGCGCAGCCCGTGGCCGATGTTCGCGCCGCGCTGCTCGGCGAGCCGATGTCGCACAGCCTGGAGTGGGAGGATTACGACCATCTGCGCGAAGACCGTGACCTCGCCGCCAACCTGGTCGGCCGCGCGGTCAGCGAGCAGGCCAAGGGCATTCACATTCTGCTGTACGGTCCGCCGGGTACCGGCAAGACCGAGTTCTGCAAGACGCTGTCGGCCAAGCTCGGACTCAAGCTCTATGGCGTCGGTCAGTCCGACGACCGCGGCCAGGAGCCCTCGCGCGACGAGCGCATCGGCTCGTTCCGCCTGTCGCAGAAACTGCTGGAGAACCAGTCCGACGCGCTGCTGCTGTTCGACGAGGCCGAGGACCTGCTGCGGGGGGACGGCGGCGACCCGATGTTCGAACCCGATCGCGGTGGCTACGGATCGCGCGTGTACATGCATCGTCTGTTTGAAGAGACACGCGTGCCGACCCTGTGGACGGTCAACGATCCCGGTGCGCTCGGTCCGTCCGTGCTGCGGCGCATGACCTACGCCATCGAGATGAAAGTACCGCCGGCGCGCGTGCGCGAACGGGTCTGGCATCGCCTGCTGGCGCGCGAACAGGTGCAGGTGCCGGCCGAAGAAGTGCGGCGCCTGGCCGAGGATTTCGACGCACCGCCGGCGGTTGCGGCCGGCGCGGTGCGCTCCGCACGCCTCACCAGCGGCGGCTTCCATGACATCCGCCGCGCCGTCCACTCCATCGCCAAGGTCATGCGCGGGGCCGAGCCGCCACCGCGCCCGATCCATGCCGTTGCATACGAACCCACCCTGATCAACGCCGATCTCGATCTGACGCGCCTGCGCGATCGCCTGCTCGGGCTGGAAACGCGCGCCTTCTCGATGTGCCTGTACGGTCCGCCGGGCACCGGCAAGTCCGCGTACGTGCGCTGGCTCGCACACGAGCTGGGCATCGAGATCATCCAGAAGCGGGCCTCTGACCTGCTCTCGAAATGGGTCGGCGAGAACGAGCGCAACATCGCGGCCGCGTTCGCTGAAGCGCGCGAATCCGGTGCCTTTCTGGTGTTCGACGAGGCGGACTCACTGCTGGGGGACCGCCGCCACGCGCACCAGGGCTGGGAGATCAGCCAAGTCAACGAAATGCTCACGTGGATGGAAAGCCACGAGCATCCCTTCGCCTGCATCACCAACCTGATGAGCCATCTCGACGAGGCGGCGCTGCGTCGGTTCTCGTTCAAGGTGCGCTTCGATTTTCTCAAGCGGGAGCAGCGTGAAACGGCCTTCCGCCATTACTTCGGCTGCGAGCCACCGGCCGCCGTGATCGATCTCGACCTGCTGACGCCCGGCGATTACGCCGTGGTTCGCAACCGCGCAAAACTGCTCGGTTTCGAGAAGGACCCGGAAGAGCTGACGCGCATGCTGCGCCAGGAAATCGCGGTCAAGCCCAACAACCGGCGCGAGATCGGTTTCAGGGCCGCGATGCGCTGAGCGCCCGCGGGGTCCACGCGTCATCAGAACCGCGGCATGCGGAACATCAGCTCCACGTTGCGATCGCGGGCCTCGCCGACTCGCGTGCCGCCCTGCGAGCACAGGGCGCCGAGATCGGCCTCGGTGAGCAGGCTGCGGATCGAGCGCGGATCGGCCAGATAGAACGCGCAGCGGTCATCGGCTTCCGCCAGATCGCGTGCCCGGTCGAAGCCGTGGCCGAGGATGGGCCCGCGGATCGTGCCCGTGCCATCGCCGTTGTCGAAGATCTCGACCAGACGCTGCTCCTGCGGAAAGTCGATCAGTGACGCGGTTTCGATCTGCCAGAAGCCGCGGCACTGATTGCCGCGCTTGCAGGCTACCGGTGAGGCGATGGTGCCGTTGCTGCCGATGCCGTTCTCGACCTTGAACGGCCGGACGCGGTGACGATGCGTATGTCCCGCGACCCAGGCGATGAGATTGGGATAACTCGCCAGCAAACCATTGAGTTCGACCGCCGTGACCTCGATCGGCACCAGCGGCGCCAGCAGACCGTACTCCGCAAAACTCAGGTCCGGGTGATGCGAGAACACCATCGCGAGCTGGCCGTTGCGGAGTGCGCCCCGGAGCTGCCGATCGACCCATTCGAACTGAGCGCGATCCATCGAGCCGTCCGCCAGTGCGAAGGGGTTGCGGATCAGCTCGGGCGGCAGGCGGTCAATGACGCCATCGACGATCGTGTTCATGACGATCATGCGGAAGCGGCCGTCGCCGGCGTCGAAGGCGTAGTAGCCGTCGTTGCGGCCGTCGTCATCGTTGAAACGGCGCCTTTCGACGAAGTTGAATCCGTGGCCCACCGGGCCGGGCGTGGCGCTGGAGTTGAAGAATTCCCGGATGAACTCGTGCTGCCGGACCATGTAATGCCGGCCGGTGACTTCGGCCACCTGGCTCAGCGGCAGGTCGATCGGCAGCGTGCCGCGGACGTAGGCGTCGTGATTGCCGAACACCATGTACCACGGCGTGTTGAGCCGGTTGTTGGCGCATCCGGGCGCGGTGTGATGGCAGCGCAGCGACTCGGGCAGGCCAGGCGAGCGCGTGATCGTCTGCCGCAGCAGGCTGACGCCGCCGTTTTCCGCGCGACCGGTGGTGGCGGCCAGCTCGGTCGCCGCCAGTTGCAGCAGCATGCGCGTGAGGATGGGCTGGAACAACAACTGCGAGGGATTCGGGTCCGGCGTCTGCGTATCGGCGACGTCGCGACCGGTGAAGCGCGTGCAGCGGCGCCGCGCTGCGCCCTCGCGCGTGCCGGGCCGCAGGTCCGCGCGACAGGCTTCCTCGAACGCGCTCATGCGGTCGAAGGTGCCGTCGAGGTTGTCGATGAAGCGGCGAATCTCCGCCACCGTGGTCAGGTCCGCACTGTCGCCGGTGACGATGCCGAACTCGGCCGGGAACTGCGCCGTGCAGGCGTTGATGCGCCCGGTCAGATCGTTGAGCACCTCGTCGGAATACTCCTCCTGGAAGCGCATCGAGGCTTCCAGCAGCGGCGCGACCGGATCGAGAAACGAGGCGCCGATCACGGCCTGGCCGTCGTCGTCGATGATGTGATCGTCGGTCAGGTGCAGGAAGCGTAGCAGCATCTGCGCGTCGGGTTTGCGCGCGCCGCGGATGAGTTCGTTGCGCGTCACCGCGGCGTCGGCGGTCATCAGATCGCACTGGGCGGGGGCCGCGCGACCGGGCGTGCTCGTGAGCGCAAGACCGGATGCGAGCAACGCGATTGCAAGGCGGGCGGTTCGCATGATGATCTCCTCTTGTTCGACGCCGGGTCCGGAGACGATGTTATTGAGACGGCCACTATGCACTTGAAAATGCGCGAGCGGGTAGGGGTCCCATCGATCGACGAGATTGGCGCTGGCCGCCTCAATAACACAGAGACATGTTGGGTTATTGATCCGGTCACACCGACCTGCGTTTGCATCGTCGAGTTCAACTCGATTGTGGCCGGATCAATAACGAGGCCGCGTTGCGGCCGCGCGTCGGCAAGCTCAATTTACCAGTGGGTCAGCCCCGATATTCGGGGTGCCGGTGGCAGCTCACGAGGTGATCGTTGACCACGCCCATCGCCTGGCAGTAGGCGTAAACGATGGTGCTGCCGGCGAACTTGAATCCGCGCTTGAGCAGATCCTTGCTGATTCGATCGGACAGATCGGTTTTCGGCGGCACTTCGTTGAGGGCCTGCCAGCGATTTAGCAGCGGATGGTCGTCCACCCAGCGCCACAGGTAGGTGTCGAAGCTGCCGAATTCGCGCTGCACCTCCAGAAACGCCCGTGCGTTGGTCCGCACCGAAGCCACCTTGAGCCGGTTGCGCACAATGCCGGGATCGAGCAAAGCCTTCTCGACGCAGGCATCCGACCAGCGGGCGAGCTTGGCGGCATCAAAGCCTGCAAACGCACGCCGATAACCGTCGCGCTTGTTGAGGATCGTGCTCCAGGACAAGCCCGCCTGCGCGCCTTCGAGAATCAGGAACTCGAACAGCACCCGATCGTCGTGCTGCGGCTGGCCCCATTCTTCGTCGTGGTAGGCGATATACGCGGGCGATCCGAGGCACCAGCCGCAGCGAGGCAGGTTTTGCTGGGTCATGCGATCAGGAGACCGCAAATCGCAGCCGCTCCCCAAGCGGCGTGGAGACCTTCGCACCGTCCCAGGCGAGCGCACCATTGACCCAGGTCGCGTCGACCCGCGCGGGAAAACTCATGCCTTCCAGCGGTGACCAGCCGCACTTGTACAGCACGTCTTCCTGCCGCACCGTCGTGGTCGCGGAGTCGTCGATCAGCGCGAGGTCCGCGAACGCCCCTTCGCGGATGTAACCGCGATCGCGCACGCCAAACAACTCGGCCACCGCGTGGCTGGTCTTGCGCACCAGCGTATGCAAGTCCAGCTCGCCGGCCTTCACCAGCGCAAAGCCCATGAGCAGCACGTGTTGCACCAGCGGCAGCCCCGACGGTGCCTTGAAGTAGTCGCGGCTCTTCTCTTCCCAGGTGTGCGGCGCGTGATCGGTAGCGATGACGTCGATGCGATCCTCCATCACCGCGCGGACCAGCGCCGCGCGATCGGCCGGCGTCTTGATGGCCGGATTGCATTTGATCTGGCTGCCGCGCGTGGCGTAGAGCGAATCGTCCAGCAGCAGGTGATGCATGCAGGCTTCGACGGTGATGCGCTTGCCCGCGATCGGACCCGGCGTGAAGAAGCTCAGCTCGCGCGCCGTGGTCAGGTGCAGCACGTGCAGGCGCGCGTTGTATTTCTTCGCGAGGCTCACGGCCAGCTCGGTGGACGTGTAGCAGGCCTCGGCCGAGCGGATGCGCGGATGCTCCTCCCAGGGCACCTTCTCGCCGTATTTCTCGCGCGCGGCCTGCTCGTTCTTCAGGATCGTCGGTGTGTCCTCGCAGTGCGTCACTACCATGAGGCGGGATCGCTGGAAGATGCCTTCGAGCGTCCTGGGATCGTCCACCAGCATGTTGCCGGTCGAAGCGCCCATGAAGACTTTGAGTGCGCAGGCTTCATCGGGTTGGAGTGCCGCGATCTCTTCGAGGTTGTCGTTGGCGCCGCCGAAATAGAACGCGTAGTTGGCGTGGCAGCGGCCGCGCGCGTGCTCGTACTTCCCGGCGAGCAGCTTGCGCGTGGTGATCGCCGGCACGTTGTTGGGCATGTCCATGAAGGAGGTGACGCCGCCTGCCACCGCGGCCGCAGACTCGCTCAGCAGATCGCCCTTGTGCGTGAGGCCCGGTTCGCGGAAGTGCACCTGGTCATCGATCATCCCGGGAATCAGCAGGCGTCCGCGCGCATCCAGAACCGGCACGCCGACGGGTGCGGTGATCGAAGGGGCGATCTTTTCGATCCGCTCGCCGCGGATCAGCAGGTCGCCTTCAAACGTCTTGCCGTCGTTGACGATGCGGGCGTTGGTGATGAGTTGGTTCGACATGGCCGGGCCATCGGTGCGGGATGACGCGGAGTTTACGGCTCCCGGCTGTGCCTGCGGAGATGCCGGTGTCGGGGGACGATCGCGGGGTCGGCGAAATCAAATTCCGAGGGTGACCTGCTGCACCGGGCCGCCGAAGCCCGTGGCCGATTCTCGACTGCCGGTGTGGTCGTGGGCCATACCGTGACGATGACGGTGCGGCTGACTCCCCTCGGCGCCGCTGATCGGGTCGTACTTCTTGCTGGCATGCGGCGATTCGCGAGACGGCGCCGGCGCTGGCGCCGTCCCGCGGTCATTCCAGCATCGTGCGCAGGATGGCGCGGGCTTTTTCCCAATTGCGACGCACGGTTCTCTCGCTGAGACCGAGTGCTTCGGAGACCTCCGCATCAGTCAGTCCTCCGAAATACCGCATCTGCACGACTTCGGCCAGGCGCGGATCGAGCGTCTCCAGCGACAGTAGAGCATCGTGGACCTTCACTGGATCCGCTTCTCCGGACGGGCCGATCACGATCCGCGAGTTGATCGTCAGCTTGTCGATTCCGCCGCCGTGCATTTCCGCCGCCCGCTCACGGGCAAGGTCCACGATGATCGAACGCATGACGCGCGAGGCATAGGCCAGGAATTGCCCGCGCGAACCGACGTGCACGTGGGACTGCCCGCGTGCCGCCAGGCGCAGATAGGATTCGTTGACCAAGGCGGTGGTATCGAGCATGGTCATCGGGCCACGGCGGCGCAGGCGCGATCGGGCGAGTTGCTTGAGGTCCTCGTAGGCGGCGCCCCATAGTTCAGCCAGAGGCGGTCCGCTGTCCGCAGACGCGCCCTCGATCACTGCGGTCACCTTGCCCATTTGCCGCTCCCGACGACTCCCTGCATCGAGACTACGGGCGTGCACCAGCACCGGCAAGTGAAGATTTCCGGACGTGGCATCGATCGGACGGGCGTCGATGACGAGCGTTCGCCGAATCGGACCGTCAGTGGCCCGCTACCGGGTAGTGCATCAGTTTGAATTCCAGAACCCCGTTCGGCCCGAGTAGCCGGCGAAGCCTGGCGTATCGAGGGAAGCGTCACGTATCGGGCATGCCCGGCACCTCGATACGCGGCATTGCTCCGCAATGGCGCTACTCGGTGCGAACGGGATTCAAACTGATGCACTACCCGCTGCCGATATCAATTGCCGCAGTGCGGCATGGACCGTTAAACTCACGCGCTTTTCTGCGGCCTCCACCTCCGGAAGCCCGCAAATCCCCCGTAAAATCAGCAGGAACCACAGCTCATGGCGGTAGAACGCACGCTTTCCATCATCAAGCCCGACGCGGTTGCCAAGAACGTTATTGGCGCGATCTACGCCCGCTTCGAGCAGGCCGGACTCAAGATCGTTGCCGCGCGCATGAAACATCTCACCGAAAAGGAGGCCGGCGGCTTCTACGAGGTGCACAGTGCCCGCCCGTTCTTCAAGGATCTGATCAAATTCATGATCAGCGGGCCGGTCATCATCCAGGTGCTCGAAGGCGAGGACGCGGTGTCCCGTCATCGCGACATCATGGGCGCCACCGATCCCAAGAAAGCGGCGCCGGGAACTATCCGCGCCGATTTCGCCGATTCCATCGACGAAAATTCCGTGCACGGCTCGGACAGCGTCGAGAATGCCGCGCGCGAGATCAGCTATTTCTTCCGCGTCACCGAGCTGTGCCCGCGGACGCGGTGAAGGGCCAGAGGCGTGAGGCGTGAGGCGCAGATGAAGCAGAGGAACGAGAGGGGTGAGACAGGGCCGGTCGTCGCGAACCCGTCACGCCTCCCGTCGTCTTTCGCTTCGCAAAATTCAATCTCGTGCCTCACCAAGACCAACCTGTTTGGCCTCGACCGCGAGCGCCTGCGGGAGCAGTTCGCCGCCATTGGCGAAAAGCCCTGGCGCGCCGACCAGATCATGCAGTGGATCTACCGCCGCGGGGTGGACGATTTTGGCGCCATGAGCAATCTGGCCAAGGACTTCCGCGAGCGGCTGGCAGCGAGCTTCGAGATCAGGCCGCCGGAGTTGGTGACGGAGCAGCAGTCGGTGGATGGGACGCGCAAATGGGTCTTGCGCGTGGACCCGGCCACGGGTTCGGGGCGATCGGTGGGCCAGGCCATCGAGACCGTATTCATTCCCGAAGCCGACCGAGGCACCCTGTGCATCTCCTCGCAGATCGGTTGCGCGATGGACTGCTCGTTCTGCTCCACGGCGCAGCAGGGCTTCAACGGCAATCTCGACACCGCGGCCATCGTCGCCCAGGTGTGGTTTGCGGCCAAGGCGCTCGGCAGCGATTTCCAGAACGAGCGGGTCATCTCCAACGTCGTGTTCATGGGGATGGGCGAGCCGCTGGCCAACTACAACGCGGTGCTGCCGGCGATCCGGATCCTGCAGGATGATTTCGGCTTCGGACTTTCAAAGCGCCGAGTGACGGTCTCGACCTCGGGCCTGGTGCCCTTCATCGACCGCCTGCGCGAGGATGTCGACACGGCGCTGGCCGTGTCGCTGCACGCCGCCAACGATGAATTGCGCAACGAGCTGGTGCCGATCAATCGCAAGTATCCGATTGCCGAGCTGATGGACGCCTGCCGGCGCTACACCCTTGGTCGCAACCACAAGATGCACGTGGTCTACGAGTACGTGATGCTCGACGGGATCAACGATTCCGCGGCGCTGGCCAGGGACCTCGCGAAGCTGCTCAACGGCATGCCGGCCAAGGTCAACCTCATTCCCTTCAACCCGTTTCCGGAGACGCGCTACCGGCGCTCCACGCCCGAGGCGATCGAGCGCTTTGCCGGCATTCTGCGGGCCAAGAATATCCTCGCGACGACGCGCAAGACGCGCGGCGATGACATCGACGCCGCCTGCGGCCAACTGGTCGGCAAGGTCATCAACAGGCAGAAGCGAAGGCTGTCCGAAATACCCGTGAGAATCGCGTGAGGGACGCGCCTGCCCTGGTCGGTGGCCAGCGATCGCTGGTTCTCATGCTGGCGGCCGGCCTGCTCATGACGGCGGCCTGCGTGACCGTTCCCGAGGAGGGCTCGCTGCCGCCGCGCGCCGAACCCGATCTGCTTGAGGCCGCCCGGCTCAACACCGACATCGGCATCGACTACATGCGCAAGGGCCAGCTCGATGCGGCGCTGGAAAAGCTCAATCGCGCGCTGTCGCAGAATCCCGGCTACGCGCTGGCGCAATCCTCGATCGCCTTTGTGTACGCACGACGCGGCGATGCCGGGCTGGCGGAGACGCATTACAAGCAGGCGCTTCAACTGGAGTCTGACAACGCCTCCACGCGCAACAATTTCGGTGTGTTCCTGTGCGGACAGAAGCGCTACAAGGACGCTGATAAGCAGTTCCTTCAGGCCGCGAAAAATCCCAAGTACATCGAGCCGCAGAAGGCCTGGATCAATGCTGGCGTATGTGCCCGGCGCGAGCCGGATCTGGACCGGGCCGATGCCTATTTCCGTGAGGCCCTGGCCTTGCGCGCGGAAGACCCGGAGGCGCTGGCGCAACTGGCCTCGTTGGCATTCGAACGCAAGGATCACCTGCGGACGCGGGCTTTTCTGCAACGCTACGAAAAAGTCGGCCCGGCCACCGCAGAGACGCTCTGGCTCGGTGCACAGGCCGAGTCTGCGCTGGGCGACCATGCGGCAGCTGACCGCTACGCCGCGCGCCTCAAGATGGAATTCCCGGAGTCCGAAGAGAGCGCCCGTCTGTCGCCCTCATCTCCTTCGTCATGAAACCTGAAACCAACCCAGCGTCCCCGTCCCTCCCTCCCGCCACTTCCGGCTACGGCAGTCCTGGCATGGCCATCCGCACCGCGCGCCAGAAGGCACGCCTGTCGGTGGACGAACTCGCATCGCGCACGCGGCTGGCGCGCACCGCGATCGAGGCGCTGGAAAACGATGCCTTCGATCAGTTGATCGAGCCGGTCTACGTGCGCGGTTACTACCGCAAGTGCGCGAAAGTCCTGGGGCTGGCCGAGGAGCCGCTGATTGCGGCGTACCAGGCGGCGTACACGCCCAAGCCGACGATCTCGCCCGCGCGCTTGCGCCTGGCCTCGGGTGGGGATCTGGGCACGCTGAAGGGAGGATCGTCGCGGCGTCTGGTGATTCTGGCGCCCCTCGCGGCCATCGTGATCAGCGCGGCGATCTGGTTCGGGCGGCAAAACCTGGAGACGGCGCCGGGGACGGGCGCAGACCCGGCCGTCGTCGGAGGCGCTGCAACTCCTGCGAGCCCAGTCGTTTCCGACACGATGCCGCCGCTGGAGCCTCCGATCGACCCTGCCGCACCGAGTGCCCCCGTTGATGCGGGTGCCGCGCCGGTGGTTGATCCCGCTCCTCCGGCGCCGGATGGCGCCACGCAGGAACTGGCCGTAGCACCGGCTGCCAGCGCCACGCAATTGGTGCTCATGTTCAGCGCGATCTCCTGGGCGCGGGTGGAGGATGCGAGCGGCAAGGCGCTGTTGTCGGGCGTGATCGGCGCCGGCGAGCAGCGCGTGCTGGATGGCCGACCTCCGTACTCCGTTTTTCTCGGCAATGCGCCGGGCGTGAAAGTCCAGTTCGGCGGCCAGCCGGTCGATCTCAAGGCGGTGATGAAGGGCAACTCGACCGCGCGCTTCAGCGTGCCGGTTGCCGCCCGCTAGGACCGTCCTCCGTGTCGATGAAATCCACCCACCGCATCACGCGACGCCTCAGCCGCAGCATCAAGGTCGGTCGCGTGACGGTCGGTGGCGATGCGCCGATTTCGGTGCAGACCATGACCAACACCGACACCGAGAACGTCGAGGCCACGGTCGCTCAGATTCGAGCGGCGATGAAGGCCGGTGCCGATATCGTGAGAGTCTCGGTGCCGACGATCGCGGCGGCGGAAGCCTTTGGCAGGATCAAGAAAGAAGTCGGCTATGTGCCGCTGATCGCGGACATCCACTTCAATTACAAATGCGCCCTCAAGGC
Source organism: Panacagrimonas sp. (assembly GCA_052387695.1). GTDB lineage: Bacteria > Pseudomonadota > Gammaproteobacteria > Nevskiales > Nevskiaceae > Panacagrimonas. The sequence goes on along the minus strand of JBQTIX010000078.1, from coordinate 51,571 downwards.
GGCCGAGATGGGCGCAGACTGCCTGCGCATCAACCCGGGCAACATCGGCAGCGACCGGAAAGTCGCGGAGGTCGTCGCCTGTGCGCGGCATCACGGCGTGCCGATCCGGATCGGCGTGAATGCCGGGTCGCTGGAAGGCGATCTTCAGGAAAAATATGGTGAGCCGAATTCCGACGCGCTGGTGGAGTCGGCCCTGCGCCACATCAACATTCTCAAGCAGCACAACTTCGAGGATTTCAAGGTCTCGCTCAAGGCCAGCGAGGTCTTCATGACCGTCGAGGCCTACCGCAAGCTCGCAAAGCTGATCGACCAGCCGCTGCACCTCGGCATCACCGAGGCAGGCGGCCTGCGCGCGGGCGCGGTCAAGTCCTCGATCGGTCTGGGGATGATCCTGGCCGATGGAATTGGCGACACCATCCGCGTGTCGCTGGCCGCCGATCCGGTGGAGGAGATCAAGGTCGGCTGGGACATCCTGAAATCCCTGCACCTGCGTGCGCGCGGCATCAACCTGGTCGCCTGCCCGAGCTGTTCGCGGCAGAATTTCGACGTGATCAAGGTCGTGAACGAACTGGAATCGCGCTTCGAGGGCATCGAGGAGCCGATCAATCTTGCCGTCATCGGCTGCGTCGTGAACGGCCCCGGCGAGTCTCGTGAGGCCGCCATCGGCGTGGCCGGCGGCTATCCCAATTCGATCTACGTGGACGGCGAGATCAAGCACAAGGCGCACAACGATCAGCTCGTGGACACGCTGGAGAAGCTGGTGCGCGAGAAGCTGGCGGCGCGGGCACGGCCCGCTTGAAAATCCAGTCCATCCGCGGCTTCAACGACGTGCTGCCGCAGGACGCGCCGTTGTGGCAGCACCTGCACGACACCGCGCGGGCGGTGTTCGAGTCCTACGGCTATCGCGAGATGCGCGTGCCCCTGCTGGAATCCACTGCGCTGTTCAAGCGTGCGGTCGGAGAAGTCACCGACGTGGTCGAGAAGGAGATGTACTCCTTCGAGGATCGTGGCGGTGAGCAGGTGTCGATGCGGCCCGAGTTCACCGCCGGGGTTGTGCGTGCGGGCATCGAGCACGGCCTGTTTCACAACCAGCAGCAGCGTGTGTGGTGTGCCGGTCCTGTGTTTCGCTACGAGCGTCCGCAGGCGGGGCGCTATCGCCAGTTCCACCAGCTCAACGTCGAGGCCTACGGCATTGCCGGCCCGGACGTGGATGTGGAACTCATCGCGATGTCGGCGCGGCTATGGCAGCAACTTGGCTTTCAGAACCTGCGGCTGGAGATCAACTCGATCGGCGGGGCTGAGACACGCTCGCGGTATCGTGCGGCCCTGATCGAGTTCCTTCAGCGGCACGAGTCCAGCCTTGATGAGGATTCGCGTCGACGCCTGCTCAGCAACCCGCTGCGCGCCCTCGATTCGAAAGTGCCGGCCACGCAGGCCATCGTGCGCGAGGCGCCGAGCATCATCGCGTATCTGGACCCGGAATCCGCCGCGCATCTGGACGGCCTGCGGCAGGGCCTGTCGGACCTCGGCATCGAGCATCACCTGAACCCGCGTCTGGTGCGCGGACTCGACTACTACACGCGCGGCGTGTTCGAGTGGATCACCACCGAGCTGGGCGCGCAGGGCACGGTCTGCGCGGGTGGCCGCTATGACGGGCTGGTCGAACAGCTCGGCGGGTCGCCGACGCCGGCGGTGGGCTGGGCGTCTGGCGTCGAGCGGCTGATTCTCCTGCTCCAGAAGGCTCAAGCCACGGTGCCGCCGTCGGAAGCGGATCTGTACATCTGCCGCTTCGGGACTGCGGGCGAACGCGCGGGCCTCAAACTCGCCGAGGACGTTCGTGCCATGCTGGGCCCCAAAGTACGTGTGAGCCTCAACGTCGGCGGCGGCAAGCCGGCCGCACAGTTCAAGCGTGCCGACCGGTCGGGTGCCCGTATCGCGCTGGTGGTGGGCGACGATGAAGCAGCCGCCGGGACCGTTCAAGTAAAATTCCTTCGCGAAGACAAACCGCAGGTTTCGCTGGCCCGTTCTGAACTGGTCACCGTCCTCCCGGGTCTGATCGCATCCCCCTGAACAACAACCCTCAACCGGCGAGACCGAGCGCGTGGCAGACCACATCGACGAAGAAGAGCAGCTTGAGAATCTCAAGCGCTGGTGGAAGGAAAACTGGCTCGCGCTGGCCACAGGGCTGGGTATCGGCGTCGGCGCCATCGGCGGCTGGGAGGCCTATCGGCGCTGGCACGATGGTCGCGCCGAGACCGCCTCGCAGATGTACGAGGAGATGAAGAAGGCGCTGGCCGAATCCAGGACCGACGAGGCCGGCAGGATCGTCGATCGCCTGACCTCCGAGTTCGCCGGCACGCCCTATGCCGCCACCGCATCGCTGCGCTCGGCGCAGGCGGCGGTGGAAAAGGGCGATCTCGATGCCGCGAGCGCGAGCCTGTCCTGGGTGATCGAACATGCCGACGACGACGCCATGACGCAGCTCGCCAGGCTGCGCAAGGCGCGCGTGCTGTTTGCGCAGGCCAGGCATGACGAGGCCCTGGCGACGCTGTCCGGTGATGCCGACAGCTTTCTCGGCCTGTACGAGGAACTGCGCGGCGACATCCTGCTGGCCAAGGGTGATCGCCCGGCCGCGCGCAGCGCCTATGACAGGGCGCTGAAAGCCATCGACGAAACCGCGACTCATCGCAATCTGCTCGAGCAGAAACTCGACGACCTGGCCGTGGCGGTCAACCCTTGAAAATCGGCATGAAACAAACTCACATCGTTCGCGCGGCGTTCGCGGTTCTTGTACTCGGCGTGGCGGCCTGTTCCGGCAAGGCCACGGTGCGCAAGCCGTCGGAATTGCAGGACATCGCCAACCCCGCGATCAAGCCGGTCACGGTCTGGAGCGCGCACGCGGGCGACGGCGCGGGCGGCAAGGTCTCCGGCCTGCGCCTGAATCTCCAGGACGACGCGATCTTCGTCGCCGACATCGACGGCCGCGTCTACGCGCTGGCCCGCGATACCGGCCGCACGCTATGGAAGGTCGATACCGGCTCGCGCGTCATCTCCGGGCCCGGCGTGTCCGGCGACACGGTGCTGGTCGGCACGCTCGACGCCGAGGTCATCGCGCTCAAGCGTGCCGACGGCAGCGAGCGCTGGCGCAAGAGCGTTTCGAGCGAAGTGCTCGGCCCGCCTTCCGGCGATGGCAGCATGGTGGTGGTGCGCTCCATCGACGGGCGCATCTTCGGACTCAATGCCGGCGACGGCGAGCGAGTCTGGAGTTTCGACCGCGGCGTACCCAACCTCGTCCTGCGCGGCAATTCGGCACCCCTGGTGGTCGGGACGCAGGCCATCGTCGGCATGGACAACGGCCGGGTCGCGAGCCTGCGACTGGTCGATGGCCAGCCGCAGTGGGAACAGGCCGTGACCGTGCCGAGCGGACGCACCGAGCTGGAACGCCTCACCGACATCGACGCCGATCTGCTCGAAGTGCCGGAGTGCGTGCTCGCCGCGAGTTTCGGCGGCGAAGTGGCCTGCCTCGCCCCCGACTCGGGCGAAGCCCTCTGGCGTCGCTCCATCCGCAGCTACACGGGCATGGCCGCGTCCGCGGAAAAAGTCTTCGTGACCGATGACACGGGTGTGGTCTGGGGTCTGGACCTGCGCAGCGGTGCGGCGGCCTGGAAGCAGGAGACCCTGCTGTATCGAAAACTGTCGCCGCCGGTTTACTTCGGCGGGTATGTCGTGGTGGGTGATTTCGAGGGTTATCTGCATTGGATCGACCCCGCTGACGGCAAGCTGGTCGCGCGCATGCGCGCCGGCTCCGATCCGATCCTGCTCGCGCCGGTCGCGACCGCCGACCGTCTGTTCGTGATGAATGCCGAAGGGCGTATCGCCGCGATCCAGAAGAACAAGTAGAACGCTCGCTCGTGCAAGGCGGCCTGCCCGTACTCGTCCTCGTCGGCCGGCCCAATGTCGGCAAATCGACCCTGTTCAATCGCCTGACCGGCACGCGCGACGCGCTGGTCGCGGATTTCCCCGGTCTGACGCGCGATCGCCAGTACGGTTACGGCCAGTTCGAGGACCGGCGTTTCGTGGTCGTCGATACCGGCGGCCTGATGCCCGAGTCGAGCGATCCGCTCGCCGGGCTGGCTCAGGAGCAGGCGAAGGTCGCGCTCGAAGACGCGGACCGGATCCTGTTTCTCGCCGATCTGAGATCCGGCCTGCACGGGTCCGACGGCGCCATCGCAGCGCTGTTGCGCCGCACCGGCAAGCCTATCAGCCTGCTGGTCAACAAGGCCGAGGGCGTCAGGACTCCGGCCGCGGCCGCGGACTTCTACGCCCTGGGGCTCGGGGAGCCGCAGCCCATTTCGGCGGAGCGTGGCGATGGAGTGCCCGAACTACTGCGCGATCTGCTCGCAGAATTCCCTCCCTCGGAGCCGCCACCGCAGGGCGAGCATGAAGTCCGGGTCGCCGTCGTCGGCCGGCCCAACGTCGGCAAGTCCACTCTGGTCAATCGCCTGATCGGCGAGGAGCGCGTGCTCGCGGCCGACCTGCCCGGCACCACGCGCGACTCCATCCGTGTACCGTTCGAATACGAGGGTCGTCCCTTCGTCCTGATCGACACCGCCGGCATCCGGCGTCGCGCGCGGGTCAGCGAAGTGATCGAGAAATTCTCGATCATCAAGACGCTGCAGGCGATCGAGCAGGCGCATGTGGTGATCGCCGTGCTCGACGCGCAGAACGACATCGGCGAACAGGACGCGCGCCTGCTGGGCCTGATCGCTGAACGGGGCCGAGCGATGGTGCTGGCGGTCAACAAGTGGGATCACCTGGACCCCGCTCAGCGCGAGCAGGTGCGCTACCAGGTCACGCTCAAGATGCCGTACCTGGACTACGTGCCGGTACATTTCATCGCGGCGCGACACGGCTCGGGCCTGGGCGAACTGATGATCGACGTGCAGGCCGCGTTCGAGTCTGCGACCATCGAAATGCCCACGCCCGAGCTGACCCGCATCCTCGAACGCGCGCTTGAGAAGCACAGCCCGCCCGCCGTGCTCGGTCGCCGCATCAAGCTGCGCTACGCCCACCAGGCCGGCAACAATCCGCCCAAGGTCCTGATCCACGGCAATCAGACCGAGAAGTTGCCCGTCGCGTACCGGCGCTACCTCATCAACGAATTCCGCGACGCGTTCAAGCTCAAGGGCGTGCCCTTGCAGATCGCGTTCAAGACCGGCGACAACCCGTTCAAGGACCAGAAGAACAAGCTGACGCCGCGGCAGCTCAAGAAGCGCAAGCGGACGGTGGATCGGTGGCGGTGAGGCTCGCGGAGCGCTCGTGCGCGATGAGTGAGGTTGCGTGTGGCGGTAGGTCGGCTCAAGGCCACGCGCTTTTCGTGGCCGGAGCCGACGTGCGACAGTGGGGAAACGCGCGAAGTTTCCTGTCGCGTCGGATGTCGGTTCCGCCCGTATGAGGCCGCGGGCTTGAACCGACCTACAATCGGTCTGCGGCCTGTTGACGATTCGTTGCCAGACTTGTGAGCCGGCCGGGTTAATCGATATACAGCGAACTCACCGACTCCTCCGCGCTCACCCGTCGGATCGTTTCCGCAAGCAATCCGCCAATCGAAAGCTGCCGAATCTTCGGACAGGCCGCCGCCGCCGCGGACAGCGGAATGGTGTCGGTCACCACCAGTTCGTCCAGCCGCGAATTCATGATGTTGGTCACCGCCGGGCCGGACAGCACCGGATGGGTGACGTAGGCGACGACCTTGATCGCACCCGCGTCCTTCAGCGCACCCGCCGCCTGGCCGAGCGTGCCGGCGGTATCGACGAGGTCATCGACCAGGACACAGGTGCGGCCTTCGACGTCGCCGATGATGTTCATCACCTTGGCCTCGTTGGGGCGCGGACGGCGCTTGTCGATGATGGCGAGGTCGGCGTCGTCGAGTCGCTTGGCGATTGCGCGGGCGCGGACCACACCGCCGACGTCGGGCGAGACCACGACCTGGTCATCGTATTTCTGGCGCCAGATGTCGCCGAGCAGCACGGGGCTGGAATAGACGTTGTCGACCGGGATATCGAAGAAGCCCTGGATCTGGTCGGAGTGCAGATCCACGGTCAGCACGCGGTCGGCGCCGCACTCGCCGATCATGTCGGCGCAGACCTTGGCGCTGATCGGCACCCGGGCGCTGCGCGGGCGACGGTCCTGGCGCGCGTAGCCGAAGTAGGGAACCACCGCGGTGATGCGCTGCGCCGAGGCGCGCTTGAGCGCGTCGAGCATCATCAGCAGTTCCATGAAGTTGTCATTGGTCGGCGCGCAGGTGGGCTGGATCACGAACACGTCCTTGCCGCGCACGTTCTCCAGGATTTCGACCTGGACCTCGCCGTCCGAGAAGCGCCCGATCGTCGCCTTGCCCAGCGACTCGTGCATGTAGTTGGCAATCTCCTGCGCCAGCTGCGGGTTGGCATTACCGGTGAACAGCATCAGGGAGAGTTCGGCCATTTTTTCTTTGAAGCTCGATCGTGCTGAAAGGTGGGCCCCCGATTACGGCATCGGGGGCACTCGTTCTTCTGAATTCGCCTTTGGCTCATCAAGAAAAACTGAGTGGCTGGGGAGCTAGGACTCGAACCTAGGAATGGCGGGATCAAAACCCGCTGCCTTACCACTTGGCTACTCCCCAATCGGAAAAACTGCGTGCGAATTATAGCTGTCAGCCCGCGCGCAACCGCGCCAGCGGCGACTCGTTCAATCCGCGTGAAATGAAGCTCGACCATCCGGACGGCATCGCTGCGCGCGCCATCAGCGCTTCGGGACGCGAGGCGAAGGCTGCGAAGACCGAGGCGCCGGTGCCGGACATGCGCACGCCGGCGAACTCGCGCAGGCGCTCCATCGCCTCGTTCACCAGCGGATAGCGCGAGCGGGTGACGGGCTCGCAGTCATTGCGCGTCACCGAGCCGGCGCGGAACTGGCGAGCGGTGATGCGCGGCGTGTCGCGACGCAACTCGGGTGCATCGAAGATTTCGCGCGTGCTCACGGCCACCGGTGGCGTGACGACCAGAAACCAGGGCTCGGGCAGTTCGACCGTGGTGAGCTTCTCGCCGATACCTTCGGCGAAACTGGCCTGGCCGTGGATGAAGACCGGCACGTCCGCGCCGAGTCGCAGCCCGAGCAGGGCGAGTTCATCGCGGGTGAATCCGAGATTCCACAGGCGGTTGAGGGCGACCAGGGTGGTGGCCGCGTCGCTGGACCCGCCGCCGAGGCCGCCGCCGATGGGGAGGCGCTTCTCGATCCGGATGTCAGCCCCCAGCCCGCAGCCGCTGGCCTGGCTGAGCAGGCGCGCGGCGCGTATCGCGAGATCCGCTTCGGCGTCGATCTCGGCCGCTCCGTGCTCGCGCCGACACAGGCCGTCACCGCGCGGGCGGAAGAACAAGGTGTCGCCGCGGTCCAGAAACTGGAACACGGTCTGAATCTCGTGATAGCCGTCGGCGCGGCGACCGTTGACGTGCAGGAACAGGTTGATCTTCGCCGGCGCAGGCCAGGGGAATTCTGCGGTGAGCGGGACTTCGGAGCTTGGGCGCGACATTGAATTTGCGGAGCGAGAGGTCGATTCAGGCCGGCGACGGAGGCGGCAATGAGGGGGCCATATCGCTCCAGCGATCGGCGAGCAGGGTGACGCGGGTGTCGCCGTTGCGGGCCTCGATCCGGCGCGGCAGGTCGACGCCATCGACCATGCGGTATTCGATGTAATCGAGCATCCAGTCGTTCTGCGCGATGTGCGTGGCGCGGCCGTTTGCATCGAGCAGCAGGTCGTAGCGGGATTGCGGATCGGGCAGGCCCAGCGCCCACCAGCGCAGACCGCGCACCGGCAGCCGGCAGCCGAGCGCCTGCTCCAGCCAGGCCTCGGGGTCGGCCGTGGTGGTAACGGCGTCGTTGCCGGTGCGGACGCGCACCTCGCGAATGTCGCCGGACAGCTCCGCCGCGCGGGCGCCGAAAGGGCCGGCAACTCTCAATTCGAAGCGACCGTCCGGCAACTGCTTCCAGCGCAGGTCGGCCTTGAAGCCGAGCGCGCCGCTGGCCACGCGACCGTTGACGACGAAGCGATCGATGCGCGCCAGGTTTTCGCTACGTGCTTCCCAGGCCTTGAGCTGGTCCGGGCTGGCCGGCGCCGAGCCAGAACCCGGAAGCGAGGCGCAGCCGGACAGGACCGCGACCAGGGCGGCGATGACCCACCGAAGGGTCATCGCGTCAGGCGCTCGACCGTTTCGCGCAGCGCGCGGTGATCGGGTTCGCGCGCCAGCGCCTTGTCGAAGATCTCCTTCGCGCGATCGCGTTGACCCAGGGACCACAGCACTTCGCCCAGATGCGCGGAGATTTCCGGATCGTCGGCGGCGGCGAGGGCTTTTTCCAGCCAGTTGCGCGCCTCGTCGGCCTTGCCCATCTTGAACAGCACCCAGCCCATGCTGTCGATCACCGCCGGATCGTTCGGTACCTGCTTGAGCGCGCCTTCGATCAGCTTGTGCGCTTCCTCGAAGCGGGTGGTGTTGACCACCAGCATATAGCCCAGCGCGTTCATGGCGCGCGCATCGTTCTGGTCCTCGGCCAGGATCGCGCGAAGATCGGTTTCAGCATCGGCAAAGCGACCCATCTTGTCGAACACCAGTGAGCGGCCGTAGAGCAGGCCATCGTCCTTGGGCGTGCGCTGCAAGGCCGCGCTGTAGACCGCCACGGCGTCCTCGTGCCGACCGATGTCCAGCAGCAGTTCCGCCTCGGCCTGGGTCAGCCGCGGCACCAGCGGTGGGAACTGCTGGCGCAACTGCTCCAGTGCGCCGCGTGCCTCGTCCACCCGGTCCAGCCGCGCGAGCATCGCGGAGCGACGCACCACCGCCTCGATCGCCTGACCGCCACCGGTCACCCGCTCGTAGTGCTGCAAGGCCGTCTCATACTGCTTGCGCGCCTCGGCGATGCGCCCCAGCTGGTATTCCGCATCGCCGCCACGCTCGCGATCGAGTTTCAGCGGCGAGAACAGCGCTTCGGCCTCGTCGAGCTTGCCATCGTTGAATGCCAGCACGCCCAGGGCGTAGCGTGCATCGTCGTTCTTTTCGTCGCCATCCAGTGCCGCCTTGATCTGCGCGCGCGCCTGCTCTCGTTCGCCGGCTTCGAGCAGCAGCTTGGCGTAGGTCATGCGCAGGTCGCCGGGCTCCTTGGTCTCGTCCAGGAGCTGCTTCACGATTGTGTCCGCCTCGGCGATCTGCTTGGTGCGCACCAGCACGCCGACCAGCAGTACGCGATTGTCGCGCGACGTTGGTTCCAGCTTGACCGCCTCACGCGCGGATTTCTCCGCCGCCACGAGATCCTCGAATCGCAGCGCCGCCAGCGCGCGGGCATAGCGTGCACCGCCCAGGTCCGGGTACTGCGCGATCAGGCGATCGAGCACCAACCTGACCTGCTCGCCCTTGCCCGCCTCACCCGACAGCAGCAGGGCCACGTGCCGGAATCCTTCGCCGGCGCCGCCGGCATGGCCGCGGACGATCTCCAGGGTCTGCGCGTAGGCTTCGTCGAGATCGCCGCCGCGGAGCGCGAGGCGCGCAATGACTTCACGTGGATCGGCGTTGTTGGGCTCCAGCGCCAGCCACTGATGCGCTGCCCGCAACGCCAGCTTCTCGTCGTCCGCTGCGAGCGCCAACTGCGTGGCGCGACTGGCCAGCGCGGCGTCCGGTTGCAGGGCCAGGGCCTCGACGAAGGCCTGCGCCGCCACCCCCGGTTGTCCACGACCCGCGGCCATCTCGCCGGCCATGACCTGGAGCTGGACTTGCATGGTCTGCTCCGCGGTCAGCGGCGCGGCAGGCCCATCCTCGCCGAGTGCGGCAGGACTGGCGCAGACCAGGCTGGCCAGGCAGAGGACGGCGGATGCAGCGACAGCAGAACGAGGGGACACGGATCAAGACCTGTGCGGGGACTTTTGTCAGACCGATCTATGGTACCGCGGTTCCCCCTGCGGGCTTGACCCGAGGCGCCTCGATTGAGCATCGAGCCGCCCTGACTCACAATGAACGAGGCGACCGCTTTCGCGGGCGCCGGACGAGGTAGCGATGGCCCTGATCACACTCGGTCTCAGCCACCACAGCGCTCCGGTCGAGGCGCGGGAGAGGCTGGCCTTCACCGATGCCGAATTGCCGGCGGCGCTGGCACGCCTGCGCGCGATGGCGGGCATCGACGAAGCCGCGATTCTCTCCACCTGCAATCGCACCGAGATCCTCGCGATCGCAGAGCCGGACCTCGCGCCGCAGATGATCGATTGGTGGCGTCGCGAGCTGAACGTGCCGGCCGGCCTGATCGAACAATTCGTCTACACCCATCGCGACCAGGCCGCGGTGCTGCACAGCCTGAGAGTGGCTTCGGGCCTGGATTCGATGATCGTCGGCGAGCCGCAGATCCTGGGACAGATGAAGGCCGGGTTCTCGGCGGCCAGCGAAGCCCGGGCCCTCGGCCCGGTGCTGTCGCGGCTGTTCCAGCACGCTTTTGCGGTGGCCAAGGTGGTGCGTTCGCGGACTCAGGTCGGTGCGCATCCGGTGTCGGTGGCGTACGCCGCGGTACAGATGGCCAAGCAGATCTTCGCCGATCTCGGCCGCCAGACCGCGCTGCTGATCGGCGCTGGCGAGACCATCCAGCTGATTGCGCGGCATCTGCGCGGCAACGGGATCGGCCGCATCGTCGTGGCCAATCGCAGCCTGGAGCGGGCCAATCATCTGGCACGGGACATTCAAGGCTACGCGATCGCGCTGTCGGACCTCGGTGCCTACCTCGGCGATGCGGACCTGGTGGTGTCCTCCACCGCCGCGCGCGAACACGTGGTCGGGCGTCGGGCGATGGAGTTGGCGCTCAGGAAGCGCCGGCGCAAGCCGGTCTTCATGATCGACCTCGCGGTGCCGCGCGATCTGGACCCGCGCATCGCGGAGCTCGAAGACGTCTACCTTTACACGCTCGACGACCTGCGCAACGTCATCTCTGCCAATCTCGCGGCGCGCGCCGAGGCGGCCAAGCAGGCCGAGGTTCTGGTCGAGGACTACGCGCGCGAATTCACCCGCTGGCTGGAAGGCCGCGACGCCGGCCAGGTCATCCGCATCATCCGCGAGCAGGCCCGCACGCACCGCGACCAGGTGCTGCTCAAGGCGCGGCGCAAGCTCGGCTCGGGCGAATCGATCGAGGACGTGCTCGGCTTCGTCGCCGACACGCTCAGCAACAAGCTGCTGCACGCGCCCAGCCATCGCCTGCGCAAGGCCGACGGGGTCGAGCAGGCGCTGCTGGTGAATGCGGCGCGCAAGCTGTTTGATCTGCCGGACGAGTGAAACGCAGGACGCGCTCCGCGCTTCAGGGATTTCCCACATCGGCTTGAATTCATCCGTAGGTCGGCTCAAGGCCACGGCTTTTCGTGGCCGGAGCCGACATGCGCCTTGAACCGACCTGCAAGCCGGATCGAACCTGTGCACACCTTCCTTGGCCAGCGGGACATCTGCTGCATGGGCTTTAGCCGTTAGCATTGCGGAACGGCTAACGCACACGGATCCGATGCTTCCCTCCCTCATCCAGAAACTCCAGAACATGGCCGAGCGCCGCGAGGAAATCGAGCGCGAGCTGGCCTCGCCCGATGTGGCGTCCGATCCCGACCGTTTCCGGCGCCTGTCGCAGGAGTACTCGCAGCTCGGTCCGGTGGTCGAGAGCTTTCGCGACTACCAGTCCACCGTGATCGAGATCGAGGACCTCGAACTGATGACCGACGACGCCGATGCCGAAGTGCGCGAGATGGCCGAGGCCGAAGTCGAACTGGCGGAGGCGCGCAAGGAAACGCTGGAACATACCCTGCGCAGTTTCCTGGTGCCGCGCGATCCGCTCGATTCCAGCAACGTCTTCCTCGAAATCCGTGCCGGCACCGGCGGCGACGAGGCGGCGATCTTTGGCGGCGATCTGTTTCGCATGTACTCGCGCTATGCCGAGAACCGCGGCTGGCAGGTCGAGGTGTTGTCGGAAAGCCCCGGCGAGCATGGAGGTTTCAAGGAAATCATTTCCAGAGTCGTCGGCTTCGGCGCGTACAGCGTCCTCAAGTTCGAATCCGGCGCGCACCGTGTGCAGCGCGTGCCCGAGACCGAGGCGCAAGGTCGCATTCACACCAGCGCGGCGACGGTGGCAGTGCTCGCCGAGATCGCCGAGGCCGAAGCGATCCAGATCAATCCGGTGGACCTCAAGATCGATACCTATCGCTCCAGCGGCGCGGGCGGCCAGCACGTCAACAAGACCGAGTCGGCCATCCGCATCACCCATCTGCCCAGCGGCGTGGTCGTGGAATGCCAGGAGGAACGCAGCCAGCACAAAAACCGCGCCAAAGCGATGGCGCTGCTGGCCTCGCGCCTGCTCGATGCCGAGCGCAGCCAGCAGCAGCAGACCATGGCCGCCACGCGCAAGAAGCTGGTCGGCAGTGGCGATCGCTCTGAACGCATCCGCACCTACAACTTCCCGCAGGGCAGGGTGACCGACCACCGCATCAACCTCACGCTGTACCAGTTGGAGCGTGTGATCCAGGGCGATCTCGATCCGATCATCCAGCCCCTGCTGGCCGAGTCCCAGGCCGAGCAGCTTGCAGAAATGAGCGGCGCATGACCGTGGGCGAGTGCCTGCGCGACGCGAGCGCGAGGCTGGCACCGGTCAGCGAGTCGGCGCGGCTGGATTCGGAGTTGCTGCTGGCCCAGGTGCTGGGTTGTTCCCGGAGCGGTTTGTTCCTGCGCGAAGTGGAGGTGCTTGACGCTGCGGTTGTCGGCAACTTCGAGAGCTTGGTCGAGCGTCGTGCGCGCGGCGAACCGGTCGCCTACCTGGCCGGAAAAAAAGGTTTCTGGACGCTGGACCTTCAGGTGAGCCCGGCCGTGCTCGTGCCGCGACCGGAAACCGAGCTGCTGGTGGAGTGGGCGCTGGACCTCGTCGACTCCTCGTTTCCGCGAAAGCGCGAATCCAGCTTGCGGCTCGCGGACCTCGGTACCGGAAGTGGTGCGATTGCGTTGGCGCTTGCATCGGAGCTGTCCCGGGCCTGCGTCGTGGCGACCGATGCATTCGGCGCGGCGCTTGCGATTGCCCGTTTGAATGCCGCAAGCAGCGGCATCGCCAATGTCGAGTTCGCCGAAGGCCGCTGGTTCGAGGCCCTGGCCGGCCAGGACATTGCGTGTTTCGATCTCATCCTCAGCAACCCGCCTTACGTTGCCGAGAACGACCCGCATCTGCCCGCGCTCGGATTCGAACCGCGCGACGCGCTCGTCGCGGGCCGCGACGGCCTGGACGATCTGCGTCAGATTGTCCGCGGCGCGAGCACGTGGCTGAAGCCGCGACAGGGCTGGTTGCTGGTGGAACACGGCTACGACCAGGGCGCCGCCGTGCGCGAGCTTTTCCGGGCAGCGGGTTTTGACGAGGTGCAGACCCGGCGCGATCTGAACGGACAGGAACGCGCCAGCGCAGGGCGTTGCCCGTGACGGGCCTCGCTCGCTACTCGCGACAGGTGGTCCTGCGCGAAGTTGGCGTCAACGGCCAGCAACTGCTGCGGGATTCGTCGGCGCTGATCGTCGGCCTGGGCGGCCTGGGAGCGCCGGCCGCCCTGTACCTGGCCGGCGCCGGCCTGGGCCGGCTCGTGCTCACGGACTTCGACCGCGTCTCCCGCTCCAACCTGCATCGCCAGATACTTTACCGCGAGACCGACATCGGTCGACCCAAGGACGAGGCCGCCCGCGAGGCGCTGCACGCCCTCAACCCGGAATGCGAAATCGAGCTGCGGCCCGGCCCGCTGGACGATGCGGCCCTGTGCGAGGCGGCGGGCAGCGTCGACGTGGTGCTGGATTGCAGCGACAACTTCGCGACCCGTTTCGCCGTCAATCGCGCCTGCGTCGCCGCGCGACGCCCGTTGGTCTCGGGCGCCGCGATCCGCTTCGAAGGCCAGCTTGCGGTATTCGACGCTGCGCGCGGCAGCGGCTGCTACGCCTGCCTCTATCCGGATGCCGGCGAGGCCGCGGAAAGCTGCGAGGAAGCCGGCGTGCTGGGGCCGGCGGTGGGCGTCGTCGGCAGCCGCCAGGCGCTGGCTGCGCTCAAGCTGCTGCTCGGCCTGGGGGACGATCGCGGCAGACTGTGGATCTGGAACGCGTTGACGGACGAGTCGCGCCGCCTGAGCATCCGCCCGGACCCGAACTGCCCCGTATGCGCCCATGACCGCTGAAGACGCTGACCTCGTGATGCCGCGGACGCTCGCGATCCGCATCCTGCACGAGGCGCAGATCGCGCAGCCGCGTGCCATCCGCGGCCTCGTGGGTGCGCGCCCCTCCGGACCCTCGAGCTTTTCCTGCGCGGCGACCGATGCCGATCTGGCCGCGCGCGGCGAGCGGGTCTGGGCGTGCCTGTGGTCCAACCCGCTGGCCCCCGCGGTGCCGACCGCGGAACAGCTGAGTGGCGGGGGCCTGTTTCTGATCGTGTCGCTCAATACCAAGGGTGTGCTCGAAATGCGCGCCTGGGAGTTGCGCGCCGGCGCGCCGTTCGAGCGCGTGCTGAAGATCCAGGACTGATCCTAGAAACCGCAGTGGGTCGCGCGAGCAGCCTCTCTGGAGTAGGAAACGACGATGAAATCTTCATCTGAGCGTCTTCACCCAAACGGTGACTGGCTGCCCGCGCTAATCGATTCTCGACGGCCCTCGCGGGTCTGGCTTGGGCTTCACTCAACCCATGGAACAACCATGGGTTTCGCTCCAGCCCGGCGCCATCCCTCGCTGCGGCCTCGCCGAGAATCGATCCCCAACTGCGGTTTCTAGGATGATCTGCATGCGATGAACCTGGCGGAGACCCCAACAGCCTCGGGCAAGCAGCGCCGCGCCCGGCGCATCCCCAGCGTCTGGCGCTGCGAGCGCTTCGAACTGGACGAGGCGAGCCGCAGCGTCCGGGTGGGCAGCGAGGTACTCAAGCTGGAGCCCAAGCCCTTCGAGGTGCTGCTCGAGCTGTCGAGAAAATCCGAGCAGGTGATCTCCAAGGACGAGCTGATCGCCAAGATCTGGCCCGGCCGAATCCTGAGCGACACGGTCCTGGCCAAGTGCGTGACGCGGGTGCGCGCGGTGCTGGGCGACGACGATCAGTCCCTGGTCCGGACCGAATACGGTCAGGGCTACTGCCTGAGCCTGAAAGTCACCCGCTACCGACACCCCTGGCAGGACGCGACAGGCCTTTCAGACGGTGCCGAATCGGAGGGGACTATTCCCCGCGAAGAGACGGCGAGTCCGGTGGTCGAGGGCCGCTCGGTGGAAGCCGCTGCGCTGTGGGGCCTGGTGCTGAGTCAGTGCACGGCGTTGAGTCGCTATGCGCAAGGTTGCGAGGTGTGGTCGGAACTGTTCGAATTCTGGGCGCGCCCGCGGGAGGTGGCCAGGCAGCTCGGGGAATTGTTGCGGCTGGCCGGAACGTCGTCCGATCGGGAAATTTCCGCGGACCTGCTTGGCCGCATCGCCGGGGAGTTCGAACTGGTACCCCTGACCGACCCGGACCTGCTCGGCCGGACTTCGATCGTCGTCGGCTGCGTCTGGCGTGCGCTGGGACGCAGCGGCCTGGCCGCGACACGCCTGCAGGGCGTGCTGGCCTGGCCGCAACTGGCCGGCACCGAGTGGGTGCCGGAGATTCGCCTGCTGTGCGGCGGGGCGCTGATCGACCTGGCGCGCCACGCCGAGGCCGAGGTCCTGCTCAACGCCCTGCTGATCGAAGCCGAGGCGCGCCACGGCGGACGCTCCGGCGTGGTACTCGACGCGCGCCTGGGCCTGGCGCGGATCGAGTTTGCCAAAGGCCGGCACCGTCGCGCCGTGGCC
Source organism: Panacagrimonas sp. (assembly GCA_052387695.1). Classification (GTDB taxonomy): domain Bacteria; phylum Pseudomonadota; class Gammaproteobacteria; order Nevskiales; family Nevskiaceae; genus Panacagrimonas. The sequence continues at coordinate 35,723 of JBQTIX010000078.1, read as the reverse complement.
GGCATGGAGCGGTTGCTGGCCGATCTGGAACGCTGGTACCCGGCGCGCCATTTCCGCGCGGCACAGGTGCGACAGGTCCTCGCCAACGAACTGATCGGCGCCGGAGAACTGGGGTATGCGCGCGATCAGCTCGACGCCGCCGATCGCGACTGGGCGGACTGCAACCAGACCCCGCCGGCGATGGCTCTGCTGGCCCGGGTCGCGCGCGCACGGCTGTTGCTGGCCGAGGGTCGTCACGACGAGGCGCGGGTGCGGCTGGAGCGGATCCTGGCGGGCTTCGAGCCGCAACTCGAATATTCGGATGGATTGGTCTTCGATGCCCTGGCGCTGCGTGGACTGGCGCTTCTGCCCGCAGGCAATGCCGAGGCCGCGTGCAAGGATCTGCGTGAGGCCTGCTGGCATCGTCGCAAGCGCTACACCGACCGCCACCCGCGCACGCGCTGGACCATGAACGCCCTGGCCGAAGGGCTTCTCGCCGCGCAACGCCCCACCCAGGCGGCCGAGATCGCGGACCGCGCCCTGTATGCCTGCGCCGATCGGGACGGCAACACCGTGAGCATCGAACTGCTGGCACTGTCCGCCACCCTGGCCGAGGCCTGGACGGCGATGGGCATGCCGGACCGCGCTCGATATCTCGTCGAGCCGCTGATCGCCGGTCCGCGCCAGGGCGAGCGCGATTTCGCGGTATCGATCCAGATGGGTCGTCTGCGCGTGGCCCTGGCACGAGCGCTGTGCAGCGAGCGGCAGGTCCAGATGGCGGCCGGAATGTTTTCAAGCGCTGCGGCGGACTTCGAACAGGCCGGATCGGCCGGTCACGCTGCCGCCGAGGCGGCGCATCGGGCGCGGCGGGACGCCTTGCGCGAGGTGGACCCGGAAAAGGATCCCTGCCTGTCGCGATTCGCCTGGATCACCTGGGGCTGACGGTGACGCGGCGTAGGCCGGCTCGAGGCCGCTGCTTCAGGCGGCCGGAGCCGACGGGGCTCGGACCGTGCATGTCGGCTCCGGCCACGAAAATCCGTGGCCTTGAGCCGACCTACATCCAGCTACAAGATCAGCCCAGAAAATCGGGCGGGATGGCGTTCAGCCCGCCGGACAGGAACCGCGCATCGACGCCGTACTTGCTCAGCATGTAGGCGATCACCGGGGAGTCGCGCTCGGTGGCGCAGACCACGATGTAAGTGAGCGCCGGGTCGGCCGTGAACAGGCGCGCGCGCACGACGGGATGCGGCACGCGGATGCTGTTGGGCAGGCTGCGGCCGTTGAATTCCGAAGGCATGCGCACGTCCAGCCAGCGCGCGCCGCGTGCGAGCAGGTTGATCGCTTCGCGGATGTCGGTGCTGCGGGCCAGCCAGGGTTTGAGCAGGGCGCGGAAGTCCTCGCCCGACAGGCGCATCAGCACGCCATCGGTGAGCATGCGCACGGTGGCGTTGCGCGGGTTGCCGGAAATCAGTGCGTCCTCGCCGATGCTGGCGCCGACGTCGTATTCGGTGACCTTCACCGGTTCCGGAACGTCGGCCAGTTCCTGCAGGACCTCGCAGCGGCCCTCGGCGATCACGTAGAAATAATCCGCCGGCTGACCTTGGCGGATGACCAGGTCCTGCGCCCGCACCGGAATCGCCTGCATCCGCGCCAGCGCCGACTCCAGTTGCGGCCCGGGCACCCGCGTATAGCCGCGTGCGCGCAGGAAGGACTCGCGCCAGGAAGGGTCGGTATTAGCCTTGTTGTACGAGGCTTCGGTGGCCTGCGGGCTGCGCGGCTGATCCTTGCTCAGCACGCGGTGCAGAAGGCGCCGGTTGACCGCGAGCACCTGGGTGTCGATGACCGCCCGCGCGTCATGCAGGCTGGGCAGGAACTCGGGCAGGGGGGTGGGATCGACGTGCTGATCGACGATGAGCATGAGCACCCGCCTCTCGAAGGTATCGACCAGCTCCACCTGCCCCGACAGGACGTAGACCATCTCCGCCGGGCTGTCGCCGCAACGGAACAGGAACGAACCGGCCGGAACCTTGCGCAGGGCCATTCCGGTCGAGAGTTCTGCGAGGCCCGCGGGGCTCAGCCGGTTCAGGGGATAGAGGTCGCGAATCGCGGCGTCAAACGAGGGCATGGGTCCTGATCGTTGCGTGGGTGACTGGCAGAGTGTCGTCGCCGGGTCACGGACGCAAGACCGCGGTGGATTGTCCGGGTTCTTCGCCCGAGAATGCGGCACCTCTCCAAGGCGACAGCCCAGCATGACGACCTTCGATTTCGACCTGTTCGTGATCGGCGCCGGCTCCGGCGGTGTTCGCGCCGCGCGGTTCGCCGCCGGCTTCGGCGCGCGGGTCGCGGTGGCCGAGAGTCGCTACCTGGGCGGCACCTGCGTCAACGTCGGCTGCGTACCCAAGAAGCTGCTGGTCCACGGCGCCCATTTTCACGAGGACTTCGCGCAGGCCGCGGGTTTCGGCTGGAGTCCGGGCGCGCCGACGTTCGACTGGCCCACCCTGATCGCCAACAAGAACCGCGAGATCGCGCGCCTCAACGGGATCTACCGCCGGCTGCTGCTGGACAGCGGAGTGAACCTGATGGAGGGCCACGCAAGGCTGCGCGATCCGCAGACGGTGGACATCAATGGCCAGCGATTCAGCGCCCGGCACATCCTGATCGCCACCGGGGGCTGGCCAGTGGTGCCCAACATCCCCGGAGCGGAGCACGCCATCACGTCCAACGAGGCGTTCTTCCTGCACCGGCTGCCGCGCCGCGTGCTGGTGGTCGGTGGGGGTTACATCTCGGTGGAGTTCGCCTCGATCTTTCATGGTCTGGGCGCGCAGACCACGCAAATCTATCGGCGCGATCTGTTTCTGCGCGGCTTCGATCGCGGCGTGCGCGAACACCTGCGCGACGAGTTGCGAGGCAAGGGACTGAATCTGCAGTTCGACACGGACCTGGCGCGCATCGACAAGCGCCCCGATGGAACGCTGCTGGCGACGCTCACGGATGGTCGGACGCACGAGACCGACTGCGTGTTCCACGCCATCGGACGTCGCCCGATGCTTGATGACCTCGGCCTGGAGACGACCGCGGTCGAGCGGGACCTTGCCGGCTTCGTCAAGGTCGATGCGAATTATCAGACCCGGGAGCCGTCGATCCTTGCGATCGGTGACGTCATCGGCAAGGTGCAGCTCACGCCGGTCGCGCTGGCCGAAGGCATGGCCGTCGCGCGGCGGCTGTTCCGTCCGGGGGACTACCGTCCGCTCGATTACACGCTCATTCCCACTGCCGTGTTCAGCCTGCCCAACATCGGCACCGTCGGCATGAGCGAGGAGCAGGCGCGCGAAGCCGGCCACGCCCTGCGCATCTACGAGAGCCGTTTCCGGCCGCTCAAATTCACGCTCACCGACGCACAGGACCGGACGTTCATGAAGCTGGTGGTGGACGCCGCCAGCGACCGGGTGCTCGGCTGCCACATGGTCGGGCCGGAGGCGGGCGAGATCGTCCAGGGCATCGCGGTGGCGCTCAAGGCGGGTGCGACCAAGCAGGTGTTCGACGACACGCTGGGCATTCATCCCACGTCGGCCGAAGAGTTCGTGACGATGCGAACGGCGATGCGCACGTAGATCGGCGTAGGCCGGCTCAAGCCCGCATGCTTTTCGCGGGCGGAGCCGACATGCGCAGCACGGCATCAGAGGCTGTGAAAAAAATCGAACACCGTAGCGAGGGCGAATTTTTCACAGCCTCTCAGTCCATCGTGGCGAACAAGGGCGACACCCCCGCCGCGATCGCCCCACGTTCCTGCGCGGCGAGTGCACGGCGATAGGCCTCGCGTTCCTGCAAGCGCTCCCAGTACGCGCCCACCGCTTCGGGGAAACGGTCGCGCATCCCCAGGGTCTGGGCCAGCATGAGCGCATAACCCACCGAGATGTCGGCCACCGTGAAGCGCTCGCCGCAGAGGTGGGATCGATCCACCAGCAACTCGCCGACCCGCCGCAGCCGCGCCAGGAACCAGCGCGTGTAGTCCTCCACCACCTGCGGCTGGCGCCGGTCCGCGGGCTCCATGCGGCTGTAGCGCAGGACCAGGGTCTGCGGGAAGGTCAGCGTGGCCTCGCCGAAATGCAGGGCGTTGAGGTAGGCGCCGTACTCGGCGTCGTCCTCGGCCACGCTCAGCAGGCCCTTGCCGTGGCGGGTGGCGAGGTACTGGCAGATCGCGGCCGACTCGGTCATGAAGGTCGCGCCGTGGCGAAAAGCCGGAATGGTGCCGAGCGAATTGACGCCCAGATACTCGCGTGCGAACACGCGCGGCGGGAAAGGCAGCACGACGAGTTCGTACGGCAATCCCAGCTCCTCCAGCGTCCACAGCGGGCGGAAGGATCGGGCGGTGACGCAGTGATGGAGCTGGATCATGGGAACCTCAGGGGGTCGAGAAGAAGCAGGAGCGTACTGTGCCCAGGCTCCCAGATATTCTCTGCCCCGGTCTGAATTCATGGGTAGGTCGGGTGTAGGTCGGCTCAAGGCCACGGCTTTTCGTGGCCGGAGCCGACATGCGCCCTTCGTCGAGCGTGCGCAGCGTCGGTTCCGCCTTCGGCTTGAACCGACCTACGAGCCGGATCGAACGGTGCAGACCTTCACCTGGGGCGCGCCCAGGACCCGTTGCAAGATCTCGGGCACCAATCCTGCACCCGCTCCTGGCGTCCTCCTGGAGAACGCCATGAAACCGTCGCTGCGCTGGATTTCCTTCACCCTCATGGGTGCACTGGCCGGCGTCGCCGAGGCGGCGACGACCTCCACCACGTTCAATGTCAGCGCCACCGTCATCGACGTCTGCGCGGTGTCCGCGGCCAATCTCAGCTTCGGCACCTACAGTCCCATCGGAGGATCGGCCCTCGACGGCACCAGCGCCATCACCGTCACCTGCACCCTGAGCACGCCCTACAACCTGCGTCTCAACCCGGGCGCCAACGGATCGTCCGTGACCACGCGCAAGATGCTGCGCGCCAGCGGCACCGAGCTGATGAACTACGCGCTCTACCGCGACGCCGCGCGCACCCAGAACTGGGGCCAGACCGATACCACCGACACCCTGGATTCCACCGGCACGGGCCTCGCGCAGAATCACACCGTGTACGGCCGCATCCCGGCCGCGGAAAACATGCCGGCCGGCAGCTATAGCGACACGGTCACCGTCACCGTCGATTACTGATGACCGCCTTCGACGCCAAGTCGCACCATCGCGCTTGACGACGAAGCGACCTGGTTTGTTGAACACACGACCATGATCCTGCTCCGCGTGTTCACCCTGTGGCTGAGCCTGTGCAGCGTGGTCGCCGCCCAGCAATCGTCCGGCGGATTCACCGTCAACCCGATCCGGCTGGAGCTGGCGCCGGGCGCCAAGGCGACCTCCCTTACCATAAACAATGACGGCAGCCGCGCGCGCACCGTGCAGGTCAGCGCCATGCGCTGGACCCAGGTCGATGGTGAGGATCATTACGAACCCGCGACCGACCTGATCGTCAACCCGCCGGTGTTCCGCATCGCGGCGGGTGGCAGCCAGATCCTGCGCGCCGGATTTCGTGGCGGTGCGCCGGCCACGCTGACCGAATCGGCCTATCGGCTTTACTTGCAGGAAGTCCCCGACGTGACGGAGTCGGCGCCCAACCAGTTGCGCCTGCTGCTGCGCATCGGCGTGCCGCTGTTCGTGCAGCCGGTCGAGGAAACGGAAGGCGCCTTGAATTGGGCGGCCGACCGCAGTCCCACGGGCGCGACGCGCGTGAGCCTGAGCAACTCCGGCAACCGTCGCCTGCGCCTGTCGCAACTCAAGGCCACCGACGCTGCCGGCCGGCAGTTCGACGTGGCCGGCCTCGCCTACGTGCTGCCCGGCGCGACCCGCCAGTGGACCTTGCCGCAGTTCGCGCAGGCGCCGATCCACGTTCTTGCGCGCACCGACGCGGGCCAGGTCGATGTCGTGCTGCACGCGCCCTGATCGCGCGCTGCTCGTCGCGATCTGGCTGCTGGGTGGCTCCGCGACGGCCGGGGCCGCGCCCGCGGTCCAGCCGCTGTGGCTGTCGGTTCATGCGGGGCAGGGCGAGCCGAGTGACGACCGCCTGCTGCTCGCCGACACCGAGAACCATCTCTGGGCCAGCGGCGAGGACCTGGACGACTGGGGCCTGGCCGAACCCACCGGGCACGCGCTTCGATTCGACGATGCCGACTGGTATCGGCTCGATGCACAGCCCCATCTGCAAAGCCGCTTCGATCCCGCCCTGCAGGCCCTGTGGCTGGAAGTGGACCCGCAGCTGCGGCGCATCCAGCTCCGCGACCTGTCGAAGCCGGCGCGCGATCCAACCGTAGACCAGGACATCGAACCCGGCGGCTGGATCGACTCCGACCTGCAATGGACGCGCAGCGCTCAGGACATGCGTCTGGCCGGCCTGTTCGGCGCGCGCATTTTCAATAGCCTGGGTTTCGGTGCGACCGACCTGCTGCTCGATAACGAAAACCTGACGCGGCTCGACAGCACCTGGAGCATCGAACATCCTGAAATCACGCAGAGGCTCGATCTGGGCGACGGCATCGTCCGGCCGGGCGCCTGGGGTCGCGCGGTTCGATTCGGCGGCGTCTCCTTCGGCACCGATTTCTCCCTGCAGCCGGACCTCGTCACGTTTCCACAGGCGCGCGTGTCCGGTGTCGCGAGCCTGCCCTCGACCCTCGACCTCTACGTCAACGGCCAGCTCGCGCGTCGCGAAACCGTGGACGCCGGTCCCTTCGTCCTGTCGGACGTGCCGGTCCAGTCCGGCCAGAACCAGGCCACCGTGGTCGTGCGCGACCTGCTCGGTCGCGAACAGATCCTGTCGCAGCCGTTCTATGCAGTGGCCTCGCTGCTGCGGCCGGGGTTGTCGGACACACGGATCGACGCGGGCTGGCTGCGCCGCGCGTACGCGCTCCAGTCCTTCGATTACGGGTCGGCCTTCGTCTCCGGCGGTTTGCGACGCGGCTTCAGCGAGGGGCTCACGGCGGAAGCGCGCGGCGAGTGGCAGCGTCAGCGTCAGGCGGCCGGCGGGGCCACCACGGTTGCATTGCCCTTTGGCGGGCTGGCCGAACTGGTGCTCGCCATCAGTCGCGACGCGCCGGGTTCCGGCAGCCTGGTGCAGGCCGGCGCGAGTTGGGAGGGTCGCGGCGGCACCAGCCTGGGCTTGCGATGGCGACGGCCTTCATCGGACTGGACCGACCTGGGCGAGGACCTGCCTTCGCAGCGCATACAGACCAGCGCCAACCTCGGCTGGGCGCCGGTGGCCGGCTGGTCCACCTCGCTGACCTGGGTCCGCCAGACGGCGCGGGACGAGGTGCCGGCGGACCTGTTCACGCTCGGCCTGGGGACGAGGGTCGGCAAGGAGTGGTTTCTCAACGCCAGCCTGCTTCGCACCCGGCAGGATTCCGTCGATACCTTCGCCAGCCTGAGCCTGGCCGGCGTCTGGGGCCGATCCACGAATCTGGTCGAGACCCAGCGCGCCGGTGGACGGGACAGCCGCGCGTTCGAGTGGCAGCGCAATCCGCGCGAGGTCCTGGACGATCGTTACCGCCTGCGGTTCGAGGACGGTGCGAGCCGTCTGGCGCTGGCCGAGTCCGAGTGGACGAGCGGCCGCGGACGGTTGGGTCTGGTGGTCGCCGATCGCGACGACGAGCAGGCCGTCCGTGCAGGGGCATCCACGCGCGTCGCATGGCTCGGCCGGGACCTGTTCTGGACTCGTGCGGACGAGGACGGCTTCGCGGTGATCGATACGCAGGGTCTGGCCGACGTCGGGGTCTTGCGGGACAACCGGCTGGCGGCACGCACGGACCGGCGCGGCCTCGCGTTGCTAACGGGTTTGCGCCCGTACCAGGACAACAGGGTCGGGCTGGTCGATGCGGATATTCCGATCGACGCCCATGTGCAGGCGCTGGAACGCATCGTCACGCCCTCCACGCGGGGTGGCATTCGAATCGACCTCGGCGTGCGCGACGCCGGCAGGCATGGATTCCGGCTCGCGATGCCGGACGGCCGCCCCTTGCCCGCGAGGGCAAAGGTGCACGACCCGGCAACGGGTCTGAGCTTTATGCCGGGTCAGGACGGGCAGGTGGTATGGCCGCACGGCGAGGCGCCGGATCGGGTGGAGGTCGAGATTGACGGACAGCGCTGTACCGCGAGCACGGGGCGCGGGGCGCAGGCCGACGCGGTTCAGCGTCTGCGTTGTGGCGACGGGTCGTGAGGCCCGCTCGCGCGATCCTGATCGGGCTGATCGCACTGATCATTTCTCCTGCCGCTCAGGCGGTCGCCAACTGCTCGGTCAGCGCAACGACCATCGCCTTCGGCAGCTACAACCCGTTCAGCGGAGTCGCCGACGATTCCACCGGCAACATCCAGGTCACGTGCAGCCTCGGCGGTCTGCTGAGCCTGCTGGTGGCCTACGAGATCAGGCTTTCCACCGGTGGCTCGGGCAGCTACGCGCCGCGTCGCCTGAGCAGCGGCGCCAACACGCTCAACTACAACCTCTACACCCAAAGCGGGCGCACCACGGTCTGGGGCAATGGCACCGGCGGAACCGGCACCGTGAGCGACGGCTACCTGCTGGGCCTGTTCACCACCGTGCGCAACTACACCGTCTACGGTCGCGTGCCTGCGCTCCAGAACGCGCGTGGCGGCGCGTATACAGACACGATCACGGTGACGGTGGAGTACTGATGAGGCCATTGGGGACTCTCAGCACAGGTCTGAATTCATGGGTCGGGTACAGGTCGGCTCAAGGCCACGGCTTTTCGTGGCCGGAGCCGACAGGCGCCGGTCGTCGTCGAGCACGCGCAGCGTCGGTTCCGCCTTCGGCTTGAACCGACCTACGAGCCCGTCGAAGGGCGGCGACAGGCCTGTGCGGAGGGTCCGTCGAGGACCGGCCTCCGCCTCAGGGCTTGCCCAGAAAATCCATCTTGCCGATCTCGACGCCGTTGTGGCGCAGGATGTTGTAGGCCGTCGCGACGTGGAAATAAATGTTGGGCAGCACGAAGAACTGGACGTAGGTCTGGCCGTCGAAATTCAGGTCCCCGCGCGGCGATTTGAGCGTGATCGCCTTGGTCTCGGTCCCCTCGATCTGCTCGCGCCGGGCGCTGCGCACGAAGTCCAGGGTCTTGTCGATGCGCGCGCCCAGTTCGGCGAAGGTCTGCTCGTTGTCGTCGAACTTCGGCGCTTCAAGGCCCCCCAGACGTGACACGCAGCCCTTGGACATGTCGCAGGCCACCTGCACCTGGAAGGTCAACGGCAGCATGTCTGGATAGAGGCGAAAGCGGGTCAGGGCCAGCGGGTCGATCTTCCTGGCCTCCGTGTGGGCGGCGGCCTTGTCCAGCAGGCCACGCAGGTTGGTAAGGGCGCGGACCAGGCTGGGGACGGCAAGGTCGTACATGGAAATCGGCATGAGAGGCTCCGGTGAGGAAAAGTGCCCGGATTCTACGCGCCGGTGACCGGGAGCCGTGTGCGGGGGTCTTCGTCCGATCGTGTTCTCGAACCGGTGCAGGACTTCCTTGACGACGTCGTTCCAGCCCTTCCGGGATTCATTGCGATTGAAGGCAGGAATGAGGCGGCGTAGGTCGGGTCAAGCCCGCGTGTTTTTCGCGGGCGGACCCGACGCTGCGCGCCCTTCGTCGAGCGCGCGCAGCGTCGGTTCCGCCTTCGGCTTGAACCGACCTACACCGATCTGCGAGCCAGCCACCTCCCCTCCTCGGAAATTGCTCGGAGTTTGCTCGGGACTTTTTCTTGACTCCGGGGTGAAAGTGGCATCCGCAGCTTGCGGCTCGGCCGGTTCGAGCTGTTTTTCACCCTTCACCCCCCGCTGTACTCATCCACAGGAGTCACGTCATGACCCGTAACCTCGCTGCTCCCTCCTCTCCCAGCTTCCGCAAGACCGCGCTCGCCGCGGCCCTGTCCGGACTGTTCTTCCTGCCGGCGGCGCCGGCTCTGGCCGCCACCATCACGGTGGCGAACGGCGGCTGCACCCTGATCGATGCCATCACCGCCGCCAACAGCAATTCGGCCACCGGTTCGCGCACCGCCGGCAACGGCGACGACACCATCGTGCTGCCCGAGGACAGCACGCAGACCTTGACCGTAGCAAACAATATCCTCGACGGAGTCAATGGCCTGCCGTCGATCACCAGCGCCATCACCATTCAGGGCAATGGCAGCACCATCACCCGACAAGCCGGATCGCCACGCTTTCGCATCTTCCACGTTGCGTCCGTGGGTAATCTGACCCTGCAGGAAACCGCCGTCACCGGCGGCTTTGCGAGCGACCTCTTGGACGCGAATTACTACGTCGTTGCCGGAAAAGGCGGCGCCATTTACAACCTGGGCACGCTGACCCTGAGCAACAGCACGCTGCAAAGCAACTCGGCGACGAACGGCGGCGGGATCCCGCGGCCCGAGCCACGCTGACCGACAGCACGGTTTCCGGCAATTTCGCCAGTAGCGCGGCCGGCGGCATTTATACCTTTTCAGGCAGTCAGTTGACCGTGCTCAACAGCACCATCAGCGGCAACACCGCCGGGACCGGTGGCGGCATCGGAATGGACGGTGCGGACGAAAACGGCGGCTCGCAAAGATCCACCCTCACCCTGCGCAACAGCACCGTGTCCGGCAACTCCGCGAGCAGTGGCAGTGGCGGCGGTCTGTACCTGGACCGCGGCGCGGCTTTCATCAGCGACAGCACCGTGACCGGAAATTATGCTTCCAGTGACGCAGGCGGCATCTACCTGTTCAGAGTTCCCGCGGTGATCTCGCGCACCATCGTGTCCGGCAACATCGCAGACGGCGAGGGTAGCGAGGTTTACGCCGACGACGGGAATCCCGCCACCACGCTCAGCCGCAACGTCTTCGGCCACTCCGGCATCACCAGCGAGCAGGCGTTCTACTACTTCACCCCCGGCAGCACCGACGTGGTGCTGACGTCCAATGGCGGCGGCACGCCCACCGCGCTGTCGTCCATCCTCGGCAGTCTGGCTAGCAACGGCGGCCCCACCCGGACCCATGCCCTGGTCACTGGCAGCCCGGCCATTGACCTGGCGCCTTCGGCGGAGTGCACGGGTGCTACCAGCGACAGCGGCGGGTTTGACCAGCGCGGCTTCATCCGACCGGCGGGCTCGGGCTGCGATGCCGGCTCCTTCGAGTTCGGCGCCGTGGCGCCCGGCGGCGTCACCCCCGCCAACGGCACCTGCGGCACCGCCAGCGGTGTGGCCACCTCCAGTGCCCCGACGATGAATCTCTGCGGCGTCGGCACCCTGACGGCGGCCGTCACCGGCAGCGCTGGCGCCTGGCGCTGGACCTGCGACGGCACCGGCGGCGGCATGGTCAGCCCGTCCTGCCTGGCGCCCTATCAAAGCCAGGAGATCAGCCTCTCCGCCAGTCCCACCAGCATCGCGGTGGGCGCAACCTCCACCATCACCCGCAGCAGCACCTCCGGACTGAGCGTCACCCTGAGCCGGGTCGGCAGCGGCTGCACGCTCAGCGGCACCACCGTGACGGGAACCAACGCCAGCCAGACCTGCACCATCAACGCCAACCAGGCCGGCACCGGTGACAGCGGCACGTCCCGCTTCCTGACCGCGGACCAGAAGACGACCAGCCTGACCATCACCGCCGCCCCGGCTGCCCGCTCCATCAGCATCGCTGACGTGTCGATCAGCGAAGGCAACTCCGGCACCAGGAAGCTGCGCTTCAAGCTGCATCTGTCCGCCGCTGCCACCAGCCCGGTGACGGTGCGCTTTGCCAGCGCCAACGGCACCGCGCGGTCGGGTTCGGACTACACCGCCAAGAGCGGCACCATCACCTTTGCCCCTGGCGTCGTGCAGCAGCAGGCCGTGATCCTGGTCAAGGGCGACAGCACCCGCGAACCCAGCGAGACCTTCGTCGTGAATCTCTCCAACCCCAGCAGCGGGACGACGATCGCCGACAACCAGGGACGGGGGACCATCACCAACGACGATTGAGCCCGGTCATTCGCAGGTCGGGGCGGGCGTAGGTCGGGTCAAGGCCACGGCTTTTCGTGGCCGGACCCGACGCTGCGCGCCCTTCGTCGAGCGCGCGCAGCGTCGGTTCCGCCTTCGGCTTGAACCGACCTACAACCGACCTGCTGTTTGAACCATTCCAGCCGTCACCACCCGCTTTACCCAACAAGAGGAGTCCTCCGTGAAACGCCAAACCCCCTTCCGCTGTCGGGGTAGGTCGGATCAAGCCCGCGTGCTTTTCGCGGGCGGACCCGACGCTGCGCTGCGCCCGACCTGCAACCGGCTCGCTGGCCGATTTCCGAAATTGCTCGGAGTTTGCTCGGGATTTCCACGGAAAACAGGCATAGCTTAGGCAGCGAACCCTCACCGGAACGCTGCCGTGCCACTCCCAACGCCTGATCGCTTCACGCCCCTGTCCGCGGACGCGGCGTTCATCGTCCTGTTTCGGACCGCCGACCCCACTCTTCCCAACCGTGGCGGCACCGCGCCCGACGCATCAACGCAACCTGATCCTCGTCGTCAACACCCCCTGGAGAACACCGTCATGACCCATCCCACCGCCGTTGCAGACCCCCGCGCCTGGTCCAAAACCCTGTCTGCGATAGTGCTTGCCGCCGGTGCCGGTCTGACCGGCACTGCGCTGGCACAGTCCGCGACGCCGCTACCGCCTTCGGTCAGCATCGGCAATGCGAGCGTCGCGGAGGGCAATACCGGCACCACCGCTCTCAACCTGCCGCTGACGCGCACCGGTGACACCCGGCAGAACATCGTGGTGCAGTACGGCACCAACGACAACACCGGCGCCAACCTGGCCACCGCGGGGACGGACTACACCGCCCTCACGGCCGTCGCGTCGTTGCTGGCGCCCGGCGCCACCACGTTGAATCTGCCGGTGAGCGTGACCGGCGATACCGCCGTCGAGCCGGACGAAACTTTCCTGCTGCACCTGACCTCGGCGCACAACGCCGGACCCACGCCGAGCTTCGCTGGCGCAACCAGCGTTGCCATCGGTCCCGGCCCCGGATTGAGTGCCAGGGGCGACTTCAATCTCGACGGCAAGTCCGATCTGGCGGTGGCCAACTTCAACAGCAATACCGTCTCGATCCTGCTCAACACCACCGTGCCGGGCGCCAGCAGTGCGAGCTTCGCGGACCCTGCGAACGTCGTCGTGGGCATGACGCCGCGCTCCGTGGCGGTGGGAGACTTCAACGGCGACGGCCGGCCCGACCTCGCCGTCGCGAGCGCCGTTGCCAACGGCAGTTCATCCATCCTGGTCCTGCTCAACACCACCGCGCCGGGCGCGAGCGGCGCGAGCTTTGCAACCGGGACGGACCTCGGTCCGGGTTCAGGTCCGATCTCCGTGGCGGTGGGCGACTTCAACGGCGACGGCCGGCCCGATCTGGCCGTGGCAAACGCCAATGCCAACAACGTCTCGGTCCTGCTCAACACCACCGTCGTGGGCGAGAGCAGCGTGAGCTTTACGACCGCCGCGAACTTCGGCGCGGGCACCTTGCCGAGTTCGGTGACGGCGGGCGACCTCAACGGCGATGGCCGGCCCGACCTGGCGGTGACCAACCAGACCTCCGGCAACGTCTCGGTCCTGCTCAACACCACCGTGCCGGGCGCCAGCAGCGCGGACTTTGCGACCGCCGCGAATTTCGGCGTGGGACCCGGTCCGCGTTCGGTAGCGGTTGGCGATCTCAACGGCGACGGCCGGCCCGATCTGACCGTGGCCAACTTCACAGGCAGCACCTTCTCGGTGCTGCTCAATACCATCGCCGCAGGAGGCGTCAGCGCGAGCTTTGCGCCCTCCGTGAATTTCACCGTTGGCAGCGGTACGCGCGACATAGCGGTCGGCGACCTCAACGGCGACGGCCGGCCCGACCTGGCGATCACCAACCGGAGCAACAACAACGTCTCCATCCTGCTCAACGCCGCCGCGCCGGGCGCCAGCAGCCCGGCCTTCGGAGTCGCAGGGAACATCCTCGTGGGGACCCAACCGACCGCCGTGTTGATGGACGACCTCAACGGCGACGGCCGGCTCGACCTGTCCGTAACCAACTTCATGGGCAATACTGTCTCTTTCCTGCTCAACACCACCCTCGTGAGCGGCAATGGCGCGAGCTTTGCCACCGCCGGGGCCGTCGTCGTGGGCGCGAGTCCGTCCGGCGTGGCGGTGGGCGACCTCAACGGCGACGGCCGGCCCGACCTGGCGGTAACGAACAGCGACGACAACAACGTCTCTGTCCTGCTCAATGTCACCGCGCCGGGTGCGAGCCCCACCACCTATGCGGCCGCCGCGAACGTCGACGTGGGCGCCTTTCCGACCTTCGTGAGCTCAGGCGACCTCAACAGCGACGGCCGGCCCGACCTGGTCGTGACGAACACCGACAGCGACACCGTCTCGGTCCTGCTCAACGCCATTGCGCCGGGCGCGACCAGCCTGACGAGCGCGAGCTTTGCTCCCGCCGGGAACTTCGATGTGGGCAGTTCTCCGGTCGCCGTGGCGGTGCGCGATCTCAACGGCGACGGCCGGCCGGATCTGACGGTAACCAACCGGGACAGCGACGACATCTCGGTCCTGCTCAACGCCATTGCCCCAGGCGCGACCAACCTGAACCCGGCGAGCTTTGCCGCCGCGCAGAACTTCGACGTGGGCACGACTCCGATCTCCGTGTCGGTGGGCGACCTCAATGGAGACGGCCAGCCCGACCTGGCCGTGGCGAACTTCAGTGACGATAACGTCTCGGTCCTGCTCAACGCGATGACGCCGGGCGCGACCAGTCTGACCCCCGAGAGCTTTGCCACCGCCGAAAATTTCGGCACGGGCGCGGGTCCGGCCGCCGTTGCGCTCGGCGACCTCAACGGCGACGGCCGGCCCGACCTCGCCACCGGGAACTTCAGTGACGACAACGTTTCGGTCCTGCTCAATGCGATGACGCCGGGCGCGACCAGCCTGACCGCCGCGAGCTTTGCCGCCGCCGCAAACTTCGACGTGGGCGCCAATCCGAGCTTCATGGTGGTCGCCGACCTCAATGGCGACAGCCGGCCCGACCTGGCGGTGGCGAATTTCTCCGACGATACCGTCTCGGTCCTGCTCAACGCCGTTACGCCGGGCGCGACCAGCCTGATCCCTGCGAGCTATGCGGCAGCCGTCGACTTCGAGGTGGGCACGGGTCCGGGCTTCGTTACCGTGGGCGACCTCAACGGCGACGGCCGGCCGGACCTGGCGACGGCGAACTTCGGCAGCTTGGACATGGGCGGCGGCAACACCGTCTCGGTCCTGCTCAACCGCCTCTACCCCGTGACGATTGCCACCAACGAAGCCACCGCCACGATTCAGAACGACGACGCGGCCCCGACCGGGCGCTCCATCAGCATCGCCGACGTCACGGTCAGCGAAGGCAACTCCGGCACCGGGAAGCTGCGCTTCAAGGTCCGTCTGTCTGCCGCCGCCACCCACCCGGTGACGGTGCGCTTTGCCAGCGCCAACGGCACCGCGAGGTCGGGTTCGGACTACACCGCCAAGAGCGGCACCATCACCTTTGCACCTGGCGTGGTGCAGCAGCAGGCCGTGATCGTGGTCAAGGGCGACCGCACCCGCGAGCCCAACGAGACTCTCTTCGTGAACCTGTCCATGCCCAGCAGCGGGACCACGATCGCGGATAGCCAGGGCCGGGGGACCATCAGCAACGACGATTGAGCCCGAGTCATCCCTGGGCCGGGTGTACGTCGGGTCAAGCCCGCGCTTTTTGCGGGCGGACCCGACGGGGGCAGGTCGGAGAGTCCGCGAAGACGCTTTGCCAAGACCCGGGTCGATTCCGTCTCTGACCTCATCATCAGTACCCCCTCTTGCCACTTTTCGTTTGCCAATCCGTACCCCCCGACGGTTGGCAAACGTTTTTTATCCGACTGGACACGCGCCTCCGGCCGAATCGATCACGGTGCCATTCCGACGGAAGGAATCAGGAGCAGGCATGGCCCGCTCCTACAGCCGGTCGTCTACGCTGCGCCAGCCCGTAGGGTGGATAAGCAAAGCGCATCCACCATTCCAGGCCAGAGTGTCGCGTGATTCTTGTCGAGGAAAGCGCAGCTCCTGCGCCCGTCGAACGGCCGCGACCGTATTCTCTCGATTCAATTATTCGGCGCGCCGCTCTCCACCCAGCGCACGAACAGATCGAGCTGCGCAGGTTCAAGCGGACGCGGCGGGTCGTTCATCGGCATGCGGTTGCCGTTGCCGCCCACCTCGAGCTGGGTGCCTCTGAGCTTGTGGATCAGGTAACTCTTCGCGGTATCGCCCGGTGTCACGCGAGGCAGCGCCGCTTCCGTGCTCGCGGCCATCAAGGCAGCGTAGGCGTCGCGGCGTCCGAGATTGAGCCCGCCATTTTCCGCACCCGTGACATGGCAGAACACGCACTGCGAGTTGATGATGGGTTGCAGGTCCGTCTTGAAGCTGACGGGCGTCGCGGCCTGCTCCGCACCGACGAGCGCGGGCGCGATCAGGAGCGCCATCGCGGCGATGCGCCGCAGCCTCATGCCGGCTTCACCGTCTCGGCACTTGCGGCGAGTCCGGCGATATAGCCGAAGGTCATCGCGGGGCCGATCGTGCCGCCGCCGGCCCAGTACGCGGCGCCGGCCGGTGCGGCGATGCAGTTGCCCGCCGCGTATAAGCCTGGAATGGGTTTGGAGGACGCATCGAGCACCTGCGCCTGCGTGTTGATGATGGGCCCGCCCTTCGTGTCCAGCGTCCCCGCACCGAGTATCACGGCATAGAACGGACCTGTCTCTGCGATCGGGTGCATCGTGATGTTCGGGTAGGGGTTCGGTGCCTTCGCGGTGTTCATGAACTGGAAGGCGGTCTCGATAGTCGCCTCGCCGCGCGAGAAGTCGTCGTCAACGCCGTTCTTCGCGAGCTGGTTGTAGCGCTGAATCGTCTTGCCGAGCATTGCCCTGAAGCTCTTGTCGAGCGAAAAGCCGCCGGTGTGTTTCGCGATGCCGGAGAGACGCGCTTCGATGTTGGTCGTCAGTTCGTCGAGCGTCTTGCCCTCGATCACCTGGTCGAGCTTCGCGCTCAAGGCAGGAATCGGGTCATAGCCCGCGTAGTGCTTCGCGGTGCGCGCGTCCCAGATCATGAAGCCCATCAGGTTCGGGTACTCGCCGCGCACCGGGTCCCAGGTGAAGTGCGCCTGCGTGCGCTCGTTGTACTGGATCTTCTCGTTGACGAACCGGCGGCCATAACGATTCACCTGGATCATGCTGTCGCCCGGCGTGGACCAGACGTCCACCGGCACGCTGCGCGTCTTGAGCGCGACCTCGACCGGAATCTGTCCCCACCAGGCATTGCTCATGTTCCCGAGCACCGCGCCCGCGCGCTGCGCGATGGGAATGAAGTCGCCGGTACTGCCCGGCGCTGCGCAGCCGCCCCAGATATGACCCTTCAGGTGCGCGCGCGCCATCGCGGGGTCGTGCGTGAAGCCGCCGCTCGCGAACACCACCGCCTTGCGCGCACGGAAGCTCAGCGGAGCGGCTTCGCCCGCATCCACGCTCAGGCCGCAGATCGCGCCCTCGCCGTTGCGGATCACGTCGAGCACCTTGTGGTCGAGCAGCACCTGGATCGGCAGCTTCGCGAAACCCTGGCTGAGCTGGTGCATCAGGCCCGCGCCCGCGCCGCCGTTCTTCGGCCAGACGACGAGTTCCGGATTGCCCGTCACGTCGGGCACCAAGGACCGCCCACGCTTGACCTTGCACTCCGCGATGTCCGAGTAATAGTCGGGATAGGCCTTGTCCTCCCAGGTCATCCACGGCATCAGCTTCAGGCCGGTGCTCGCGGTGAGCGCTTCGAGCACCTTCGCGCCGTTGTCGTAGAACGTGGCGATCAGATCGAACTCGGGCTGCGAGATACCGAGCAGGGGATCGTCCGCAACGTAACGCTGCGGATGCGCGAGCCGCACCATGTACTTGAGCGCGTCGATGCGCTCGTCGTTCACGCCCTGGGCCTTGAGCAGCGGGTTGTTGGGGATCCAGAACACGCCGCCGGATTTCGCTGTCGTGCCGCCCTTGAACGGCATCTTCTCCAGGATGATGACCGAGGCGCCCTTGCTGGCCGCTGCGAGCGCAGCGGCGGTGCCGGCGACGCCGCTGCCGACGATCAGCAGATCGGCCTCGGCGGCCCACTTCGTGCCCTTGCCCGCCTGCGCGGAGGCAAGCATCGGCATGGAGCCGACGGCGGCGAACGAGCCGGCGGCAAGGCCCTTGAGCACCGTGCGACGTGAGGACATCTGCGGCGCGCCGGATGACACCGACACCTTCCTGCTCTTCATTCCGAATCTCCTCCGGTCTTTTGCGGACCGTGATTGTTATGTGCACCGCACGGCGTATTGCCGCGCCGGAGTGTCGCGTCCTATTAGGGCTTCAAGGCCTCAGCCACACTATCTGCCTTCATCCACTTGTCCAGCACGTGCAGGTTATGCCGGATCAGCATCTCGGCGTCCTGCAGGATCATGTGATCCTTCGCACCGGACTCCAGCCCCTGTTGGATGCGCTCGCAGTTCGTCACGTCCTCCAGCACCACCTCGGCCCAGCGGCAGGCGTAGTGCTCGAGCTGCAGGCGATGGCGGATCGAAGAGGTTTTCGGGATGAAGATCTTCAGCGTCCACTGCGTGCGGTTGTACGCGACCGGCCAGAATTCGTGGATCCAGAAGCCGCCGGTCGAGTAGTCGATGTTGAAGTTCGGGAAGATCCAGGTGACGTCGGCCGACCAGTTGGGATTCTTGGTCGGATTGATCGCCGGATGATCCGTGAGCGCCTTGGCGTTCTCGGATGCATCGCCACCGAGCACGCCGCCGGTGTCCTGGATATAGACCAGGCTCTCGACCTTCGAGGTCGGCGCCGGCACGTAGTGCGGATTGCCGTAGGCTGAGAAGTGGCGATGGATGCCGTGCGCGCGCGCGCTCAGTGGCCGCGCGAAGCGGTTGTCCTCCGGATGCGCGAAGCCGGGCGCGAGCGTGGCCGGGTGCAGCGAGGGCACGTGGTAGGGCTCGGCAAAGGCATCGGCGATGAGCTTCCAGTTCGCCTTGAAGTCGGCCTGGATGACGAGGGTCTCGTCGAGGTTGAAGTAGGGAATGCCGGCGTATGTCGTGCCGAAGGGGCCGAGGAATTCGGCGAGCGTGACCTCCGGCTTCTTCTGGAAGTTGACGAAGATGAAACCTTCCCAGACATCGCAGGCAATTGGCGTCAGGCCGAGCGACTTCTTGTCGACGTCGAAGAAATGTTTCTGGTCCGGAATGCCGAGCAGCGAGCCATCATCGTTGCGATAGGCCCAGGTGTGGTAGCGGCAGACATGGCGCTCGGCGCGGCCGCAGGGTTGGTTCACCACCAGGTTGCCGCGGTGGCTGCACACGTTGTGGAAAGCCTGCACCCTGCCGTCCTTGCCGCGTGTGAGCAGCACCGAGGCCTTGCAGATCGGGATTTCCTTGACGAAGTAGCTGTCGCTCTCGGGCAGTTGTTCGATCCTGCCGGCGAACAGCCAGGCGCGCTTGAACACACGCTCGCGTTCGCGCTCGAAGAATTCCGGCGAGCGGTAGGGCTCCACCGAGACCGGTCCGGTCGAAAGGCCCGCATCGAGCGTGAAGCATTCTTCGGCCATCACGTGGCGTGGCACCACTGGTTTGTCCATCACTGCGCTCATGTTTTCTTCCTCCTCAGATCCTGCCGCCGTGGGGCCAGGGTCCCTGCGAAATGCGCACCGCGCTCGGCCAGGTCGAATCGAAAGCACGCGGCGCGCCGTGCATCTCCACCGCGATGGCGGCGTGGTTCATCGCCAGCAGCAGCTTGAACAGGCGCTCGGCGTCGGGCGGCATCTTGTTCAGTTCGAAAGCTTCGAGGTAAGCGATGCCGTCCTCGGCGCGCGGGACGATGTGGTCGTAAAAATTCTGGATGTCTTCCATCTGCGCGGTCGAGCGTGCCGCGCGGCGCTGATCGTTGGTCTCGTGCACCCAGTACGGCACGAAGGGTTCCAGCTCAGAGAAACCCGCGGGCAAGCTGTTGGGAATGCTCACGTGATGGCCCTCCGCTCGGTGGTGTCGATAGGTGCGCCGTTGCGCTGCTGTAGCGGCCGCTCGCCGGCGCTCAAGCCGGAGACGGCATAGTGCTCCGGCTGCATCTCGTTGATGAGGATGCGCACCGACTCCGCACGCACGCCCAGCGAGCGCACTACGGCTTGCGTGACCTCCGCGATCATGGCTCGCTTCTGCGCGACACTGCGACCTTCCAGCAGGTTCACCTGGATGATGGGCATGCGGACCTCCTCTCGTGCTGCTGTTGTTCTGGCTACGAAACTAAGGACGCAGCGTGCAAGAGTCCAATACCTTTGCACGCGGCAGGTGATACAGAATCGGCATCACCCTGGGTGAAAAACATGCGAGAAGCTTATGCCCATCGGATTCATGGAACTGCGCCGCCTGAGTTATTTCGTAGCGGTGGTGGAGCAGCGCAGCTTTCGCGCGGCCTCGCTCAAGCTGCATCTGTCGCAGCCGCCGCTCACGCGGCAAATCCAGTTGCTGGAGGAATCGCTCGGCGTGCAACTGCTGCGGCGCGGCCCCGCTGGCGCAGAGCCCACTGCGGCCGGCCAGATGTTCTACGAGGAGGCGCGAAACCTGCTCATGCTCGCCGAGCAGGCGGTAGAGCGCGTGCGCCTCGCGGGGCAGGGACAGATCGGGCGGCTCGATGTGGGCGTCTTCGGCTCGGCGATTCTGGGCGCGATTCCGCAGATCGTGCGCGAATTCCGCGAGCGCTTTCCCAAAGTCGAAGTCGTGCTGCACAGCCTCGATCGCGCGGCCCAGTTGAAAGCCCTGCGCGAGCGGCGCATCCATGTCGGCTTCAACCGTTTCTTCGCCGAAGAACCCGACCTGAGCTGGGAAGTGATCCAGACCGAGCAGATGAACGTGGTGCTGCCGTCGACGCATCCACTTGCGAGCCGCGCAAGTCTGGGCCTGGCCGACATCGGCCAGCAGCCCCTCATCCTCTACCCACGCACACCGCGGCCCGGTTTCATCGACCAGTTGATGCGCCTGTTCCACGCGCGCGGCATCACCCCGAGCCAGGTACAGGAAGTGGACGACGTGCTGACCGCAACCGCCCTTGTTGCGAGCGGCCTGGGCCTGAGCCTGGTGACGGACTCGGGCCGGAACTTGAGCATTCCGGGCATCACGCACCTGCCGCTGCGTCCAGCGGATCGGGCCACGGTCGATCTGTGCATCATCCATCGCAAGAGCGACGAGTCCCCGATGCTCAACGGATTCCTCGACGTGGCGCGCGCGCTGCGCAACCGGCTAAAAAAACCTTCAGCAAAAAAGCGCAAGCCGTAGATGGGTGTTCGCAGCGATTGCTCCCGCCGGTTTTTGATGCCATCCGCACGCGCCTGAAAGCTCCGGCTCGAATTGCGATACTCGCAACCCGACACTTTGCTGACGATTCTCCATGACGTTTCCTCTCTCCGTCCTCGATCTGGCCCCCGTCTGCGAAGGTACGACCGCCGCCGAATCGGTGCGCCGCACCGTGGACCTGGCTCGCCTGGCCGAGCGCCTGGGTTTTGCGCGTTACTGGTTCGCCGAGCATCACAGCCTGCCGGCGGTGGCCAGCAGTTCGCCGGAGATTCTGATCGCCCACGTGGCCGCGCACACGCAGCGGATTCGCGTGGGCTCCGGCGGCATCATGCTGCCCAATCATGCGCCGCTGCGGATCGCCGAGGCATTTCACACCCTGTCGGCGCTCTACCCGGGACGTATCGACCTGGGTATCGGCCGCGCGCCGGGATCCGATGGCGCTGCCAGTCGTGCGCTGCGTGCGGCGGGCGGCGAGCATTTTTCCTCGCTGATGTCGGAACTGCTGTTCTTGTCGCAGCGCCGGTTTTCGTCGACGCATCCTTTTCACAAGCTTCAGGCGATGCCGCCGGACGCGCCGCTGCCGCCGGTCTGGATTCTGGGTTCGAGCGGAGCCAGCGCGACGGCGGCGGGTTCTTCGGGTTTCGGCTACAGCTTCGCCACCCACTTCAGCCCGGAGCCGGCGGCGCCCGCGTTCGAGACCTACCGCGAGAATTTCCGGCCTTCGGAAAGTTTTCCCAAACCGCATGCGATCCTGGCGGTGGCGGTGGTCTGCGCAGAGACCGACGAGGAAGCCGACGAATTGGCCAGAACCATGGACCTGGCGTGGTTGCGTATCGAACGCGGCGAATACCGCCCGCTGCCCAGCCCGGCCGAAGCGCGCGATTATCCGTACAGCTCGTCCGAGCTCGACAGCGTGGCGCGACGCCGGAATCTGGCGGTGGTCGGATCGGCGCGACGGGTACGCGAGCGGCTCGAGGCGATGGTCGAGGACACTGGTGCCAACGAGGTGATGATCGTCACCAACGTGTGGGATCACGAGGCGCGCTTGCAATCCTATGAACGGATTGCGCGCGAGTTTGCGGCGTTTTCTGGGCCGGTTCGCGAGTCGGGAAGCCGGCGGGCTGTCTGATCGCGGAGCTTGAGTCAGCTTGATCGAATCCTGCGTGGACGCCGCCAGGATGTCGCAGGTTTTCCGAACAGGCCGCGTCGCTCGTTCAAGGGAGTGAAGTAGCGGCAGCCGTCGAAATAGAAGTGCGTCACCTGGCTCCAGCGGGTGCGACCGCGATCACGCTGCGGACTTCCCCCATGCAGGAGATTGGCCGCCCAGACGATGGCCTGTCCCCGCCGCACCGTTCCGTATTGCGGTGAAAGCCGGTGCTGGGCGATCCAGGACTCGATGTAGGGCTCGTAGTAAGGCGCGTAGATCGCCCGATGCACGTCCATCCGGGGCAGCGGCAGGCGTTTCATCAGGCGCCCGACCTCGGGTCCGAGATCGCGCAGGCTCAACTCCGGCAGCCGGTGCGAGCCGGGGTAGTACACGAGCGGACCGTTGTCCATGTCGACGTCTTCCAGCGCCACCCACACCCCACACATGAAGCCGCGGGGCTCGCTGTTGAAGTGGATCGTGTCGGCGTGCACGCGCTGTTCGGTGCCGCGCAGAAAGTTGAGTGTCTGGAACGGCAACGGCCTACGGCCGTACAAAGATTCCAGCGCAGCGTGAACGACCGGAGCCAGCGCGATCTCGCGGACCGCGGCGGAGATTTTCCACGCGTCCTGGATGCGGTTGTAACCGACCACCGTACCCCGGTCCTTGAACAGGGCGCTGGCGGGCTCGGCCGGAAATCGAGGGCCGAGATCGGCGCGAACGGCATCCAGCGTCGCGAGCGGGATCTGCGGATCGATCACCAGCAGACCCTGCTCCTGGTAAAGCGCGATCTGTTCGGCATTCAGACTCATTCCGCCGCAGTCTAAAGCCTCCTCGTCACCGGGACCGACGGCGGGGACGCTGGCTCGGAGTTTGCTGTCGCAGCGGCTCAGCCCCCGGCGAGCAGCGCGGCTCCCCCGGCCCGATGGACTCGGGTGGACGGGCGTCCAATTCCACTTCTTGCCGGAACCGTTCGATGACTCCGCGTCGCTACAGCTCGCTGTTCGCTGCAATCCTGGGTCTCAGCGCGTTCAACCTGCGCGCGGCCTCGCTGCCCGATCTCATGAGCCAGGTGCCGCCACCACCACGGGACGCTGTCACGGCGCTGGCCTGGGTGAAGGACGGGCAAATCGTCGCGCCCGAATACACCCGCTTCAAGCAGGCGCTGGAGGCCGAGCGCGCCGCGATCGTGGCCCTGAACGGCGGGCCACTGCCGACGCCCTTGCCTGCACCAGCGCCGGGCACGGCAGAACCCAGCGAGGTGCAGACCGCGCTCAAGTCTTACAGTGACTACCTCGCGGCCAATTCCGGCAAGCAGGATCCGGCCTCGGTCCTCGGCAAGCGCGCGCGCTGGCTGCACGCCGCCATGGCCGACAAGATGCGCGAGCTGCTCGGTCGCATGACGCCCTGTCCCGCACCTTGCGCCGATCCTTCGGCCGTGCCGCAGGATGCCGCTTTGCTCGGTCGTCGGCGCCAGATGGGCGATCAGGATCTGCGGCTGTGGAGCACGCTGTTCCAGGATTGGCAACGCAGTCGCCTGGAACTGGTCAGCGAAGCGCAGTCCGAGATCGCGGCAACGGGCGAGGGCGCCAAGGCCCTCACCGCTGCCGGCAAATCCGGCGTGGCGCAGTACCGCGCCGCGATGCTCAAGGAAGTGGAGACGACGCTATCGGTCACCGAGCTGGCGGTACGGCGCATCGATGCGCTGGAACGAGGCGACGTGGACGCCGTCAGCAAGTCCACGTATTCGCCCAAGCCGAAGAAAAGTTATTGAGGCGGCCACTATTCACTTGAAAATGCACGCGCGGACAGAAGTCTCTCGATCCTGCGTTTGCATCATCGAGTTCAACCCGATCGTGGCCGGATCAATAGCGTGCACCTTCGGGGCCATCTTCATCTGTGGTTCACCGCGCCTGCCTAGGTTGGCCTCGATCCTTCCAACCAGCGGTGACCCCCGATGACTTTCCTGCGCCCCCTGTTCGCCCCCCTGCTGCTCGTCGGCAGCCTGTTCGTCACGCCGTTCGCGATGGCGGACGACGCGCCGCTCGAACCCAGCGGAACGTTCTGCCAGGAGAATCCGCAGAAGTGCGCAGAGTTGCGCGCACACCGCGCGGCTTTCTGCAAGGCCAACCCGCAGACCTGTGAAACGGTCAAGGAGCGCAGCGAAGAGCGGCGCGAGTACTGCGCCGAGAACCCGAAAGAGTGTGAGGAACTCCGGGAGGAGGCCGGTGAACGCCGCGAAAAGCTGAAGGCTTATTGCGACGAGCACCCGAAAGAGTGCGAGAAAAAGAAGCAGGAGCTTCGCGAACGGTATGAGGGTCGGCGCGACTCGCGCTGATGGAGCAGGAGCCTGGGCGGCGTCAGGAATTCTCTGCACAGGTCTGAATTCACGGTAGGTCGGGTCAAGCCCGCGTGCTGTTCGCGGACGGACCCGACGGTCGCCTTTCGTTGAGGGCGGGCGGTGTCGGTTCCGCTTTCGGCTTGAGCCGACCTGCGAGCCGGATCGAGCCTGGGCAGACCTTCCTCAGGGCGATACGACGGGAGTCCAGAATCCGTACATCGTCGCCTTGAGATCGCGGTCGTCCGCATCCGTCACGGCCAGCCAATGATCGTGGCCGCGTTCCCGCTTCGCCCACGCCAGGCCCTCGGCCTTCACGTCCGGGCGCAAGCGCCCCAGATGCCGGGCCCGAAGGAAATCCGGTTCAAGATAACCGATGACGCTGCCGGCACAGTGGCCGTCGAGATATGCATCGTCGGTGTTCTCCGCGGCGGCGAGGTAGTGCAGGACGCCACCGGGGCTGAGGGCCAGATCGGTCAGCGACAGTGGCACACCGTCCAGCGAGCCCAGCTCCACGCGCGTGATGTCGATCAGTGTCGACGCCGGCCAGGCCCGATCCGACGCGCGCAGGCACATCTCCGCATCGAGTCTGATGATGCAACTCGCCCCAACCAGACCGCGGTGCGAGAGCAGCAGGTGTCGCCCGTCCCGAACCGCGCCCTCGATGTTCAGGCTCCCGATTTCCGCGCGCAGCCGCTCGTAGAGTGCGGACAGGTCCAGCACCTCGACCTGCGATCCCTCCACGAGGAAGGCACGTTCCCGATTGGGCCTCGAACCCGAGCCGAGTGCTAGCAGCCGGCCGTCGGACAGGTCCATCAGGGCTTCGAGGTCGGGCTTTTTCTTCTTGCGAATCGCCTCGTCCGCCGCGCCGTGCAGCAGCGGGACGGGCGGTAGTCTCGCACCGTCCCGGAGTCGATAGGAATCGAGCGCCAGCCGGTCGTCCGCGACGACCCAGGCGACCTCGTCACGCGTCACAAGGCCGCTGGCGGCGCTCAGGTCCAGAGTGAACAGCGGTTTCAGGGTGAGGTTTGGGGGCATGTCGGGACTCCATCGGGGTGGATTCGGGGCAGGGCGGACCATCGGTGACAAAACCATCCTCCCGATTCCAGCGCGCTGCGCATTGTCTCGCAAGCAGACCTGCGGTAGCTTCGATCCGGGGATGCAAGAAATGTCCTGGGAGATCGCAATGACAAGATTTGGGGCCATCGTGGCCGTCGTCGCGCTGGCTCAGGCGGGCGTCGGCCGTTCACTTTCTGCGGAGAATGGACCGGATCGATATTTCGGGCACATCGAAGTGCCCTTGTACGTACAGGGCGCCATTACGCCGCCGTGTGAAGTAGGCAACGCGGGACTTATTTTTGCGGTGAATTGGCTGCCGAGCGGGGACGTGATTACCCCGACTGGCAGCGGCACGATGGGTCCCGGAGCAATGGTGCCCACCATGAAATCGACGACCGAAAAAGGGAACCGGGATCCGCGCTTCTTCTTCGGCATCGAGTACAGCCTTTGACCGGCGACGAGGATCGTCGGGCCGCCGACCGCTGATGTCCCACGCCCTGCTCGCCTGGGAACTCGGCGCCAATTTGGGCCACATCGCCCCGCTGCGGCTGCTCGCGCAGCATCTGGTCGCGCGCGGGCAGCGCGTCAGTTTTGCAGTGCGCGAACTGGAGTCGGCCGAGTCCCTGATCGATCCGGGCCTGGGGGCGGTGTTCCAGGCGCCGGTCAGGGTCGGCAAGGGTCGCAATCCGGTCGGTCAGCAAGTGTCCTACGCGAGCCTTCTGCACAACTGCGGTTTCGACGACGCGGTGGGCCTGGCCGGGCGCATCCGCGCCTGGAGAACCCTGATGCTCGGCCTCAAGTGCGACCGGGTCTACGTGGACCATGCGCCGACGGCCTTGCTGGCGGCGCGCACGCTGGACTTGCCGCGAGTCAATTTCGGTACCGGCTTCACCGTCCCGCCGGTGCTCGCGCCCTATCCCGCTTATGAGCACGCGGCGGCGCCGGACGGCATGGTTCTGCGACGCAACGAACAGACGGTGCTGGGTGTCGTCAATGCGGCGCTGCTGCGTCTCAAGCTGCCTGCGCTCGACAACTTGCAGCAGATTTTCGGTGGCGTGCCCAATCTGGTGACGGGCTACGCGGAACTCGATCACTACAGCGTGGCGCGCTCCGAACCGCGGATCGGCCTGCCGGATTTTTCGCACGGCGCGCGCCCGGTCTGGCCGGAGCCGCGCGCGCCTCGCCTGTTCGCCTACCTGCGTCCCTCCAAGGCGCTGCCGCGCGTGCTCGACGCCTTACAGCATTCCAGGGCCCACGTGCTGGTGCGGATTGCCGATCTGGCGCCGGCCCAGCTCGCGCAGTATGCGAGGCCCAATCTGGCGATCGTCGATCGCCCCGTGCTGATGCGCGAGGTCGCGGCGAGTTGCGATGCGTTCATCAATTACGCGGCCCACGGCACCGTCACGGAAATGCTGCTGGCCGGCAAGCCCGGCCTTCTGCTGCCGGACAATCTCGAACGCATGCTGGTCGCGCGCCGCGCCCAGGGTCTGGGTGCGGCGCTGACGGTGACTGCACCGGAGGATGCCGATTTTCCCGGTCTGCTGGCCCGGCTCATCGAAGACCTCCGTTTGCATGCGTCTGCAGCCCGTTTTGCCGACCGCCATCGGGGCGGCGATCGGACCGGCATCGTCTCGGTGGTCGCCGATGCGGCGGAGAAGAATTCCGCTAGTGGGTCAGTTTGAATTCCAGAACCCCGTTCGTCCCGAGTAGCCGCGCAGCGGGCGTATCGAGGGAAGCGTCGCGTATCGGGCATGCCCGGCACCTCGATACGCGGCATTGCTACGCAATGGCGCTACTCGGCGCGAACGGGTTTCAAACTGACCCACCACCGAATTTTTCACAGCCTCTCACTCCACCGCGACCAGCAGTCCCAGATTCACCAGCCCGTCCAGCATCCGGCGCACCTGGATCGTCTCAGGCACGAGGACCGGCGCAGGCACCGGAAGTCCGTCATGGCGAAGCGCCTCCAGCTCACGGCCGTCCCGCAGAAACGGGCCGGGATCCAGGTCGAGCAGCTGGCGGGTCAGGGCCAGTCTCGTCGGCAGCGGCAGCGGGGCGCCGCTGCCATGTACGCCGGCCGCGTGCCAGAGCGATCGCACGATAAAACGCGACCAGTGCTCCAGCGAGCGGGCGCGGGTCTGCCGCCGGACGAGACTGGCGACGATTGCAAACCCTCCTTCGAGCGCGTCCGTCGCGACGTCGGGGTTCGGCCGGAACAAGTCTCGCGACTGCGCCAGGAGCCAGCGGTGCCCGGGGTTCAGTTTCAGTCCGGGACGCTCCGCCTTCCTTTGCAGTTTTCCGAACAGACGCTTGAGCTCTCGTGCCTCATCCTGCGCGGTGCGCGTGCGCGTGGACTGTCCGGCCGACCAGTTGTTGTAATAGGCGTCGGCGTCCGCGACCCAGGAAAAGACCAGGCCGGCCAGCGCGCCGCAGGTAAAAAAATAGCGGTCCTGGGCCTGCGTGACCTCGGGGTCCCAGGCCCCGCTCCGATAGAGCCTCTCCGCGGCCGGGCGCCTGATCAGATAACTGTGCGGCGGTCGCCAGTCGTCGGCCAGCAGGGCCAGCAGCCCATCCTCCCTCGGCCCGTCGGCGAAGTGGACCGAGTGAAACGGGACGCCGTCGCGCCAGAACTTCCAGTGCCAGCTTCCGTACGCGATATCGATGTTCCCCGCGCGTTCGAGCATCGCGACCTGCGTGGCGAGCTTGCCCGGATGCAGCGCGTCGTCAGAATCGAGCCACTGGACGTACTGTCCCTGCGCGTGCCGATAAGCAAGATTCAGGGCATGCATCTGACCCTGCTCGACACAACTCAGGATCTGAACGGGAAAATCTGCGTGCCTGGCAAAGTCGCGGGCGATCTGGCACGAAGCATCCTTTGAATTGTTGTCGACGAAGATCAGTTCGATCGGGCGGTGGGTTTGTCCCGCCACGCTGCGCAGACACTGTTCCAGCATCGGCGCGCCGTTGAAACAGGGCACCAGCACCGAGACCAGCGGCGGGCGCGGCGGCGGAGTCAAGATCGGTAGACCGCCTGCGGCCGGGTGTAGAACTCCAGGTCCCAGCGACCATGTTCCGGCGGGCCGATACCCGAAGCCTTCCAGGCGGCGAACGGAGCCTCGGGAGCAATCCGCACCGGTGCGTGGTTGAGCGCCAGGATGCCGGCCTGCGCCTGCTCCAGGAATTGCTGCTGACTCGCGGGGTCCTCGCTGTACAGGCTCGCGACCAGCCCCTGCGACACCCCGTTGCAGAGGTGCAGCGCGTGATCCAGATCGCGTGCAGGCAGGATCACGGCCAGCGGGCCGAAGCTCTCGATGCGGACCACCGGGCTGGCTGGGTCGGGATCGGCGATCAGGGTGGGCGCAAACCAGCAACCTTGCTCCATGCCGGGTGGAATCCTGCCGCCGCACAGCTTGCGCGCACCGCCGGCGAGCGCGCCGGCGGTCATGGCAACGAGTCGCGCCTGCGCCGCCCGCGAGATCAGCGGACCGATACGGACCGACTCGTCGGCCGGTTGGCCGAGCCCGAGAGCTTTCACAGCCTCGACCAGGGCGGTTTCGAACGCCGGCTGGATGTTGGAGGCGACGATCAGCCGGCGCGGCGCGGTGCAGCGTTGCCCCGCGTAACCGAATACCGCCGGCGCGAGTTGGCGCGCGACGGCCACCGGATCGGCGTCGGCCAGCACCAGCACCGCGTTGTTGCCGCCCAGTTCCGCCTGCAAGGGCCTGCCGTGCAGCGCGCAGATCGCGCTCGCCTCGCGCCCGGCCGCGATCGAGCCGGTGAAGCTGATCGCGGCGATCCCACGGGCGGCGACGAGCGCGCGCCCGGTGTCAGCGTCGCCGAGGATCAATCTCACCGCGCCGTCCAGGCCCGCTTCGGCCAGCGATTCGAGGAGTAGTGCGGACAGTCGCGGCGCCGCCAGAGCGGGCTTCCACACCGCCCTGTTGCCCCAGGCCAGCGCGGGTGCGAGCTTGCCTACCGGAATCGCCAGCGGATTATTGAAGGGTGTGATCAGGCCAACCACGCCGAGCGGACGCCGACGCGTCTCGAAGCATTTTTCGGTTGCGAGCACCTCTGGCTGGGCGTGGGTCCGCTCAAGCGTGAAGCGCGGAGCCGACGGGCTGTGCCGCGCGTCGGCTCCGCTGCGCTTGAGCCGACCTACCCCGCGACGGATCGACGCTTCTTCGAGTGAACCGTAGGTCGGCTCAAGCCCGCGTGCTGTTCGCGGGCGGAGCCGACGTTGCGACGTTTCGAGTGTCGAGAGCGTATGACGCAGCAGTGCGAGCGTGTAATCGAATTCGGCTCGGGCATCGACCAGGGGCTTGCCGACTTCCAACACGAGCAGCTCGATCAGACGCTCGCGACGCTGCATCAGTGCCGGCAGCCAGCGCCGCAGTCGTTCTGCACGGTTTTCGTGAGTGAGGCGCTGCCAGTCGATCGAATGCTTTTCCGCGTCCCGAACGACCGCCTCGACCTCGGCCGCATCGGCCAGCGGCACCTCGCCCAGGACCTCATCCCAGCGAGCCGGATTGCGATGAATCCAGGTGCGGCGCGCGGTCGGGCAGGCGCCCGGTGCGAGCAACTCGCGGATTTGCGGAAGGCTGCGGCCAGGCGCACCGCGGTCCTGCAGATAATCCAGCGTCAGCCGCGCGTGCAGCGGATCGGTGGAAGCGATGGCCTCGCTGGCGACCAGGACTCGCAGGCCGTGCGCGTAGGCGGCGAGGGCGGTTTCACGCACGCAGGAATGCGTGTAGATGCCAGCGATCACCACACGCCCGATGCGCTGGTCGCTCAGGGCGGCGACGAGTTCCGGACTGTCGAACGCGCTGAAGAAGGGCTTTGCATACACCGCTTCACCGGGTGCCGGCGCAAGCTCGGGCGGGGGCTGCCCACCGGGTGTTCCTTCGACACAGGCCCAGTGGTCCGCATCGCGCCAGTGCGGCATGCGGTTGGTTCCGTCGGTGGCCACGCGGGTGATGACGTGAAACACCGGCAGGCCGTGCTGGCGGAACAGCGCCATCAATTCGGCGACCCTTGGCACCAGCTCCGACTCGGGCGGCACGAGGCCCGGACGATCGAGGTAGTCGCGTTGCAGATCGATCAGCAGCAGACCCGTGCGCATCAGTCGATGACGGGTGAGCCAAGGGCCTGGCACAGCTGCGCGCCGAGTTCGCGCGTGCTCAATGCCGTCACGTGCGGCTCGGCAATGTCCGCCGTGCGCAGGCCACGGCCGAATACCCGGGCGACGGCGGCGCGCACCGCTTCGGCGCCGACGCTCCAGCCAAAGCTGACCTCCAGCATCAGCGCCAGCGACAGCACCTGGCCGACCGGGTTGGCCATGTCACGCCCGGCCAGATCCCAGGCGGCGCCGTGGCCGGTCTGGTAGCAGGCCCGGCCCTGCGGCCCGAAATTTCCGGAATAGGACAGCCCGCGCGAGCCCAGCAGGGCCGAGCCGGTGTCGGCCAGCAGGTCGCCGAACATGTTGGACGACACCAGCACGTCGAAGCGCCGCGGATCGGCGATCAACTGGTAGGCCGCGTTGTCGATGTCCAGCACTTCGCAATGCACTGCCGGGTCGCGCGAACAGTGTTCGAGGCGCTCCAGCCACAGCTGCGAGATCGACGGCACGCCTTCGCGCTTCACCGCCAGGCAGAGACGACCGCTGCGACGCTCCGCCAGGCGCAGGGCCAGCGCGAGAATGCGATCGACCTGCTGCACGCTGTAGTCGAAGCG
The DNA here is from genome assembly GCA_052387695.1 of Panacagrimonas sp. Classification (GTDB taxonomy): domain Bacteria; phylum Pseudomonadota; class Gammaproteobacteria; order Nevskiales; family Nevskiaceae; genus Panacagrimonas. The sequence goes on along the minus strand of JBQTIX010000078.1, from coordinate 4,078 downwards.
GTGGAATGCACTCTCACCCTTGCGGCCCCATTCGCCGAAGTAGAGGCCGCCGACGTTCTCGCGTACCGCCAGGATATCGACGCCATCGAGCCGCTCGGCACGCAGCGGCCCCCGTTCGCGCAGGCAGGGCAGGGGTTGCAAGGGGGTGAATTTTGCGAACAGGTCGAAGCGGCGGCGCAGCTCGTAGACGAAGCGCTCGCTGCCAGGGCCGCAGAGCAGCGCGCCGCCCTCGGTGAAGATCGCGTCGCAGAAGGCCACCGTCTCTTCGCTCAGTGCGGCGCCGTTGAGACGGATCGATTCCTTGCCGATGGCGCCGCCGTGGCGGATGTCGAAGCGACGGCCGGTGGCAGCGCTCAAGGTCTCCAGCACTTCGAGCGCGACCGCTATGACCTCGGGCCCGATGCCCTCGCCGGGCAGCACGCCGATCAGATCGCGACCGGCGGCGGGCGCGCCGAGGGCATCGCGCATCGCGCTCACGGGTGTTTCGACGCCGCGCCGCGCGCGTCCAGAAGCCGGCGCGCGATGGCCGGGAACTGGGCGCGCAGCACCTTGCCGCTGGCGTTGCGTGGAAACTCCTTGAGCACGAAATAATTGTGGGGTTCCAGGCGGCCCAGCTCGGCGCCGAAGCGCGCCGTCAGGCGGGGCGATGCCCGTTCCGTATGCAGCAGCAGCGCGGCGCCCAGCCGCGGCGGGCCCTGCGCAAGCTGGTAGGCGAAGACGACCGCGTCGCGGATATCGGGATGACGCAGCAGCACGCGCTCGATGTGTCCCGGCAGGATCTTGCGCCCGCCCAGATTGATCACGTCGTCGATCCGGCCCTCGATATACAGCAGGCCGTCTGCGGACAGGCGCCCGAGATCGCCGGGGTGGAACCAGCCGTCGCGGAAGCGCCGGGCGCTGGCGTCGGGATCGTTCTCGTAACCGGTCGGCATCGGCCGGGCGCGAACCCGCAGTTCGCCGCTGACACCGTGCGGCACCGGGTGGCCCTGCCCGTCGAGCACCTGCACCTCGGCGCAGTCCTGCACGCGACCGGCCGAAGTCGGCGACTGCGCCAGCGTCTCCGGCGTCGCGAGGGAAATCACACCCAGCTCGGTCAGGCCGTAGGGAATGAAGACGTTGGGTGAAAAGCGCGTGAACAGCGTGTGCAGCAGCGCCTCCGAGGGCATCGCGCCGACGATGCGCAGATGACGCAGGCTGGGGAAGGCGGGAAGCTCCGGCGGCAGCACGCCACACAGCTCCGCGGCCGCGGACGGCGAGATCAGCCAATGCGTGACGGCCTGCTGCCGGATGACCGCGATCTGATCGGAATAGCGGTGACTGCGCGAGATCACCACGGCGCCGCCGCGGCCAAGCACGCCCATCGTGAAGATGAAGGCGATGGTCAGGCCCGGGTTGGCGGGTGGCAGCAGCCGGGTCGCCCCATCGCATCCCCACAGCGTGCGCTCGGTTCGATCCAGCAGCTCGCCGTGGCTGTGCAGCACGCCCTGCGGCTCGCCGGTGGTGCCGGAGGTGAGCGCGATGCGCAGCGGCGTGCGTCGATCCGGCACGAACCCGACGCGCGCGTCCGTGAGATCGGATTCGGAAGCACCGGGATCATCCAGCGCCTCACGGGCCAGCACCAGGATCGGCAGGCCGGCGGTGTCGGACTCCGGCACTTCCGAGATCACCCGCTGCACGCCGAAGCGCGCGGCAATCGCCGTGGTCTCGGCCGCCGTGCGCCGGATGTCGAGCGGAACCGACACCGCACCCAGACGCGACAGCGCGACCAGCACCGCGCAATGGCGGGGCGAGCCTCCCAGACTCACGCCAATACGCTGGCCCGGACCGATGCCGGCCCGATGCAGTTGGAGCGTCGTGGCGCAGATCTGCCCCCACCATTGCCGATGCGTGATCAGCCGTTCGGGCAGGATGAAGGCGGGCGCGGCCGGATCGCGTAGGGCGCCTTGCCGCACCGCGTCGAACAGCGATCCGGCCGTCGAGGTTGGGAGGCTCACGAGGACAGAACCCAGGCGGGCATAGTGGGGTGATCCGGGGGGTCGTTGGAGTTTGAGTACCACAAGTTCAGAAGGACGGGCAACGGGTGTTGGTGAACCGTAGAAGCGCAGGTCGGCTCAAGCCCGCAGCTTTTCGCGGGCGGAGCCGACGCGCGCCCGTCATTGAAGGGCGCGCAGTGTCGGTTCCGCCTTCGGCTTGAACCGACCTACAACCGACCTACAACCGACCCGTGACCGACGGCGCCCCTTTGCAGAAATCCTCCGGATCGATATTGATATTGCGAACGTCGCACATTGGGAGGATGCTTCGGCCGGGTGCGTGGGAGTACCCCGCTAAGCCTCCGATGCCCCAACCACAATCAACCATTGGCAGCCCCGGACCGGAGAAACACACGTGAAATCCAAGGCAATCGGACCTTCCCTGCGCGTGCAGCAACAGCGCAAGTCACTTGATGCGCGACGTAATCTTTTCGCGCTGGCCGCGGCCGGACTGTTCATCCTGCCCAGCCTGTCCACCGAGGCGGCGACCATCAACGTCGTCGGCAGTTGCACGCTGGTCAATTCGATCCTTTCGGCCAATACCAACAGCGCCGTGGGCGGGTGCACCGCCGGTGCGGCGGGCCTGGACACCATCGTCCTGCCCGCCAACAGCACCCAGACACTGACGGCGGTTTACGATTTCACGGCCCTGTACGGCCCCAGCGGCCTGCCGGAGATCAACAGCGAGATCGTCATCGAGGGTAATGGCAGTACCATCCTGCGTGATCCGTCGTCGGCTGCGTTCCGCATCTTCGTGGTCGTCGAGGGCGGCAACCTCAGCCTGCGGCAGAGCACCGTCAGCGGGGGCAGCGTGAGCGGCAGCGACGGCGGCGGTCTGGCGGTCTACGGGGGTGGCTTACTGGAGCTGAACGAAAGCACCGTCTCGGGCAACAGCACGGGGAATGACGGCGGCGGCATCTACAACTTATCCAGCACCCTGTTCGTGACCGACAGCACCGTCTCGGGCAACAGCGCGTTCTACGGCGGCGGTATTGGAACGCGGGGGAGCAGCAGTATCACGACCGTCACCGGCAGCACGGTTTCGGGCAACCGTGGGAATTACGGCGGCGGCGTGAATGCCTTCGGCAGCGTGACGATCGGCAGCAGCACGATTTCGGGCAATAGCGCCAGCAGGGATGGCGGTGGCCTGATTGCGATCGGCAGGGTCTCCATCGCCAACACCACCATCACCGCCAACACGGCGCCGGACGCGCACGGAGGCGGGGTGGCGGCGGACCTCGACGATGATCTGGACATCACCGCATCCATCATCGCCGGCAATAGTTCGACCGACATCGACGACTACGGCGGTTACGGCGGAACGTTCATCACCGGAGGCAACAACCTGATTGGAGACGGCAACTTCGCCAGCAACTTCGACGATGCCACCGACACGATCAACGTCGCCAACCCCATGCTCGGCCCGCTGGCCGACAACGACGGGCCGACGTTCACGCACGCGCTGCTGACGGGGAGCCCGGCGATCGACAGCTTCGAGTCGGCGGTCCCCGGCAGGGTGGCAAACCTGGGCCTGGTTGAGTTCTGCCCCGCCGGGAAGGATCAGCGCGGCGTGGCGCGTCCGCAGGACGGCGATGGTGATGGCGACGCGGTCTGTGACATCGGCGCCTTCGAGCTGGAAGGGGCGATGGGTGACGACGCCGACAACGACGGCATTCCGGACGCGATGGACAACTGTCCGATGACGCCCAACACCGATCAGCTCGACACCGACGAGGACGGTATCGGCGACGCCTGCGACGACTCCCCGCTGGGTCGCTGCGAAGGCCGCGCCGTCACCATCCGCGGCACCCTGAACAACGACACGCTCAACGGCACCAACGGCGCCGACGTGATGGACGGACTGGGCGGCAAGGACACGATCAACGGTCGCGGCGGCAACGACTGGATCTGTGGCGGCCCTGGTGACGACACCATCAAGGGCGGCAACGGCAACGACCGGATTCTCGGCAACCAGGGAGTGGACAATCTCCAGGGCGAGGCGGGCAATGACGAGCTGCTGGGCGGCGACGGGCGCGATTCGCTCA
>JBQTIX010000077.1:0-30762 GCA_052387695.1 Panacagrimonas sp. | reverse complement strand
TTCTTCTGTCGCATCAAACAATTCCGCAGAATCGCCACCCGATACGAAAAACTCGCCGCACGCTTCAAAGCCTTCATCCAACTCGCTGCCAGCTTCGTCTGGTTGGCCTAATGTCAACAGACCCTAGAACGTCAAGGCCTCCGCAAACCCGACATCGCTCGCGAAAAAATCTACGCGACGCCCGGGGCATGGCAGATAGGCTGGTCATGAAGCACGGCGGCGTCACGCGCCACGGCTCCTGTGGATGACCCACCCGTTTCGCGCGGATTTCGAGACCGCGATCAGCTTCAGTGAACGGATGGTGACGCTTGGGCGGAAATTGAAAACGACCATGGTGGAATGCATGGGCCGCGCTTTTTCAGGAATGTCCTTGTTAGCCCTCGGTAGATTCGCCGAGGCTCTGAATTCATGGGTAGGTCGGGTCAAGCCCGCGTGCTGTTCGCGGGCGGACCCGACGGGCGCCCTTCGTCGGGCGCACGCAGCGTCGGTTCCGCCTTCGGCTTGAACCGACCTACGAGCCGGATCGGCCCCGTGCAGACATTCCTTGAGCGTTGCGAGAAGTGCGGGGTTGTGCACCAGCAAGTCGGTATAACAGGGTCCATGGGCGTCGCGCCGTGTCTGCTGAGTCGGGCCACGGTCTGACGGGATGAGTGCGCAGGCCGGCTCTCGGCTACTCATCGCGCTATCGCGACCGAACGATTCCGCGCAGGTCGTAGGTCGGGTCAAGCCCGCGTGCTGTTCGCGGTAGGACCCGACCACTGAGCTTCAGACGACCAGGACGCTGCCGGGGACCATGCGGAAGCTCACTGCATCGTCGGGTCCGGGGCCTCCCGACCCGCTTCCGAGGCAGAGGAGCGAGTCGTCGCCCTCCAACTGATAGTCGTAGCGGAACGCCGCCTCCAGCACGATCGACACGCCGCGAGCGCGCAGGTCGGCCAGATCGGCGCCGAAGCGCAGGACCGGCTGCCACGTCGTCGTCAGGCTGGCATTGCTCTGCCCGAACGGATACTCGTTCTCCAGGAAGAACAGGTTGGAGCCGAGCGTCACACTGTCGAGCGGCTCGCCGCTGCTCAGCGTCGCCGTCATCCGCAGGGTCTGCCAGCACTTGCTCCACTTGTCGTCGGCGTGCCAGATAGGGTGGTAGATCCCGGTCCAGGCCGAGGCCGAGCCGGAGATCTGCACCAGCGGCCGGATCTCGAAGCTGCGGGTGCGGAACACGGGAAACCGGTCGGGCGTCAGGAAGAAAAACATCGAAAAGCCGATGCCACCGCTCAGCAGTGGGTCGCCGTCATAATCGATACACCCCCAGATCCGGGGCGGGTCCTCGTTGATATCGACGACGAGACCGTGTCCGCTCCAGAAACTCTTCGTCTCGCCCCACCAGAGCTCGCCGGCAAACGGCGGGTTCCCGAACGCGGCGGGGGTCACACCCAGCTTGTCGAGCAGCCGCAGCCGCTCGCGCGTCTCGCTATAGCTGTCCCCCGGAGTAATGAGGTCGATCACCCCGCGACGCGCCGGCAGTCGGAACACTTCTTCGTCGAAGGCCCGACCGGTCACCTTCAGGTCGTCGAGGTCTGGCTTGAACCGGTCCATCAGCTTCTTCCCGATCTCCGGAAAATCCGGGTTGCTCGCGAACAGTTTCTGCGTCGCGGCGTTCAGCGCGCGTGTCAGGTCGAGCCGCCGGCGATCCGCAAGTTGGGCGACGCGGCGCTCCGCCTCGTCGCGCGACCGCCGCATCAGGGTCTCCACGGCTGCGCGGTCCGCCTCGGACATCAGGGCGCGGGGATTGCGTCGGCTGGCGCTGCACACATCGGTTACGTTCATGTCGGTGTCCTAAAAAAAGCTGCGAGAGGGTGTCGTGGCCATCGCGTTTCTCCACGCGCGGAAAGAACCGGAACCGAACCGGAGAGATTCGGACCCGTGCACCGATCAATACGTAAACCGCCGCAGAAACCCGACATCGGATCGGCTGAATGCGCGCGGTTTTTCTGTAGATCGAGTGGCGGCTGGGTAAAAGGGCGGCAAACCGCTCAAGCCCGCGGCTTCATGCGGACGGACCCGACATCCGCGGGCCCTCAACCGCCCGCCTTCCCCGGGCCCTCTGGGGAGATGAGCGCGCGGTAGCGCGTTGTGGAAAGCGAAGCGAATCCCAGCGGGCGTGGCGCGATGCCGGGGTTCGCAAGCTCAATTCAGCCTACGGGCTTTTTGCGCGCCGTCCAGCGGTCCGGTTGTCGATCAGGCGGAGCCGCCGGAGCGAGTCAGACGCGGCTTGGCCTCACGAACCAGTTGGACGTCCACTTCGCCATGCACGACTTCGGCTGCAGCAAGCCTCACGGTTTCGTCACGGTCGCTGTGGTGATAGAGCACAACCGCTCCATCGCGCAGATGCAGACCCACGCCATGCACGCCCAAGCGTCCCAGAAGCATCTCGCTCAGGGCCAGCTTGGCGCCCTGCAACGCTTCCTGGGTAGGCCTGTTCGTCGACACTATGGTGGGCAGGCGGGCGGAGAGCGGCGGCATCGACAGCGGCAACTTGCGCGTCACGTAGAACCGAACACAGGGCTGGCCCGAGGAGGAGTCCGTGGAAGCCTTTGTGCCGACGCCCACTGCGCAGATCTGACGCCGCGCACCTGCTCGTACGGAAGCGACGGAAAACGCCGAAACGGTCAGCGCTGCCTTGGTCGCCCCTCCGGCGCGCAGCCAGCGCTGCGACATCGCCCGTTTGGCGGAGAGGAGTTGTTCGCTGACCCCGATGGTGATCGCGCTCATTGGAATTCTTACCTCGCTTTCAAGCGTGGATAGCAGTGGATGCGCCGCGTGCGGAGTGTCGTCGGCGGCAAGCTGCCACAAGTACGAGGGGTCGCAATCTCGCAAGTTCCCAATGCGATCCCTCGGCGCAGGGCAGCCGACAAGTCGGGTTTGCGAGCATCTGTATGTCGGGTTTCGGCAAGGGTTTGCGTACGTCTCGATGCAAGGGCCCGAATGACTCGGGCCCGATTCCGGTCATCCATCGGACGAATCCTCATGAAGCTGATCCTGCGTCACTCCGTTCACGGTTCCCGCTGCGCGTTCGCAGCGGGCGTTCTGACCCTGATGATGAGCGCCCCCTTCGCGGCCGATCACGTGCGCAAGGCTTCGGACCCGGCCGCACCCGGCGCGCCACGTCGGGTGGAGATCGAGCCCTCCGCGCAAACGCCGTTCGCACCGCCGCCGCTCAAACTGACGAGGCGCGCGCGAGCCGTACCAGCATTCACGCCGCAGCCCTCGATCGAGGCGCTGCGCGCCGATCCGCTGCTCAAGACCACCGACTTCAGCGCCATGCGACCCACGCGCGATGACCTCGCGACGGTGATTGCACAAGCGACGCAGACCGAAGATGGCCGCTACCGCGTCATCATCACCCTGGCCCAGCGCTTCACTCCGGAAGGTCTGCATGGGACGGTCGCGGCCGAAGCCCAACGCAGCGGCATCGCACGCTTGCAGCAGCAAGTGATGGATGCACTCGCCGGCAGCGACGCCGTGGTCACCCATCGCTACGCCGGCGTGCCGGCCCTGGCGCTCATTGCGAGCGAGCGAGCGCTCGAGACGCTGCTGCACTTGCCGCAGATCGCTCGCATCGAGCCCGACGCTGATGAACACCCGCATCTGGAGGTTTCGGTGCCGCTGATCGGCGTCGCTGATGTGTTCGATCGTGACTTCGAAGGCGCCGGCTGGACCGTCGCGGTGGCCGATACCGGCATCGATCGCGGACACCCGTTCCTGCGCGGCTTCGTCGACGAGGCCTGCTTCTCCAATCGCTCGGACTGCCCGAACGGCGCAACGACGCAGACCGGTGCTGGCGCGGCGGCGGCTTGCACCTGGTCCAATGACTGCTTTCATGGCAGCCACGTCAGCGGCATCGCAACGGGCCTCAACTATCCGGGCATGTTCGCGGCCACCGGGAGCGGGGGCGGGGTCTTCGATGGCGTGGCTCGCGGCGCGACGCTGATGCCGATCCGCGTTTTTCATCAGGAGACCTCGGCGGCGGCTTGCGGAGATCGACCCGCGCCCTGCCCCTTGACCTCCAGGGCCGATGTCATGATGGCACTGGACTACGTGCACAGCCGGCGTTTCTTCCGCGCCATCGCGGCCGTGAACCTGAGCCTGGGCAGTGGCGAGTTCGACACGCACTGTGACACCGATATAAGGAAGCTCGCGGTCGACAATCTGCGTGCTGCGGGTATCGCCACGGTGGCGTCTTCCGGCAACGACGGCCTTGCGCACCATATCGAAGCCCCGGCTTGCATCTCGTCGGTGATCAGCGTCGGTGCGACCGACGCTGCAGACAACGTCGCCGCATTTTCCAACAGCGCGAACATCCTCGATCTGCTTGCGCCGGGGGTTGGCACACGGTCTTCGACCTCGGTGCCCAACGGTGCTTTTGCCTTCGCCGACGGCACCTCCATGGCGGCACCACACGTCGCCGGCGCGATCGCGCTGTACAAGGATCGCGTCGACAACAGCGTGGACGCCATCGAGCTGTTCCTCAAATCCACCGGGAAGCCGGTCAACGACGCCGGCGTGCCCGGCGGCCGCGTGACTCCGCGCATCCGTCCCCTTTACGCCATGTTCATCGCCAACGAGAATCTGCTCAACGGCGCCGAGCGCAATCACCGGCTGCCGCGACCCAACGCCCACGAGTACAGCTGGCAGACCGCGACAGGGGGTTACTCGGTGCTGGCCACCCGACCCTCGACCGGGCTGGATCTAGGGCTCACCTTGTACGACAGCTTCAACTTCACCGCGCCGCTGGCGACCAGCGCGGGGGGCGTGAATGTCATCGACTTCGTCGCGCTGGCCTCGCGCAGCGGCGACTTCGTGTTCCCACTGGTGACCCACCCCGGCGGCGGCACCGATTTAAGTCGCTACAGCATCGAGCAGGTGGGGCCGGGAGCGATCTTTTCGCACGTGCTCACCCGCAGCTTCGCTCCCACCGACCTGGTGAGCATCGCCGATACCACCACCCTGGCATTCCGCCAGGAATGGTTCCGCGTGGTGCCGCACAACGGTCAGGATCTGGAGCTGTTCAATGTCTCCGCGCCGGTCGAGGCGCGATTCCCCGGCCGTGGCGCGAGCGCGGCAGGACCGGGCGGTGCCGAGGCGCTGACGTTTGTTCCGACCAGCAGTCAACGCATCGGCCTTGTGGTCACCAGCCGGAGCGGCTCCGGCAGCTACACGCTGTATCGCGATACCGCCAGCACGGTGCCGACCGTGCAAGTGAGTATCGATGGCGGCGCAGCGACCACGCCGGACGCAGGAGTGGAGCTGACCCTGAGCACACCGACCGTTGGTGCAGGCGGAATAGCCGATATGCGCATCGCCGTCGACGGGGTCATCGACGACGAAGCCTGGTTGCCGTTCGCGTCAAGCAAGCTGGTCACGCTACCCGGCGGTCCCGGCCCCAAGACCGTGGCCGCTCAGGTACGTAGCCAATCCCACGCGCCCAGTCCTGTCGCGACGGACAGCATCGAGCGGTTAGCGGATCAGCTTGGCATCAGCGGCGTGGACGCCACGTTCCCCGAGGGAGATTCGTTCGCCACGTTCTTTACCGTGGCCGTAGACCTGTCGGCGCCGGCCACGGCGCCGGTCACCGTCGACTACCTCGTCGACACCGGTGACGGCACCGCGGTGGCCGGTGTGGACTTCGTGTTCGACGGCGGCACGCTGAACTTCGCGCCCGGGGAAACACGGAAAACCCTGGAGTTGAGAATACTCGGCGATACCGATCTGGAACCCAACGAAACCTTTACCGTGCATCTCAGCAACCCCTCGGCCAACGCAAGGATCATGAAGGACGCCATCGTCACCATTGCCGACGACGACCTCGCCCCGACCCGGCCCGCGATCCGCATCAACGACGTCGCCGTCACCGAAGGCGGCGTCGGCCGCACCGTGCGGGCTGTCTTCACCGTGATGCTGTCCACGGCCTCCAGTCAGACGGTGACCGTGAGATACGCGACCACCAACGGCACCGCGATCCAGCCTGGCGACTACACCTCCAGGTCCGGGACGCTGAGCTTTGCACCCGGCACGACCACCCTTCCCGTGGCCATCACGGTCAAGGGTGATCGAGCGCGAGAACGCAACGAGACCTTTCGGTTGAATCTGGGTGCGCCCGTCAACGCGAGCCTGGCGGATGGCCGGGGGGTCGGCACCATCACCAACGACGACTGATTCGATTGCGCCGCAAGCGCTGCTGACCTGGCCTGGCCGGAGCGATCCGGCCGGGCTCTCTCTCGTGTGCGAGGTTCGTCCGCCCGGTGCAAGCGGGCCGGTGTAGTCACCATCGCATGGTTTGCGGTCTGGCCCCGTCGCGGATCGACGTTGTGTTGACCCGTGATAAGTCAAAAGCGGCTTCATCCCCGAACTCCGGGAGTTGTTCGTTCGGAAAACACGATCCCGGATATTGCTGTCTGCTCAATCCAGGCTACGGGCTGCCCTGACCACGTCCACCAGCACCGGCGCCGCGGAAAGCTCGCGTGAGCGGGAGCGCATGTCGGGTTCCGGCCGCGGTTTGCGTATTCATCAGTACCAGGACCCGAACGCTCGGGTCCGATTCCGGCGGAGCTTTGGAGAAGTTCATCATGATCAGTCCACGCGATCGCAACCGGGCAGCCAAGATCGCCGAGGCCCGCTGCCGCGAGATGATCGAATCCGGCGCCTGGCCGCAGACGGTGCTGAACACGCTGTTCGACCGCAACGTCTCGCGCCATCACGACAAGCCCGCCATCGTCGCGCACGAGGCCGAGACCGGCAGAGTGACGCGGCTCAGCTACGGCGAACTCGACTTGCTCTCGCGTCGGGTCGCCGCCGGTCTGCGCGCGCTCGGCGTGGAGCGCGGCGACGTGGTGGCGTTTCAGCTTCCCAACCACGCCGAGTTCCATGTGCTGACCTTGGCCTGCGGTCTCGTCGGCGCCGTCGCCAACCCGCTGATGCCGATCCTGCGCCAGCGCGAGCTGCGCTTCATGCTCGGGCTGGCGCAGGCAAAGGTCTTCGTCGTACCGACGCAGTTCCGCAACCACGCGTACCTGGCGATGGCGCTGGAACTGCAAGCGGAGCTGCCGACGCTCCGGCACGTGTCCGCCATCGGCGGTCAGGGTGCGGTGTCGTTCGAGGAGCGCCTGCTCGGGCACCCGCCGCTGCAAGGACCGGCTGCGCTGGAACCGGACGAAGTATCGCTACTGCTGTACACCTCCGGCACCACCGGCGAACCCAAGGGCGTGATGCACACCTCGAACACCCTGTACTCGCACATGCTGCCGTTCATCGAGCGCCTGCGCCTGGGCGAGCACGACGTGTTCATGTGCCCCACGCCCTTGGCGCACGGGCTCGGTTATCTATATGGCTTGCTGGCGCCGTTCACGCTGGGCGGCACCGCCGTGTTGCAGGACCTGTGGGCGCCGCAGGTCGCCGCCGACCTGATCCGCAGCGAGCGCGCCGCAATCGTGATGGGCGCGACACCGTTTCTCGCCGACCTCGCGGGTCTGCCGCCGGCTGCGCAGGATGACTTCATCTCGCTGCGCTATTTCGTCAGCGGCGGGGCGCCGATTCCGCCCGCACTGGCGACCAGGGCGCGCGAACGCATGAGCTGCGAAATCATCCCGGTCTGGGGCATGACCGAGTGTCTGGCGCCAACCACCCTGCTTGCCGGAGAGCCGCCGGAACGCGCGTCCGAGTCCGATGGCACGCCGCTGCCGCACACGGCGGTCAAGGTGGTGGACGACAGCGGCCGTGAGCTTGCGCGCGGCGAACAGGGCCGCCTGATGGTGCGCGGCGCGAGCCTGTGCGTGGGCTATCTCGAACGTCCCGCCCTGTACATGGTGGACGAGCAGGGCTGGCTCGACACCGGCGACCTCGCGCGCATGCACGCGAACGGTTACATCCGCATCACCGGCCGCACCAAGGACATGATCATCCGCGGCGGCGAGAACGTGCCGGTGGTGGAGATCGAAGGTCTGCTCTACCAGCACCCGGACGTGGCGCAGGTCGCCATCGTCGGCACGCCCGACGAGCGCCTCGGCGAGCTGGGCTGCGTGTTCGTCGTGGCCAAGGCCGGTACTGCACCGACGCTCGAATCGCTGACCGCGTTTCTGCGCGAGCGGCAGGTTTCGCGCACGTTCTGGCCGGAGCGGCTGGAGCTGCTCGATGCCATGCCGATGACCGCGAGCGGCAAGATTCAGAAGTTCGTGCTGCGCGAGTGGGCGGGCGCGCGGGTAGTGAAGCGAGCGTAGCCCTTTGAACGCCGACAACCTCTTTGCGGAGACAACGATGCCGAACAAATACGACACCGGTTTCGACAAGTGCGCGGCCAATTTCCAGGCGATGACGCCGTTGCGCTTCCTGGACCGCGCCGCCGATGTGTTCCCCGATCGAACCGCAGTCATTCATGGTGACCGGCGCTACACCTGGGCCGAGTATGCGGACCGCTGCCGGCGCCTCGCCCGCGGCCTGATGGGTGCCGGCATCGAGCGCGGCGACACGGTGACCATCATCGCGTCGAACATTCCGGCCATGCTCGAGGCGCAGTTCGGCGTGCCGCTGGCCGGTGCGGTGCTGAACTGCATCAACGTCCGGCTCGAGCCGACGGCGATGGCCTTCGTCCTGCAGCATTCGGAGACGCGCCTGCTGATGGTCGACCAAATGTTCGCAGACGCAGCGCGCGAGGCGATCGAGCTGTCGGGTCTGCAGATCGACGTGATCGACATTCGTGGAGACGACGTTGCGGACGCCGCTGCGGTCGGCACGCTCGACTACGAGGACTTCCTGAAGAACGCCCCGGCCGATGTCGCGTTGCGATATCCGGCGGACGAGTGGGACGCGATCGCGCTGAACTACACGTCGGGCACCACCGGCAATCCGAAGGGCGTCGTCTACCACCACCGCGGCGCGTACCTCAACGCGCTGGGTACGGCCATCTACGCGGGCCTGAGCAATGGCAGCATTCCGGTCTATCTGTGGACGCTCCCGCTGTTCCACTGCAACGGCTGGTGCTACGCATGGGCGATGGCCGTCGGCGGCGGTACGCACGTCTGCCTGCGCAAGGTCGTCGTCGAGGACATCTACGCCGCGATCGAGCGCCACGGCGTGACCTATTTCTGCGGCGCACCCGCCGTGCTCGGCTCGCTGACCGCAGCCAAGCCCGACAACTGGACCGCGCCGACTCGCCCGATCACCATCGCCTGCGCGGGCGCCTCGCCGCCCGCGCCGATCATCAAGGCAACCCAGGATCTCGGCTTCACGGTGCTGCACGTCTACGGCATGACCGAGCAGCATGGTGTCAACACCACCTGCGTGCCGCAGGAATCGTGGGATGCGCTGCCGCCCGATGCGCGGCTGGCTGAGATGGGGCGCCAGGGCGCGCGTACCGCGGTGGCCGACGAGATGGTCGTGGCCGACCCGCACACCTACCAGCCCGTGCCGCGCGACGGCAAGACAATCGGCGAGGTGCTGTTCCGAGGCAACCTGGGCATGAAGGGTTACTTGAAGAACCCCGATGCCACACGAGAGGCCTTCGCAGGCGGCTGGCACCACAGTGGCGACCTCGCCATCGTCCACGGCAACGGCTACATCGAGATCAAGGACCGATCCAAGGACATCATCATCTCCGGCGGCGAGAACGTCTCGTCGCTCGAGGTCGAAGAAGTCCTCTACACCCACCCGGCCGTGCTCAACGTCGCGGTTGTCGCCGTGCCCGACGAGAAGTGGGGCGAGGTGGCCTGCGCCGTCGTCGAGCTCAAACCGGACGCGGTCGGCACACTGACACAGGACGACATCGTCAAGTTCTGCCGCGCGCGCCTGGCCGGATTCAAGTCGCCGCGCCACGTGATCTTCGAACCCATCGTCCGGACCGCCACCGGCAAGCTGCAGAAGTTCAAGCTGCGCGCGCACGCCGCCGAGGTGATCGCCTCGCGCCGCGCCTGAAGCCCATCAACCGCAACCAGGAGCGATAGACGTGCGTGGATTGAAAGACAAGGTGGCCGTCATCACCGGCGCCGCCGGCGGCATCGGCCGTGCGCTGGTGCGCCGCTTCTGCGAGGAAGGCTCGCACGTCGTCGGGCTCGACCTGAACGCCAAGGGGCTGGATGAGCTGGCGGACGCGTTGCAGGAGTTCGGCAGCCAGTTGACGCTGCGGCCGCTGGACATCACCGACTATGCCGCCGTGACGGCAACCATCAAGCAGGTTCACACCGAGCGTGGCCGCATCGACATCCTGGTCAACAACGCGGGTTGGGACATCGCGATGCCCTTTACCAAGACCACGCCGGAATTCTGGGACAAGGTCATCGCGATCAACCTGCGAGGCCCACTGAATCTGCAGCACGCGGTTGTGCCGCTGATGATCGAAGCGGGCGGCGGCAAAATCATCAACATCGCATCCGATGCCGGGCGCGTCGGCTCGTCGGGCGAGTCCGTGTACTCGGCGTGCAAGGGCGGGATCATCGCCTTCAGCAAGACGCTGGCGCGCGAGACCGCGCGCAAGGACGTGCGCGTCAACGTCGTCTGCCCCGGCCCCACCGACACGGCGCTGCTGCGTTCGTTCGCCGGCGAAGGCGAGTACGGCCAGAAGATCTACGACGGCCTCAAGCGCGCCATCCCGCTCGGGCGTCTCGGCCAGCCCGAGGACATCCCGGGGCTGGTCGCCTTCCTCGCCAGCGACGACGCCAACTTCATTACCGGCCAGGTGATCAGCGTGTCCGGCGGCCTGACCATGCACGGGTGACATCATGACAGCGCGTAGCCCGGATAAAATTCGGGACGCTTTAGTTTGCGACCGAAGGTAAAAGCCCAAGATTGCGTCCGGGCTACTTCTGCTGCATCCCGATGTCCGGTTCCGGCTGCGATTTGCGTATTCATCCGTACCAGGACCCGAATGCCTCGGATCCGGTGACGAGAAAGCCGCAGGAGAGTCCCGATGGAATCGAATCGAGCCAGCCGCACCGCGATGTTCACCGCCATCCTGCGCGGGCAACACCGGCAACTGCACGCGCCACCCTGGGTCTTCGACGACCCTTACGCGCTGCCGCTGGTCGGACCCGGATGGCCACAGATCCATGCGCAACTGCTCGCGCTGTTTGGCGAGACGATCTTCGAGGAACTGATCGGCACCATGTGCTGCCGTGCCCGCTATGTGGAGGAACGGCTGGCGGCGGGACACTACACACAGTTCGTGATTCTCGGTGCGGGGCTGGATTCGTTCGCGTGGCGACGCCCCGATCTGCTCCACGCCTTGCGCGTGTTCGAGATCGACCACCCCGCCTCGCAGGCGGTCAAGCGCGAGCGGGTGCAGACGCTGGCGCTGCCGCTCAGCGACCGGCACATTTTCACGCCCATCGACTTCGAGACGACTAGCCTGCGTGAGGGGCTGGACGCTGTCGGTTTCGACGCCTCGCAATGTACGTTCTACTCCTGTCTCGGCGTGCTGATCTATCTGACGACGGACGCGATCCAGACCTTGCTGCGCACCGTTGCTGCAGGCGCAGCGGGCTCGGAAATCGTCGCGACGTACGGCGTCACCCCGGCGTTTCTGGACGGTAACGGCAAGAAATTCTGGGACATCTTCGCGTCGGTTGCCGCCGAATCCGGCGAGGGCGCACAGAGCTCCTTCGCGCCGGCCGAGATGCAAGCGCTCGTCGAGGGCTGCGGACTGCAAGTCGCCGAGGACCTCAGTCGCGACGCGCAGCATGAGCGCTATTTCGCCGGACGCAGCGATGGCCTGACGCCGAACACGGTCGAGCGCCTGATCGCAGCGGTCGTTCGATGAAATGCTCGCCACGAGGAGATGAGATATGAGCCTGGACCACTACGTGATTCGCGGCGGCGTCGAAGGACGGGAACGCCTCCAGTTGCTGTGCCGGGTGCTGCGCCCCACGACCCTGGCATTGCTCGAGCGCCTTCGCGTTCCGGGCGACGCGACCTGCCTCGACGTGGGATGCGGCGCTGGCGGCGTCACGCTCGACATCGCCCAAGTCGTCGCGCCTCGGGGCCACGCGGTCGGTACCGATATCGACGAGGTCAAGCTGGAACTGGCCCGGGGCGAGGCCAGTGATCAGGGGGTCACGAACATCGAATATCGCAAGGGCGATGCGGGCGCTTCCCTGGGCAGCGCCGAGTTCGACCTGGTGTATGCCCGTTTCCTCCTGACCCACCTGAGCGATCCTGCTGCATGCATCGCCCGGATGCGCGACGCGGTGAAGCCCGGCGGCATGGTCGTGGTGGAGGATATCGATTCCACCGGCTACTTCTCGTATCCGGAGAGTGCGGCGCTCCTGCGTTACGTCGAACTCTACTCGGCGGCGGTTTTTGCCCGGGGCGGCGACCCCAACATTGGCCCACGGCTTCCCGTGCTGCTGCTGCACGCCGGGCTGGAGAGGATCGGCATGAACGTGATCCAGCCCGCGGGCCTGGAAGGCGAGTTCAAGCTGATGAATCCGGTCACGATGCAGAGCATCGCCGACGCCGTCGTGCAGGAAGGCCTGGCGACGTCGGGTGAGATCGAGACGCTGGTGGCGGAGTTGTACGAACTCGCGCGCGACACTCGAACGGTCGTCAGCATACCGAGGATTGTGCAGGCCTGGGGTTATCGAAATGGTCGTGCGTAGCATGCGCGCCGCGCACAGAGCATCCGCCAGCGCCGCGTTCATCGTGCGCATAGCGCAGCTTATGCGCTGCTGGACGTATCCGAGCTTTTACCCATACCCATGAGGGGCGCCATGACTTCAATCACGAAAGAGACGACCTTGCGCGCCGCTGTCGTACAGGCGGGGTCGCTGCCGTTCGATACCGAAGCCTGCATCGGCAAGGCGGTCCGCTTGATCGGCGAGGCCGCCGCCCTCGGCGCGAAGCTGATTCTGTTCCCCGAGGCGTTCATTACCGGATACCCCAAGGGCCTCAATTACGGTCTCGTGATCGGCGCTCGCGACCCGGTCGGGCGTGAGGAATTCAGGCTCTACCTCGATGCGGCGATCGAGGTGCCAGGTCCGCAGACGCAGCGGCTCGGCGAGGCAGCGGCAGCACACGGCTGCTACGTGGTGATCGGTGTGATCGAGCGCGAACTCGGCACCTGCTACTGCACGGTGTTGTTCTTCGGCCCCGACGGCCGCCTGCTCGGCAAGCACCGCAAGCTGATGCCGACCGCCCTGGAGCGGATGATCTGGGGTTTCGGCGATGGCTCGACCCTGCCGGCGGTGGACAGCCCCTACGGCCGCATCGGCTCGGTGATCTGCTGGGAGAACTACATGCCGATGCTGCGCATGGCGATGTACGCCAAGAACGTGGCGATCTACTGCGCGCCCACCGCCGACGACCGCGACACCTGGCTGGGTACGATGCAGCACGTCGCGCTCGAAGGGCGCTGCTTCGTGCTGACCGCCTGCCAGTTTCTGCGCAAGAAGGACTTCCCCGACACCGTGCGCGTGTCGCTCGGCGACTCGCCAGATGCGGTGCTGATGCGCGGTGGCAGCGCGATCATCAGTCCGCTGGGCAAGGTGCTGGCCGGCCCGCATTTCGAGGGCGAGACCATCCTGACCGCAGACCTCGATCTGCACGACATCGGCCGCGGCAAATTCGACTTCGATGTCGCCGGTCACTACAGCCGGCCGGACGTTTTCCAGTTGAGCGTCAACGAAGCGCCGATGCTGGCGGTGGTGCCCAAGGCGAACGCCAGTTAGGCGTCTTGCGACCAATATCAAAGGGGGCATTCATGAGCACGATTGAAGTAGGGGAGCTGCTGTACGAGTACACCGTCAAGTTCACCGGCATGACGGAATACGGAGTCAGTCTCGAGCCTCTGATGGCAGGGAAAGTCGCGCCACCGCCTGAAGGCGCCAGGTTCGATGTCGCGTTCGAGGGAGCATCACGCGGACCGAAGCTGAAAGGCCAAGTCACGGGAGTTGATTACTTGCGGATTCGCGCAGACCGCCGTATTGAACTCCACATTCATGCAGCGATAACCACGGTCGATGGTCAGAAGATTGCACTTCACGCCGATGGCGTCGCCCTCCCGCGAGAAGGTAGCAACATCGCCGATCTCCGCGAGAACGTAACCTTGTCCACGTCTTCAAAGGACTACACCTGGGTCAACGCTCTTCAGGTGTGGGCCATAGGGATTGTGGACCTCGCCGATCAAGTCGTTCAGCTGAAGGGCTATTCGGCGTAAGGCTGTCGGCGTGGCTCCCAGCTCTTTAGGGTCAAGGTGATATTTGAAGGAGGGTCAAGGTGAAACTTGAAGGTGTGTATTCCCTGGAAGAGTGGCACCTCGCTGCGGGCGTGGCTCACCCTCCTCAGGTTGACGGGCGGTTCGTGCTCTTCAACGGCGCCGTGATCATGTTGCTCCACCACAGGGTGCAGGAGGCCACGCAAACGACTGTGGTCTCGTACGGAAGCTATACGCTGGATCTGCATCGCTTTGCCTACAGCTACGTTGACTCGTCCGCGTATGTTCAAAAGGCTTCCGGCATCACGGTGTCACGCAAGCCACCCTGGGAAGGCATGCGCGGTTTCGCCGTGGTCTCCGAGGGCAGCGCAGTTCGCCTCCGCTCTGATACGGGGGACCAGGAGTTTCTCTTGGCTGGCGACCGGCTGAGCTACTCTGAAAATGGGCGAATCCAGCGCGTGTGGAAGCGCGTTGCCGAGAACCAGTAGGTCCGCGCATGCGCGTGCCGCCTTGATGGAGGCGTCAATGGACAGGTCGCAAATCGAAGACGCGTACAAATTCCGCAAGGCGGACGACAGCCTGATCACATCGGGGCAGCCTACCGAAGAGCAGTTGGCTTCAGCGGCGCATCAAGGCTTTCAGGTTGTCATCAATCTCGCCTTTCACGACAACCCGAGCTACTCCCTGAAAGACGAGCCGGGCACAGTGCAGGCCCTCGGCATGGAGTATGTCCACATCCCGGTGCCGTTCGAGGCACCGTCAGAAACAGAATTGTTGCTGTTCTTTGAGGCGATGACGGCTCATCAGGGCCGCAAGGTTCTCGTTCACTGTGCAGCGAACAAGCGGGTCACCGCTTTCCTGGGGCTTTATCGGGTCATGAAGCAGGGCTGGGCCGTAGAGCCTGCATTTGCCCCGATGACCTCCGTCTGGGAACCCGACCCCGTGTGGTCATCTTTCATCGCTGCCATGCTGGCAAAAGCTCGCTGAGGACAACATGCAGATCATCATCGTCGGCGCCGGAATCGGCGGCCTCACCACAGCGCATGCGCTGCGCGCACACGGCATCGACGTGATCGTGCTGGAGCAGATGCCGGTGCTGCGCGAGATTGGCGCCGGCGTGCAGATCGCCGCCAACGGCGTGTTCGTGCTGCGCCGGCTCGGATTGGAGGAGGCGGTCGCCCAACATGCGTCGCGTCCACAGTCCTACGACTGGCGCGAAATGAAATCCGGGGAGACGCTGTTCTCCAGCCCGCTCGGCGCGCCGATGGAGCAACGCTACGGCGCGCCGATGTTCCAGGTCTACCGGCCGGATTTGCTCGCGGTGCTGTCGAGTGGACTGCCGGAAGGCACGATCCGCCGCGGCGCGGAATGCGTCGGCGTCGAGCAGGATGCCAGCGGCGCAAGCGTCCATCTGGCCTCAGGCGAGACGCTGCGCGCCGATGCCGTGATCGGCGCTGACGGCATCCACTCCGCGGTGCGCCGCGCGCTGCGCGGTCAGGAGAAGACCCAGTTCGCGAACATCCTGATGTGGCGCGCGATGATCCCGGGTGATCGCCTGCAAGGCCTCGGGCTGGACGAGCGCGGGCACTACTGGGTCGGGCCGGGGCGCACGGTCATCACCTACTGGATGCGGCCGTATCGACTGTTCAACTTCCTCGGCTCGGTGCCTGCCGACGAAGTGCATCGCGAATCCTGGACCGACAGCGGCGATGTCGAAGACATGCGGCGTTCGTTTGCCGGCGCGGAGCCGAGAGTCGCCGCAATGCTGTCGGCCATCGACAGCGCCTTCATCACCGGCATGTACTACCACGACCCGATCGAGTGCTGGACGACCGGCCGCGTGACTCTGCTCGGCGACGCCGCGCACGCGATGGTGCCCTTCCTCGCCCAGGGCGCCTGCCAGGCGATGGAGGATGCCTGGACGGTCGCGACCTGTCTGGCACGGCACGGCGCCGATGGAGTTCCTGCGGCGCTCGTCGAATACGAGCGACGACGGCGCCCGCGCGTGACGCGCGTGCAGGCGGCCGCACGGGCGATGGTCAAGCTCGTGCATGAGACCGACCCCGCGCAGATCCGCGCGCGCAACGGCCGCTGGAAGGGCGCGATGCGCATCGACCCGCTGGCCGAGACCAGCTTCGGCTGGCTGTTCGATCACAACATCCTCGAACAGGTCGAGCGGCCGGCCGAGGAAGTGCTGGGCCTGGCCGCCGCACGCGAGGGCAAGCGCATGCGCCGCCCCGAGGCGCAGCGTGCCTACGCGCTGTGGAAAGGCGCGTTCACCGCCGAGGACATCGCGCGTGGGCACATCGGATTACGCGAGGGCTACGAGCGTTTTCTCAGCGCGAGCTTTCCGCTGGCCGAAGATGTCGAGGTCCGCGCCTGCACACTCGGCGGCGTTACCGCGTTCGAGGTCGGTGTCGCCGCCGCAGCTTCGTCGCCGACCCTGCTGCACTTCCACGGCGGCGGATACGTGATGGGATCGGCGCGCGGCTCGCTCGAGCTCATCTCACGCCTGGCGCAGGCGGTCGGCGGACGCGCGATCAGCATCGACTACCGGCTCGCACCGGAGCACGCGTTTCCCGCTGCACTCGATGATGCACTCGCCGCGTATCACGCATTGGTCGCGAGCGGCGTGTCGCCGCAGCGGATCATTCTCTCCGGCGAGTCTTCTGGTGGGGGCCTCGCCATCGCCACCGCACTCGCGCTGCGCAAGACAAGCGCGGCGCTCCCGGCTGGCGTCATCGCGTTCAGCCCCTTCGCCGATCTCACGCTGGGCAGCCCGACCATCAACCGCTACGCCGGGGACGACCCGGCCGCCAACCGCATCAATCTGACCACCTTCGCCTGCTGCTATTGCCAGGCACACGACCCCGAGGACCCGCGCGTATCCCCCGTGTATGGCGACTTCACCGGCTTCCCGCCGCTGTTCCTCGCCGCAGCGACTGAAGAGGTGCTGATCGGGGACGCGATGAAGCTCACCGAACGGGCGCGCGCGGCCGGCGTGGACGTCACGGCGGAGTTCATCGACGACTCCGTGCATGACTTCCCGCTGTTCGCGTTTCTGCCCGAGACCGGCGACGTGCTCGGCAAGATTGCGGCGTTCGCGGCGCGGCTATTCAAGGCGGTTTGATATGGCCCGTATCCTCGCGATCACCTGGGACGGCGGCGGAAACGTCCCGCCTATGCTGGGCATCGCCGGGGAATTGCGTAGCCGGGGGCACCGGGTTCGCGTACTGGGCCACCCCCAGCAGCGCAACGCGGTGACGCGCGCCGGGCTCGAATTCATCCCTTACACCCGCGCCCACCCCTGGGCGCCGGGCGAAGCCGCAACGGGATTGAGATTCCTGCTCAGGTTCCTGTTCGGGGTGTTCACCGATCCCAAGGCCGGCGACGACGTCCACGCGGAGATCGCACGGGAGCCGGTCGATATCGCGCTCGTGGATTCGATGAGCCTGGGCGCACTACGCGCCGCGCAGAGCGCGGGCCTGCCGACCGCAGTGCTGATGCACACGTTTCACCGCTACCACACCCACGGCTGGAGCCGCGGGCCGATCGGCGTGGTCGCAGCTTTACGCGACATGCGTCCCGGCCGCTTGTGGAACAGCGCTGATCGCGTCCTGGTCGCGACCGACCGCGCGCTCGACCCCGCCGGCAGGCGCCGACTGCCGACGAATGTTCGCTACACGGGCGTGGTGCAGGCCCCGATCCGGCCTCGCACCGGCGAAGAAAAATCGCTGGTGCTGGTGAGCCTCAGCACGATCTTCTTCGAGGGCCAGGAGGCAACGTTGCAAGCGATCCTTGATGCGCTGGGTGGCTTGCCGGTCCATGCCATCGTCACCACGGGTGCCGTCGATCCAGACGCCCTGACTGCACCCGCGAACGTAGAGCTTCATCGGTACCTTGCGCACGACGAGGTGATGCCCGCGGCCTCGCTGATGATTGGGCACGGCGGACACTCGACAACCATGCGCGCGCTTGCGCACGATCTACCGCTGCTGATCCTCCCTATGCATCCGATACTCGACCAACCGATGATCGGTAGGGCGGTTGCCGCTGCGGGCGCAGGGCGGGTTCTGTCGAAAACTGCTCGCCCCGAGGAGATCCGGAATGCCGTGCGCGCGCTGCTGGGTGATGGCCCGCACCGCGCCGCAGCGGCCGATATCGGAGCCCGCCTGCGATCCACGAGCGGCGCGAGTGCCGCTGCGGATGAGGTCGAGGGCTTGCTCAAGATATGCAACAACCACAGGCCAGACTGAAGCCGTGAATCGTCACTTGTCGAGCAAGCCTGACTCAGAATCGGGGCTCGCGATTGGGGCTCGCCGCATCGGCGGCGGGACGCTGCAAATCGCGTGCGCCCGCTTCGGCGGCCTCGGCCGAGCCGGTGGCGGCAGACGGGATGAATTTCTGCAAAAAACCGAGAAAAATATCGGCGCGTTCCTCAGTCTGGTCGATGCCGTGCCCGTCCCATACATCGGCATCCATCGACACATTGAAAACCGCGTGCTGATTGCGCACCAGCCCCGGCCTGATGACGAGGCAGGTTTTTCCAAACTCCAGCAGCTTCGTCTTTGGGTCTTGATAGGCCTCGGCCATGGTCCTCTGGGCCGTGTCGGCGACGTTCGCGATGGCGCGCTGCTGCACTTCTTTTTGCTCGCTTTCGGGTGCGTCCTCCACGGTGGCGAGCGTGGGAAAGACGAGCGCGGATTTCACCCGGCAGGGGTTTCCGGGTTGTTCGCCAGCGCGGACCAGATCGTGGGTGATAAAAGGCTCGAAATGCCCGATCGTGCGGGTGTCTTCGGTGCGCTGGCTCAGCGTTTGGGTGGGCTTCAAGGGGTTGACGACATCGTTTCTGTAGCTGAGCAGCAGGGTGTTGATGAAGCGCGCAATCGGGAAGGCCCTGCCGGTAGCCGCGTCGCTCTTGGAGGTAAAAATCGTGAGCTTGGGGTAGCGCCGCTGGAAGCCGCCGACGGTTTCGAACAGATGCTGCATACGGGCGGCCTCGAACGCCGGATTGAACAGGATCATGGCGTCGGCCAGCGGCACCTGCGGGCCGCCCACGCGGCCCGATTCCAGCAATTCTGATGATCCTTATGTCTCACTCAACTGCGCCGTGAACGCTCCGGGACGTCCACCCTTCTGGCCCAGCGTCCTGCGTTGGCTCGCGAACTTCGTGAACTCCTGGGCGCACTTCCTGCCCTTACTCCTCGTCAGCCCATTCTCGCGCCGCGCTGCACGGGCGATCTACCGGATCTGGGCGCGCCACACATACCGCATCTTCGGCATCACGTACTCGCTGCGCGATGACAACGGGAACGAGCCCGCGCCGCCACCGCACCTGTACGTTTGGCTCAACCAGTCCAGCCTCGCCGAGGCCATCATCTTGCCGCTACTACTCCCGCCTCATTCCGGCATCACCAACCTCGAATATGCGGCCCTGCCGCTCCTTGGCTGGGCAAGGGTGCTGCAGCGGGATACCGTGATCGTTCGCCAATGGAAAGCCCAGGCCAAGCGCGCGGTCGAGCGCGCAGCGATGCGCCTCGCGCAGGGCGAGACCTGGATCATCAGCATCGAAGGTGCACGCAGCCCGGATGGCAAGCTCCAGCCGTACAAGAAGGGCCCCGTCGTGATGGCCATTCGCAGCCAGGCAACCATCATCCCGATGGTGACTCGCGGCGGGCGCGAAGTGATGCCAAAAGGCGAATGGCGCCCTCGCGCAGGTCATATCGAGCTTCATATGCTCAAGGCGATTCCGACTCGCGGCCTCAGCTACGAAGATCGGAACGGGTTGCTGGAGCGGCTACACGCACTCGCGGTGCGAGAGCTTGCGTAGCAGGGTGCCCACCCATCGGTTTCAGCATTTCGTAGGGGGGCAACTCGGCTCCCTGCGTTGCCCACGCGGGGGCTTCGGGGCGGTCCGCGTGGGCACGAAACGATGTGCCAACCCCACTATAGATGCAGCCCGCAAACAGTTTTGATTGGATGGGCGGAAAACGGTGGATGCGCTTCGCTTATCCACCCTACAAACCGCGGTCGGCGTAGGGTGGATAAGCGGAGCGCATCCACCAGACGATCAACGCGAATCTCGCTATTTGAGGGCCGCATCGATAATGCAGCGAATATTTCAGCCCAGCGCCAACCAGATCCCCACCCCCATCATCTGACTGCCCGCGATGTAATTGAGCCAGCGTGCCTTGCCGTGTCGGTGCAATTGCTCGCTGAGCGCCTGCCCGCCGCGGGCATAGATCAGCAGGCACGTGAATTCGATGATCAGCATGAGCGAGAGCAGGGCCAGCAGTTGCGGCGCCAAGAGACGACCCTGATCGACAAAGGGTGGCAGCAGCGCGACGAAGAAAGCCCAGGCCTTGGGATTCGCCGCTGCGGTGATGAAGCCCTGCACGATCAGCGAGGAACGGGTGCGACGGTGATCGCCGGCCAAGGGCTCGGGCCGCGGCGGCTCGGCGCGCCAGGTCTGCCAGCCCATATGGAGCAGGTAAGCGGCGCCAACCCATTTGAAAACCGCAAAGACGGTGGGCGCCTTCAGCAGCAGGGCCGCCACCCCAAGCACCGCGGAGGCGCCGACCAGGGCGATGCCGGTGAGTTCGCCGGCCATCATCCACAAGCTGCGGCGCACGCCGATGCTGATGCCCAGCGACATCGCCAGGGTCATGCACAGGCCCGGCGACAGCGCGACCAGGAAAAAGCTGGCACTGAAGGCGATGAGCCGGGTTGGATCGATGACTATGGCACCTGTTCCCCGTTCGTCGCTTCCTGCGCTGGCGCGCGCGGCAGCGGCTCCGGCATCTCGGCGAGGTACCAGGCGAGCACCGCCATCACCGCCACCTGCCGGCGCAGCGCATCGGGATCGACCTTGTCGAGCGTGTCGGCAGCCGTGTGGTGGTAATCGAAGTAGTGCCGCGTATCCACCAGTGGCGCGAATCCGGGGACACCGGCGGCTTGCAGCGGGCCGATGTCGGAGCCCACTTCGTCGTCTGGCTCGCGACGCTCCAACCTGGAAGCTCCAATCGGGCGCAGGACTTCGATCAGGGGCTCGAGCGTTTTGAGACTCTCCGGACTCACCGCCGCGACGATGCCCAGCGGCCGGCCGGTGCCGGCGTCGCTTTCGATCGCGGCCACCTGCGTGGCGAGCCGGCCCTTGACCGATTCGAAGTACGCCTTGGCGCCACGCTGCTGGCCGTTCTCCTCATCCATCCAGCCTATCGCCCGCAGCGTGCGCCGCGGCGTGAGACCCAGGCGCTTGAGCAGTTCCACCGCGCCCATCGCCGCCATCATCGGCCCGCCGTCGTCGATCGCGCCGGTACCCAAATCCCAGGAATCGAGGTGGCCGGAGACGATCACCACCTCGTCCGGCTTCTCGCGGCCGGACAGGTCGGCCAGCAGGTTGTGACTCTCGACATCGGGCAGCGTCCGCGGCGTGAGCGTGAGCCGCATGCGGACCGGGCCTTGCGCGGCCAGCCGGTTGATCAGATCCGCGTCTTCGGCGCTCAGCGCGGCGCAGGGGATCGGCGCCTGGCCTTCCGTCCAGAACGTTGTTCCGGTATGCGGAAGACGGTAGTCGGCTCCGCCGACCGACCGTACCAGCGCGGCCGCCGCGCCGAGTTCGGCCGCGCGCGAAGGGCCATCGAAACGGTATTCGCCGGCCTGTTCATAGGCGGTATCGGCGTGGCCGTTGTCGGCAAGCAACTGATCGAAGCGGTTCTCGAACACGACGATGCGTCCCTTCACCTCGGCGGCACGCGCGTGCAGTTCCTTGAAATCCCGCACCACCAGCAGCGGTGCGACGAGCCCTTGCGCCGATGTGGCGGAAGAACTGCCCAGCGCGGTCAGGTGCAGTGACTGGGTGACGCCCTCGGGTCGCCCGGCATAGTCGATCAGGCTCGCGGTCTCTTCGCCGCGGACCCAATGCGTGACCTTCGCGGGCTGCAGCGTGACCTCTGCGCCGGCCCGCCGCATGGCCTGCGCGAGTTGTGCCACGGCCGCTTCGGCGGCCGGCGAACCGCTGGGTCGCGGACCGATCTTGTCGGTCATCTCCGCGAGCTGTCGGTAGGTCCAGTCCGAGGCCATCGCGGCGTCGCGGATGCGCAGCAGCACCGCCGGGTCCACCCGCGGCGCGGCGTCGGGTTGGACCGACCGCGCCGGTGCGGCCGAGAGAATCGCGCCGAGAAAGATCGTGGCCCAACGGCAGCGCGCACTGGCATTCACTTGCCTACTCGCCGACTGGAGGAAGGTGCTTGAGGAACTAGGCCTTTGTCTTCGAGCGAGAGTCAGTATCGGCGGCTCCGCCGGGTTCGAAAGCGTGATTGACTCCTTTCCAATATTCGTCGTAAGGACCGACAAATTGGTGCTCGATCTTCTCCTTCTGAAGGAGTCGATCGAGTTCTTCGGAATGCTTGATCTTCACGATCTCGTCTTGCTTGTTGTGAAGAATGATCGTCGGAGGAAACCTTGAAACCTTACCGGTGATGGCCTCCGGGAGCGGACCGAAGAAGTCGGCGAGGACCTTGACCGCGCCCGCCGGCCGGATGGCGATGTAAGCCATCGCAGTGGCAGCGCCCAGGGAAAAGCCGATCAGACCCACCCGAGTGGAGTCAGCGTCCGCGCGAGCGGCCACAGCGGTGATGGCGTCGGCGAGCGTTTGATCGTGAGGGACTTGGTCGAAGAAATGAGGTTTGTCGTCCAGATAGTATTGAGGCACCGCTGTCAGGTAATCGAGCTTGGCGAGGTCTTCGGCAAAGCTCTTGATCTGAGTTCCGTATTCCCTGCTCAAACCGAAGTTCCCGTGAACCAGAAAGATCATGGGGTATTTCTTGCCGTCGGCCGGGGCGGGGTTGATCGTGATCTTGTAAGAGTCGCCCGCGCTCTTGAAAGTGGTGTGGGTCATTGCTGGGTACTCCTGGGCTGGTGGGTGATGAGACTCACCTGTACATACGTCGTTTGCCGTCGAAACCCGACATGACGCTACGGCCAACGATGCAAGGGTCGGTTCAAGCCTGCTGCGTCATGCGGGCGGATCCGACATGCGCGGGTCGGAAAAAGCTCTCATGGCCCGGGCCTCACGTCGAATCCGCCTTCGGTTTGATCCGACCTAAATGTTGCGCCTTTTCATAAGGATGAGCTGCGGAAAAAAATTTGTGAGGATTCTGTGAGGATTTCCGGAAGGGTTTTCGAACAAGGTCGGGTCACTGGGTTCAGCACGCAATACGCGGCAAGGAACCAAACGGGAGACGATCATGAACCAGCCTCGCATTTCCAGGGATTCCACCCCGACTTATCTCCGCCGAATCCGGCGCCTGATGCGTCCACTGGCCACCGCCACCCTGGCGGCCCTGACCGTCTGTTCCGCCTGGGCGCAGACCGTGAGCATCGGCAATGGCAGCGTGCCGGAAGGCAACGCCGGCACCACCACGCTCAACGTGCCGCTGACGCGCGCCGGCAACAGCGGCCAGAACATCGGCCTCACCTACCGCACCAACGACGGCGGCACGCCGCCGGCAACGGCCGGGACCGATTACATGGAGCTCGAATCCGCCACGGCGGTGCTGCCGGCCGGCGTCACCACGCTCAACCTGCCGGTGAGCGTCAACGGCGATACCCAGACCGAACCGGACGAGCGCTTCCTGGTGCACCTGTTATCGGCCACCAATGCAGGACCCACTCCGAACTTTAGTTCCGCGTCCATGTTTGCCGCCGGCGCAGCCGGCAGCAGTCCGAACTCCAGCGTCGTAGGCGACTTCAACGGTGACGGCCGGCTCGACGTGGCCGTTGCGAACCGCGCCGGCGACACCGTCTCGGTCCTGCTCAACACCACCGCGCCGGGCGCCAGCCCCGCAAACCTTGCGATTGCGGCGAACTTCGGCGTGGGCAATGTTCCGCTGTCTGTGGCGGTCGGCGACATCAATGGCGACGGCCGACCCGACCTGGCGACGGCGAACTTCGGCAGCAACAACATTTCGCTCCTGCTCAACGCCACCGCGCCGGGCGCGACCAGCGCGAGCTTTGCAGCTGCCACGAATATCAGCGTGGAATTGGGTCCGTCCTCCGTGGCGGGTCCGTCCTCCGTGGCGATCGGCGACCTCAACGGCGACGGTCGCAGCGACCTGGCGGTCGCGAACCGGGACATCAACCGGGTTTCGGTGCTGCTCAATCGCACCGAAGTCGGCGCCGGCGGCGCGAGCTTCGGGATCGACTCGGGCTTCAATGTGGGCTCTATTCCGGTTTCCGTCGCGATCGGCGACCTCAACGGCGACGGTCGCAACGACCTAGCCGTGGCGAAGTCTCGCGACGATGCCGTCTCGGTGCTGCTCAACACCACCGATCCCGGCGCGAACAGCGCGAGCTTTACGCCATTTGAGACCTTTCACGCAGGCACGAGTCCGTCCTCCGTGACGTTGGGCGACCTCAACGGCGACGGTCGCAACGACCTGGCGGTGGCGAACTCCGGCAGCAACAACGTGTCGGTTCTCATCAACGCGACCGCGCCGGGCGCCACCGACGCGAGCTTTGGGTCCGCCGCAAAATTCGCGGTAGGCAGCCGTGCGCGCTCCGTGTCGGTGGGCGACCTCAATGGCGACGGCCGGCCAGACCTGGCGGTGGCGAACGAGAACAGCGCCGACGTCTCGGTCCTGCTCAACACCACTGCGCCCGGCGCCGACACGGTGAGCGTTGCGCTCGCCGCGAACCTCGGCGTGGGCGTGGACTCGCAACCGGGCGCCGTGGCGATGGGCGATCTCAACGGCGACGGCCTGATCGACCTGGTCACGGCCAATGGCGGCAGCGACAACGTCGCGGTCCTGCTCAACACCACGCTCGTGGGCACCAGCAGCGTGAGCTTCGCGGCCAAGGCCGATTTCGGGATCGGCAATGGCGTTCAATCCGTCACCCACGCCGACTTCAATGGCGACGGTCGGTTGGACCTGGCGGTTGCTAACTTCACGGACGACACGGTGTCGGTGCGGCTCAACACCGCCGCGCCCGGTGCCTCCGCCAGCTTCGCCGCCAGGACCGACTTTGCTGTGGGCGACGAACCCATCTTCGTCACTGCCGCCGATTTCAACGGCGATGGTCGGCCGGATCTGGCGGTGGCCAACCGGACCAGCGACAACGTCTCCGTGCTGCTGAACATCACCGCGCCCGGCGCCGCCACGCCCGGCTTTGCGCCGACGACCGACTTGGGCGCGGGCGACGCCCCCTTTTCCGTCACCGCCGCCGATCTCAACGGCGACGGCCGCCCCGACCTGGTAACGGCGAACGGCACAGCCGCCGGCAACGCGTCGGTGTTGCTCAACACCACCGCGCCCGGGGCAGCCTCGCCCAGCTTTGCGACGAAGACTGACTTCGGCGAGCTCAACAACGCCCGCTCCGTCACCATCGCCGACTTCAACGGGGACGGTCGGCCGGACCTGGCGACAGCGAATTTCGGCACCGACAACGTCTCGGTCCTGCTCAATACCACCGCGCCCGGCGGGACCACCCCCAGCTTCGCGACGCAGTCCGACTTCAGGGCGGGCGACGCCCCCCAGTCTGTCGCCGCTGCAGACCTCAACGGCGACGGCCGGCCCGACCTTGCGGTCGCCAATATTCTCGGCTTCAGCGCCTCGGTGCTGCTCAACACCACCGCGCCCGGCGACGCCGCCGCCAGCTTCGCGTCGCAGGCCCAATTCCCCGCCCGCAATTTTCCTTCAAGCGTCACCGCGGCCGACTTCAACGGCGACGGCCGGCCCGACCTCGCGCTGGGGCACACCACCACCAATGTCCTGGCCAACCAGATCTCGGTGCTGCGCAACCTCACCGCGCCCGGTGCCACCACCGCCAGCTTCGCCGCCAAGACGGACTTCGCCACCGGCAATTCCCCGGCCTCCATCGCCGCCGCCGACGTCAACGGCGACGGCCGGCCCGACCTCGTGACGGCCAACAACGGCAGCAACTCGGCCTCGGTCCTCCTCAACCGCCTGTACCCGGTGACGGTGAGCGGCAATGAAGCGACTGCCACCATCCTCAACGACGACGTCGCGGCGCTGTCGATCAACGACCTGACCCTGGCCGAAGGCAGCGGCGGCGGCACCACGGCCTTTACCTTCACCGTGAGCCTGCCGAGTGCCGCCGCGGGCACCGTGACCGTGAACTACGCCACCGCCAACGACACCGCGACCGTGGCCGATGCCGACTACGCCGCTGCCAGCGGCACGCTCACGTTCAATCCCGGTGATCTCTCGAAGACCGTCACCGTGCAGGTCAATGCCGACACCAAGTTCGAGCTGAACGAGCGCTTCTTCGTCAACCTCTCCAACGCGGTGGGCACCACCATCGCCGACGGCCAGGGCGTGGGCAACATCAGCAACGACGACACCCAGCCCAGTGTCCGCTTCGTGCAGGCGAACAGCAGCGTGTCCGAAGGTGTGGGCGCGGTGAGCCTCGCGGTGGAACTGTCCAACCCGAGCTACCAGGCCGTGAGCTTCTCGGTGAGCGGCACACCGGCGCCGGGAACCGACTACTCCGGCCTCAGCACCGGCCCGATCACGATTGTTTCCGGCAACACCACGGCCACAGTGAGCCTGACCGTGACCAATGATTCTCTGGACGAACCCGATGAACTCGTCACCCTGGCCTTGACCAGCCCGGTCAACGCCAGCCTCGGCAGCCCCGGCGCACACGCGCTGACGATTCAGGACAACGACGACACGCCCACGGTGAGCTTTGCCAGCGCCAGCCTGAGCGTCGATGAGGACGACGGCACGGTGCAGTCCCGCGTGATGCTGTCGGCGGCTTCAAGTGAAGACGTGACGGTGACGGTGTCCGTGACCGGCGGCAGCGCCAGCAATGGCGCGGACTACACGCTGCCTGCGGACAGCACGCTGACGATTCCCGCAGGTCAGACGTTCGCCGACCTGAGTATTCCGATCAGCAACGACGGGCTCGACGAGGACAACGAGACGATCGGCCTGCAACTCTTCACGCCGGGCAATGCCACCCTCACGGTGCCGTTCACGCAGACCGTCACGATTGTGGATGACGACGCCACGCCCACGGTGAGCTTCGACACCGCCGGTGCCAGCTACAACGAGAGCGCCGGCACGGTGATGATTCCGGTGCGCCTGTCCGCGGCCTCTAGCTTGGAAGTCAGAGCCGCGTTTGTGGTGAGCGGTTCTGCCACCGCGGCCGACTTCAGCAGCACGACCTCCAGCCCGCTGGTGTTCCCGCCGAATTCGACCGCGGTGAACATCGTGCTCAGCATCACCAACGACACGCTGGATGAAGATAGCGAGACGGTGATCTTCAGTCTGGGTGCGTTGACCAACGCCACAGCTGGCGCACAGCCGGTCTACACCGCGACGATTCAGGACAACGACGACGCTCCGACGGTGTCGTTCTCGCAGCTCTCGCGCGACGTTTCAGAAGGCGTGGGCACGGTGAGCGTGGACGTGGAGCTGTCGGCGCTCAGCAGCAAGAACGTGACGGTGAACTTCGCCATGACCGGCACCGCCGGTGCGCTGGACTTCAGCGGCCTCACCGCCAGCCCGGTCACGATTGCAGCCGGTGCGAACAAGGCCACGATCTCGTTCCAGGTCACGGACGACATGATCGACGAGGACGACGAAACCGTCGTGCTGAGTCTGGGTGCGCTGACCAACGCTATCGCTGGAACGCCGTCCAGTTTCACCGCGAACATTCAGGACAACGACGATGCCCCGACGGTGTCGTTCTCCGAGTCTTCGCGCAATGTTTCGGAAGGCGTGGGCACGGTGAGCGTGGACGTGGAGCTGTCGGCGCTCAGCAGCAAGGACGTGACGGTGAACTTCGCCAGGACCGGCACCGCCGCTGCGCTGGACTTCAGCGGCCTCACCGCCAGCCCGGTCACGATTGCGGCCGGTGCGACCAAGGCGACGATCTCGTTCCAGGTGACGGACGACACGCTCGACGAGAACGACGAAACCGTCGTGCTGAGTCTGGGTGCGCTGACCAACGCTACGGCTGGAACACCGTCCAGCTTCACCGCGACGATTCAGGACAACGACGATGCGCCGACGGTGTCGTTCGACCTGGCAGCGTCCAGCATCAACGAGGACGCCGGTACGGTCACCTTGGGCTTCAGCCTGTCGGCGCCTTCCAGCCTGCAGGTCACGGTGCCGTTCACCGCCAGCGGCGCACTGGGCGCCGGGGGCGCAACGGTGAACACCCCGAGCCCGGTCGTGATCGCGGCTGGCAGCCAGACCGGCAGTATCACCCTGGCCATCGACGATGATGCACTGGACGAGTTCGACCCGCTCGTCACGCTGACCTTGAGCACGCCCATCAACGCCAGCTTGGGAACCCGGCCGCAGCACGCGCTCACCATCGTTGACGACGATAACGCCCCGACGGTGCGGTTTACGGCGTCCAGCCAGAACGTGCTTGAGGCCGCGGGCACGGCCATGGTGTCCTTGCAGCTCTCGGGTGCTAGCGGAAAGCCGGTCACGGTGCCGCTGAGCTTCGGCGGCACGGCCTCACGGCCCGGTGACTACAACACCGCCGTCAGCAGCGTGACGATTGCCGCGGGCGATCTGAGCGGTGGCTTCAGCCTGAGCATCGTCAACGACACCATCTTCGAGTCGCCCAACGAGAACATCCTTGTGTCGGCCGGCAGTCCGAGCAACGCCACGCTGGCCAACCCGAACAGCCACACGCTGACGATTGTCGATGACGAAGACATCACGCCGAACAACTTCAGCTTCACCGACGTGACTGGCGTGGCGCTCGGCAGCGTGCAGACCAGCAACGCGGTGAGCATCAGCGGCATCAACACCGGCGCGTCAATCTCGGTAGTCGGCGGGACGTATTCGATTGGTTGCACTGCGACCTTCACCGCTGCCGCCAGCACCATCAACACCGGCCAGACGGTCTGCGTGCGGCACACCGCTTCGACCACTCTCCTCACGGCCGTCGACACCACGCTCACCATCGGGAGCGTAAGCGACACCTACACCAGCACCACCTTGGCTACCGATACCACGCCGGATTCGTTCACCTTCACCGACGTGACGAACGTGGCGCTCAATAGCGTGCAGACGTCCAATGCCGTCACTATCGCCGGCATCAACACGCCGACAGCAATCTCGGTCAGCGGCGGGACGTATTCGGTGGGCTGCACCGCGACCTTCACCGCTGCCGCCAGCACCATCAACAGCGGTCAGACGGTCTGTGTGCGTCACACGGCCTCGGGGAGTTTCAACACCGCAACCAGCACCACGCTGATCATCGGCGGCATCTCCGACATCTTCACCAGCACCACGCGGGTGGCGGACACCACGCCCAATGCCTTCACCTTCATGGACCAGACCAATGTGCCGCGCAACAGCGTACGCACGTCCGGTGCGGTGACCATCACCGGCATTGAGATCGCAACCCCGATCTCGATTGTCGGCGGCGGCTACTCGATCGGCTGCACCGGAACCTTCACCACGGCGGCCGGCACCATCAGCAACGGCCAGACCGTGTGCGTGCGACACACCTCGGCCTCCACCTTCAACACCGGGATGAACACCGTCCTGACGGTGGGTGGCGTGTCCGACACCTTCACCTCGGTCACGGCCGCCAACGGTGTCGTTGAATTGCTGGGCGTGAGCTTCACGGTAATCCCCGGTGCGGTGGGAACCCTGCTCGGCGTTCTCGGCGGCCTGTTGGGCCCATGATTTGGCACTACTTTTCTCAGCACCCGTCCTGGCCTTTTCAAGCCGTTTCACCCTTCACGTTCCGCTGTACCCAATGCCCCAGGAGTCCGTCATGAAAAGCCGACCCTCACCCGCTTCCTCCACCACCTCCACCTTCCACAGGACCGCGCTCGCCGCGGCGCTGTCCGGTTTATTCGCCTTGCCGGCCACGCCGGCCCTGGCCGGCACCCTCACCGTGGTGGGCGGCGGCTGCACCTTGATCGACGCCATCAACGGCGCCAACGCCGGCGTCGCCATCGGCACGTGCACGGGCGGCACCCCCTACGCCGACACCATCGTGCTGCCCGCCAGCAGCACGCAGGCCCTGAGCGCGGTCAACAACATCACCTACGGAGCCAATGGCCTGCCCTCGATCACCAGCGCCATCACCATCCAGGGTAACGGCAGCACCATCACCCGGCAGGCCGGATCGCCGGAATTTCGCCTTTTTCACGTTGCGGCCACAGGCGACCTGAGCCTGCAACAGACGACCGTCAGCGGCGGTTTTGCGATGAACGGCGGCGGTATCTTGAACCACGGCACGGTGAGCTTGACCAACAGCACGCTGTCGGGAAACACGGCGTTTGCGGCGGGAACCACGGCGGGCGACAGAGGCGGCGGGATTCACAACGTCGGCTACTTCGGCGCCACGATCGTCCCCCGCGCCACCCTGACCAACTCCACGGTCTCCGGCAACACCAGCAGTGGCGACGGCGGCGGGATCTACAGCAACAATGCCGAGGTGACCCTGACCAAAAGCACCGTCAGCGGCAACACCGCAAACATCGGCGGTGGTCTGTCCCTGTACAACTGCGGCTTGCAGCTCGACGACAGCACCTTAAGCGGCAACCAGGGATATGCCGGCGCCGG
>JBQTIX010000076.1:0-85289 GCA_052387695.1 Panacagrimonas sp. | reverse complement strand
TGAAATCCGTTCGCACCGAGTAGCGCCATTGCGCAGCAATGCCGCGTATCGAGGTGCCGGGCATGCCCTCGATACGCGACGCTTCCCTCGGTACGCCCGCTGCGCGGCTACTCGGGACGAACGGGCCGGCGCTACGCGGGACGAACGGGGTTCTGGAATTCAAACTGATGCGCTACCGACCGTCTTGCCGACGTTCCTGCCCTCGAACATGTCCTGCAGGGCTCCGGGCGCGTGCTCCAGCCCCTCGATTCGCGGCGAGGCCGATAGGCATGAACCTGCCTCAGCGTGTCCGCAACATCCTGTACCCGGCACTCTTCGCCAGTTCCCTCCCGATGCATGTCGCTGCGTGCATATGATGAGGCTGCGCGTGCAATTCGCACGCGCTGGGGCCTGTCGGCACGGCATTCCGGGTTGCGGCTGCAAGCGTCTTGCAGGACGATGCCTCGACATGAACTCGAAGAAACACGCGGCAGGAAATCCGGATGGGCGCCACTGAAGCGCCGGCCGTGAAACTTCGCTACCAGACCGGCTTTGCCAACGAGTTCGCCAGCGAGGCGCTGCCCGGTGCGCTGCCCGTCGGCCGAAACTCGCCGCAGCGCTGCTCCTATGGCCTGTACGCCGAGCAGATTTCCGGTACGGCCTTCACCGCACCGCGCCATACGAATCGGCGCAGCTGGTTGTACCGCATCCGACCGTCGGTGATGCATGGCGCTTTCGCGCCGCTGGCGAGCGAATTCATCACCGCGACTTTCGACGAGCCGGTGCCCCCGACACAGCTACGTTGGGACCCACTGCCGCTGCCGGACGCACCCACGGACTTCATCGATGGCCTGATCACCTGGGGCGGCAACGGCTCGCCCGAAACGCAGACCGGCTGCGCCGTTCACCTGTTCGCGGCCACGCGCTCGATGCAGGATCGCTTTTTCTACAACGCCGACGGCGAGCTGTTGATCGTCCCACAACAGGGCCGCCTGCGGCTCGCGACCGAACTCGGATGGCTCGAGGTGGAGCCGCAGCAGATCGCGGTGATTCCGCGCGGCTTCCGCTTTCGCGTCGAGTTGCCCGACGGTGCGGCGCGCGGCTACGTCTGCGAAAACTTCGGCGCACCGCTGCGTCTGCCGGACCTCGGCCCCATCGGTTCGAATGGGCTGGCGAATGCACGTGATTTCGAGACGCCGGTGGCGTGGTACGAGGATCGCGAAATCCACGGCCAACTGGTCGCCAAATTTCTTGGCCGGCTGTGGGCCGCTCCCATCGCACATTCGCCGCTCGACGTGGTCGCCTGGCACGGCACGCACGCGCCTTACCGGTACGACCTGCGCCGCTTCAACGTGCTTGGCTCGGTCTCCTACGATCATCCGGACCCGTCGATCTTCCTCGTGCTGCATGCGCCCGGCGACACGGCCGGCGTCGGTGATCTCGACTTCGTCCTCTTTCCGCCGCGATGGGTCGCGATGGAAAACACGTTCCGGCCGCCCTGGTTTCACCGCAATGTCGCCAGCGAGTTCATGGGCCTGATTCAGGGCAGGTACGACGCCAGAGCGGAGGGCTTCGTCCCCGGCGGCGCCTCGCTGCACAACTGCATGAGCGCTCACGGACCCGACGGCGCGACCTGGGAGAAGGCCAGTCGCGCCGACACCCGGACACCGGAACGGCTCGACGACACGATGGCCTTCATGTTCGAGAGCCGCACGGTCATCCGACCGACACGGCAGGCACTGATGAGTCCCTTGCTGCAGGCCGATTACGCGCATTGCTGGCAGGGCTTGGCCAGGCATTTCACGCCGGAGCAGCGCTGAATGTCGAGGCTCAACGAAACCCACGACCCGGAGCTGCGTAGCTGGCTGGTGACGGCCAACACACCGGGCTGCGATTTTCCGATTCAGAACCTGCCGTTCGGCGTGTTCCGTCGAAAGGACTCCGGCGAAGTGTTGCGCGGCGGCGTCGCGATTGGCGATCAGATTCTCGATCTCGCGGCCGCGGCGCGGAGCGGCCTGTTCTGCGGGGCTGCACTCGTCGCCCTGCAAGCCGCGGCGCAATCCACGTTGAATGCGCTGATGGCGCTCAGGACGCCGGCCTGGTCGGCACTGCGGCTCGCGTTGTCACGAGCGCTGCGAGCGGACGCGGCGGAACAGACGAAGCTGCGTCCCTGCCTCGTCGCACAGTGTGATGCCGAACTCGGCCTGCCCGCGCAGATCGGCGACTACACGGATTTCTATGCCTCGATCCATCACGCCACGCGCGTCGGTCGATTGTTCCGCCCGGACCAGCCGCTGTTGCCGAACTACAAGTGGGTGCCCATCGGCTACCACGGCCGCAGTTCTTCGATCGGTGTATCCCCGCAAGACTTTCTTCGACCCTGCGGGCAAACGCTGCCGAAGGATCGGTCCGTGCCTGTGTTCGGGCCGAGCCAGCGGCTCGACTACGAGCTGGAGCTGGGCGCGTTCATCGGCGCCGGCAATGCACTCGGCGAGGCCGTGAACATCGCAGGGGCCGAATCGAACATCTTCGGCCTGTGCCTGCTCAACGACTGGTCGGCGCGCGACATCCAGGCCTGGGAGTACCAGCCGCTCGGGCCGTTCCTCGCCAAGAATTTCGCCACCACGATCTCACCCTGGATCGTAAGCCTGGAAGCACTCGCGCCTTACCGCCTGCCCTTCACGCGTGCGGAGGGTGACCCCCTACCGATGCCGTATCTATCCTCAGCCGACAACGACGCACACGGGGCCATCGACATCCAGCTCGAGTCCGTGATTCAGACCGCGACGATGCGCGAACGCGGACAGGCGCCGGCGAGGATCTCGCGCAGCAGCTTCCGCCACTCCTACTGGACGCTCGCGCAGCTCGTGACCCATCACAGCGTCAACGGCTGCAATCTGCGTCCCGGCGATCTGCTCGGCACGGGCACGCAGTCCGGGCCCATGCTGGCGGAATCGGGATCGCTGCTCGAACTCACTGAGGGCGGGCGCCAGGCCATCAAGGTTGGTGACACCGAATCGCGCCGCTTCCTGGAAGACGGCGACACGGTCGTGCTGCGCGCCTGGTGCGAAAGCGCCGGTGGCCCGCGCATCGGTTTCGGCGAAGCGATCGGCACCGTTCTTCCGGCGCGAGTGGCAAATCCATGACCGCGACCGACACGGCGCTCGTGTTCGATCCCTCGACCTATGTAGAAGGCGTGCCCTTCGGCACCCTGGCGCGCTTGCGAAGCGAGCGGCCGGTGGTCTGGATTGAAGAGCCTCCCCTGCTCGGCTGGCCCGGGGGCTCCGGCTTCTGGCTGGTGCTGCGGCATGCGGACGTCGAATCCGTGATGACCCAGCCCGCGCTGTTCTCGTCCGCGCTCGGCGGCACGCAGACCCGCGATCCGGCGACGCCCGATGCACTGCGCTTCGTGCGTCGCATGATGCTCAACATGGACCCGCCGGAGCACACGCGACTGCGGCGTCTGCTGGCCAAGTCCTTCACCTCGCGTGCGCTCGCTCAACTCGACGAGCGCATTCGCGAGCACGCGCGAAACATCGTGACGCACGCAACCGGCGATGCGACGAGCGGCCGCTGCGATTTCGCCAGGGACGTGGCCGCCGACCTGCCCTTGCTGGCACTGGCCGACATTCTCGGCGTGCCGGCCGAAGACCGGATGCTGATGTTCGACTGGTCGAACCGCGTGATCGGTTACCAGGACCCGGACTACGCCTCCTCATCGGCGTTCGATCTCGACGCGGGAACCCCGATGGCGCGCGAGGCGATGCGCCTGCGGCCCAAGGGCGCCGACGGCCTGATGCCCGACCCGCGTACGCGCGAAGGCATGCCCGATCTCTACGCCTACGCGCACCTGCTGGCCGAAGAGAAGCGTCGCAAGCCCGGAAACGATGTGATGTCGATTCTGCTCGCACAAATCGACGACGATGGCGGCCGGGTGTCGGTGGAAGAGTTCGAGAACATGTTCTGGCTGTTCGCCGTGGCCGGCAACGAGACCTTGCGCAACGGACTGCCCGGCGCCTGCATCGCGTTGATCGAGAATCCGGCCGTGCAGGAAGAGTTACGCGCCGATCCCGCGATGCTGCCCAAAGCGGTCGAGGAACTGCTGCGCTGGTGGACGCCAGTGATGAGCTTCCGTCGCACCGCGACCGGGGACTGCACGCTCGCCGGAGTGGAGATGCGTACCGGCGACAAGGTCGTGGTGTCTTTCATCTCGGCGAATCGCGACGAGAGCGTGTTTGCCGACCCGGATCGGCTGGACATCCGCCGTCACCCCAATCCGCACATGGTGTTCGGCCAGGGGCCGCATTTCTGTCTCGGCGCGCAGCTCGCACGCATGCAGATGCGCGCGCTCATCACCGAGGTGCTGGGCCGCATGGGCCGGCTCCAATACGACGGCACGCCGGCATTCCTGCGCTCCAATTTTCAGCGCGGCGTCAAACGACTGCCGATCCGCTGGTCACGAACATGAGAAACGACACATGAACGGCAAGCTGCGGATCCAGCGGGACGGTAAAGGCGAACCCGTGCTCCTGCTGCTGCACGGGCTCGGCGCCACCAGTGATGTCTGGACGGGTCTGCACAAGTGGCTCGGCCAACACTGGCAGGGTTGCTGGATCGCAGTGGATTTTCCGGGCCATGGCGGATCGGCCGCCCTGCCCGCTTACTCCTTCGACCTGCTGGCTGCGGCAGTCGCATCGGCCGTGCCCGCCGCGTCGAGAGTCGTCGTGCTCGGCCATTCCCTCGGTGGAGCGGTGGCGCTTGCGCTGGCCAGCGGCAGGTTCGGCGTCAAGATCGATGCGGCTTGTGCCATCGGCATCAAGTTAGCCTGGACGGACGAAGAACTCGCCCGCGCCAAGTCGCTCTCGACCAGGCCCAATCCGGTGTACGCCACACGCGCCGAGGCGGCGGAGCGGCATCTCAAACTGGCCGGCCTCAGCGGGATGATTGCTGTGGAGGCCGTGGCCGGCGCGGCCCTGGTCCATGATGCACGGGGATGGAGCGTCGCCTTCGACCCCGCCGCGTTTGCGGTTGGGGCACCAGACATGCCCGCAATGCTTGCGGCCTCGCGTGCCTCGATCCTTCTCGCAGCGGGCGAACACGATCCGATGTGTCAGGCCGGCCCCCTGCGTGCGCTTCAGCCCGATGCCGTCGTCCTGTCCGGCCTGGGGCACAACGCCCACGTCGAGAATCCAGAAGCGCTGCGGCCGATACTGGAGCGGTTGATCGGATAGGTCGTCCCTACTCCGACAGCCTCAAGGCGCTCCCCCTCAGGCGGCAGCGTCGTCCAGCCTCACGAAATCGATCTTGTCGCGCACCGCACACATCGGACAGGCCCAGGTCTCGGGCAGAAGCTCCCACCGCGTTCCCGGCTTGAAGCCTTCATGCTCGTCACCGGTTTGCTCGTCGTACACGTAGTCACAACCGGGGCATTGATAGCGCGCCATGCCGTAGCCCTCCGCTAGCCCGTGGCCTTGGTCGCATAACGCGCGAGAATCTTCTCCCGCTTCGTCGGATCGATGTTGACCCGGGTGATGTCGCCGCCATAAACCGCCAGCACCCGGGGGTCCATCACCGCACGCCACAGCGGCGGGAAGTAGGCCAGGATGAAGCAGGTCGGGTAGCCACCCGGCAGTTCGGGCGCCTTGTCGCTACGAAGCACCTGGTAGCGCCGCGTGGGCCGCGCGTGGTGATCGGAGTGGCGCTGCAGGTGGTAGACCATCAGGTTGGAAATCAGGTGATCGGCGTTCCAGGAATGCTCCGGCCGGCAACGCTCGAAGCGGCCATCCGGCATCTTCTGGCGCAGCAGGCCGTAGTGCTCCAGATAGTTCGAGGTGGACAGGAACTGCCAACCCCAGAACGTGGAGATCAGCAGGAAGGGAATCAGGATCGTGCCGAAGTACGCCAGTGCGCCGCCGTACAGCACGGCGGTGATGGCGAACGATTGCAGCAACTCGTTTTGCACGCCCCAGACGCTC
Organism: Panacagrimonas sp.; assembly: GCA_052387695.1. Classification (GTDB taxonomy): domain Bacteria; phylum Pseudomonadota; class Gammaproteobacteria; order Nevskiales; family Nevskiaceae; genus Panacagrimonas. Next base: position 79,335 of record JBQTIX010000076.1, on the reverse strand, counting down.
ACGCCCTTGCGTTGCAGCCGCAGTTTCTCGTCGTGCCAGGCGCGTTTGATGGCGCCAGGGATTTCGCGCTGGACGAAGCCGTACAGCGATTCTCCGAAGCGGGCCGATGCGGGATCCGGCGGCGTCGCCACGTCCTTGTGATGCCCGCGGTTGTGCTCGGCCGAGAAATGACCATAAGCGGGAACCGCGAGGACGATCTGGGCCAGGCGCTTCTCGAAGCTGTTGGTCTTGTGTCCGATCTCATGCCCGACCACGAGCGCCAGGCCATTGGTGAGTGCCACGCCCAGCGACACGCCGAGGTAACCGACCCAGGAATAGCCCTGCGTCGAGACCGCCCAGGCGCCGACCAGCCAGGTGACGTAGAACAATGGGATCGAGGCGTAGGCCAGAGCCTTGTAATAGCGCGCCGACTCGAGTTCCGCAATCGCCTCGTCCGGTGGATTGCGCGAGTCCCGCCCCACCAGAAAATCCGCGATCGGCAGGAACACGTACCACAGGAACGCGGTCAGCCATAGGTAGGCAGTGTGGCCGGTAGCCTGCGTCAGGGAGATGCCGACGATGGGGGAGACAGCGACAAACAGCGGCAGCCACCACCACCAGCGCTTCTCGTCGCGGTAGGCCTTGGCGGGCGCCGGGGGGTTGCCGGCGGTCTCGAATGCGCTCATTTGTTTCTCCTTCGATGGGTGCCGGGTGTCACGCCGATGCCCGCATAGCGACGCGGCATCGAGCGCAGGCGTCGGTGACCAGGAGTATGTAGCCCGGTTCAGGATGGGAATTGATCGGGCGTGCATTCCATACGCTTCGTCACAACAAGCCGCGCTGGCTGGCCAGCGCGAGCGCGGCCCCGCGACTGCGGACCCCGAGCTTGCTGTAGACATTATGCAGGTGCCATTTCACCGTGCCCTCCGTCACCAGCAAGGCCGCGGCGAGCTGGCGATTGTCGAGACCGGACTGGAGCAGGCGCAGCAGTTCCACCTCGCGGCCGGTCAGGCGCTCAACGATGGCGGCCTTGCCGGCAGACCCGGCGTCCGCCGTGGCAAGCAGCGCTGGCGAATCGTCGCGCAGGAAGGACGCTAGCCAGCTCTGGAGTTCGAGTTTCTGCCGAAGCTCCGCGGTGCCGGCCTCGGAGCGTCGCTCGACGATGGACTCGATCACCGGCAGCAGAGCGCGCCCGGCTTCGATGATGGGATAGGCGTGGAATTCCGCGGCCGCGGCGTTCAGCGCGCGGTCGAGTTCGCGTGCGGCGTCCGCGGCCCGTCCGCTGTTCCACAGCGCCACGGCGCGGTTCGCCGTCACCGCGAGAAAGAAGCTGCCGCGGATCTCACTGCCGCGCGCCTGTTGCAGCCCGGTCAGAATGCGCAAGGCCGAACCGGGGTTCTCTTCCGCAATCTGGATGCGGGCCTCCAGCAATTTGAGGGCGTCACGCTGTCCCCGGAACATTCCAGCGGGGGGCGGGCCATCTTCCTGCAACCCGGCCTTCACGGCCGTCTCGCGCGCACCCACGACATCACCGGCCATCAACTGCACAGAGGTTTCCTCGATCAACAACGCCCGTTGCAGGCGGCGATGCTGCTCGTGCAGGGCAGCGTCCTGACCGTGCTGGAGCACCTCGCGCGCCAGTTCGTATCGAGAGCTCACGGCGTGCAGACGCGCCTCGTTGCGCAACGCGACGAGCTGGGGTTCGACGGGGCCAAAGATTTCCTTGAACGCGCGCCCGGCGCCGATCAACGTCCCTGCGGTCTCGAACGCGCAGCGCTGCATGGCAATCTCGGTATTCAGCAACGCCGACAGGCCGGCGACATAGTTTTTCTGGCCGAGCCCGAGGGCCTCCGAATCCTGTCGCACGCGCTTCCCGAACCGCTCGGCCTCGCGCAGGCGACCGAGTTCGACATTGATCAGGCCGTGCAGGAAATCGCCCCAGCCGGAAAGATATCCGGCGTCGGCGCGATGTCCGCATTCGTGTGCGGCGATGGCGGCGTGCCGGCTGCGCTCGAAGTCGCGCTTCGCGAAATAGCTGTAGCTCAGGCAGTTGGACAGCGTGGCGATGAAGAACGGTTCGCTGTCCGGCACCCTGGGCCGCAGGGCGATGGCGCGCGCCAGGCAGTCCTCGATGTCGTCGGCGCAGGCCTGGGTCGCGGCCTGCACGGTGAGCGTCCACAGCCGGATGCGGTCGCGCTCGTCCTCTGACAAACCCCAGCGATCCGCCGGCTTCGCTTCGATCTCATCGAGGACGCGCTGCGAGATCTCCATCGCCTGCGTGGTGCGGCGCGAGAACGCGCAGGACCAGGCATGGCTCAGCAGAATTTCCGGCCGACGCGCGTGAAACTCCGCAGGCAGTCGGCGCATCCAGTCCAGCACGGTGTAGTGATCGCCACGAAACATCGAGGCGGCCACGGCGTGACGGGCAATCATCCCCGCCGCATCTTCAAACTGCTCTGCATCCAGGGCATAGCGGATCGCTTCGGCCTCCAGACCGTTTGCTTCGCACCACTTCGCCGCGCGATCACAACTGCGCCGGTATTCGTCCGGCTCCGTGCAGCGGAATTCGTTCTGCAAAAATTCTGCGAACAGGTGGTGGTAGCGATACCACTGACCGTCTCGATCCAGGGGAATCAGGAACAGATTCGCGCGGCCGACGTAGTCGAGCATCCCGTCGCTGTCGGCCTGGCCGGTAGCGGCCCGGCACAGCTCGCGGCACATGCGGCGTAGCGGCGAGGTACGCAGGAGGAACGTGCGGACGGACTCGTGCTGCGCGCGGATCACGCTCTCTACCAGGTAGCTGATGAGGCCGCGATCACGACCGGAAAAGGTCTTGATCAGCTCGGACGCCGGGCCCTTGTGCCGGTGCAGGGCCAGCGCCGCGAGCTGCACGCCGGTCGGCCATCCTTCGGTGGATTCGAGCAGGGCGCCGAGGTCGCCGGGTGACAGTTCGATTTCGTGAAAACGCTTGAGGAATTGCCCGGCCTGCAACGTGTCGAAGTTGAGTTCCTCCTGTCCGATCTCGCCCAGCGCGCCGGCCACGCGCATGCGCGCCAGTTGCAGGGGCAGGCTGGCCCGACTCGCAATCACCAGGCGCAGGCTGCGCGGCAGGCGTGCGATGAGCTTGTCGAGAAAGCGGACGATGCGTTCTTCGCCGAGGTGCTGAAAATCGTCGAGGAACACCGCGCTCGGCTCAGACAGGCTGGACAGATGCCCGATCAGCCGATCGAACAACTGGTCGAAATCGCGGACGGGATTGGACTTGAGCGCGACCAGTTCGTCGCGCGCGAAGGACTCGTCGATGCCGTTGAGCGCGCAGATGAAATAGATCGCAAAGGTCGCCGGATCGTTGTCCTCGGCGTCGAGGCTCAGCCAGCAGGTCGCGACCTCACGCTCGCCGAAGGCGGCATAAAGCTGGGCCATGAGCGTGGATTTGCCCGAGCCAGCCGGCGCGACGATGGCCAGCACCGGGCTGCGGCGCGTCTCGTCGAGCTGCTGCTCGACCAGCGCGTCGCGCGCGATGGCGCGCTGATCGGGCGCCGGTGCGACGAGCTTGGTCGCGACCAGTCCTTCCAGCAGCATCCCGGCGTCGAATGCCGACATCTACATTCCACTCCACTTTTGCGAGGGCTTGGTCGACGCCCTTTCTCTCGTGAGCACGCTCACAGGGTCCCCGATCTTACTCATCTGCCTACCTTTCGATAGGGTAGGTGAATACCCGATCCCTATCGAAAGAGCGGCGTTCTGTACGCTGCCCCGGGGGAAACTGCCGCTCACACAGACCAACGACGCTGGCCCCGGCCGGACACAGTCGTGAGACAGGAGGAGTGGCGGATGAGCTTGCTGGAACCGATGGACAACTGCGACCCCTACCCGATCAGTCACTGGAGCCGAACGCCGGTGGCCGATGCAGGGGCGTTCCTGCAGCGCTCGCGCAGCGTCCGGCTGGACAAGGCGCTGGCGGTGATTCGTCAACGCATCGAAGAACCGGACCTGAGCCCCGACGCGATCGCTTCAGCCGTCCACATGTCGCGCCGGGCGCTGTATCTATTGTTCGAGGAGCACGGTCTCAAACCGCAACAGGCGATTCGCGACCAGCGCCTGGAGTGTTGCAGGCAGACCCTGCGCGATCCGCGCCATCAGCACCGCAAGATCACGGACATCGCGCTGGATTTCGGCTTCCTGCACGCATCCACTCTTAGCCGCCAGTTCGCAAGCCGGTACGGCGTTTCTCCGCAGCAACTGCGCAATGCAAGCCTGGGGCGCCGCGGCACCGCAGCCCCAAACGCTCACACCCGCTCGATCACCAGCGCAATCCCCTGCCCTACGCCGATGCACATCGTGCACAGCGCGTAATGGCCCTGGATGCGTTCGAGCTGGTTGATCGCCGTCGTGACCAGCCGAGCGCCGGAGGCCCCCAGCGGATGGCCGATGGCAATCGCGCCGCCGTTCGGGTTGACGTGCCCGGCGTCGTCGGGCAGTCCGAGATCGCGCATGACGGCGAGACCCTGCGCGGCGAAAGCTTCGTTGAGTTCGATCACGTCCATCTGCTTGAGCTTCAGGCCGGCCAGTTCCAGCACGCGTCGCGTCGCCGGTGCCGGGCCGAAACCCATGATGTGCGGCTCCAGCCCCACCGTCGCCATCGCTATCACGCGCGCACGCGGCGCGAGGCCGTAGCGCTTCGTCGCGGCTTCCGAGGCGAGCAGCACCGCACAGGCGCCGTCGTTGACACCGGAGGCATTGCCCGCCGTGACCGTGCCGCCGTCCTTCACGATGCCCTTGAGCCTGGCGAGCATCTCCAGCGTCGTATCGGGCCGGGGGTGTTCGTCGGTGCGGCAGAACATCGTCTCCCCCTTCTTTTGTGGCAGCGCGACCGGCACGATCTCGCGCTCGAAGAAACCGGCCTCGCTCGACTTCGCCCAGCGCTGCTGGCTGCGCAGCGCAAACAAGTCCTGGTCGGCACGCGAGATACTGAATTTCCCGGCCACGTTCTCCGCCGTCTCCGGCATGGAGTCGATTCCATAGCGGCTCTTGAGCAGGGGATTGACGAAACGCCAGCCGATGGTGGTGTCCTCGATCTTCGCCACGCGCGAAAACGCCGAGTCCGCCTTGCCCATCACGAACGGCGCACGCGTCATGCTTTCCACGCCGCCCGCCAGCATCAGCTCCGTCTCGCCGGATTTGATCGCCCGCGCCGCGATACCCACGGCATCGAGACTCGAACCGCAGAGCCGATTGACGGTGACACCCGGCACGGCCTGCGGCAGGCCCGCGAGTAGCGCGGCCATGCGCGCGACGTTGCGGTTGTCCTCGCCCGCCTGGTTGGCACAACCATAGATCACATCGTCCACTGCCGCCCAGTCGACTCCGGGATTGCGCTTCATCAGCGCAGCGATCGGCAGCGCGCCGAGATCGTCGGCCCGCAGGTTCGCGAGCGCACCGCCGTAACGGCCGAAAGGGGTGCGAACGGCGTCGCAGATGAATGCCTGTTTCATGATTTGTTTCCTTCAGATGGTTTCAGGCCAGGGCGCCGTTACAGATTCTTCGGCCGCCTGTCGATCACATGCCGCGCCTTTCCCGCCGAGCGCTCCAGCACGCCGGGGTCGTTCACGCGCACGGCGACGCTCACTCCGACATAGGCTTTCACCGCCTGGGCCAGGGCCTGTGCGTAGCCCTGCCGCTCCTCGGCGCAGGCGTTGCACCAGGCGGTATTGATCTCCACCGCGACCGATACCTGGTCCAGATTGCCCTCACGAGCGACCTCGATCAGGTAGTGCGGCGCGAGCTGCGGGATCTTCAGGATCAATTCTTCGATCTGCGTGGGGAACACGTTCACGCCGCGGATGATCAGCATGTCGTCGGAGCGGCCAGTGATCTTGCCGATGCGGCGCATGGAGCGCGAGGTCGGCGGCAGCAGTCGCGTGAGATCGCGCGTGCGGTAACGGATCACCGGCAACGCTTCCTTGGTCAGGGAAGTGAAGACCAGTTCGCCTTCCTCGCCATCCGGCAGCACTTCACCCGTGACGGGGTTGATGATCTCCGGATAGAAATGGTCTTCCCAGATCACCGGGCCGTCCTTGGTTTCCACGCACTCGCTGGCCACACCCGGCCCCATTACTTCCGACAGGCCGTAGATGTCCACCGCGTCGATGCCGGCGCGCGTCTCGATCGCCTGGCGCATCGCATTGGTCCAGGGCTCGGCGCCGAAGATGCCGACCCGCAGGCTGCACGCAGCGGGATCCAGACCCTGGCGCTCGAACTCCTCGATGATGTTGAGCATGTACGAGGGCGTGACCATGATGATGTCGGGCTTGAAGTCCTGAATCAGTTGCACCTGCTTTTCGGTCTGTCCGCCGGACATGGGAATCACGGTACAGCCGAGGCGCTCGGCGCCGTAGTGCGCACCCATTCCGCCGGTAAACAGGCCGTAGCCATAGGCGATATGAATGATGTCGCCGGGCGCGCCGCCGGCCGCGCGGATGCTGCGCGCCACGACGTTGGCCCAGGTGTCGATATCCTTGGCGGTATACCCGACCACGGTCGGCTTGCCCGTGGTGCCGCTCGACGCATGCACGCGTACGACTTTTTCGCGCGGCACGGCGAACAGATTGAAAGGGTAGTTGTCGCGAAGATCCTTCTTGGTCATGAAGGGGAATTTCGCCAGGTCGGACAGGCTCTTCAGATCGTCCGGATGTGCGCCCGCGGCATCGAAGCTTCCGCGGAAATGCGGCACGTTGTCGTAGGCGTGGTGCAGCGACCATTTCATCCGCTCGAGTTGCAGGGCCTGCAATTCGTCCTTGCTCGCGCGCTCGATGGGTTCCAGCATGGCTTCTCGCAGGGCCTGTCGGGTTTGCATGTGTTTCTTCCTCCGTATTGGGCCGGCAACTCGGTTGCCGGCACGTTGCTAGACCGTCTGCGTAGCTTGGAGCGAGCTTGCGGACCCCTCACCAATCCACCGGAACGGCGATGTTTGGGTTCGCGCGCTCAGCCCAGCGTTTCCTCAGGACGCGATCACCTCGCCTTTGATGCGCGCCGACTTGCCGCGGAACAGGGCCACGGGTTGCCCCCCGGAATCGACGAGCGTGATGTCGTAGATGCCAGTGCGCCCCGAGAGCACGCGCTCCTGCGCGATGGCAGTGAGCGTTTCACCTTCCGCAACCGGGCGCAGGAATTCGATGCTGCAACCGGCCGCCACCGTGGCCTCGTTGCGACTGTTGCAGGCGAAAGCAAAAGCGCTGTCGGCGAGCGTGAACATGAAGCCGCCATGGCAGATGCGGTGCCCGTTGAGCATGTCGCCACGCACCACCATGCTCAGGCGCGCGGTGCCGGGACCGATGTCCTCGATGCGCATGCCCAAACCCTGCGTGGTGGTATCGCGATCGAACATCGCCTGCCCCACTCGACGGGCCAGTTCGACAGCCGCGTCGGCCGCGGGATTTTTTTCTTGGTTCATTCGGATGTCCCTCGGCTCGTCTTGCTGCGCAGCGCGTTCGCCTTGCGCTGATCGCGTCGGTGTTCGGCGTCGGCGCAGCGCTCGCGTTCCTCGTCGGTATCAACGTCCAACGCTGGCACTTCGGTCGGGTTGCGCTCGTCGTCCAGCGCCACCATCGTGAAGTAACAGGTGTTGGTGTGACGGCGCCGACCGGTGCGGATGTGCTCGGCTTCCACCCGGATGCCGACTTCCATCGAGGTCTTGCCGGTGTAGTTGATGCAGGCCTTGAACGTCACCAGGTCGCCGACGTGGATCGGCTCCTTGAAAAACATCTGGTCCAGCGACAGGGTCACCACGTAGCGCTTGCAGTAACGCGAGGCACAGGCGTAGGCCACGCTGTCGAGCAACGAGAGAATCTTGCCGCCGTGAACATTGCCACCGAAGTTGGCCATGTCCGCGGTCATGAGCACGCTCATGGTCAGAGTCTTGTCCCGCTTCGTCATGGCTTCAACGTGAATCTCGCGAAGCGAGGCCGACGCCCCTCTCCTGCGCTTTTGCGGGAGAGGGGGGAACCAGCGGCAGTAGCCGGTGGAGGGGAGAGGGCGGCCATGCCGCTGCGAGATTCATTTTCCGGGGCGCCGTTCACGCCATGGCCGTTAGGACTCACTGCCCGGTGAATTTCGCGCTGCGCTTTTCCATGAAGGCACTGACGCCCTCCTTGTAATCGTCGCTGAAGCCCAGTTCGCGCATGGCCGCGGCCTCGCGCGCCAGCGCTTCTTCCAGGGTCAGCGAACCGCTGCCAAGGATCAGCTCCTTGGTGCGTGCCAGGCCGCGGGTCGGCGCCTGCGACAGGTGCGTCAGCAGGGCCTCGACCTCATCCTTGAACTTGGCGTCTTCGACCGACTTCCAGATCAGGCCCCACTCCTGCGCCTGATCGGCGCTGAGCTTGTCGCCCAGCATCGCCAGACCCATCGCGCGCGCGGTGCCGAGCAGTCGCGGCAGAATCCAGGTGCCGCCGGTGTCCGGGATCAATCCGAGTTTGCAGAAGGGCTGGATGAAGCTCGCGGACTTCGTAGCAATAACGATGTCCCCGGCGAGCGCGACATTCGCACCTGCACCGGCCGCCACGCCGTTGACGGCGGACACGACCGGCATCGGCAGCGTCCGCAGGCTCATCGCCAGCGGCGCCCACCACTTCAGCACGGTCTCGCCGAGATCAACCGCCTTGCCACCGCCCGCCGACACGGTGTCTTGCGTCGGCAAGGGGGTGCGGGAGGCGGGCGAACCGGCAGCTCCCGCACCCACGCTCGCTTCGCTCACGGCACCGTGTCGCTGCCGGGGCGCGACGGCCCGATCGGACAGGTCCTGACCGGCACAGAAGCCGCGGCCGGCACCGGTCATCAGCAGAACGCGCGCGGTCTTGTCCGCTTTCACCTTGCTGAGGGCGTCGCGCAGCTCCTCGTGCATCGCCATGGTGAAGCTGTTGAGCCGGTCCGGGCGATTGAGCGTGATGCGGGCGATGCCGTTGTCACTTTGAAACAGGATGTTTTCGTAGCTCATGCATCTCTCCTGTAGGAGCGGCCCATGGCCGCGACGGCGCGCAAGCGCCCATTCCCTGCCCTCGCAATCGCGGCCATGGGCCGCTCCTACGTGAGCGCCTTCTCCACCATCGTCAACACGTCGTACTGCGCGACCACCTTGCCGTCCTGATTCGTCACCACGGTGTCCCAGCGCACCTCACCGTAGTTCTCGGTGATGCGCGGGTTCTTGTGTTTGCAGGTCAGCGTGACGCTGAGCTGGTCACCGGGCTTGGCCGGGGTCACGAAGCGCAGGTTGTCGAGACCGTAGTTCGCGAGCACCGGACCCGGATCGGGCTGCACGAATAGACCCGCCGCAACCGAGAGAATGTAGTAGCCGTGGGCTACCCGGCCACCGAAGAAGGGGTTCGCAGCGGCAGCGGCCTCGTCCATGTGCGCGTAGAACGTGTCGCCGGTGAAGTGGGCGAAGTGCTCGATGTCTTCGAGCGTGATGAGCTTGGGGCCTGCCTTGACCGTGTCGCCGAGTTGCAGTTCGTCGAGATTCTTGCGGAAAGGATGCACCCCCTCCTTGCGCGGCGAACCGGCCATCCACTGCCCGGTGATCGCGCTCAGGGTCGCAGGCGAGCCCTGCAGCGCAGTTCGCTGGAGATAGTGCATCACACCGCGGATGCCGCCCATTTCCTCGCCACCGCCGGCGCGGCCCGGACCGCCGTGGACCAGCACCGGCATCGGCGAGCCGTGACCGGTGGATTCCTTCGCGCAGTCGCGGTTCACGATCAGCATGCGGCCGTGATAGCTGGCCGCTCCCATCACCATCTCGCGGGCGAACGCGTTGTCGTAGGTGAAGATCGAACCGACCAGGCTGCCTTCGCCGCGGGCAGCGAGTTCGATCGCGTCGGCCACGTCGTCATACGGCATCACGGTGGAGACCGGACCAAAGGCTTCGATCTCGTGCACCAGCGCGCTGGACCTGGGCGTCTTGCAGTGCAGGAGCAGGGGCGAGAGAAAGGCGCCCTTTTTCGCGTCCGCGCCGGTGACGCTGAGCGTCTGCGGATCGCCAAACACGAGGTCGGCCACGTCGCGCAGACGGCCTACGGCGTTGCGCACTTCGTCGCGCTGCGCGGTGCTCGCCAGCGCGCCCATGGTCACACCTTCCTGCGACGGATCGCCCACCACGACCCTGGCGAGTCGTGCCTTGAGCGCATCGATCACGGCGCCGATCTGCGCACGCGGCACGAACGCACGACGGATGGCGGTGCACTTCTGCCCTGCCTTGGTCGTCATCTCCTTGACGACTTCCTTGACGTAGAGATCGAACTCCGGCGTACCGGCGACCGCGTCGGGGCCAAGGATGCAGCAGTTGAGCGAATCGGCTTCCATCGTGAAGCGCACCGAGTTGCGCACGATAGCCGGGTGCGTACGCAGCTTGTGTCCGGTAGAGGCCGAGCCGGTGAAGGTCACCAGGTCCTGGCCGGTCAGGTGATCGAACAGATCGCCGACGCTGCCGCAGATCAACTGGAACGAGCCTTCCGGAAAAATCTGCGATTCGACCATGCGCTTGAACACGCACTCGGTCAGATACGAGGTCTGGCTGGCCGGCTTGACGATGGCCGGTACGCCTGCCAGCAGATTCACCGCCAGCTTTTCCAGCATGCCCCAGACCGGAAAGTTGAAGGCATTGATGTGCAGCACCACGCCCTTGAGCGGCGTCATGATGTGCTGGCCGACGAAGCTGCCGGTCTTGCTCATGATCTCCGGCGCGCCGTCGACGATGAAGCTGGAATTGGGCAGTTCGCGGCGACCCTTGCTCGCGTAGGAGAACAGCGTGCCGAAGCCGCCGTCGATGTCGATCATCGAATCGATCCTGCTCGCGCCGGTCGCCGCGGACAGCGCGTAGAACTCATTCTTGTGCTCGGACAGATATTGCCCAAGCGCCTTGAGCTTCATCGCGCGCTCGTGGAACGTGAGCTTGCGCAGCGCGGGGCTGCCGACGCGGCGACCGTGCTCGAGCATCGCCTTGAAGTCGATACCCTTGCTCGACACGGTTGCCACCGGCTCGCCGGTGATCGCATTGAGCATCGTCTCGCCGCCTTCACCCGCCTGCCAGCGACTGCTGGCGTAACTCATCAGTCTGGTCATTCTCTGTCTCCAGTTGCCCCATCGTAGGTCGGCTCAAGCCCGCGGCTTCTGGCGGGCGGAGCCGACGTCCCCGCCTCGCCGGTCGGCCCCGCGCCATCGCGCTCGCGCCGACCTGCCATTCCTCATGTCTCCTGATCGAAGTCGATCAGCAACTCATCCGTGACCGGAAAACTCTGGCAGGGCAGGACAAAGCCCCGCGCCAGTTCGTAATCTTCGAGCGAGTAGTTGGCGTCCATGTCCACCTCGCCCTTGACCAGCTTGCAGCGACAGGTGCCGCAGACGCCGCCCTTGCAGGCATACGGCAGCTCGATTCCTTGTTCCAGTGCGGCGTCGAGCAGCGACTCCTTGTTCTTCGGCATCGAGAACGCGCGCGTCAAGCCGTTCTGGATCACCGTGATCCTTGCACCCTCATGGCCGTTGACCACGCCCGCCCGTTCCGGCCGCGGGCCCTTGTGCATGGCCGCGGCAAACAGCTCGAGCTTGATCTGCGACTTGGGCACGCCTTTGGCCATGAGCTGCGCCTGCACCTGTTCCATCATGGTCTGCGGACCGCAGATGTAGGCCACGTCGATGTCGGCAGGATCGACCCAACGGCTCAACAGTTGATCGCACTTCCCGGCGTCGATGCGACCATTGAACAGATCCACGTCCTGCTGCTCGCGACTGAGGATGAAGATCAGGTTCACGCGCGTGAGATAACGATCCTTCAGGTCCGAGAGTTCCGACCGGAAGATCACGCTGCTGGACGCGCGGTTGCCGTAGATCAGGGTGAAGCGGCTCCGCGGTTCGGCGGCGAGCGTGGTCTTGATCAGGGACAGGATCGGCGTGATGCCGCTGCCGGAGGCGAACGCCACATGGTGGCGGGCCGATTCCGGCTCCAGCGGCACGTTGAAATGACCCGCAGGCTCCATCACCTCGATGCGATGACCCGGCTTCAGGTGCTCGGCTGCCCAGCTGGAAAACAAACCATCGTCGATGCGCTTGATCGCGACTCTCAGCTTCTGCTCCTGCGCACCCGCGCAGATCGAATACGAGCGACGGACTTCCTCGCCTCCGATGAGGGCTTTCAGGGTGAGGTGCTGGCCGGCGACGTAACGAAATGCCTCCGGTTGATCGTTCGGAGCCTCGAAGGTCACGACCATCGCATCGCGCGTTTCCGGCTCGACATCGGACACCCGCAGTTCGTGGAATCTAGTCATGTTCCGGGGCCATCAATGCACCTTGAAATAGTCGAAAGGCTCGAGGCAGGCGCGACACACGTACAGGGCCTTGCAGGGCGTGGAGCCGAATTGGCTGGTCAGTTGGGCGTGCTGCGATCCGCAGCGCGGACAGACGACCTTCGGGGCCGCCATTGCGCGTCGCGTGATGCGGCTGATGTCGATGATCTGCTCGCCTGCCTGCTCAGCGGGGGGCGCGATGCCGTAATTGCGCAGCTTCGCCAATGCAGCCGGCGCGAGCCAGTCCGTGGTCCAGGCCGGCGACAGGCGCGTTTGCAGGAGGGGTTGCTCGATGCCGCGCCGTTCCAGCGCTTCGCGGATCGAGCTCGCGATGACTTCCGTCGCCGGGCAGCCGGAATAGGTCGGCGTGACGATCACGACCAGACACGCCGGATCGCGGCTGTCGTCCCAGCGCACTTCGCGGACGATGCCGAGGTCCACAATCGAGATCGCGGGGATCTCCGGATCCGGCACGTCCGCGAGCCAGGTCCAGATGTCCTGCAGCGACGCACGGTCTGCGACTTCGCTCATGACGGGTTACCAGCTCGCGCCCGGATGGGCCCTTTGCAGGACCTGCATCTCGGCCAGCAGCCGGCTCAGGTGCTCGGTGTGGCGGCCCTGCCTGCCACCGCTGTGCATCCAGGCATCGACCGGCGGCATGCGCAAGGTCGCGTCTTCCAGCACCTCGCTCAGGTATGCGAGCCACTCGGCGCGCAGCGCGGCTGGTTCAAAGCCGATACCGGCCGATGCCATTGCCGTATCCACGGCATCGCCCTTGAACATCTCGCCGGTGTACGGCCACAGCGCATCGACGGCCGCCTGCATCATCGTTCGGCTACGTTCGGTGCCGTCGCCCAGGCGCACCATCAGGTCGCTGCTGCGGCGCAAGTGATAGCTGACTTCCTTCGAAGCCTTCTCCGCGATCTCCGCCACGCGCGGATCGCTGGATTTGCGCAGCTCGCGCAAGGCCAGCGCATGCCAGGCGTCGAAGAAGAACTGCCGTGTCAGCGTGTCGGCATACGAGCCGTTGGGCTGCTCGACCAGCAACAGATTGCGGAACTGCGGCGCGTCGCGCAGGTAGGCCAGCGTGTCCTCCTCCGCGCCCTCCCCCACCCGCTCGGCCGCATAACTCAGCCACAGCCGCGCCTGGCCCAGCAGGTCCAGCGCGACATTGGTCAGTGCCATGTCCTCTTCCAGCGCCGGGCCCTTGCCGCACCATTCGGCGCTGCGCTGGCTCAGCACCAGGGCGGTGTCGCCGAGGCGGAGCAGGTATTGGCAGGTATCCGTGGTCATCGTCGTGTTCAACGAGGTATTCATGGCGGGGTGCTCATAGCGGGGTCCCCGCAAAGTAGCTTTTCACTTTGTGGGGTGCCTATAGCCCCTTCACTTCTTCCGGCATCGGGAAGAAGGTCGGGTGGCGATACACCTTGCTGTTGGCGGGTTCGAACAGTGGCGCCTTGTCGTCCGGGCTGCTGGCGGCGATGTCGGCCGACTTCACGACCCAGATGCTCACGCCTTCGTTGCGCCGCGTGTAGACGTCACGCGCGTTGTTGATCGCCATCGCGGCATCCGGCGCGTGCAGGCTGCCGACGTGCCGGTGCGCCAGGCCATGCTGGCTACGGATGAAGATTTCCCAGAGAGGCCACTCTTTCATTGCTAGCTCCAAAGATTTTTCGGCCACGGATTACGCGGATGAACTCGGATAAAGCGGTCCACTGTTTTTTGATCCGCATTCATCCGCGTAATCCGTGGCCGAAATATTTAGCACCGCGTCCGTCGGCTCCGCCTTCGGCTTGAGCCGACCTGCGGTCGGCATGCACGACCAGCGCCTCGCGGAACCAGGCGCCGTCGTCCCATGCCTTGTTGCGCGTCGCGAGTCGTTCGCGGTTGCAGGGGCCATTGCCCTTGATCACGTTGTACAGCTCGTCCCAGTCGATGGCGCCGAAGTCGTAGTGACCGCTCGTTTCGTTCCACTTCAGATCGGGGTCGGGGACCTTCAGGCCCAGGTACTCGGCCTGCGGCACCGTCTGATCGACCATCTTCTGGCGCAGCTCGTCGTTGGAGAACAGCTTGATCTTCCAGCGCCTGGATTGTTCGCTATGGACGGAATCCCCATCCGGCGGCCCGAACATCATCAGGCTCGGCCACCACCAGCGATTGAGCGCGTCCTGCGCCATCGCCTTCTGTTCCGCAGTGCCTTTGCAGAGCGCCATCATGATGTCGTAGCCCTGGCGCATGTGGAACGCCTCTTCCTTGCATACCCGGATCATGGCGCGCGAATAAGGGCCGTAGGAGCAGCGGCACAGCGGGATCTGGTTCATGATCGCCGAGCCGTCCACCAGCCAGCCGATGGCGCCGATGTCGGCCCAGGTCAGCGTTGGGTAATTGAAGATCGACGAGTACTTGGCCTTGCCTGAATGCAGGTCCTCGACCATCCGGTCGCGCGAAACACCGAGCGTCTCCGCAGCCGAGTACAGGTACAGCCCGTGCCCCGCCTCGTCCTGCACCTTGGCCAGCAGGATCGCCTTGCGCTTAAGGGTCGGCGCCCGCGTGATCCAGTTGCCCTCCGGCAACTGACCCACGATCTCCGAATGCGCGTGCTGGCTGATCTGACGGATTAGCGTCTTGCGATAGCGCTCCGGCATCCAGTCCTGCGGCTCGATGCGAATGCCCGCATCGAGCCGTTCCTCGAAGCGGGCTTCTTCCTCGCTGAGCTGCGACGGCGCGACTTTGGCGCCGGTATCGACCAGTTGAGCGTACATGCAGCCTCTCCTCGAGTGGGTCCGACCATTATTCGATACATTATATTAACTGTCAACAAAATTATTGTATCGAGTTTCAATCGTGTGACACGAGAGTGCTCGCTAAAATCCATCGACAACGGTCTTCATTGCTGACTCATGCCAGGAAAAGCCCCGAGCGTCACGGAGTGGATCAAGCGCTACCTCAAGGAAGAGGAGCCGCGCTCGAAATCGCTCATCGTCTCGGTGTTCGGGGATTCGATTGCGCCCCATGCATCGGGCATCTGGCTGGGGGATCTCATCCGCCTGCTGGCTCCGTTCGGGGTCAGCGAGCGCCTCGTCAGAACCAGCTCGTTCCGTCTCATCGAAGAAGACCTGCTGGAGGCGCGTCGTGATGGGCGCCACAGCTTCTATTCGCTGACGACGTCCGGCAGTCGCCGCTTCGAACTGGCGGACGAACGCATCTACACGCCACCCCGGGAGGAATGGGACGGGATGTGGACGATGGTGGTCCTGCCCAGAGCCGGAGATGCTTCTCCGGACCGGGTGGAGCTGCGCCGCGAACTGGAATGGGAGGGCTTCGCCTCGCCCACGCCGGGCGTCCTGCTGCATCCGACGGCCAATCACCCGATGCTCAAACAGATCCTGGGCGATCTGGGGCTCCTCGACCGTGCCGTCGTGCTGCAAGCCCACTCGCTCCCGGAGTTTTCGTCCGAACCGATCAACAACCTGGTCAAGCGGTCCTGGGACCTGAGCGATGTCCGCGATCGATATGAAAAATTCATCGCCCGATTCGAGCCGCTGCATACCACGCTCGATCAGACCCGCATCCTGCCCCAGCAAGCCTTCGTCGCGCAGACGCTGCTGATCCACTCGTTCCGCCGCGCCAGCCTGCACGATCCGCGGTTGCCAACGTCCATGCTACCCACCGACTGGCCGGGCCTGAACGCCTACACGCTGTGCCGGCGGATTTATCAGCTCACCTATCGTCCCGCGCAGTCGCACCTGAAGTCCGTGGCGGAGGTGGAGGAAGCGGCCGAATCGCCCCCCAGCCCGAGCCTGCTTCTGCGCCAGCGGTTTGGTGAACTCCTGTGACAATCCTGCCCCACTGGGCACTGCGACTCGTTCCGGTCGCCCTGGCGCTGCTGCTGCATGACCCGACGGCGCAGGCCGCAGCCGATGCGAAGGAACCGGCCCGCTACGAGCAGATCAAGCCGAGCCGCGACGGCATCGGCAAGGTCTACATGGGGCGCGAGATCGCCGCCATCATGGGTTGGCAGGCCGCGGGTTGGCTGGAGCGGCCGGAACGGGAACGCGAGGAAGGCAGCGATCGGTTGATCCAGCGGCTTGAACTCAAGCCGGGAATGGTCATCGCCGACATCGGCGCCGGCACCGGCTACTACTCGCGGCGATTCTCGTCCGCAGTCAGGCCGGGTGGTGTGGTTTACGCCGTCGAGGTGCAGTCGGAAATGCTGCGCCTGCTGACCTCGCTGGCCAAAGACCCCGCACACACCAACATCCGTCCGGTCCTGGGTGTTGCCGACGACGCGCGCCTGCCTGCGTCGTCCGTGGACCTGGCCATCCTGATCGATGTCTACCACGAGCTGGAATATCCCTACGAGGTCCTGGCCAGCGTCATCCGCGCGCTGAAACCGGACGGGCGCGTGGCCTTCGTCGAATACCGCGCAGAAGACCCGACTGTCCCGATCAAACCCCTGCACAAGATGAGCATCGTCCAGGTCCGACGCGAAGCGCAGGGGCACGGCCTGGTGCTGGATGATTCGATTCGCGGCCTGCCCTGGCAGCATGTGCTGCTGTTCCGGCGGCCGGAGTCGGCGGGCGACCCCGGTCCAGGATCGGATCGGTGAGCGCACCGGCGGGGGGCCGGCAGATTCGCATGGCGGACGCAGGCTAGCGTGGACCCGCAGCGAGCGCGCTGTGCTTGCGCGAGTACAGGAAATAGGTCACCAGGCCCAGCCCGAACCAGACGCCGAAGAAGATCCAGGTGATCTTCGGCAGGCTCAGCATCAGCCAGGCGCAGAAGCTCATCCCGAGGACGGGCGGCCAGGGCACCAGCGGCACCCGGAACGGTCGGGGCAGGTCGGCTCGCGTGCGGCGCAGGATCAGCACCGACAGGCACACGAGAAAGAAGGCCCCGAGCGTGCCCAGGCTCACCAGCTCCGCCACCTTGCCGATCGGCAGCAAGCCCGCGGCCAGGGCCATGAAGACACTGCTGCCGAGAATCAGGCGCACCGGCGTCCGGGTTCTGGGATGGATGAGCGCCATCCCGGCCGGTAGCAGACCATCGCGCGACATCGCCAGCATCACGCGACTGAGCGCGTAGTACACCACCAGCATCACCGTGGTGATGCCGAAAATCGCGCCGGTCGCAACCGCGCCCTTGGCCCAGCCGATGCCGAGTCCGCTCATCGCTTCGGCGACCGGCGCCTTGAGATCGATCTGTTGATACGGCACCACGCCGGTGAGGATGACGGAAACTGTGATGTAAAGCAGCGTGCAGATCGCAAGCGAGGCAAGGATGCCGATCGGTAAATCCCGTTGCGGCTTGATCGCCTCCTCGCCGGCCATAGAGACCGCGTCGAAACCGATGTAGGCGAAGAACATCAGCGCCGCAGCAGTGGTTACGCCGGCAAAGCCGTAATGTCCCTGACCATTTGCATCGACGATGCGCTCGGGGATGAAGGGCGACCAATTGTCCACATTCACGTGCGGGCCAGCGATGGCGATGAAGGCCAGGACGGTCGCGAGCTTGACGATGACCATGAGGCCGTTGATGCGTGCCGATTCCTTCACGCCCCAGGACAGCAGCCCCGCCGTGATCAGGACGATGAACATCGCCGGCACATTCGCAACGCCGCCCTCGCTGGGCGAGGACGTGAAATTCGTCGGGATGGCGACGCCGAAGAAGCCGTCGAGAATACTGGCAAGATAACCCGACCAGCCGATGGCAACGGCTGCGCCGCCGACGCTGTACTCCATGATCAGCAGCCAGCCGATGATCCAGGCCACGAACTCGCCGATGCCCGCATAGGCATAGCCGTAGGCGCTGCCGCAACCACCGACGGCGCTGGCCAGCTCCGCGTAGCACAGCGCGGCAAAACCACAGGCCGTTCCGGAAAGGACAAACGAGAGCACGATCGCCGGCCCCGCATGCTGGGCGGCGGCGACGCCAGTCACCACGAAGATGCCGGTGCCGATGATGCAGCCGATACCGAGCAGGGTCAGATCGAACGCCGTAAGGCAGCGCTTGAGGCCGGTGTCGGCGCTGGTGTCCAGCGGTTTGGTGCGCAGCAGACTCATGAAGGATTCTCCGCGAATAAAAGGAGCCGGAGCGCTTCACCGATCCCGGAGTCGCGCATGCTCACCTCTTCATACGTCTTTTGCGCGCAAAACCGGACATTCAGTCCGGTCGGATGTGTCCGGTGATGACATCATCCGGCACATGCCCGCGATCAAACACATCGCGCTCCTGCTGAGCCTCGGCTTGAGCGGCTGCGCGCAGCTTGGATACTTCACGCACCTCGCGCGCGGCCAGATCGCGCTGCTATCGGAACGCGAACCGATCGCCACCATCGTCGGCGACCAAACCCGCGACCCCGATCTGCGTCGCCGGCTCGCTGGTGTGCTGGATGCCCGGACGTTTGCGATCACCCAGCTCAAGCTGCCGGACAACGGCAGTTACACGCTCTACACCCAGCTCGACCGGCCCTACGTCCTGTGGAACGTGCTGGCGACGCCCGAGTTTTCGCTGGCGCCGGTGGAGTCCTGCTTCCCGATTTCCGGATGCGTGGCCTACCGCGGTTTCTACGACGAGCCCCGCGCCAAGAAGCACGCGCAGACGCTGCGCGAGAAGGGCTATGACGTGGAACTCGGCGGCGTACCGGCGTATTCGACCCTGGGCTGGTTCGACGATCCGGTGATCAGCTCGATGATGCATTGGAGCGATGCGGTACTGGTCGGCACCGTGTTCCACGAACTGGCGCACCAGCGCCTGTACATCCAGGACGACAGCGCCTTCAACGAATCCTTCGCGCGCTTCGTCGAGGAGGAAGGCCTGCGCCAGTATCTCGGCGCGCGCGACGCCCGGGAGCAAGACATGGACGAAGAGCGGCGCCGCGAATTCCAGTTCCGGCAGCTGGCACTGGATACACGCCAACGCCTGGAAGCGCTGTACCACGAACCGCTCGCGGCCGAGGCGATGCGCGCGCGCAAGAGATCCGAGTTCGAGCGGCTGAAGGCAGAGTACGCGCAGCTGCGCGATGGGCAATGGAGCGGCGACAAGAGCTACGACCGCTGGTTCGCGCGCGAACTCAACAATGCCAGCCTGCTGCCCTTCGGCTTGTACGACAGTTGGGTGCCGACGTTTGCAGCGCTGTTCGAGGACGCGGGCCGCGACTGGCCGACGTTTTACAGCGCTGCCCGAAAAATGGGACAGCTTGGACCGGGCCCGCGACGACAGCGCATGATGGAATTGAAAACACGGATGCTGCCGCAGATCGACAACCCGTAAAGCGCCATCGTCTGCGGCTTTACCGGGCCCGCTCCAGCATCCCCGTGGTCGAATACCCGGCGTGGAAATCCAGCGCAACGACCTCCCCGCCGTTGGCCCTTACCGCCTCGTACCCGGCAATCTGTTCCGGCTGATAGTCACCGCCCTTGACCAGCACGTCGGGCAGGGTGCGGCCGATCAACCGCGCCGGCGTGTCCTCTGAAAACGGCAGCACGAAATCCACGCTGCGCAACGCGGCAAGCACGCGCATGCGATCAGCACAGGTATTCACCGGCCGTGTCGGCCCCTTGAGGCGGCGTACCGAGGCATCGTCATTGACCGCGACGACCAGCAGGTCGCCGAGCCGGCGGGCGGCGTCGAGATAGCGCACGTGGCCGACGTGCAGCAGGTCGAAGCAGCCATTGGTCATCACGATTTTCTGTCGGCGCGCGCGCGCGTTGGCCAGCTTTACCAGCAGCGCGTCCTCGGACACCAGGCTCTCCTCGCCCTCCACCGGACGATGCAGCGCGATCTCCAGTTCCGCCCTCGTCGCCGTCGCGGTGCCGAGCTTGCCAACCACGATGCCGGCCGCGGCATTGGACAGGCGCACCGCGTCCGCCAGATCGACACCCGCCGCCAGGCTGGCCGCGAGCGTCGCGATCACGGTGTCCCCGGCACCGGTGACATCGAACACCTCGCGCGCCTCGGTCGGCAGGTGCAGGGGCGCATGGCCCGGCCGCAGCAGGCTCATACCCTTTTCGCTACGCGTCAGCAGCAGGGCGTCGAGCTGCAAGTCCACGCGCAGGCGTTCGGCCCTGGCCAGCAGCGTGGCCTCGTCAGGGCAGGCGCCAACCACGGCCTCGATCTCGGGGACGTTGGGCGTGAGCAGGGTGGCTCCGCGGTACTTGTTGAAATCCGAGCCCTTGGGGTCGATCACCACCGGCCGCCTCAACGCGCGGCACTGCGCGATCAGGGCCGGCACGTCGGTCAGCGTGCCCTTGGCATAGTCGGACAGCACCACCACATCGACCTTGGCCAGCAACTCCGTGAATCGCAGGATCAGATCTCCGCGATCAAACGCGCCCGCAGCCGCGAACGACTCCTCGAAATCCAGCCGGATCACCTGCTGGTTGCGCGACAGCACACGCAGCTTGGTGATGGTCGGCAGGCCGGGCGATTCGATCCAGCAGGTGGCGATCCCCGCGGCACGCAGCTGTGCAGCGAGGTCGGCGGCCGGCGGATCGCGGCCGACCACACCGAGCAGGCTGGCCCTGGCGCCAAGCGCCGCCAGGTTCAGCGCCACGTTGGCCGCGCCGCCGGGTCGCGCCTCGTCCTTGCCCACCCGCACCACCGGCACCGGTGCTTCCGGCGAGATGCGCTGCGTGGGACCGGACCAGTATCGATCCAGCATGACGTCGCCGGCCACGAGCAGGCGCGCTTTCGAGAAATCCGGAACGGCGTGGCTCATCGGCGCACGCCCTCTGGTTGGCACAGGAACAGCCTCTCTACGCGCACTGCGACCCCCGGTCATCGGTATGGAATGCCAGGTCACAAGCTTAATTCACCGGCGACCATGAGGTGGCCGCCCTAATCCAGGTAGGCCCAGGCTTGCTTGCTATGATCGATCGACATCTTCTGACCCGAGAAGCCATCCCGAAATGGCCGATGCCGAACAGCTCGGAGAATGGCTGAAAAAGACTGCGGAAGGAGACCGGAAGGCGTTCGCCTCACTGTACGCAGCAACCAGCGGGCAACTGTTCGCAGTGCTCGTGCGCGTGCTGCAGCGTCGCGACTGGGCTGAGGAAGCATTGCAGGATTGCTTCGTCCGCGTGTGGCAGAAAGCCGGCTCCTATGAGCCCGCCAAGAGCACGCCGCTGACCTGGTTGCTGAGCATCGCCCGCAACCGCGCCCTGGATCTGCTGCGCATGAAGCGGCCGGAAGTCGAACTTCCGCAGGCGGACGAGGACGATCAGGAATTCACGCCGTCGATCATGGCCGACGAGCGACAGGACCCGCAGGCCCGCGCCGAGGAGACGCAGGAGATCGAGCGCCTGCGGGAATGCCTGTCGACCATGCCGCCGGAGCATCGCCGGGCCCTGATGCTGGCCTATCACGAGGGGTACACGCACGAGGAGCTGGCGGTGATCATGAACATCCCGCTCGGGACCGTGAAGAGCTGGATCCGCCGGGGACTGGCGCGGTTGCGTGCACATCTGAGAGATTAGGGCATGGACAGCGCCGGTGCCGTTGGTCGAATCTGTGCAGCCGGTCTGTTCGTACTGGGCTGGAAGAGCAGCGCGGAGCGGAACCTCCCATCACCTCACCGATGAAACTCTCGTCAAGAAAACTTCGCATCGCGGTGGCCGGCGAATACGTGCTGGGTAATCTTGGCGCGCGCGCCAGCCGACGCTTCGATCAATTGCTGAAAAAGGGTGACCCCCAG
Source organism: Panacagrimonas sp. (assembly GCA_052387695.1). Lineage (GTDB taxonomy): Bacteria > Pseudomonadota > Gammaproteobacteria > Nevskiales > Nevskiaceae > Panacagrimonas. The sequence continues at coordinate 57,336 of JBQTIX010000076.1, read as the reverse complement.
TTGCAGCGCGAGGTCGAGGCTTGGCGTCGGCGGATGGACCTTCTGGCCGTGCCTGCTCCGCTGCAACCACCCGGCATGGTGTGGGCGCGGATCGACCACGACCTGGATCGCGCGGACCAGCGCGTATGCCTGATCGCCGATCGACGTCCGAGCCGCCGGAAGAAGAGCAACCGGCTGTGGCAGGCGTGGTCAGCGGTGGCCACCGCGGCAAGTCTCTATCTGGCCGTACTGATCGTCGGGAGGCAAGAACAGGCCGTCCAGCCTGTGCCGACGATGGCTGCGACGGAGGCAGCGTTCGAAGCAGGGTTCGCGCGCGCTCAAGCGGTCCGCACATCGTCGAACAGCGAAAAAACATCGGCGACGAGCGATTATCGCGGTTACATGGGCATGGTGAGCCTGCCCAACGAACCGGCCCGCTGGAAAGTCAGCGTGGACCTGGACTCCCGCATGCTGCGGGTCGAATCGTTGGGCGTGGCGGCGCTGAATCCCGATGAGGATTACCAGCTCTGGTGGGTGAGCGACGAGGAGATCCTGTCCGTCGGCCTGCTGCCGCGGGACGGGAAATGGGAAGTGGGGCTACCACGCCACCTGCGCCTGACCGACTTCAGTCGGCTCGCCATCACCCGCGAGCCCACTTACGGATCGCCCGCCGATGACGGCCCGACGGGTCCGGTGCTGATGAACGCCTCGATGCGGCCACCCGGCTGAGGCGCGACCGAATCCGCTGCTGCAATGGTTGGCGCAGGGGTAGTGTCTCAGTTTGAATTCCGTTCGTGCCGAGTAGCCTCTGCTCCCGAGTAGCCGCGATATCGGCGTATCGAGGGGGCAGTGCATATCGAGGCACCGACGCTCCTTTGATGCGCTGCGCTTCCCTCGATACGCCCGCTGCGCGGCTACTCGGGACGAACGGGCCGGCGCCACTCGGGATGAACGGGTTGGGGGCAATTTCAAACTGAGGCACTATCGGCGCAGGGGTCGATGGACAACAGGAGGTTCACCTTGTATTCCGGGAGTTGTCTTTGCGGTGGCGTGCGGTTCCGCATCGAATCCGAGCTGGAGCCCATCCAGGTTTGTCATTGCTCACAGTGCCGCAAGGCCCAGGGAACGCCCTTCGCCACGAACATCCCGGTCCCGGCCGCAGCGTTTCGCCTGGTCGGCGATCCGGAACTGCTCACGGAGTTCGAGTCCTCACCAGGAAAGGTGCGCGTGTTCTGCAAGCGTTGCGGTTCCCCGATTTACAGCCGCAAGGACACTGCCCCCGGCGTCGTCCGACTGCGCGCCGGCCTCATCGATGAGCCGCTGGCGGTCGGACCGATCGCACACTTTCACACCGCGTCGAAGTGCAACTGGTGGCCGATCGATGACGGGCTGCCGCAGTTCCCTGATGCTTATGTTCCACTCAGTCAGATCTGAACCCGGCGTGCCCGCGGCATTCTCGGGTTCGCCGGTTCCGGTAGCCCCATGACCGAACCGGGCTTGAGGATCGGCATCGACCTCGGAGGGACCAAGATCGAGGGCGTGGTGATGGACGCCGGCTCCTGTATCCGCCAGCGCCAGCGCATCGCCACTCCAGGTAACGATTACGCCGCCCAGATCCATGCGGTGGCGACCCTGGTGCGAACACTCGAGAATTCGGTCGGCGCTTCGGCGCTGCCGGTGGGTGTCGCCCATCCGGGCGCCATCTCGCCTGCAACCGGCCGAATCAAGAACGCCAATTCGACCTGCCTGAACGGGCAGCCGCTGAAGCAGGATCTCGAGACGGCGCTGGGACGCGAAATACGGACGGCCAACGATGCCGACTGCCTCGCTGTCAGCGAACAGGCAGACGGGGCGGCGGCCGGGGCGGCCAGCGTGTTCGCAGTGATCCTCGGCACCGGGGTCGGCGGCGGCATCGTCATCGACGGCAGGCTGCTGTCCGGCCCCAATGCGATCGCCGGAGAGTGGGGGCACAACCCGCTACCGTGGCCGCGAGTCGAGTGGGACGAGGTGCCGGGGCCTCTGCACTGGGACGGACGGCGTGGCGCGATTGAGGGTTATCTTTCCGGCACCGGTCTGGCCCGCGATCACGAGCGCGTCGCCGGACAGCTTCTGCGAAGCGAGGATATCGCTGCAGGCGCAGACCGCGGCGACACGGCCTGCCTTGCGACGATGGCCCGCTACGTGGATCGACTGGCACGTGCGCTGGCCTCGGTGATCAACCTGCTCGACCCCGACGTGATCGTGCTCGGCGGCGGGCTGTCGCGAGTCGCGCGGCTATACGAAGCCGTGCCGCAACAGTGGCTCAGGTTTGTGTTCAGCGACCGCGTCGATACCCCACTGCTGCCGGCCCTGCACGGCGATTCCAGCGGTGTTCGTGGCGCCGCATGGTTGTGGCCGGTCCCGACCCCGCTCAGTTGAGAACGCGGTAGCCCCGACCGCGCAGACAGTTGCGCAGGACCTGGTCTTTTTCACCTTCGCCATCCACGACACCGCGGGCGCCACCGAGTACGCCCCCGGTACTTGCACCGCGCACGACGGCCTTGCTGTCGCCGAAGATCGCGGCGACCGCCGCGCCCACCGCCGCGCCAAAGCCGGCGCTCTTGGCGGTCTTGGCCCCGGTCGAGACCTGATCGGCGTAGCTCTCGCACTCCGCCATGTCCTGCTGGTAGCGGGCCGTGTCCATACCTCTGCTGTCAACGATCACGCGATCCCGAGCGCAGCCGCCAAGCAGGAGGGCCGCGCATACTGAAAAAATCGTGAGGAGTCGATTCATGGGCTTCACTCGCCTTGTGGACGACACGAAGCATACCGCTGCGCGCCTGCGCAAAGCTCCCTGGTCTGCGTGGCATGATCCTCGACGACGACGCCGCGATGTGCGGGACCGACCTCTCAACCCTGGAGCCTCAAGCCTGATGGCATCGGACACCGAAGATCTGCTGCGTCGCGAACTGGAGCATCAGATCGCGGAACGCGGGCGCATCGAAATCGAGCTACACGAAAAAACCGAACAACTCGCGCGCAGCCACGCCGAACTCGAGCAGTTGACCTACGTTGTCTCGCACGATCTCAGGGCGCCGCTGCGCACGGTCGCGGGCTTTGCACAACTGCTGTCCAAACGCTACGGCGGCGTCCTGCAGGGCGACGGACAGGAATTCCTGAGCTTCATCGACTCCGGCGTACGCAAGATGCAACGGCTGATCGACGATCTGCTGCTGTACTCCCGTGCTGCGCGCGCACCGGTGACACCGGGCTGGATCGACGGCGAGGTTCTGGTCCAACAGATCCGCACCTCCCTGCACGCAGCGCTCGAACGGTCCGGAGCGCAACTTGAAACGGGCCATCTGCCCCGCTTCTGGGGCGATGCCGCTCCACTCTTGCAGGTGTGTTTGAACCTGATCGACAACGCAATCAAATTCCAGCCGCGCGGACAGACCGCAGCCGTCAGCCTGGATTGCGAGGAGAGCAGCGAGGGCTGGACCTTCCGTGTGGGCGACAACGGCATCGGTATCGCGTCGGAATCCCATGAGCGGGTGTTCGTGCTGTTTCAGCGCCTGCACCACGAGGACGAGTACGACGGCACGGGCCTCGGCCTGTCGATCTGCAAGAAGATCGTCGAGCGCCACGGCGGCCGTATCTGGCTCGAATCCGAACCCGGCCAGGGCAGTCGGTTCAAATTCTTCCTGCCGCGCGCGGTGCCGTAGCAGCCCTGGTCAGGTCTTCGGCAGCGTCACTCCGTTGTGACCCCTGTGGATTCCGGCTGTTCGCCCGAGGTTCAGGACAGCGGGACGATCTTCGCCGGCGTGTTTATCCGCTCAGACCAATGCCGCCAATTCAGCACCTGCCCGTCCTGACGGACGCTTCGCATGCGCGCCGGGTCGATCTCGCCAAGGATCCACCCCGGCTCGTTCAATTGTCCCTGCGCAATCACCCCATCATCCGGGAACCCCTTGTCGGGCGGACCGTAAAGACCCGCCGCCCCGACGTTGACGTCCACCGCCGGTGACCACGGCGCCTCGCCGACCAGCGGCGACATCAGCACATGGCACTGGCTCTCCAGCGCCCGCGCCTGGGCCGCGATGCGCACCCGGTGATAGCCCGCCGCCGCATCGGTGCAGGAGGGCACCAGGAGGATTTCGGCCCCCGCTTCGACCTGCGCGCGTACCAGCAGCGGAAACTCCGAGTCGTAGCAGATCGCAATGCCGATCAGGCCCAGCGAAGTGGCAAAAACCCGGGCCGGCTCACCGCTCGAAATCCCCCAGTGCTCGCGCTCGAAGCGCGTCATGATCTGCTTGTCCTGAAACTGTGCATCACCGTTCGGGCTGCACAGCCAGGCGCGATTGACGTAGCGCAGCGCACCCTCGACCTGCCAGGGAAAGCTGCCCGCAAGCACATGGACGCCGTGCGCATGGGCCAGACGTCGATGCAGCGCCAGCCAGTCGCTCCGCAAGCCCTGCAATTCCTGCAACTGCAGTGCAAGGTCGCCCTGCGCCGACGGCGACAGCAGCGCCGCCAGCGACATCGACGCATACTCGGGAAACACCAGCAGCTTCGCGCCCTGCCCCGTCGCGTCGGCAACCCAGCGGTCGAGCCTGTCCTCGACCTCGGCCCAGTCGCGGTATCGGATCACCGGGAACTGCGCCATCGCGGCGAGAAACGCGCTCATGCGCTCGCCCCTCCGGTGCTCAACCCGCAAAGTAGTTTTTCACCGTGCGGGGTGCTCACGTCAGTGCCCGCAGCCAGAAGCTCATGGGTTTTTCGGTGGATTGGGTCTCGCCGATGTCGGGCCAGGAAAAGCCAGCCCTGATCTCCGGCGCCTTGCGATAGCCACGACGGGCCCAGAACGCATCGTTCGGCACGTCGTTCAAGGGTCGCGCCGGATGATCGGCCGGCCGTTCCACCGAGCAGAACGCGCAGAGCGCGAGCCCCTGTTCACGCGCGTGCGCCTCACGCAGCTCGAAGAACCGGACGCCGAGACCGCGACCACGATAGGGTCGAAGAATCACTGATTCGCCGAAGTAATCGATCTGATCGATGGCAAGGCCGTGCTCGCGAAATGGCGCCTGCGCCGCCGCTTCCGCATCGGCCAGCGGGAGAACCGTGGACGCGCCGATGCAACTCGCCTCATCCCAGACCAGCACCGCGAGGCTGCGCTCGCAACGCAGGTAGGTATCGAGGTACCTCAATTCGTACTCTGCGGATCCTTCGTAAAGATAGGGCCATTCGCGGAACACGGCGATGCGCAGCGCGGCGAGCGCATCGAGCTGGCGTGCGATCCCAGCTCCGCGCAGCAGCTCGATCCGCAGCTCGGCCATCACGCGCCGACCTGTCGCAACCAGTCCTGAAGGTTGTAGTAATTGCTGACCCTCGCGACCTTGCCACCCCGGACGTCGAAGAAGGCTCCACCCGGCAGTTCGTAAGTCTGGCCACGCGCTTGGGGCAGTCCCTCGTCGGTCTGGAGATACCTGCCCAGCACAGTGAACTCCACCGCCGCGCGCGCGCCATCTGCGCTGACCATGATGACGATGTCCGCAATCTGCTCGGCGTAACTGCGGTTCATGCGTTCCATGAATTGGCCGAAGGCCTCGCGTCCCACTTCCCGGCCGCTTTGGTTGATGTCGTGAATCACATCGTCGGTCAGCATGCCGAGGAAGGCTTTCCAGTCCGCGCGATTGAAAGCGGCGTAATAGTTTTCCAGCAGCGTACGGGTGGCGTCTTGCATGAGTGAATGGATGTCGGTTGAAGGAAGGTGGGAGGATTCGGCGAGCCGCGCCGGTAATTTATCGACCACAACATGATGGACTCTGCACGTGACGGGAGGCGTTCGATACGGCAAAGTGCGGAGGACCCGGTGGAGGTGCACCGGGCGATTCCAAATGGAGTGACACATGATCAGCGCAAGGCTTGTCGCGGCATTGGCCGTCCTGGCCGCTTCTCTGTTGCAGGGCTGCGGGAGCGGCGGAACGGGTGACGAGGCGGTCCTGCCGCCCGATCCGCCGCTGCAATCGTCCAAGGCCGAGATGGACAATGCGCTGAACTGCACGCCTTTCGAACATCCCGACAAGCCGCCCGTGCTGCTGGTACATGGCACCACGGTCACCGGAGCCGAGGAGTTCACGCTGTTCTACACGCCGCAGCTGGTCGAGATGGGCTTCGACGTCTGCATCCTGACCTACCCGGACCGCGGGCTGGGCGACATGCAGGTGTCGGCCGAGTTCGTCGTCAACGCGCTGCACCGGATATTTGCGGAAACGGGTCGCAAGATCGCGATGATCGGTCACAGCCAGGGCGGGCTGATGCCGCGCTGGGCGCTCAAATTCTGGCCGTCTGCACGCGCGATCGTCAGCGATTTCGTCCTGTTCGCGGGGCCGAGTCACGGCACCAACGTGGCCTTGCCGGGCGCCGTACTCGAAGCGTTGTTCGACACCCTCGGCCTGGGTGAATTGCCGATCGGGTTGTTGCCCGAGGTGATCTACCAGTTCACCCCTGGTTCGGACTTCGTCACCGCGCTCAATGCCGGCGACGAAACGCCCGGTGAAGTCGATTACACCTCGATCTATACGCTGTTCGACGAGCTGGTTCGACCGGTGCTGCCGGTTCCGACCGCCGCCCTGGATTTCGACCAGAACAATGCTCGCGTGGCCAACATCCTGATACAGGATGTCTGCCCGGGATACCTCACAGAGCACGGGACCATTGGCACCACCGATCCGGTGGCGTTCGCCCTGGCAGTTGACGCCATCAGCAACCCGGGTCCGGCCGACGTGGAGCGCGCAGGGGGTCCGTCGGAATTGTGCCGCCTGCTGCCGGTTGATCTCGCCGCCCTGCTCAGTGCGCCGATCGTGACCGGACTTCTGGAAATCGTGGCGGACAGTCTGGGCAGGGGTCTGCCCCACCCACACCTGGCCGCCAGCGAGCCACCGCTGATGCCTTACGCGATGGACGAACTCGGGCAATAGGCGGATCGGGCGCACGGTCCATCTATCGGGTCGCGGCGGGTTCCAGCATCAGCACCGCCGCGCGTACATGCTCGGCCAATTCGTCGCCGCCGCTGCGCACGTAATCGAGAATCTGCCGCCGCATGCGCGGATCCCAGAAGCGTTTGATGTGATTGAGCACGCCGGCAACCTGGTCGTCCCGCTTCGGCTCGCCGCCAAAGAAGTCACCGATGTCGTTGGCCATCTGCACGAGGTGTTCGACGTTCATGAACGCGTTCCGGTTGCTCCAAGGACGCGTCCGGGACAGGCGTAGATCACCTGGCGATCACCACGTGCGAAACCGATCAGCGTGATGCCGGCCTCTTCGGCCACGCGCACTGCGTAGGCGGTCGGCGCGGAAATCGCCACCACCACGGGCATGCCGACGCTCGCAGCCTTGGCCACCATCTCGTAACTCGCGCGGCTGGTGATGACGAGAAACCCGCGCGACAGATCCTGCCGCGTCGTCAGCAGATGGCCGACGAGCTTGTCCAGCGCGTTGTGCCGGCCTACATCCTCGCGCGTCGCGACGATCAGGCCATCCGGCGTCGCCCAGGCCGCAGCGTGTGTGGCGCCGGTCGCGGCGTTCAGAGGCTGCTGCTTGCGCAGACCCTCGAGCGCGCGGCGAATCGCAGCCAGGCTCAGGTTCGCGCCCGCGGGCACGCGACGCGGCGGGCGGATCGCCGCTTCGAGCGTCTGAGCGCCGCACAGACCGCAGCCCGTGCGGCCTTGCAGGTTGCGCTGGCGGCCCGCGAGCTGCGCGGCGCGCTCGGACGGAATCTGCACGTCGATTTCGTAACCGTTCTGTTGCGGCAGTTCGCGCACTGCGACGCGCTCGATCTCGCTCACCTGCTCGACGATGTCTTCGGTGACGCTGAAACCGCGGGCAAAATCTTCGAGGTCGGCCGGCGTGCACATCATCACCACATGTGATTCGCCGTTGTAGAGCAGCGCGACCGGCACTTCCTCAGCCACGCGATCCGGCGCGGCGCCGTCTTCGCGCCAGACCTGGACTCCGGAATGTGCGGGTAGAGCCATGGCCTTACTTGGCCTCCACCGCATCCGCTGCGCGCAACAATTCCTGCTGTCGGTCGCTGAACTCGCGGTAGCGCTTCTGCCACTCCGAAGGCTGGCTCACGCGCGTCACCTGCACGGCGGTGACCTTGTACTCGGGGCAATTCGTCGCCCAGTCCGAGTTCTCGGTAGTAATGACGTTGGCGCCGGAGAACGGATGATGGAACGTCGTGTAAACGACGCCCGGCTGCATGCGCTCGGTGATGCGCGCACGCAGCACCGTGTCGCCCGCGCGACTCTCGATACCCAGCCAGTCGCCCTCGGCGATGCCGCGGTCTTCCGCGTCCTGCGGATGGATTTCGATCACGTCCTCGCTGTGCCACGCAAGATTCTCCGTGCGCCGCGTCTGCGCGCCCACGTTGTACTGCGACAGGATGCGGCCGGTGGTCATGATCAGCGGGTACTTGGCGTTGACCTTCTCGCGCGTCGCCACGTATTCCGTCACCAGGAAGCGGCCCTTGCCGCGCACGAACTCATCGACGTGCATGGTCGGCGTGCCCTCGGGATGCTGCGCGTTGCACGGCCACTGGATGCTGCCGAGCTGATCGATCCGGTCGAAGCTGACGCCCGTGAACGTGGGCGTGAGCCGCGCGATCTCGTCCATGATCTCGGACGGGTGCGAGTAGTTCATCGGATAGCCGAGCGCATTCGCGAGCCGCTGCGTGGCCTCCCATTCGCCCACGCCGGACTTGGGCCGCATGACCTGGCGCACGCGCGAGATGCGACGCTCCGCGTTGGTGAACGTGCCGTCCTTTTCGAGGAAGGACGAGCCCGGCAGAAAAACGTGCGCGAACTTGGCGGTCTCGTTGAGAAACAAGTCCTGCACGACGATGCATTCCATGGCCGACAGCGAGGCGGTGACGTGCTGCGTGTTCGGATCGGATTGCGCGATGTCCTCACCCTGCACGTACAGGCCCTTGAACTCGCCGTCGAGCGAGGCCTCGAACATATTGGGAATGCGCAAGCCCTGCTCGCCCGAGAGCTTCACGCCCCATTCTTTTTCGAATGCGGCGCGCGCCACGTCGTCCGACACATGGCGATAGCCCGGCAGCTCGTGCGGGAACGATCCCATGTCGCAGGAGCCCTGCACGTTGTTCTGGCCGCGCAACGGATTCACGCCAACACCTTCGCGGCCGACATTGCCGGTGGCCATCGCAAGGTTGGCGATGCCCATGACCATGGTCGAACCTTGGCTGTGCTCCGTGACGCCGAGGCCGTAGTAGATCGCGCCGTTGCCGGCTTTGGCGTAGAGCCGCGCAGCTGCCCGCACTTCCGCGGCCGCTACGCCGGTTACGGCTTCCATCGCTTCTGGCGAGTTACGTTCCAGCGCAACGAAGTCGCGCCACTTGTCGAAGGATTCGATATCGCAACGCGCGCGCACGAAGTCTTCCTTCACCAACCCTTCCGTCACCACCACGTGGGCCAGCGAGTTGATGAGCGCGACGTTGGTGCCGGGACGCAGCGCGAGATGATGCTGCGCCTGGATGTGCGGTGTACGCACGAGATCGATGCGACGCGGATCGGCCACGATGAGCTTCGCGCCCTGGCGCAAGCGGCGCTTCATCTGCGAGGCAAACACCGGATGGCCATCGGTGGGATTGGCGCCGATCACGACGATCACATCGGCCTTCATCACCGAATCGAAGGTCTGCGTGCCGGCGGACTCGCCCAGCGTCTGCTTCAGGCCGTAGCCGGTCGGCGAGTGGCAGACACGCGCGCAGGTATCGACGTTATTGTTGCCGAAAGCCGCACGCACCAGCTTCTGGACGATGTAGACCTCTTCGTTGGTGCAGCGACTGGACGTGATGGCACCGACCGAATCGAGCCCGTAGGTCCCCTGGATGCGCTTGAACTCGGATGCCGCGTGGCTGATCGCCTCGTCCCAGCTCACCTCGCGCCAGGGGTCGCTGATCTTCGAGCGAATCATCGGCTTGGTGATGCGATCGCTGTGCGTCGCGTAGCCGATGGCGAAGCGCCCCTTCACGCACGAGTGTCCATGGTTCGCGTGGCCGTCCTTGTTCGGCACCATGCGCACGATTTCCTCGCCCTTCATCTCGGCGCGGAACGAACAGCCCACGCCGCAATAGGCACAGGTCGTGATTGCGCTGTGCTCGGCTTGGCCCATGGCGATAACCGACTTCTCCGTGAGCGTCGCCGTCGGGCAGGCCTGCACGCAGGCGCCGCAGGACACGCATTCGGATGCGAGGAAAGATTCGTCCACGCTGGCCGAAACCTTCGAGTCGAAACCGCGCGCCTGAATCGTCAGCGCCAGGGTTCCCTGCTGCTCGTCGCAGGCGCGCACACAGCGTGAGCAGACGATGCACTTGCTCGGGTCGAAGGTGAAGTAGGGATTGCTCTCGTCTTTCGCGACGAAACGTGGATTGACCTCGCCTTTCCCCGGCACGTATTGATGAATGTGGTTGTCGCCCTCATAGCCGTAGCGCACTTCGCGCAGGCCGACCACACCCGCCATGTCCTGCAACTCGCAGTGGCCGTTGGCCGGGCAGGTCAGGCAATCGAGCGGGTGATCGGAGATGTACAGCTCCATCACGCCACGGCGCAGCTCGGCGAGCTTGCCGTTCTGCGTCGTCACTTTCATGCCCTGTGCGACCGGCGTGGTGCACGAGGCCGGATAGCCCTTCATGCCCTCGATCTGCACCAGGCACAGCCGGCAGGAGCCGAAGGCTTCGAGCTGATCGGTTGCGCAGAGCTTGGGAATCTTCAGGTCCGCGAGCGCGGCGGCGCGCATGACGGACGTGCCTTCCGGCACGCTGACCTCGAAGCCGTCGATATTGAGCGTGACGAGCTTCGCGGATTCGCTCGCGGGAGTGCCCAGGTCGTTTTCGGCGATGGATTGCATGTCAGTGTCTCCGTTACATCGTAGGGCGGGTTAGCCGCGCTTTTTGCGGCGTAACCCGCCATTTCGCGAATGGCGGGTTACGCGGCCGAAAAGCCGGCCGCTAACCCGCCCTACGAAAGTCCTCCGAAAAATGGTTCAGCGCCGACAGCACCGGGTACGGCGTCAACCCGCCCAGCGCACACAGCGAGCCATGCGTCATCGTCTCGCACAGATCGCGCAACACCACTTCCTGTTTCTGCGCCTCAACGCCCGCCACCAGCCGGTCGATCACTTCGACTCCGCGCGTCGAACCGATGCGGCAGGGCGTGCACTTGCCGCAGGACTCGACGGCACAGAATTCCATCGCGTAGCGCGCCTGCGCCGCCATATCGACCGTGTCGTCGAAGACGACAATGCCGCCGTGGCCCAGCATCGCACCGAGCGCTGCAAAGGCCTCGTAATCAAGCTTCACGTCGAACTGCGACTCCGGCATGTAGGCGCCGAGCGGACCGCCAACCTGCACTGCGCGGATCGGCCGGCCTGAGAAAGAGCCGCCGCCGTAGTCGTAGAGCAGCTCGCGCAGCGTCGCACCAAAGGCGAGTTCCACCAGCCCGCCGTGCTTGATGTTGCCCGTGAGCTGAATCGGCAAGGTTCCGCGCGAACGACCCATGCCGAAATTCCTGTAGTGCTCTGCGCCCCGATCAAGAATCACCGGCACGGACGCCAGCGTGATCACGTTGTTGATGACGGTGGGTTTGCCGAACAGGCCGGAGATCGCCGGCAGCGGCGGCTTGAAGCGCACCTGCCCGCGCTTGCCTTCCAGCGACTCAAGCAGGGAGGTTTCTTCGCCGCAGATGTAAGCACCGGCGCCGAGCCGCACTTCCAGATGAAACGCGCGACCGCTGCCGCAGATGTTGTCCCCGAGATAACCCGCAGCGTTCGCGACTTTGATCGCCTCGTTCAAGGTGCGATGCGCATGCGGATACTCGCAGCGCAGATAGATAAAGCCCTGCGTCGCTCCGGTGGCCAAGCCAGCAATCGTCATCCCCTCGATCAGCACGAAGGGATCGCCTTCCATGATCATGCGGTCGGAGAACGTGCCGGAGTCACCCTCGTCCGCGTTGCAGACGATGTATTTCTGCTCGGCCGGAGTTGCGAGCACCGTCTTCCACTTGATGCCGGCCGGAAACGCCGCGCCGCCGCGACCGCGCAGACCGGCATCGCTTACCGCCGCGACGATAGCGCTAGGCTCCATCTTCAGCGCATGGGCCAGACCGCGATAACCCTCATGCGCAAGATAGTCGTCCAGGCTCACGGGATCGGTAAGTCCGCAGCGTGCGAAGGTCAGGCGCTGCTGGTTCTTGAAGTAGGGAATCTCCTCGGTCGGCCCCAGATTGAGTGGGTGTTCGCCGCCGTGCAGGAAGTCGGCGTCGAACAGATCCCGCACCTCCTCGATGCTCACGGGTCCGTAGGCGATGCGGCCTTGTGGCGTCTCGACCTCGACCATCGGCTCCAGCCACAGCATGCCGCGCGTGCCGTTTCGCACGAGATGAATTTCGACACCGCGCGGATCGGCTTCCGCAGCGATGGCGCGAGCCACATCGTCGGCGCCGACGGACAGGGCGGACGCATCGCGCGAGACGTAGACCTTGACGCGGCTCATGCCCGCATGTCCCCGACCAGTCGATCGAAGCGCGTCGGTGTCACCCGCCCACACAGCTTATCGTCGATCATCACCGAAGGCCCCAGCGCGCAGTTGCCCAGGCAGTACACCGGTTCCAGGGTGAGCGCACCATCCGCGGTGGTGCCGTGAAAATCCACTCCCAGACTCTGCTTGGCATGTGCCTCGAGCCGCGCTGCACCCATCGATTGACAAGCCTCCGCACGACACAAATAGACGATGTGGCGGCCGGGCTTCTCGCTGCGGTACCAGTGATAAAAGCTGACCACGCCGTGGACTTCAGCGCGCGACAGGTTGAGTTCGAAGGCGATCAGCGGAATCGCGTCGCGCGGCACGTAACCCAGCGCGTCCTGCACCGCGTGCAATACCGGCAGCAGGTTCCCCGGCTTGTCGCGGTTGGTCCGCACCGCCACGCGAACGGCATCTCGCTCGGCGTACGGCAGGTTGCCGCCGGGCTCAGGCTTGATCGGAATTACTTTTCTGGCCTGCTTCATTTGGCTGGCTCTACGCTCGCTAAATCGGAGGCTGATGAGCCGATTCAGGTCCTCGCCGTGAAAAGCCCGTCAGATCAGACTTACAGGCTATTCCTCTATCCGCTGCAAGCCAACAATCGGTGAGTCCAAACCGCTTCTATCGGCTTTCGATAGCCGATATCCTGCACTGATGTTCAGAGTTACGATCAAACCCCAGTGGCAACTCGACCGCGGCGAGGGCGCCGCCATCCTGCCCCGCCTGATCGAACTCCTCGTCCACGTCCATGAGTCCGGCACCCTGGCCGCGGCCTGCCAACGTATGAACCTGAGCTACCGCTACGCTTGGGGCGTGCTGCGCGAAGGCCAGCGCGCTTTTGGGGTACCGCTGGTGTCGAGCGTACGCGGCCGCGGTGCGGTGCTGAGTGCGCTGGGCGAAAAACTGGTGTGGGCGGATCGGCGCATCGCCGCGCGCCTGACGCCGGTATTCGATTCGCTCGCATCCGAACTCGAAGCGGAAATCGAGCGCGCGCTGAGCCACGCGCAGGGCATTCTTCGCCTGCACGCCAGTCACGGCTTTGCGGTCGAGGCCTTGCGGCACCGCTTCCACGAGCAGCAGATTCCGCTTGATCTCAAGTACTGCACGAGCGTGGAAGCGGTCAGCGCGCTCGCCCGTGGCGGCTGCGACATGGCCGGCTTCCACGTGCCGGTCGGCGAGTTCGAGAAGCCCAGTCTCGCCCACTATCTGCGCGATCTGCGCGGCAGCGACGCGCGCCTGATCCTGCTCGCCACGCGCCGCCTCGGGCTCATGACCGCGCGCGGCAATCCAAAACAGGTACGCGGCTGGGCCGACCTGACCCGCGACGAGGTGCGCTTCGTCAACCGCCAGCCTGGCGCCGGCACGCGCCTGCTGATCGACCTGATGTTGAAGCAAGAAAAGGTCGATCCGCGCCGTATCCACGGCTACGACACGCACGAATTCACCCACGCCGCCGTCGCCGCCTACATCGCCAGCGGCATGGCCGACGCCGGATTCGGCGTGGAAACGCCCGCTCAACGTTTCGGACTGGATTTCCTGCCGCTGATTTCGGAGCGTTACTTCTTCGCCTGCCGTGCCGATGCGCTCGAAAGCCCCACCATGCAGCCGGTGCTGGAAGAGTTGCGCAGTGCCGAGTTCCGCGCTGTCATCAATGCGCTGCCGGGGTACGACGCAATGGCGTCGGGGCAGGTGATGAGTGTAAGCGAGGCGTTCGGGAGTTGAAGGAAAAACCCCCGGGAACGCAGCTCCCGGGGGTTGGTATTTCGCACCAATCCGGCTCGCGCCGGCGAGAAAAATCTCAGCCTTCGCTCGCAGCCACGTCCACCGCCTTCATCGAGAGTCGGATCCGGCCCTGCTTGTCGACTTCGAGCACCTTGACTCGCACGGCCTGGCCTTCCTTGACGACGTCTTCAACCTTCTCGACCCGCTTTTCGGCGAGCTGCGAGATATGAACCAGACCGTCCTTGCCGGGCATGATGGTCACGAATGCGCCGAAGTCCATCAGCTTGGCGACCTTGCCGTCGTAGATGGCGCCGACTTCGACGTCGCGGGTCAGGGCGTGGATGCGCGCGATCGCCGCATCGGCCTGCGCCTTATCGACCGCAGCGACCTTGATGGTGCCATCGTCGTCGATGTCGATGGTGGTGCCGGTTTCTTCGGTGATCGAGCGGATGGTGACGCCGCCCTTGCCAATCACTTCGCGGATCTTGTCCGGGTGGATTTTGATGGTGGTGATGCGCGGCGCCCAACTTGACATCTCGGAACGCGGCGCAGGCAGCACTTCGTCCATCTGGTCGAGGATATGCAGGCGCGCGGCCTTGGCTTGGGCCAGGGCCTGCTTCATGATTTCACCGTTGACACCGGTGATCTTGATGTCCATCTGCAGGGCGGTGACGCCGTTGCGCGAACCGGCCACCTTGAAGTCCATGTCGCCGAGATGATCTTCGTCGCCGAGAATGTCGGTCAGCACGGCGAACTTCGTCCCTTCAAGGATCAGCCCCATCGCCACACCGGCGACCGGTGCCTTGAGCGGCACGCCGGCGTCCATCATCGACAGGCAGGAGCTGCACACCGAGGCCATCGACGACGAACCGTTCGATTCGGTGGTCTCCGCGACCACGCGCACGACGTAGGGGAATTCCTTGTCCAGGTCCGGCATCACACCGGCCAGGCCGCGCTTGGCCAGGCGGCCGTGACCGATCTCGCGGCGCTTGGGCGCGTTCAGGCGCCCGGTTTCACCGACGCTGTATGGCGGGAAGTTGTAGTTGAGCATGAACGGCTCGCGCCACTCACCTTCCATCGCATCGATCAGCTGTGCGTCCTTGCCGGTGCCCAGGGTGGTGACGGCCAGCACCTGCGTTTCACCGCGGGTGAAGATGGCGGAGCCATGGGTGCGCGGGAGGACTCCTGCGCAGATGCTGATGGGCCGGACCGTGCGGGTATCGCGGCCGTCGATGCGCGGAAAGCCGTCGATGATGCGGTTGCGCACGACCACCGCTTCCAGATCGTGGAACGCGGTCTTGACCTTGTCGGACGGGAACTTCGGTGCGTCGCCAGCGCACAGGGCTTCGAGCACTTTGGCACGAGCAGCGTCCACCGCATCGTGCCGGACCTGCTTGTCGGCCACCGCGTAGGCCTCGGTCACGTCGGCGCGGAACGCGGCGACAGCTTCGTCCAGGCCCGTGTTGGCGGACAGCGGCTTCCAGTTCCACTTCGGCTTGCCGGCGACGGCAACCAGTTCGTTGATGGCCGTGATTGCCACCTGCATCTGCTCGTGGCCGAACAACACGGCACCGAGCATCACGTCCTCGGACAACTGCTTGGCCTCGGATTCGACCATCATCACCGCGTCGGCGGTACCGGCGACGACCAACTCCAGCTCGGAGGTTTCCTGCTGCGCGACGGTGGGGTTGAGGATGTACTGGCCGTTCAGATAACCAACCTTGGCGGCGCCGATTGGACCCTGGAACGGTACGCCGGACAGCGAGAGGGCCGCCGAAGCTCCCAACATCGCCGGGATGTCGGCATCCACTTCGGGATTGAGCGACAGGACCGTGGCGACGATCTGGATTTCGTTCAGAAACCCGTCCGGAAACAGCGGCCGGATAGGACGGTCGATGAGGCGCGAAGTCAATGTCTCGCGTTCGGACGGACGGCCTTCGCGCTTGAAGAATCCGCCGGGAATGCGACCACCGGCGTACGTACGCTCCATGTAATCGACGGTCAGCGGGAAGAAGGACTGGTCCGCCTTGGCTTCCTTCTTGCCCACAACGGTGACGAGGACGACCGTATCGTCCATACGCACCATCACCGACGCGGTCGCCTGTCGGGCGATGTGGCCAGTCTCGATGGTGACGCTATGCGCGCCGTAAGGGAAAGTCTTGGTGACGGGGGTCGCAGGTAGGGCAGGAATTCCCATTATTCAAATCTCATCTCAAGGACTTCGTGGAGAGGCTGGGGCCAAAACGAAACGGCGCCGCATGCGGGTGGCCTTCGCGAAGTAACAGGTCATTTCGTGGGGGGGACTGTCGGAGTCCACACGAAGTAGCTTGTTACCTCGTGGGATCACTCAGCGGCGCAGACCGAGATCGGCGATCAGCTTGGCGTAACGGGCTTCGTCCTTGCCCTTGAGATAGTCCAGCAGACTGCGCCGCTGGTTGACCAGCTTGAGGAGCCCACGCCGGGAGTGATGATCCTTGGCGTGCTTGGCAAAATGCCCGCCAAGGTCGGCGATACGCGCCGTCAGCAGAGAAACCTGGACCTCGGGCGAACCCGTGTCATTCTTGCCGCGAGCGGCCTTTTCAACAACGCCGCGCTTCTGTTCTACCGAAAGAGTCATCGTTAAAGCTCCAAGCCTGATGTCGAGTTCATTACAAAGCTCGCCATTCTAGCGGGCCAGGAGACTTTGCCTCAAGTGCGCTTGTGTGCGATCGACGAGGTGTTGCACCGATCTGGGACGCCGGGGCAAAAAAAACGCACCCGACACCGTGTGCCGGATGCGCCTGACGATGCGCAGCTACTCTCTGATTATTTGGCCCCGGCCCCCACCATGAACTGGTCGAGATCGATGTTTTCACCTACCGCCAAATCGGTACGCGTCGCAAACTTGGGCTTGATGATCCAGACCAGCAGCGGCAGCACCACGAGCGACAGCACCATGTTGATCAACATGATCGCGATCAGCAGCACACCCATGTCGGCCATGAACTTCAAATCTGACATGAAGTACCAGGGCACGATGCCGATGAGCATGATCGAAGCGGTGAACATGATCGCCTTGCCCGTGGTGGTCAGCGAAGTCGTGATCGCCGCACCCCAGTCGCCCTCATGCGCCGTCAGTTCCTCGCAGATACGCGACAAGAGATAGATGCCGTAGTCGATACCTACACCGACCCCCATCACGGCGACGATGGTGGCGTTGATGTCCAGACCGATGCCGAGCATGTGCATCGCGGCGAGCTGCAGGAAGTTGGACAGGTTCACCGGCACCAGCAACAAAAACGCGGCGACGAAGGAACGATAGGCCATCGCCGCGATCACCGCGATCGCGATGTTGACCATGCCGAAGATGAACCAGTGATAGCGATGGACCACGTTGTTCATGGCCTGCTGCAAGGCGATAAAGCCCGAAGCCATGCGCACCGTGAACTTCTCGTGATCGGTGCCGACGATGTCCACGGCGCGCTTGGCACTGGCCAGCGCAGCATCGACCGTCTCCTGCTTGTTGTCCTTGAACCACACCGAGACCGTGGAGTGCTTGGCCTCGAAATCCATGACGTGACCGAAGTTCAGCGGTGTGGAGCCGAACAGCACGGCCTGTCCAGCGCTGTAGGCGGCACGCTTGTTCGGGTCCACCGGCAACCACTGCGGGTTACCACCGGCAAAAAGACGGTTTCCCTCCATCATGTAGTCGGAGAACGACAGTGTGGCCCGGGGCGTGATGCCAGTGTCGCTCTCCATCAGCGCCTGGAGCTGCGCCCGCGCTTCAAAGACCTCGGGCAGCAAGGCAGGGCGCGCCATGCTGTCGTTTGCATTGCCCTTGGCCTCGATGATCAGTTCCAGGGTGTTCATCCCCGGAAAGTGGGCATTGATGGCGCGCACCGCGGTGTTGAACTCGGAGTCGTACCACAGAAGATTGCTGCCCTCGGCCGGGTTGCCGATCTTGATCTTGGACGATTCCCACACCGACCAGACCGTCAGGACCACCATGACCGCAGCGGTGATCTTCGCCGGCTTGCCAAAGGTGATGCTGGCGATTCTCTGCAGCAGATTCTTCTGCATCAGGTGGATGCCGGATTCCTTGCCCTCACCGCCCGAGATCTCCTCGAAGTTGTTCGGCAGCGGCAGGTAGGACAGCAGGATCGAGGCCAGGAATACACCGGTCGGAATGATCCACAGCGCCCAGGCGCCGCAGAACATGGCGTGGTCGTACATGGTCTCGATCGGCGCCAAGGCGATGAACACGATGCCGAACACGTCGGTCATGATGCCCAGCACCGAGGGCACCATCATTACGCCCATGCACACTTCGGCGGCTTTTCGCTTGTCCTTGAGGTGGGCGAGGATTTCGTAATAGCGCTCGGAATACTGAATGCAATGCGAGAGCGTTCGAGCCACCAGCAATAGCGGCACGATCGTCAGCAGCGGTTCGATCGGCCGCCCCAGCCAACCGATGAAGCCCACGCCCCAGAGCCCGGCGGTGACGGCGCATACCACGGGCATGACCACGCCCGCGATGTTGCGCATGTACAACACCAGCAGCACTACCAGCATTCCCAACGTGATGGCGAAAATGGTGTAGGTCTGCTTTTGCAGCTGGTACACCCAGCCCGTCAGAACCGGCTGGCCGGCAAGATAGATCTTGTGGTTTTCGTCCTCCGCCTTGGCAATCAGGTCGCGCACGAAGTCGAAGGCCACGCCGTACTCAATGCTGTCCAGGAAGGTCGCCTGGATGAGGGTGGCGGTTCCGTCGCGCGAGACGAAGAAGTTGCGCGCGTTCGGCGACTGCTCGACCCGGCGACGGAAGTCCTCGACTTCGGCGGCATCGGCGGGGACACGATCGCCCATCAGAGGACGCACGTCCACGCCCTGCGGCGTGGCCTCCACGTAGCGCAGCTTCTCGGTGGAGATCGAGATCAACTGAACATGGTCGATGCCTGGTGTCAAGTCGACGTTGCGGGTCAGGTCCCAGACCTTCTGCAAGGTATCCTGGTGATAGATGTCGCTGCCGATGCGCTTGACCATGATGTACATGGTCAGCGGACTGCCGAAGTTGGGATGGTCGTAATAGACCTGCACGAAAGGGTCGTCCTTCGGCAGCAGGTTCTTGAAGATGGTCCGCACTTCCACACCCGGGAACCCCGCCATGAAGGCGAGCGTCACGATCACGAAGCCGATCGACACCATCCCCCGGCGATCCATGATCCATTTGGCAAAGCGGAAGCGAAACGGCAGGTTATCCATGGTCTCTATTCTGAAAAAGTGATGTGCGTGCGAATCGGGTGAGTGGGGGCTCGGATCAAACCGCGCCCAGGCGCTGCAGCGCCGCCTGAGTCAGATACTTGTCGAACATTGCAGGATCGTTGGCGCCGCTGACGTGCTGGCCTTCGACGTTCTGCACCTGTTCCAGACGTGTGACTCTTCCGGTCTGGATATCGGAGCATGTGACATGGCACCAGGACCAATAGGGGTGCTTCCCATCCATCACCTTCTTGTCTCCATTCTCGTACAGCGAATAGGCGCCGTCGAAGGAACGATAGGGCTGGTTGCGACGATCGTAAGTCACCATCCCGACAACGACCTGGTTGCGCGCGTCGAACCAGACCTGTTTCTTCGAAATGGGCGCGCGTGGAAATCCGGTGGGTTGCGCCTCGACCATGATCGCCTCGGGGATCAGTTCCACCGTCGAATCCCAGAAGGTCTGACCCTTGGGCCCGCCGTGCTTGTTGTGTTCCCAGTTCGGATGATCCGAGTTCCAGCTTCCCGACAGCCCGGCGAGGAACGGGCCGCGGCCTACGATATTGAAATTGCCCCAGGTGAGCAGGGGATCGCCAGCCGCCCAGGCGTCGGACAGATACAGCGTGGTGCCCGGCAGCAGCGGCTCGAAGCGCTGATCGGCAGGGAACTGGCGGATGCGGCGAAAGTCCGCAACGTAGCCATAAAGCGCGGGGAACTTGCGCTGATCGTAGTCCCAGACATTGAGGAACGAGGTGCCCCGGAACTGCTGCGGAGCGGTGAAGAAGACCGATTGAAAGCGTAGCTTGTCCTTGTGCTGCGGCCAGTACGGCTTGGGCTCCATGCTCACGCGTGCCACCGTGGACAGCTCGGCCCAGCCGCCCGCGTAGCGGAAGCGGGTCACTCCGTCCACGGCAACGTCGTCGATCTTGATGGCGTAGAACGAGGCGTCGTGCCGACCCCAGCTCAGGGTCTGCGCGGCGAACAGTTCGATTCCGGTCTTGGGGTCCGGGAACGGATTGCCGCCGATCCAGGGCTGGCCGTCGGCACCGTTGACCACGTTGCCGTTGGCGTCGAATTTGGCCTTGCCGGCGTTGGAGAGCGTCGCCTCGATGTACTCCCACGGCGACAGCCGCATCACCTCGGTGGTGGTCTTGACGATCCTGAGCTTTCGGCCGTGTTTGAGGATCTGCTCGTAACGGATCGGTTCGAGCAGATCCTTGACGTGTTCGACGTTCGAGGCGTTGATCTCGTCGCCGGTCTTGATCCTGCCCTTGGTATAACCCTCGATGGACAGCAACTCGTCCGGATACGCCTTGCTGATCTCGCCGGAGGCGGCAATCGCCTGCCAGGTCGGCATCAGCACGCCAGCCGAAAAAACGCCGCTCGCAGCCTGCTGCAGGAAGTGGCGTCGGCTATATCCTCGGTCGAACTTGATCTGTTTCATTCAGGGTCTCAGAGTTGCCGACGGCCGGGTGCTTTCGACCGTCGGCGTTTTCGCGCCACCCAGTGGTAGCGCGATGAATTTCAGACCGGACCCCTAGACCGATCCATGCTTGTTGGAACCGTTATCAGAACTGGTAGCCGAAACGCACGCAGAGTTCGTCGGCAAAGTCGATGAAGCTCAGGAAGCTGTTGTTGGCATTGCCACCCCAGACTTCGGCGTCAATGAAGTTGTAGAACACATTGACCGTCATGTTGCCCTGCGGCTTCCACTGCACCGCCGGTTGCAACAGGATGCCGCCCTGCACGTCGATCAGCATCGCCGCGCTGTACTCGAAGATGTAGGCGTCCGAGGGCTGCAAGGCGGCGAGCACGACGTAGTTCGCGCCGGCGTCGATGCCAGGGTGGAACGTCTGGTTGGGATTGTCCGACACCGGGACGTTGTTGGTGAGCTGGATTTTTCTTCCCTGCAGCCTGCTGTCGCTGTAGGCCGAGCTGCCGTACCCGTCGAGCAGCAGGCCTTCGAGGCTGCTCTCCTTCTGCCACAGGTACTGGAACACCATATAGGTGGCCGGCATGCTCTGCGAGAAGCGCTGGTACTTCTCCATCACCAGACCAATCTGGATTTCGTCGCGCCTGTCGGGAGCCTGCTTCAGCGCAATATCCGTGAACGCGCGTTCCGGGGTGTAGGTAGCTTCGAGGTTGATGATGAGCTGATCGAACAGCGAGCCCGGCTCTCCCTCGGTCACGTAGCCGCCGCCCAGGCCATAAACCTCTTCGCGATAGTAATTGCGCTCGACGTGGCCGTGCGCGCCCTCGAGAGCGATGAAGAACGCGTTGAGCTCGTTGTAGGCCTGGTTCGCCGTGGTGGGCACCGCCGTCAGCAACTGCTGCGTGGCAGGGCCGAATTCCTCCACGATCGAGCCGAGTCCGCCGAGCGGGTCCAGCTTGGTATAACCGGCGCGATCAAACCATTCCTCAGCGGTGAACAAGCCGGCAGGACCCGATTCGAACGGAGTCTGCGCCACCTGCGGGCCGCAGCCTTCTCCGATCGGCGACCCCAGCGCGAGTTCGCAGTATCGGTTGAACGCCAGGCCAAGAACATTGCTCTCAGGCAGCTTCTTGTTGATGTTCGACTTGGTCCAGCGGATGGCCCCCAACTGGTTGAGCTTGCTGGTGGCCATGGCCTGCAGGTTGAAATTGCCGTACTCGGCCTTGATGCGCATGCCGAAGTTGAATTCCTTGTTGTCGTCGTTATCGAAATAGTTGTCGTGCAGGATGAAGCGCGAATCGACGATGTTGTACGTCGTGTTGGAATTGGGAACGATCGTCGGAATGAACTGCTGGGCGAAGGTGTCCACCAGGATCTGGTCGGTCGCCTGCCAGGTCACGCGCAGACCGGGCGCGGACATGCGCTCGTCGGCGAACTCCTCGATGGCGCGGTCAACGAACAGATGGCGGCGCAGGTCGAGGCCGTTGGCCTGGTCCATGATGCGGAAGAACAGTAACTGCCCCCAGGCCACCGTCTGGTTGCCGAGACGCGCAGTGATGTCGCCGTTGGTCCACTGCAGGAAAAACGCCGGAAAGTCGACCGAGTAATTCTTGCCGGATCGTTCGAAGAAGATCGGGTTGCGCTCGCCGTCCACCTCGTAACCCATGTAGTCCGGCTTGCCGTTGTACTGGCGACTTGCGCCGCCCTCGACTCCGCCGATGCCGGTCTGGAAGCCGCGGTTGATGTCGTTGTAGTCGTTGAAGTCGAATTCTTCATAACCCAGGCTGCCCGGGTCGTAGATGGCGCGGAAACGGGTCTGCAGCGACCAATCCCCCCAGTTGATACTGGGTGTCACCTCGAAGCGCAGGATGTGATAGTTCAGGGTCTGTTCCGCGTCGGGCACGTAACGCGTGAAGGTATCGCTGGTCCCCGAGAGGCTCGGACTGGAAACTCCGTCTGTAGGCGGCAGTCCTGCTGCGATAGGAAGATTCAGGGTCGACCCTGGTGGAACGAAGATGGACCCCGGAAGCTCCAGAATCTGGCTCCCGATATCCGGCACGATCCTCGTGTTGTATTGCGTGACCGGGTTGCCGGCGCTGCGCCTGATCGCAAGTCCGTTGGACAGTAGTCCGCGCTGGTTGGCCGGCGAGGCTCGGCCGGTGGTGCTGAACGCCGTCTCGACCCGAAACAATCCGTTGAACGACAAATCACCGCCGAACAACTTGCGATCCACCGCGCCGGCGGTCGCGCCACCGCTGCCGCCTTGCGCATTGGCAATACCCGCCGTCCCCGCCAGAACCATAGCCGCGACCACGCCCAGCATTCCATTCGCACGGAATTTCATGATTTCCTTCCCTCCAGCTAGTTTTTATGAAATGAGCCCAGCAATCGTCCGATACTCACCCAGCTATGCAACGCTTCAGCTACCCACCTGGATAATCCGGCCCGAATGACCTACGGCGATGATCCGGTCCGACGTACTCTCCAATCGCACAGCCTGATACCAGTCCGTCAAGGTGTCGCCCTCTTCCACCGCCTCCCAGGTCACGCCGGAATTACTGCTGTGCAGCATCACGCGCATGCCGGTCACCACCACCTGTCCATTAGGAGAGGCCGCGATGCCGAGGAAGTTGGAACGCGTGTTCGTCGTGCATCGACCCCAGGTCAGACCGTTATCGGCTGAAATAAGCAGTTCGCCCTCCTGCCCAACCGCGTAGCTGTTGCCCTGCCCTTCGGCCGATATGAGGATTGCGAACAGGGTGGGGGTTCCAGGTGTGAGCTTCCTGAGCACCTTCCAGGAGGCGCCCTGATCGTTGGAGCGCAGCATCACGCCGTACTCCCCCGCGATCGTGATTTCGCCCGATTCACCGACATACGCGGCATACATGCTGGGCTCGCCCGTACCGAAGGTTTCGGCATCCGCAAACTGCGCCCAATCGGGAGCCATCGAAGTCCAGGTGCGCCCGCCATCGAGCGATTTCAGGACCGCACCGAACTCGCCGACCGCGGCCACCAGTCCGCTGCTGTTGACGCTCACCGAGAACAGTCGATTGACCACGCCGGGATCGATCTTGGCCCACTTGCCGGGCGCTTCTTCGATCATCACCAGTCCCGTCTGCCCGACTGCAACCGTATGCGAGCCCCGCTTGTCCACCGCCAGCAAGGCAAGCGACGTCAAGCCATGCTTGACCGGAGTCCAGGTCGCGCCCGCATCGGAAGAAATTTGAATGACGCCACCGGCGCCTACCGCCACACCTTTGCCCGCATCGAAACTGATACCGAAAAACGCGTCGTGCGGAATCCCGGCCGACAGCGTCTTGATCAGCTTCTGGCCTGCCCCGGACTCGGCCGCAGCGACAGCGGCACCTCCCAACAACAGAGCGAAGCAGCCGGTTGCCACCCAAAGCAGACTTCGCCTCATTGACAGCCTCATCCTCTCCTCCTGTAGTGCCGCCTCGACCGGCATTGCGTCCGACCGAGGCGGCGTACTCATTATTTAAAACTTATACCGACTTTTACACCGCGCCGAGACGCGCGATGGCCGCCTGCGTGCAGAACTTATCGCGAATCGCCTTCTCGTCGCCATCGGGTGCTTCGTACTGGCTCTTGTAGCCGCCGGCAATCTGCTTGCAGTGGTTGAACAGATCGATACGGTTGGACTGGATGTCGTGGAACACCACGTTGGTCCAGGACCAGTGCGGATGGCCGGTGCGATCCTTGTTGATGAAATCGCCTTCGATCTGCGGGCCGAACGCAGCATCCACCTGTTTCCACAGCGTTCCTCGGCGATCGTACGTAACGTACTGGATCAGCATGCCGTTGCGCGCATCCACCGCAATCCTCTTCTTGCCGACGGGCGCACGCGGATAACCGGTGGGCTCGGACTCGATCTGGATCGCTTCGGGAACCAGCTCAACCGTATATTCCATGAACGAGCGGCCCTTGGGACCACCGTGCCAGGACTGGTTTTCCCAGTTCGCGTGCGACTTGCCGCGATAGTTGCCGCCCAGCGCCGCCAGAGCCGGACCACGGCTGACGATCTTGGTATTGCCCCAGGTCAGCATCGGGTCGCCCGCACCCCAGGCATCCGACAGGAAGAAGGACAGACCCGGAACGATCGGCTCGAAGCGCTGGTTGGCGGGGAACTGACGTACGCGACGGAACTGCGGCAGGTAGCCGTAGATGTCCGGGAACTTGCGCTGATCGTAGTACCAGGGCACCAGGAACGAGGCACCGGCCTGCTCCTGCGGCGCGGTGAAGAACACCGACTGGAAGCGCAGCATGTCCTTCAAACCCTCAAACACCGGAGCGCCTTCCGTGCGGGCTGTGGTGTTCAGCTCCGTCCAGTACAGGTCATAGGTGTAGGCCGGCGAGCCGTCCGGGTTGTTGGAATAGGAACGCACGGCGTACTGCGACAGGTCGTGACGACCCCAGCTCAAGGTCAGGTTGGCGACACCTTCCTGGCCGGTCTTGACATCCGCGAAAGCGTTGCCACCGATCCAGGGTCCGCCCGTCGCCGTCTCCACCACGTTGCCGGTGGCGTCAAAGCTCGCCTTGCCGGCGTTCTTCAGCGTGGCCTGGAGGTAGGAGTGAGGGAACAGCTCCGCGACGTCCTTGGTTGGGGCACGGATCCTGAGCCGGCGACCCATCTCCGAAATCTGCTTGAACATGATCGGATCGATCAGGTGCTTGACGTGCTCGACGTTCGCCTGGGTGATGACGTCGCCGACCTTGACCTTGCCCTTGGTCTGCAGCTCGATGGACGTGACTTCGTCGGGATAGGCCTTGCTGACTTCGCCCGAGTTGACGATCGTGGGCCACAGCGGAGCCAGCAAACCACCGCCGGCGCCTGCTGCCACCTTCTTCGCGAATTCGCGACGGCTGTAATCAAAATCGTACTTTCTGATGCGCATGTGTTCAACCTCCAATGGATACAACGTTCAGGTTGCCGAAGGCCTCCGACTCGACCTGCTATGCAAACCGCGACTCGAACTGGAACGACTTGACGGTGAATCGCTTCGCGGCTTGAGGCTTTTCGGCGTAGTGCGTATGGCGCCATGCGGAACATGGAGCCCGCAAAACAAGTACGGGTCCGTATGAAATTTTAGACGCAGCTCTGGTGATCGGTAAATAGTCGGGAGCCAAGCTCCGTCCTGTGGCAAGACGGAGGGCAGAACGGTCGCAACGGGCAGCCGACGGGCGCATGCGAACGCGAATACCGAGCTTCAACCGATTTTCCGCCAGGAACCGCAGATGCTGCACCGTAACCTCCTCCGTCGTCGCCAATAGCTGCACGCTTCTGCAGGGCCATTCATAAACCGCTGACTGCGGACTCTCCACACGTGAATGATGCACGCTGGTAGGTCGCTTCGTCGGATTGATGCATCTTGGAGATCATGACGCTTACGAAGCTGTCGCGACCATCCAGATTAACTGTACGGTACCATATTAATATCGAAATGCAAGCCTCTCGATAGCACTCTTTACCTTGGGGTCATCGCGGCCTTATCTTCCGGGCAGAATGCGCCTCGATAGGCCCGTCACGCCACGCCGAAAGTATGGGTCAGCAGTCAGCCTGCGATCACCGCACGGCAAGTCTCACTTCAACTCGCGAAGGAAGCCGATCAGCAGTCGATTGGTGTCCTCCGGCCGCTCCTGCTGAATCCAGTGGCCGCAGCCGCTGAGCATATGCGTGCCGCGATAATTCGGCATGCGCTCCTCAGCCCTGGCGATGGCCTCGTATCCCCACATGGTGCCCACATCGAACTCGCCGCCGATGAACATCGCAGGCGGCGTCAGCGGCCTGCCGGATTGTCCCGCCAGGTCCTGCCAGCTGGCGTCGATGTTGTGGTAGTAACTCAGCGGACCACCGAAACCGGAGCGCTCGAACTCCGCCGCGTAGAAATCGAGATCCGCGTCGCTCAACCAGGCTGGCATCGTTTCCGGATACACGAAGGCGTCTTTCAGGCGCGCGCCCTGCGGCAGGCAGAGCGGGCCATTGCGTAGCGTCTCCACCGGACTCATGGCCGGCATGCCCGCAGCCACGGCCGCCGCGACCTGCGGGGCGATGGCATCCCCGGACACGGTCCACATGATGCCCTTGAGCCAGCCGCGCACGTCCTCCTCGATCTCCGTGATGACGCCGGCCTGTTCGGCAAAGTAATCCTGGTAGAACTGCTTCCCGGGACCGGCCAGTTCGATGTGATAGTCCCGTGGCCGCTTTTCGCCGAAGGGGCTGCCAGGCAAGCCGATCAGCGCGCGATCGGCAAAGGGAACGCTGACACCAACCACGCCGCGGCATTTTTCCGGATACAGCCAGGCGAAGGTCCAGGCCACCGGCGCACCCCAGTCGTGACCGACGACGAAAGCCGATTTGAGGCCATAGCTTTCGATGACACTGACCACGTCATCCACGAGCTTGGATATCCGGTACTCGGACTGCTCCCGAAACTTGGAGGACTGCCCGTATCCGCGCTGGTCGATGGCCACGGCCTTGAAGCCCGCGGCCGCGAGCGCCGTCAACTGATGTCGCCACGAGTACCAGGACTCCGGGAATCCGTGTATGAGCAAGACCAGAGGCCCCTCGCCTTCTTCTACCGCGTGAATCCGCGCGCCGTTGACCTTGAGCATCCTGTGCGTTCTAGGCATACCGTTCTCCTCGTTGTTGAGCTTGCGTATCTGGGCCTGAGATCAGGCGCGCGTCGAGGCTCCCGTCACCGTTACTTTCGGCACCGCCTCGCTCGACCCGCCGAAGTTCCGCTCGATAAGACTCTTGCGCCCCATCAGCTTCGTGAGCAACCACTTGCCGACGACGCGAACGATCATCGGAGGCGTCAGCAGAGTCGTCGCGGGCTTGACCAGGTGCACCACCGCGAGAAACTTGCGGTAGGAAGCGAGATCGTCGTGCACCAGTTCCACCACTCTGTCCATGTACCAGGTCAGCCCGCGGAAATAGAACGGCCGTTTCTTCTCCACATCCTTGATCCACGGGAAGCGCAGGTTCTGCTCGCGCACGACGAACCAGGCCATGTCGGCGATCCGGCTGACTGCGCGGTAATAGCGCTTGGGTAGTGCGGAACTCGTCGGCTCGTTGGAAGCGAGCAGTTCGCGCAGGCGCGCGACCTCCTGCAGGGTGATCGTCATCCCCAGACCGGCAACGGGATCGGTGCTCGTGTACGAGTCACCCACGGCGACCAGCGCGTTCGGCAGGCGGCGCAGCTTCTCGTACTTGTATCGCTGCATGTTCGGGCTGCGGAAGTTGTAGACCTGCGAGGCCGGCTCCAGTCCGTCGAACAATTCTCCCGCCACCGGCGAGGGCATGCGCCTGGCGAACTCGCGGAACTCTGCGGCGTTGCGCGGCGGCGAGTAACAGTTGTACGCAACCAGCGTGCTCGAAAGAATGTTGCGGCTGCTGTCCGTGTAGTACTGCGCGGAATAGGTGTCCTCGTTCGGACGATACGCGTAGCAGATGACCATCACCTTGTCCTGCCACTGCCGCTCCGGCGGCACCTTGTGCCACATCGTCGAATAGAAACAGTTGAGGATGTCCTGTTCCAGTTCCGGCGCATCCAGACCCATGCGCTCCATGAACTCCGGCAGCCGCGTGTTCTTGCCCGAGGCATCGACCACGAACTCCGCGGGAATCACGCGCAGCCCATCCACCTGATTCACCGCAACGCCGATCACCGTGTTGCTCGCCGGATCGTAGATCAGATCCTGCACCTGACGATCGTAGTGAAATTGGACCTTGGGCTCGGCGTCGAGCCGCCGGCGCACGCACCATTCCAGCAACGGCCGGCCGGCGCACACGATTTCGATCTCGCTCTTGCAGGGCTTCTTCCACGAACCGCCCAGGCGCAACCGGTATTGATCGGCCATGTCCACCTTGAACGCACCTTCGCGAACCATGTCGTCGATGATGCCGGGGAAGATGCGCTCGATCTCCTGCTGCCCCGCAGTGAGCAAGTGATGCAGGTGCCAGCCCTGCGCCGCGCCGGGCCGGCCCTCGCGACGATCGTGCTGCCCGTCCTGCTCCAGCACGATGACCTTCTCGAAGCGCTCGCACAGCACCTTGGCCGTTGCGATACCCGCAATGCTGCCGCCGATCACCACCGCCGTGCCGCGACCCTCGCGAGCAATCTTCGCGAGGTCCAGCGTTTTCGGATCCAGTTGCAGACTCCCGCTCGCGCGCTGCCGCGTACCGCTCTGCACGAACTTCTCGAAATACAACCCGGCCCGATGAATGCCCGCGCGCGTCAGCCACTCGCGCGTGACCTCCACCATCGCCGCAGGACCGCAGAGATAAATATCGACGTCGCCGTCATTGAGCATCCCAGCGTCCAGAAAATCCGTGACCACGCCCACGGCGCCACTCCATCGCGCGTCCGGCTGCGCAACGATGGTCCGAACGCGGAGCTTCGGTTGGCTCTGCGTCAGCTCGCGCAGTTCGTCGAGCTTGCAAAGATCCTCAAAGCGCGTCACGCCGTGGAGCAGCGTCACCGGGTGCCTGAGCACCACGTCCTTGAGGCTCTCCGCCATCGCCAGTATGGCCGACAGACCGGTACCCCCCGCCACCAGAACCACCGGCCGCGTGATCGGCCGCAGATAAAAGCCACCCTTGCTGCATCGCAACTCGATCCGGTCACCTGCCTTGGCCGTGCCGCGCAGGTAGTCCGACATCGCACCCTTGGGCAGCAGGCGAATGATGAACTCCAGTTCGTCGCGCTCGTTGTCCGGGTACGCGTACGAGTAACTGCGCCACTCCTGCGTGCCCGGCACCTTGAGCTGCGCGAACTGCCCGGGCTTGTAGGTAACGGCCTCGCCGAGGCCCGAGGCATCCACCCGCAGCAGGGCCGTCGTCGACGAAACCCGTTCGACCTGCGTCACCCTGCCCTCGCCCGACAGCAATCGCGCCGCGTTATCACCCACCGGGTACTGCAACTCCAGCACGCAATCCGACCGCACCGTGGTCTGGCAGGTCAGCACCCTGCCCTCGTCGCGTTCCACCTCGCTCAGCCCTTCGACGCGGCCCATCTCGTAGCGACCTGAGACGCAGGACCCGACACAGGTCCCGCAAATCCCGCTCTCGCACTCGCTGACAATCGGCACCCCGTTCGCCTCGGCCGCTTCGAGCAGGGTCTGGTCCGGCGCCACACTCATTCGCCTCTCGGCTCCGCCGAGGTAGCGCACGGTTACGGTGTGGTTCATCGCAAGCCCCTTGAGGACGGAATTCGTCGATCAAGGATCGGCTTAGCCAACCGATCTGGCTATCACTCGATCTGGGGAGTCTCGCAACGGGTTGGGGTGTCGGCGTGTAGGTGCGGGTGAGCCATAGCCAACCCCAACACAATGACAACACCGTTGCCCTTAAAAATGCGGTCGGCCACGGATTACGCGGATGAACGCGGATCAAAACAAAACCTTACGTGGATCTGCCGAATCACCGACGTGGTGAGCATCACAAAGGAAACCAACCGTTGATCTTTATCCGCGTTCATCCGCGTAATCCGTGGCAAATGCTTTTTCCAGCTTTAGGCGAGATCCGCCCGAATCATCCCCCGCAGCACATCCTTCCGGATCTTCCCCGATGCCGTACGCGGAAGCTCGCCGACGACCCGAACATGCTCCGGACATTTCTGCCGCGCGAGGCCCGCATGCTGGACGAATGCCGCCAATTCCTCGACCGATACCTGCACCCCATCACGAGTCCGCACATAGGCCGCGATGCTCTCGCCCATCCGCGCGTGCGGCGCCGACACGACGCTGGCCTCGACGATCAGCGGGTGCTGGTGCAGCACGTCCTCGATCTCCTTGGCCGAGATGTTCTCGCCGCCGCGGATGATGAGGTCCTTCTTGCGGCCGGTGATGGTCAGGGTGTCGGCGGCGGCGCGAAAGCCGATGTCGCCGGTGCGGAAGAAGCCGTCCTCGGTGAAGGCCTCGCGCGTGTTGGCGGGATGCGCATAGCCGAGGAACATGCCGTCGCCGCGCGCCAGGATTTCGCCTTCGGCACCAAGTCCGACCTCGCGGTCTTGCGCATCGACGATGCGCAACTCGTAGTGGTTGATTCTTCCGTCGGTGCGCGCGCCGATGTCCTCGGAATCGTCTTGCCTGCGGCCAAAAGTGATCAGCGGCGCTTCGGTCGATCCGTAGACCCGGCAGGCGTAACCCTTGAACCGCTTGCCGGCCCTGAGAATGAGGTCGGCAGGCACTGCGGCGCCGCCGCAGGCGAAGACCTTGATGGGCAGCGGCTCGCCGCCGGAGGCCTCGACCGCCTCGCAGAGTTCCTGCAGGAACGGCGTGGCACCCACGGTGCCGACGATCTTATGTTGCTCGATCAATCGCACGGCATCCTGCGCGTTCCAGCGCTCCATCAGGACTGTGCTCGTGCCGGTGGTGAAAGGCATCTCCAGACCGATGCAGTAGCCGGTGATATGCGTCACCGGCGAGGGCATGAGCAGCGTGTCGCCGCGTCGCCAGCCCCAGTGCTGCACGGTGGAGGCGATGGCGACCGGCAGGCTGCGATGACTGTGCAACACGCCCTTGGCCGGGCCGGTGGTGCCCGAGGTATACATGACCAGCTTCACCGAATCCGCGTCCACGTTCGGCAGCGTGATGGAGAGTTTGGAACCCGCCTCGACCAGCGCGCCGTAGTCGTGTAGTCCCGGACTGCGGACATTGACGATGAACTTCAAAGACGGCACCTGGGCCGCCACGCGCTGCGCCATCGCGCTGTAATCCACGCCGCGCCATTCACCGGGCACGAAGAACGCGCGGCTGCGACAGTCGCCGAGAATCATGCTCAGCTCGGCGTCGCGGTAGATCGGCACCACGGGGTTGCACACGAGTCCACACAGGCAGCACGCGAGATTGATGACCGCGGCCTCGGACCAGTTGGGCAACTGGAAGCTGACGACGTCGCCGGGGCGCAGGCCCAACTCCCAGAGCGAGGCGGCGAGATATCGGGCCTGTTGCCAGGCCGCGCCGAAGCTGAGGGTCTGCGTACCATCGAAGAACGCAATGCCGTCTGGCGTACCCCGAGCCGCCGCCTGCGCGAGCGTGGCCACTGTCGTTGCCGGTGTACTCGCGGAGCGGACGCCAACTGCGCGCTCCGCCCGCTGATTCGCCAGACGCTCCCAGTCGAGGTTTTCCACGGCCCGCCTACTTGCCGGTGAACACCGGCTTGCGACGCTCGCGGAATGCGCTCACCGCCTCCTGGTGATCCTTCGTGGAGTTGGACATGTTCTCGTAGGCCAGGCCCATATCGAACAGGTGATGCGCCAACGCCTTGAGCGGCGTGTTGGTGACGATCTTGGTCCAGCGGATCGACTTGGTTGCACCGGCCGCCAGTTGCTGCGCCAGACCGTAGACCGCTTCATCGAGCTGCTCGACCGGCACCACGCGATTGATCAGGCCGATGCGCTCCGCCTCCTCCGCTTTGGCGAGCTTGCCGGTGAACAGATATTCCCGGGCACGCGCGTAGCCGACGAGCTGCGGCCAGATGATGGCGCCGCCGTCGCCGGCGACCAGGCCGACCGAGACGTGCGGATCGCCGATCACGGCATTGCTGCTGGCGATGGTCATGTCGCAGAACAGCGCGAGCGAGGCGCCCAGGCCGGTCGCGGCGCCGTTGAGCCGGCAGATGATCGGCTTCTCCAGTTCGAGTTGGCCGAACACGATGCGCTTGGCCTCGCCGGACATGCGCTGAAAAACCTCGGGATCGTCGATCGCTTCCTGCAACCAGATCAGATCGCCACCGCCGCAGAAGGCCTTGCCCTCGCCGGTGAGCACCAGCACGTCGGATTCGGCGTCGTCGGCCAGGTCGTAGAACAGGCGCGAGAGTTCCTCGTGCAGCACGGCGTTGACCGCATTACCCGCCTGCGGCCGGTTGAGGGCAGCGGTGAGCACGCGGCCCTGGCGGCTGAACTTGATGGTGGTGTAAGTCTTGTCCTCAATACGCATGATCTTTTCTCGGTTGTAGATAACGTATTGTTGGGGTTTCCTTGCAGACAAGGAATCACGCTATCCAGTCGTCGCGACGACTCAATCGGGGGATCAACAGGTCGGCGTAGGTCGGCTCAAGCCTGTCCTGAGCAACGTCGAAGGGGCTGCGTGCTTTCCGCAGCCGGAGCCGATGGGTGAGGATCGGGATATGGAACGGGGACTTTGGTTGGAGCCGCATGTCGGTTCCGCCCGTAAGAAGCCGCGGGCTTGAACCGACCTACACCGACGTTATCGAGAACTGGGCGATCCGAGCTGTCGGCTCAGGGTTTTTTCGGAGCGCCCAAGCCGCCGGGCGTCGGGATACCGGCCACGGCCTCGATGCCCGGCCAGCGATTGGGTTCCAGATAGGTGTGGTCGCGCACGATACGGCCATCACGAATTTCCAGGATGGCGCACCAGGGCGAAAAGAAATCGGGCCGCGCGCTGTCGAGAATCACCGCCTCGACCACGGTGCGCTCGTCGCCGATGAAATAGATCTGGTCGATGCGCATGCTGCGGCCGGGCGCCGCTGCCTTGATCGCCTTCTCCAGCTTCATGAACTGCTCTCGGCCGTGGGCGGATGCGCCGGTGAAATACACGTCGGCGTTCTCCGCGTAGGTTTCGAGAATCATCTTCTCGACTTCGCCGTTGTAGGTGTCGTGCCAGCGCTGGACGACCTTGAGCATCGCGCGCTGGGCATCGGTGCGTGGCGCCGCGCGTTTCAGGCCCGGACTCGCGAGGCCCTGCGCGGCGAAGCCCAACAGCAGGCAGCCCAGGATTGCGGCCGCGAAGGTCCTTGTATGCGACATGGCTCTCTCTCCAGTGCTCTTGTCATCGGCGACCAGGGCGCCCCTGCGCGATTGTTTCTGAAAGGCCGCGCAGATGTCCACGAGGAAGAACCCGCTATGCCGAACCTCGAGCCGCCGCGCTCAACCAATGAGTTGCTGCCTCAGCGCAATGGCGACCGCGTGTGCGCGATCGGCCGCGCCGAGCTTCTCGTAGATTTTCTTCAGGTGCGACTTCACTGTCTCCTCGGTGATCGACAGCGACTTGGCAATCATCTTGTTGCTCAGCCCGTCGGCGAGCGCTTCGAGGATATGCATCTCTCGTACCGACAGCGCACCACGGTCCTCCGCGTTGCGCGCATCCTGCACCAGGCGCTTGAGCAGCGGCATGGTGACCTCGGCCTGCAGGTAGGCGCCGCCGTTGGCCACCGAGCGCACCGCACGCAACAAATCGCTGCCCGATGCGCTCTTGAGTAGATACCCGCGGGCGCCTGCGTTCATCGTGCTCCAGACGTAGCCGGGGTTGTCGTACATGGTAAAGACAATGATCTTGGTCTCGGGATGTGCCTGCATGATTTCGCCGATGGCACTCATCCCGCTTTGGCCCGGCATCTTCAGATCGATGACGATGATCTCCGGGTACGGCAGGAGGGTTTCCATGGTGCGTATACCGCTCTGGGCGTCGCCGCTCTGACCCACCACCGTGATATCCGATTCCTGGTCCAGCATGCGCGCGATGGCTTGCCGCAGCACGTGGTGATCGTCGATCAGAAACACACGCGTCGGACCGTTCATGCACTGATTCTCGGCAGGCGCACTTCGATCCGGGTTCCGCGTCGGCCATTGCCGGCCTGTACCTTCAGTTGCCCGCCCGCGGCTTCTGCACGCTCGCGCATCGTCATCAAGCCGTAGTGACCTAGCGGCACTTTCTCGGGATCGAAGCCCTGGCCGTCGTCGGTGATGCTCAGCACCACCTCGTCGCGTTGCGGTTCGAGCACGACCTCGACATTGCTGGCATGCGCATGTTTCTGGATGTTGAGCAAGGCCTCTTGCAGGAGTCGGAACAGCATCGCGTCCTGCTTCGATCGCCAATCGCGCAGAGAGGAATCCATGCGGTGAACCAGACGGTACGACGAGATTTCCGACTGTCGCGCCAGGTGCTCGCTCGCCGCCTCATAGAAACCCAGTTCGTCGAGCACCGTGGGACGCAGCTCGTTCATGATCGAACGCACGTCGTGCGTGCAGGCACGCACCGTCACTTCCAGCTCGGCGAGCTTTTCGCTCAGCGCTTGCCGGTCGTCGAGGCCTGTCACGCATTGCTCCAGGCCCTGCCGCAGACCGAACAAATGCCCGCTCATGCGGTCGTGTAACTCGCCGGCGATGTTGCGGCGCTCCTCCTCTTGCACTTGAGCGAAGCGTCGCAGCACCGCCTGGTAGCGCTCGCCGGATTCTCTGAGCGTGCGCGCATGTTCCAGAATCAGGCTCGCGTGCCGGCGCGCCCACTCAGCCAGGATCGCGCCCATGAAGCCCGCGAAGCCGAGCAGGAAAATCTTGGTCGCGAGGAGCAGCGGCGTCGCGGTGCCCGCATGGCCGCTGTAGAGCGGTTCGACAAAGTAGATGGCCAGGGTGAGGAAGCAGTTGAAGAAAGCGATGCCGATCGACTCCCACACGCCGAAGCGGATCGCGACCGACATCTGCGTGAAGTAGAAGAACGGGTACAGGATCGCGTCGATGCCCCCGGTGACCAGGCAGATCATGGCGGCGAGCACCGGATCGCTGAAGGTCGTGACCACCGCGGTGCGTCGGATGTTGGACGTTCGGGCGGCCTGGATATGCGCCCAGATGCCGTAGATGACGCCGGCCGTGTACACCGCCCAGACCGGGGTAAATCCCAGTTCGTACCCATGCCCCCGCAACACCACGAACCAGCCAACGAGCCCGATGTTGCGCAGCCAGCGAATGTCCTTCTCGGCGCGCCGCAGGCGGTTCTCGTCCTGCGTGGTCTCGACCCATACCGGCTCGCGACTCAGGCGCAGGGATTCTGCTGACAGAGACCATCCGCTCGACATGGGGAGCCACCGCGGTCGCAAGCCTGGGCGCAGCATATCTCTGAAGCCTGTAGGTTGAATTTCGCGAAGCGAAAGAGGCTCTGCACCGACACGCGGTCGGAATTCGAATGCGTTGCGATTTGCGAGCCCGCTGTCGGGGCAAAGCCCCTCCTACGACCGCAACCCTCTCAGAGCTTCATCCCGCTCTGCCGCTCGAAATCCGCCAGGTCGAAGTAATCGCTGAAGCGCGCAATCTTGCCGCCCCTCACTTCGAACACGCCGGTGACCGGCAGCTCGATGCGCGTGCCGTTGCGCATGACGAAACGATCGATGCGCTCGGCAATCACCAGCCCGGGCTCGGCCGCCAGCGTGATGATGTCCAGGCTGGCGTACTCGAAGGCTTCGAGAAAGGCCTCGAAGATCTGGCGGATGCCTTTGAGCCCGTGGATCGGTTTCACTGGCACGTTGTGGTACATCGCGTCCTCTGCAAACGCGCCGCAGAGGGTGTCGATGTTGCGGCCCGTCCAGGATCCGAGAAAGTCGCGGACAAGTTTCTCGGAGGAGGCTTTGGTTTCAGTCGATGCAGGCATGAGGAACTCCGGTAGAAGTGCTCGAGTTATTGCGCAACGAATCCGCCGTCCACCGCCAAGGCATGGCCGGTGACGTAGCCGGACTGGTCGGACGCAAGCCAGATGGCAGCGTTGGCGATGTCCTCCGTGGACGCGAGCCGGCGCATGGGGTTGAGCATCATCAGGCCGTCGCGCTGCTCTATCGTGAGTTCTCCGAGCATCGCCGTATCGACCATGCCCGGGCACAGCGCATTGACGCGAATGCCTTGCGCCGCCACGTTGAGCGCGGTCGATTTCACCAGGCCCACGACTGCGTGCTTGCTCGCGACATAAGCAGCCACGCCGGTGGTGCCGATGAGTCCGGCGACCGAGGCGGTCGCCACGATCACACCCGAGCCGCGCTTGACCATTTCCGGCAGCGCCGATTTGAAGGTGCGCCAGGTGCCGTTGAGATTCACGTCGATGATCTGGGTGAAATCCGATTCGGAGTAATCCCAGACGTTCATCGGCGTGCCGAGAATGCCGGCGTTGGCGTAGACGATATCGGGGTGACCGAAGCGCTCCGTGCCCTTGGCGAACAAGGCCGTGAGGTCCGACTGCTTGCGCACGTCGCAAAACTTCCAGGTCGCCGCTGCGCCGACTTGTTCGAGTTGCATGGCGGTTTCAATGAGTCCGGGTTCGGATACGTCGCCCAGCACCAGCTTTGCGCCAGCGCGCCCGGCAGCGAGTGCGATAGCGCGCCCGATTCCGGCGGCGGCGCCCGTCACAAGGACGGTCTTGTTCTCGAACGAGATATTCACGAGGTCCTTCCAGTCGATTTGCGGATGAACCCATAGTATTGGTTGGAAGGCTTACCGCCCGCAGCGAGATATTCGGCCTTGGCCTTACTCAGCAAATCGCCGCGCCACTTCTGTTCAGCGGCGTCTTTCTGCAAGTTGAAAATGCCAACGGCGTTGCCGCCGAAGATCGCGGATTTCACCTTGCCATCTGCTTCTCCCAGCGGTGCGAAGCCATGGCTTTTTTGCATCTCCGGGGGAATCTCGATGCGCCGGAACGCATCGATCTGCCACTGCGGCGAGCCGTACCAGACCGAATCCGTGCCCCAGACCACGTGGTCGGAGCCCATGCCTTTCACGAGCGAACCCAAGATGGCGGCGGCGAGTTTCGGATGCGTCACCACACAGCTCCCGAACGTGGTGCCTAGTTCGGCGTAGACGTTCGACACGCCAAATTTCTCCGGCACCGCGGCCAGGTCCGTCACCCAGTCGATCTTCCCGGTCTTGTCGAAGATATCGAGCGTCGGCCCCGGGTCGGTGAGGAACATGCGCAGACCGGAGTGGTAGATGACGAACTTCAGCTCCGGCCAGTCCTTCGCCGCCTTGCCGACGTCGTCGACCATGGCGTAACGCCAGTTCGTCAGGCTGCGCTGATAGTCGTCCGGCAACAGGCCCTTGTGGATGCAGACCGTGCGGATACCCGACTTCATCATCTTCTCGTAGGCCGGGTACATCAGCTTTTCGTCGTCCATGCGCCACGGGAAGTGCGAGTTCTCGAACGGATCGCCGAGCGTGTAGCCCTTCCAGCCGTCCGGCTTGTAGACCTCGATGGCCTTGTCGATTTCTTCCAGCCAGCCCTTCTGTCCCGGCGCCATCACGCTGTGGCACAGCATGCGGCGAGAGCCGGCCGCAGCGTTCACCAGCCGCCGCGCCTGTTCCAGGCCGGCGTTGCCGACGATGACGTTGTCGCCCTGTTCCGCCGGCGCGGCGCTGACCAGGCCGATGGTGGTGTCGCTGTCGAAGTACACCTCCTTGAGGAAGTGATCGAACTTGTAGCGCTCGATCCTGACGCCCTCTTTTTCCAGCACCGGGTTCCAGTTCTTGGCGTACTCGCCGAGCGCAAGCACGATGCTCTTTTTGTAATCATCGCGCACGAAGTGCAGTTGCACATCGACGATCAACTGGTCGCGCACCCGGTCACGCAAGGCCTTGGCCGCGTCGAGGTCCAGCACCTCGGCACTGGCGTCGTTGAAGTATGTGCCGAACACCGTGTTCATCGCCGCAAACGCCGTCATCATGCCGGCGCTGGTCTTCAGGAAATCACGGCGGCTCATCCCGAGGTCGCGGCTGCGCCGCGTGGAGAGTCGATCCAGTTCGTGCTCGACGCGCTTTTGGTCCTGCGTCTGCGCGATGGGCAGAAACTCGCCGTTGGACAGCATCTGCGTGGGCACCGGCCATCCGTCCTGGCCGCTGTCCAGCGAGGTCACCACTCCGCACTGTCTGTCGTCCAACCACATGACGCGTGTACTCCTCGGGTCGACGTTGCCGTTCTCCCGGGGAGCATCGTTTCAAGTGGCGTCTGCGGATATCACGCCGTTCAGGGGTTGGACGGACTCTTTCGGGGGGCGTAGGTCGGCTCAAGCCTGTCCTTAGCCCGTCGAAGGGCCCGCGCGCTGTTCGCGGGCGGAGCCGACGTTGCGCCGGCCTGTCGGCTCCGCCTGCATGAAACCACGGGCTTGAGCCGACCTACGCGATACCCAGCAGCGTCTCGATGGCAGGAACGGCCTTCGGATCGGGCTCCCAGCCCTGCGTTAGCACCCAGGAGCGCTCGCGCAGCAGTTGCTCCTTCGACATCGCCAGCACCGATTTCTGCACGCGTTCGCGGGAAGAGGCTTCGCCATCCTCAAACACCTGGGTGATGAGATGTCCGGTCGCCGCACGCAGATCGCGAACCGCGTGCTCGACCTGGTTCGGTCCAGCTTTCGCGCGCT
Organism: Panacagrimonas sp.; assembly: GCA_052387695.1. GTDB lineage: Bacteria > Pseudomonadota > Gammaproteobacteria > Nevskiales > Nevskiaceae > Panacagrimonas. The sequence continues at coordinate 18,243 of JBQTIX010000076.1, read as the reverse complement.
CGGCCGTCAGGCCCGCGGCCTTCACACTTTCGGCGAGCGCAGCCGAAGCGGCCTGAGTCTCACCACCACCCTTGGCCAGGGCCTGAAGCTCGGTTGAGAACGCGATCAGCCGTGCCAATTCGTCGCAGTCGAACCGGAACTGCAAGGGCAATTGCTTGGCCATCAACCCGAGCAGGCCCATGACCAGCCGCAGCTGTTCCTGCGCCAGCTTGTTCTGCGGATCGAGCGCGGGCAGCACTACGTCGCTCAGCGCCTTGATGACGCTTTGAATCTGTACCTGCGGACGCATCTGCATGTCAGGGTGCCTCCTCAATCAGCGAACGCATTTCTTCCAGCAGCATGTAACCGATGCCCATGAGCCAGGTGACCAACACGTCCTGGTGGGTCTTGCCGTTGCGCGCGACTCGGTAACCCGTGGCGAACAACAAGGTGGCCATCATGTAGTCGTTGTAGATCTTGTACCAATGCACGGCCTTGGCATCGACCTTGAGGCCGGAAGCCTTCTCATAGGCTTCGAGGAACTCGGGCTCGGGCATCAGGCCGCAGGTCAGAAAGGTCTTGCCGTCTTCGGCGATATGGCCGAACGCGGCACTGGTGGTCCAGGCGATGTCCTGGTGCCGATCGCCAATGCGCCCCAGCTCCCAGTCCAGCCAGGCGGAGATGCGCGTGTCGTGCTCGGTGAAGAGGAAATTGCCGAGCCGGTAGTCGGCGTGAACGACTACGGCACGATCCAGCACCGGCAGGTTCTGACGCAGCCAAGCCGAGCACAGGCGCATGAGCGGGATGTCCTCGTCACTGTCTTCTTCCCACACCCGCTCCCACCAGTTGATGCCCCAGAGCGCGCACTGCGTGCTGCCGGTCTCGGGAATCTCGAACGCGTCGAGTTTCGCGCTGCGGACATCGAAGGTATGAATCTTCACCATATGCTCCACGAACTGCGGCGCCAGCTTCGCACGCAGCTCTATCGGCAGGTGCGTACCCAGCCCGCTCACCTGGCTGTGCGCGGTCGAGGGCTTGGTGACGCCCTCGGCGAATCCGTAGATCAGCGCGGGGTAGGGCAGGTGCTGGCCGTCCGCATCGCACCAGTACACCGGCGGCACCGGCACCACGCCACGCATGGCCTTGATGAGCTGGAATTCGCGCAGGCGGCTGGTCTCGACCACGGATTCCGAAGGCTCCATGCGCAGCACCAGCGGCGTCTGCGTGCGCGGCGCGCCGTCGGGAGTCCAGGACAGCGTGAACGCCATCTGCAGCTTCGAGGCTCCTCCGGACAGCCACTTCGCGTTGGAGATTTCGAACGGCGCCGACAACTCGGACCGGAGCAGGGAATCGACGCCCTTGACCAGGGCCTCCAGCGGCACGGGCGAGTAGCCGGGGCCGGCGCGGCGCTCCATCTTGCGCGTCAGCACGCGGTCGATTTCCCGTTCCGTGGGGAAGCGACGCCGCAACGCGGCGATCCACTCGGCCGAAGGGTGGTTCTTGTCGATGGCCCGCATCGGTTCTCCTCGCGTGACGGGTCCGATCACCTCGGCGGGAAGGGAATCCCCGGCTCGCACAGCGAGCTGGCTTGTGGCGCGGCCCCACATTGACGTACGGTACCCTATCATTATCGGAGTCCCTCACGCCAGAATCGTGATCCGCGCTCGCCAGCACGGCGCACTGCCCCACCACGGGAGCATGTCCGGCCACGGGTTCTCCCTGATGCGAAACGACCCTGCCGCGCCGTAGACTTTCAAGGAAGAAACCCTTTACGGCCGGTAGCTTGCAAATTTTTCGTGACGGATAAACACGAGCCCATGACCAAGCGACGCACCCGAGCTGCCGACGTGGCAAGAGTGACCAAGGCCATTGCTGATTCACGCGGCTCGGAGCTGCTGGCTCCGGCCACCCGCTTGAACGGCCTGACGCAGGAAGAGACGGTCGTCAACGATGCGGCGGGCGATGCATCACGCGAGGGCATCCGTCTGGGGTTCCTGATTCACGACGTGTCGCGGATGCGCCGCAGCGCTTACGACCAGTTCATGAAACCGCTCGGCATCACGCGCGCGCAGTGGTGGGTTTTGGCGCACCTGTCGCGCCATGACGGCATGATGCAGACCCAACTCGCCGACGTGCTTGAAGTAGGCAAGGCCAGCCTCGGCGACGTCATCGAGGGTCTGGAGAGCGGCGGCTGGGTCGAGCGGCGGCCCGATCCGTCGGACAAGCGCGCCAAGCGCGTTTATCTCACCCGGCCCGCGCAGTCGCTGATCAAGCGGATGACGGTGATGGAGCACGAGTTCAACAGCCAGATCCTGATGGATCTCACCGTGTCAGAACGAACCGAGATGACGCGCAGCCTGCTCAAGATCAAGCACGCCATTGCGCGGATCACGCCCAGCGCAACGGCGTCGAACGCCGCTGAGTGAGCAAGGTCGCGCCAAGCGGCGCTTTCAGGTCGCTGCAGACCACTGCAAGCGTTTCGGGTCGAGCCGGCTGACGATTCCGGCGGAGCCGACCGGCCGACCATCCAGATGGGTCAGCCGTTCGATTGAACGCGGGTCGCTCGCAGGCACGCGCGCCATCAGTCGTTCGCCTGCCGGCGTCCGCGCGATCACGGTGCCGAATTCGGGCTTGCCGTCGCGGGTGTAGATGACGGTGAAAGTCTCGATCTGCGCCGGGCCGCTGTAATCGGCCAGGAAGCGCGGCACCGCGCCGGATCGAGCGTCTGCCTGCGCCTGTACGCGATAGGACTCGGGCAGGACGGGCTCATCGCCGGCCTGGCTGGAGAGCACCAGCGCGTGATGCTTGGTGACGTATTCGCCCTGTCCGTAGAGCAGGCCCAACGACTGCGCCTGGCCGCGCAGCGCGCGCACCAGACTCGCCGCGGCATGGGTCATGTAGTTGTTCAGTGGTGCGCCGAAAAAGCTCAGGCCCCCGGTGACGCTCATCGGTGCGGACAGGGGGAGCTTCAGCGTGCGCCGCGCCATCTTCGGCACGCAGGGGAAACAGCTATAGACTTCCATCGCCTTGAACCGCTGCGCATCGCCTCCCGCGATCTGCACGGCGACTTCGAGGACGGCGTTCTGCGCATGGGACTCGTGGTATTGGTCGCGCTGAAGGTAGTCCCGTGGCTCATTGGCCGCGGCACCGCCGCGGATATAGATCAAGCGGTCTTCGGCAATGCCCAGTTCCCGCGCCTTGGCCCGGTGGGTCAGCAACACGGCCGCGCCCTGGTTGACCAGCGGATTGGCCACCATGTGCTTGGTATAGGGCCAGGCGATCAGGCGGTTCTTCTCGCTCGGTGTGGTCACCGCCTCCGGTGAGAAGCTTTCCTGCAGCCAGCCGTTCGGGTTGGTCGCGGCCAGCTTCGAGAACATGCTCCAGATGTGGCCGGACTCGGCCAGGGCCTCGCGCTGGGTCTGTCCCCAGTGCGCCTGGGTGGCGTTTTCGTAGAAGGGATAAACGTTGGTCGGAATGGCGACGCCGTGATCGACCGCGACCGGAGCCGAGAATTCGCGGCCCGTCAGCAGCTTCGCGTGCGGATCGCGATCGGTCCAGGCCAGCTTCACGCCGTTTTTCCACGCCGCCGCCGTCGTGTACGCGGACTCGGCGCCGACCACCGCGGCGACCTCGCACTCTCCGCGCTGCACGCGCAGCGCCGCCTCGTGAATGAAGCGCACCGGGCTTTCGCCGCCCGCCTCGCCGTAGAACGAGTGGGCGGGCTGGATGCCGAGCCGCGCGGCGATGAGTCCGGGCGCATCGACGTAGGGCCAGGAGTACTCGCACACCACATCGAGCGAGTCGATGCGCGAAAGGAGCTTTGCTCCCGAATCCTGTTCCGCCGCGGTCAGCGCCTCCAGCATCAGGGCCAGAGGTTCCCGGCCCTGGGCCGGGTCACGGCAGCGGTCGGTGACCTCCCCCACGCCGACGAGGACGGGCACGCGGTCTGAATTTCGCGACATTACACGAGACCTCCCAGATGGCGACGACATCTACACTCGGGCCAGGAACACGCTCACCGGCACCTGCGTCTGCCGCAGCGCGGCGGCGATGGGTAACTGGCTCGGGGCGGCCCCTGCCCTCGCCTCCTCGTACACGGCGCGCTTGGCAGCCCCCGCGATCGACAGGAAGATACGACGCGAATCCATCACGGCACGCATGGTGAGCGTGATGCGCGCGGTCGGCGGCGTCGGCGCGGTGGCCACACCGACATGCAGTTTCCAGCGTGGGTCGAGCATCGCCTGCAAGGCATCGGTGCCGGGGAACAGCGAGGCGGTGTGCCCGTCCTCGCCCATGCCCAGCACCACGGCGTCGAACGGCCGCGGCATCTGCATCAGTCGCTCGGTCACTTCGGCGATCGCGTGGATCGGCGTGTCGTCGCCGGTCCAGAGCGAGACGAAGTGGGCGTCGAGTGCCGCACCGGTGATCAGGTGTTGTCGAACCAGGCGCTCGTTGCTGTCCGGCGACCCGCGCGCGACCCAGCGCTCATCGGCCAGCGTGATCCAGGTGCGCGACCAATCCAGCGGCTGCTCGCGCAGCGCATGGAAAAACGGCACCGGGCTCTTGCCACCCGAGATGACCAGCGAGGCCGCACCCCGCTCCGCGATGCCTTCGCGCAGCGCGCCAGCGACGTCAGCAGCCAAGGCCTGCGCGGCCGCACCCGCGTCCGAAAACTCGTGCTCGGTCAGTGCCATCCTCAGCCCTCCTCGTGCCAGCTCAAGCCATCGCGCGCGATCAACGCACTCGCCGCGGTCGGCCCCCAGGTGCCGGCGGCATAGGTCTTGGGCGCGTCGTTCTGCGCGGCCCACGCAGCCTGGATCGGATCGATCCAGGCCCAGGCGGCGTCGAGTTCGTCGCGGCGCATGAACAGGGTCAGCTTGCCGGCGATCACGTCCATCAGCAGGCGCTCGTAGGCATCCCATTTGCGCGCCTTGAACGCCTCCGAGAAATCCAGATTGAGCGCCACGGGTTTCACCTGCATCTGCTCGCCCGGCACCTTGGCCAGCACGAACAGCTTCACGCCTTCATCGGGCTGGAGCTGGATCACCAGGCGGTTGCCCTCGCCGCCCGGGGCTCCCGGGAGGATCGCGTGTGGCACCGGCCGGAAGTTGACCACGATCTCGGCCAGGCGCTCCTGCATGCGTTTGCCGGTGCGCAGATAGAACGGCACGCCGGACCAGCGCCAGTTGTCCAGCTCGGCCTTGATCGCGACGAAGGTCTCGGTATGCGTTTGGGGCGAGATGCCGGGCTCGTCGAGATAGCCGGGCACGGCCTCGCCGTTGATCGCCCCGGCGCGATACTGGCCTCGCACGACCTTGGCGCGCACACCCTCGGGCGTGAACGGTCGCAGTGCACGTAGCACCTTGAGTTTTTCATCGCGCACCGCGTCCGGGTCGATGCTGCTCGGCGGTTCCATCGCCACGATGCACAGCAGTTGCAACAGATGGTTCTGCACCATGTCGCGCAGCGCGCCGCTCTTGTCGTAGTAGTCGCCACGACCGCGCACGCCGATGTTCTCGGCCAGGGTGATCTGTACGTCGCGTACACAACTGCGGTCCCAGATCGGCTCGAAGATGGAATTGCCGAAACGCAGGGCGATCAGGTTCTGCACCGTCTCCTTGCCCAGGTAGTGGTCGATGCGGAAAATCTGCCGCTCCTCGAACACGCGGCCGACGTCGGCATTGATCACCTGCGACGACGGCAGGTCACGACCCAGCGGTTTTTCCAGCACCACCCGCGACAGCGGCGTCACCAGTCCGTGCGCGGCGAGGTTGGTACAGATGGGTGCGAACAGGATGGACGCGGTGGACATGAAGAACACGCGCACCCGGTTCGCCGAGTCCTTGAACAGGCGCGCCATCTCGACGAATCCCGCGGGATCCTTGGCGTCGATCGACACGTATTCCAGGTGCCGGGTAAAGGCCAGCCAGGCCGCCTCGTCAAAATCCGACGCAGGGATGAACTGCTTGCAGGCACGGGTGACGAGTTCCAGATACTGCTCGCGCGACAAGGCCTGGCGCGACGCGCCGACGATGCGCCAGCCGCTCGGGTCGCGCGCCTCGCGATGGCTGTAGTACAGCGAGGGCAGCAGCTTGCGCAGGGCCAGATCGCCGGTGCCGCCGAACAGCACCAGGTCGAAGGCGGCTTGAGTGCTCATGTTTGTTCTCCCCTATTGATCCGCATCGTTCTTGCAATGGTAGATTGTGTCTCAAGTTCTCTCTCCCCTCCGAGGAAAGTCGGCGGTGGATTTGGGAGCGACTTTGAGTCACTCTCAAATCCGACACTGGGGTGAGGGGGGAGCGCTCATTCGAACCGCTCCTCGCCCCCGCCCTCCCTGGAGGGTAGGAGGGAGCGATGGGAAGTATTCCTGAAGCCGTGGGGGCCGCATGAATCTGCATTCTCGCGTAGCTGAAGTCACGCAACGCATCATCACCCGCAGCCGTCCGCTGCGCGACGCCTACGTCGCGCGCATGCGCGCGGCGGGCAGCGCCGGATCGGTGCGCGGCAAGATGGGCTGCGCCAACCTGGCGCACGCCTTCGCCGCGTCCGAGGGCGACAAGGACCGCATCCGCCAGGCGCGCTGGCCCAACCTGGGCATCGTCTCGGCCTACAACGACATGCTCTCGGCCCACCAGCCGCTGGAGCGCTACCCGGCGCTGATCAAGCAGGCCGCGCGCGAGGCCGGCGCCACCGCCCAGTTCGCGGGCGGCGTGCCGGCGATGTGCGACGGCGTGACCCAGGGCGAGGCGGGCATGGAGATGAGCCTGTTCTCGCGCGACGTGATCGCCATGAGCACGGCCATCGCGCTGAGCCATAACGTGTTCGACGGCGTGCTGTGCCTGGGCGTGTGCGACAAGATCGTGCCCGGCCTGCTGATCGGCGCCTTGCAGTTCGGGCACTTGCCCACCATCTTCGTGCCCGGCGGCCCCATGCCCTCGGGCCTGCCCAATGACGACAAGGCCAAGGTGCGGCAGCTCTACGCGCAGGGCAAGGTCGGTCGCGCGGAATTGCTGGAGGCCGAATCCCAGGCCTATCACGGCCCCGGCACTTGCACCTTTTACGGCACCGCCAACACCAACCAGATGCTGATGGAGCTGATGGGCCTGCACATGCCCGGCGCGGCCTTCGTCAACCCCAACACGCCGCTGCGTGATGCGCTGACCATCGCCGCCGCCAAGCGCGTTGCGCGCATCACCGCGCTGGACAAGGAGTACACGCCGCTGTACGAAGTGGTGGACGAGCGCAGCATCGTCAACAGCATCGTCGGTCTGCACGCCACCGGCGGCTCCACCAACCACACCCTGCACATCGTCGCCATCGCGCGTGCGGCGGGCATCATCGTGGACTGGGACGACTTCTCGCAGCTCTCGGAAGTCGTGCCCCTGCTGTGCCGCATCTATCCCAACGGCAAGGCCGACGTGAACCACTTCCAGGCCGCCGGCGGCTTCGGCTTTCTGACCCGGGAACTGCTCGATGCGGGCCTGCTGCACGAGGACGTGACCACCGTCGCGGGCAAGGGCCTGCGCGCCTATTGCGAGGAGCCGGCCTTGGCAGGCGCGACGCTGGGCTGGCGTCCGGCACCTGCGGCCTCGCTCGACACCGGCGTGCTGCGCGGCGCGGATACAGCCTTCAGCAACGACGGCGGCCTGCGCCTGCTGCACGGCAATCTCGGCCGCTCGGTCATCAAGGTGTCCTCGGTCAAGCCCGAGCACCGCGTGATCGAGGCGCCGGCCCTGGTGTTCGATTCTCAGGAAGCGGTGCAGGCCGCCTTCAAGCGCGGCGAACTCAAGCGCGATTTCATCGCCGTGGTGCGCTTCCAGGGTCCGCGTGCCAACGGCATGCCGGAGCTGCACAAGCTCACACCGCCGCTGGCGATTCTCCAGGAAGAAGGCTTCAAGGTCGCGCTCATCACCGACGGCCGCATGTCCGGCGCCTCCGGCAAGGTGCCGGCGGCGATTCACATCACGCCGGAATGCCTGAATGGTGGGCCGCTGGGCAAGGTTCGCGATGGGGACATGATCCGGCTCAACGCCGAGACCGGCGAGTTGCAGGCCCTGGTGCCGGAGGCCGAGTGGGCGGCGCGCACGCTCGCCAGCGCCGACCTGTCCGGCAACGAGCACGGCATGGGCCGCGAACTGTTCGCGGGCATGCGCGGCCTTGCCAGCGGCGCCGAGCAGGGCGCCATGAGTTTTGGGTGGACGGAGATTCCTGCATGAATATCAGCGACGTGATGGAAGCCGGCCCGGTCATCCCGGTCATCGTGCTGGACGACGTCAGCCAGGCCGTGCCACTGGCCCGCGCCCTGGTCGCCGGCGGCATCCGCGTGCTGGAAGTGACCATGCGCACGCCGGTCGCGCTGGACTGCATCCGCGCCATGCGCGCCGAGGTGCCGGACGCCATCGTCGGCGCCGGCACCATCACCCGCGGGACCGACCTGGAAGCGGCCATCGCCGCCGGCTCGCAGTTCGGCGTCAGCCCCGGCGCCACACCGGACCTGCTCAAGCGCATCGCCGATTCCGGCCTGCCCTTCCTGCCCGGCTCGATGACGCCCTCGGACGTGATGCTGCGCCGCGAAGCCGGCTTCACCCGCCTCAAGCTGTTCCCGGCCGCGCAGGCCGGCGGCATCGGCATGTTGAAGGCCCTGGCCAGCGTCTTCCCCGACGTGCGCTTCTGCCCCACCGGCGGCATCGACGCCAACAGCGCGCCCGCCTTCCTTGCCCTGCCCAACGTGGCCTGCGTCGGCGGCTCCTGGATCGTGCCGGCGGATCGCATCCGGGCCGGCGACTGGGCCGCGATCACGCGGCTGGCGCAGCAGGCTTGCGGGCTGCGCGAGGCCTGATCAGGCAAGCCCCGTCGTGCCCCTCCGCATCGCAGCGCTGAGGCTCGAAGACCGCGCGGCCTGGGAAACCCTGGCCCGCGGCTACAAGGCGTTCTACCAGACGCCCGCGACCGCGGAGGAATACGACCGGGCCTGGGAGCGCCTGCTCGCCCGGGATGGCGTCTTCGGTATCGCTGCGTTTGACGGCAACGCCATGGTGGGCATCGCGCACTACCTGTTCCACACGAGCACCTGGGCGCCACTGGTCTGCTACCTGCAGGACATGTACACGGCCGCGGAGAGCCGCGGCCACGGCGTCGGTCGCGCGCTCATCGAAGCAGTCGCGGCCGACGCCCGGGCACGCGGCGCGGCCCGCTATTACTGGCTGACACAGGAGCACAACACGGTCGCCCGGGCGTTGTACGACAAGGTGGCGCGATTCAAGGGCTTCATCCGCTACGATCATTCGGGGTAGGCGCCGGTAAGGCAATCCGGCGGCACAGGCCTGGGCGCTATCATCGACGGCCAGAATTCTGGAGCCCCGCCGTGATCACCCTTGAAGTCTGCAACCCTCAGCCGGAGCGCGCAGACGCGCCAAGGCACCCGGGCGAGCCAATGCCATCGTCCATCGAATTCCTTGCGTCAATGCCCGTTGTAGGCAGGGATTCGAATTTCGTGCGGGTACCCGCCGGCCAGGTCGTCGAAACGCCTTATTGATCCCGTCGCTCGCAGTCGCTTCCATGACCACCCCCGGCGACAAGCCCCTCCGCGGACGCGGCGCCAACCTGAATCCCGCCGCGCGCTACGGCAACACCGCGCGCGAGAACTACGCCGACGGCTGGGATTTCGGAGAAGAGCCGATCCGCGCGCCGGAGACGGTGGTGCTGGCCGAACGCGCCAAATCCATCCTGACCTACAACGACTCGCCCGACATCGGCTTCGACCGCTCGCTCAATCCCTATCGCGGCTGCGAACATGGCTGCATCTACTGCTACGCACGGCCGGCGCATGCCTATGTCGATCTGAGTCCCGGCCTCGATTTTGAGACCAAGCTTTTCTACAAGCAGGACGCCGCAAGGTTGCTGGAACAGGCGCTGCGCAAACCCGCTTACGAGGCTGCGACCGTCTCGCTCGGGTCCAATACCGACCCCTACCAGCCGATCGAGCGAAAGTACCGCGTCACCCGTTCGCTGCTCGAAGTACTGTCCGCCTACCGCCATCCGGTCGGCATCGTGACCAAGGGTGCGGCGCTGATCGGTCGAGACATCGATCTGCTCGCCGAAATGGGCCAGGCCAGGCTGGCGATGGTGGCGATCTCCATCACCAGCTTGAAGGACGAACTCAAGCGTACGCTCGAACCGCGCGCCGCCTCGCCGGCCGCGCGCCTGCGCCTGATCCGCCATCTGTCGGAGGCCGGCGTTCCGGTGATGGTGATGGCCTCGCCGATGATCCCCTTCATCAACGACGCTGAGCTCGAATCCATCCTTGAAGCCGGGCGCGAGGCCGGAGCGATTGCGGCAAGTTATATCCTGGTGCGCCTGCCGCGGGAGGTGAAGGACCTGTTCCGCCAATGGCTGGACGATCATGCGCCGCTCAAGGCCCAGCACGTCATGAGCCTGATCCAGCAGACGCGCGGCGGCCGCGACAATGATCCGCGCTTCGGCACGCGTTTCACCGGCGAGGGTCAGTACGCGGAGTTGATCGCGAAACGATTCCGCGTCGCCGCCAGACGCCTGGGATTCCCGATCGACAAGAGCGAGCGCATCCGGCTCGACCGCAGCCAGTTCCGCGTGCCGCTCAAGCCGATGTTCGAAGACGGACTCCAGCGCGAGCTATTTTGAACGAACAAAAAAGCCCCGGGTCACGGGGCTTTTTTGTTCGTTCAAAGGTCCGTTACGGACCTCGCCGGATTGACGTGGCGGAGAGAGAGGGATTCGAACCCTCGATGAGACTTTTGATCCCATACACGCTTTCCAGGCGTGCTCCTTCAACCGCTCGGACACCTCTCCACGTGAGAAGAATTATAGCCTTCAGCCGGCCTTGGCAGGCGCAGTATCCGACGGCGCTGGTTCGGGCGGCTCGACGAATGCCGGCGGTTTGTCGAGACAGACCCCCGAACCGCTGTCGGAAAGTGTTCCGAATGGAACGAAGCTGGCGGGTCGCGCGGGCAGCTTGAGCGCGGACGGGGACTGCGGCAGGGTCAAACCTTCGGCGGGCTGTAGTTCGGGCACCATTTCGGCGCGCTGGTATTCCTGTTCGACGACGCAGTACCGATTCGCGCCGCAGGCGGACAAGGCCACGATGACGGTCGTTGCAAACACGAGGCGCAGCAGCAGCATGTTCAGAGAGCTCCAGCGGCGCGCAGGGCCGCTTCAATACGGGAATGGGACGAAGGGTCCAGCGGGATCAGCGGCAGGCGGATCCCGCTCGGGATGCGACCCATGCGATGAAGCGCCCACTTCGCCGGAATGGGGTTGGGCTCGAAAAACAAGTCGCGATGCAACGCGGCCAGGGGTGAGTCGAGACTGGCCGCCTCGTCGATCCGACCGGCTCGGGCGGCAATGCACATCTGATGCATCTGGCGCGGCACGATATTGGCCGTGACCGAGATGTCGCCGTGAAAGCCGAGCAGGATCGACTCGCGAGCGGTGGCGTCGTCGCCCGAGTAAAGACTGAAGCTGGGGGCCAGGCCGAGCGCGAGCAGTTCGCGGACGCGGCCTAAATCGCCCTTGCCTTCCTTGAGTCCGACGATGCCGGGCACCTGTGCAAGGCGTGCAACGGTGGCTGGCAGCAGGTCCACACCGGTACGACCGGGCACGTTGTAGAGAATCTGCGGCAGATCCACCGCTTCCGCGATGGCGCGGAAATGCCGGTACATGCCTTCCTGCGGCGGCTTGTTGTAGTAGGGCGTGACCAGCAGTGCGGCATCGGCACCCACCTCCTTGCCGGCGCGGGTCATCTCGATGGCCTCGCTGGTGGAGTTGGCGCCCGTTCCCCCGATGACCGGCACGCGCCCCGCGGCCCGACGCACCACGCTGCGGATGACGGCAATGTGCTCGTCGACGTCCAGCGTGGCGGACTCGCCGGTGGTGCCGACCGCGACGATGGCGTCGGTGCCTTCGGCGATGTGCCAATCGACGAGCCGGTCGAGGCTCTCGAAATCGACCGCCCCGTCTGCGTGCATGGGCGTGACGATGGCGACGATGCTGCCGGTAATCATTTGGAGCCTTGGAGAAAGCTGTGGCGCGGGGCGGCGAAGTATACGCTTCTCGTCGGAGTGCTCAGTCATTAAACTCATGCGGTCCGTCCATCGCATCGCTCATGACCCCTCAAGACAGTCTGCTGTCCATTTCGGTTCTTGCCCGCACCAAGGCCAACGTGCCGCTGGAGCTTTTCCGCGGCATCCGCGAGCGCGGTTGCGAGGTGGAGGATTGCCGCATCGCGCCGATCGGCGACCGCTTGGCCGCCAACCTGGTGGTCTCGGGTAACTGGAGTGCGCTGGGCCGGCTGGAAACCGCCCTGCCCGGTATTGCCACGAAGCTGGATCTTCAGGTGCGCTTCGAGCGCTGCGGGCCGCGCGAGCAGAACCCGGAATTCCGGCCTTATGCAGCGGATGTCATCGCTCCCCAGCAACCGGATTTACTGGTGCATCTACTGGAATTCTTCAGCGGGCAGGATGTTGAAGTGGCCGAGATTTCCACGCAGAAATACGCCTCGACCTACACCGGCGCCGAGATGTGCAGCGTGCAGATGGTCCTCCACGTGCCGGTCAACCAGCACCCGCAGGCCTTGCGCGAGTCCTTCATGGACCTCTGCGACGATCTCAACGCGGACGGAATGCTCGACCCGATCAAGACTTGAGCACGGCCCCGCACCCCACACCTTATCCTCCGGCCCCCATTTCCGGAGCACAAACCCCATGCCGATGAATCCTGGCGACAAGCTGCCCAAACTCATCCTGCCCGCCAACGGCGGTCGCCAGGTCAGTTTTGCGGACTACAAGGGCAAGAAACTGGTGATCTACTTCTACCCCAAGGACAACACGCCGGGGTGCACGCAGGAAGGCCAGGACTTCCGGGATCTTTACGGCCAGTTCCAGGCAGCAGGCGCGGACATCGTCGGCATCTCGAAGGACAGCGTGAAATCGCACGACAACTTCGTCGCCAAGTTCGAGTTTCCCTTCACCCTGCTCTCCGATGCGGAAGGCAAGGCCTGCGATGCGTTCGAGGCCATCGTCGAGAAAAGCATGTACGGCAAGAAGTACATGGGCATCGACCGGTGCACCTGGCTGTTCGACGGCAAGGGGGTGCTCAGGCAGGTCTGGCGCGGCGTGAAAGTCAAAGGCCACGCGGCCGAAGTGCTTGAGGCTGCCAAGGCGCTCTGAAGCTTTCCGATCCACTCGTGGTGCAACCCTCCCCTGTCGATCCGGCTGCCCCGATGGCCGGACGGCTCCGCTATTTTTTAACGACGACGACCCTTAAGTGAAGAAGAAGATCTTCGTGCTGGACACCAACGTGCTGATGCACGACCCCACCAGCCTGTTCCGCTTCGAGGAGCACGATCTCTTCATTCCGATGGTGGTGCTGGAAGAACTGGACGGGCTCAAGAAGGGCACCAGCGATCCAGCCCGCACCGCGCGCCAGGTCAGCCGCATGCTCGACGACCTGGTCGCGGACAAGGACCACGCGCAGATCGAGAAGGGTCTTGCGCTGCCCACGGCGCTGACCAAGAAGAACGGCAGCAACACCGGCAAGCACGGTCAGCCGGCCAGCGGCCGCCTGTTCTTCCAGACCCGGCCGACGGAAGCCTCCCTGCCCGGCATTCTTCCGGGCAACAAGCCCGACAACGCCATCCTGCTGTCCGCTCTGGCCCTGCAAGGTCAACACGCGGGCCGGCGCATCACCCTGGTCAGCAAGGACATCAACCTGCGGATCAAGGCGACCATCGTCGGCGTCCATACCGAGGACTACCACAACGACCAGGTCCTCGAAGATGTGGACCTGCTGCCGACCGGTTACGCGCAGCTGCCGGACAATTTCTGGGAGGCTCACGGCGACAGAATGGAAAGCTGGCAGGACGAACGCGGCCGCGCCTGCTACCGCGTGCAGGGCCCCGGCGTGAAGAGCTGGTCCGTCAACCAGTTCCTGTACCTGCCGGACGAAACCGAGCGGGGCCTTGAATTGGTGGTACAGAGCCTGGACGGCGACATCGCCAACCTGCGCGTGATTCGCGATTACCGTGCGGCCAAGTCGCCGGTCTGGGGCATCCACGCCAAGAACCGCGAGCAGAATTTCGCGCTGAATCTTTTGCTCGATCCGGACATCGACTTCGTCACCGTGCTCGGCACCGCCGGCACCGGCAAGACCCTGCTCACCTTGGCGGCGGGCCTGGCCCAGGTGCTGGACGAATCGCGCTACCGCGAGATCATCATGACCCGCGTGACCGTGCCGCTGGGCGAGGACATCGGCTTCCTCCCCGGAACCGAAGAGGAAAAGATGACGCCCTGGATGGGTGCGCTGATGGACAACCTCGAAGTGCTCACCCAGAACGCCCATAGCGGCGACTGGGAGCGCGCCGCCACCAACGACCTGCTGTCCAAGCGCATCAAGATCCGCAGCCTCAACTTCATGCGCGGCCGCACCTTCCTCAACCGCTTCATCATTCTGGACGAGGCGCAGAACCTGACCGCCAAGCAGATGAAGACGCTGGTCACGCGCTGCGGACCGGGCTCCAAGATCGTCTGCCTGGGAAACCTCTCCCAGATCGACACACCTTATTTGTCCGAGACCACCTCGGGCCTGACCTATGTGGTGGATCGCTTCCGTGGATGGCAGCATGGCGGCCATGTGACCCTGGCGCGCGGCGAGCGCTCGCGCCTGGCGGCACATGCATCCGACATTCTCTGAGCATTCCCCACCGCGGACCCGATCATGCTTCAACGATTCGCCAAGGGCATGAAGAACGGTGCGCTCGGGCTCGCCCTGAGAGCGTTTCTGAACGATCGCCTGAGCGCGTACGGCGAGGTGCTGGAATGTGACGTGGATACGGACCGCGGCCGCATTTCCGTGCGCGCCCATCTCAAGGGCGAGCGCGACCCGCTGACCGCAACGGTGGAGCGTTACGAGCTGGTCCGCGAAGGCGACACGGTCCACGCCATCCTGCAATCGTTTTCCAGCTCGCGACCCTGGCTCACGCTGTTGCTCGGAAAATTGTTCACCGGCAAGCGTTACAAGCTACCGGGGGCGGTGGCGAAGCTGTTGTAAGCGGTCCCGGGCCGGCGGATGCGCTTCGCTGATCCGCCCTACGCCGCATCGACTTGCGGCGGACCAAGGTGCCGTGTGACCCCCGTGTGATGGGAGATCGCACAGGGAGGCCGGTCACAGCCCCGCCGCCTTCACGCTGCGACCATCAGCGGCACGGGCTGACGGCAACCTCCACGCGACGATCGAGCATGTCGCGCGCGTCATCGGTACCGGACCCGACGATGTTTTCGGAAAACCCCATGCCCACGGCCGTGGCCTTCTCCTCGGCCAAGGGCAGGTCCGCGCTGAGCAGGTCGCGGATCTTCTCCGCGCGCATCAGCGACAGGCGGTCGTTGTATTCCTCCGCCCCGGTGTGGCTGCTGTGGCCGACGATGCGGATGCAGCTCCCTCGCTCGGCGAAGTACTGGCTGATCTGCCGGAGCCACATTCCGTATTGCGAGCGCAGATCCCGGTCCTGCACCAGTTCGGTCGAATTGACCGTGAACAGGAACTTGGTGCTGAGATTGTTCTGCCCCGCGGCAATCGGCAGCATACGGCCGAACGCGTCTTCGGCGCCGGCCAGATCGCCCAGCTTGATGTGCGAGCGGTAGAGTCCGAGATAGGACTTGATGACTTGGCCATCCGGGCGTGCCACCGCCTTCTGAAACAGCACCAGTGCCTGCGCATAATCCTTGCGCTCGAAGGCCGACTCCGCTTCCGAAATCAGCGCATTGGTTTCCAGAGAATCGTAATACTCCTTGTCCGCTTCGCTGCCGAGCGGGCTCTTGGCGATCTTCACCAGGCTTTGCAACCTCTGGTCGCGCGGGAACACCGGGCTGTCTTCGTACAGCTCGGCCCGGACATAGTCGAGGTCGTCATTGGCGATCCAGGCGTCCGCGCTCGCCACGACTTTCTTGCTTTCGCGCTCGATGATCGAGCAGAAGACGTGATAGCGCTTCTGGGCGCGCTGGCCGCCCTGCTGCAAGGTGTCGAACACAATCACGCTGAACAGGATGTGGTCCGCCGCCGCCAGCTTGTCCGGATTCATGCGGTCGATCGAGAAATCCGGCGAGGCCTTGCGGATTTCTTCGTACACCAGGCGCTCGATCTCCGCCGTGGCCGCCACCGACTCACCGCTGTCGGCATCGACGATCGGTGCCGCGGCGATGCGCGCCGACTTTGGCTGCAGTGGGGCGGAAGGGTTGCTTATCTTGTCCTTGATCTTGCCGGTCGGGTCCGGGATCGCCAGCCCGCCGATGATGATGCGGTCCTGCTTGAGTTGGGCGGCGAGACTCGCGCCCATGATCCGAATGGCGCGTTTGAATTCGAGCGGTGTCTCGGTCTCCGGCTTGATGAGCGCGCAGGATGCGAGCAGGGTGGCCACGCACCCGGCCATCAATCCCAGCAAAACCAAACGGTGTGCACGCACGTTCAACTCCCCGCCGGATCAGGCTTCTTCACCGGCATTTTTCGGTAAGAAATGTCTGCTGTTCAGGGCTCAGGGTCTGGCCGAGCCCGAACAGGATATGCAATTCGTCGCATTCCGGATCGCTCGGCTGAGGCGGTGAGCGATCGCGCGCGTCGGCCAGCCTGGGCCTCGTGCGGCGCTCGGGGCGAGCGCTGGGCACCTCGGCGGCTTGCTCCTTGGCCGGGACCACGACTTCGGGCGGTTCCAGGGCGGCATCCTCGGACAAGGGTGCGGGTTCGATCTTCGGCTCCAAGGTTGCCATGACCGGTTCAGGCGCAGGAGTTGGCGGCGGCTCGCGTGTCACGACCGCAGGCGGCGGCATCTCCTGCTTCACGGCAGGGATTTCCGGCTGTGCTGGCACGACCCGCGGGGTCGATGTGTTGACCGCGAACCGCTGGGCAAGGACAAGGGCCAGCACCAGGGCCGCGAGAAGGCCGGTGCCGATGAACACTGCCCGCCGCCAGTTCCAGGGGTTCGCGACGGTCGGCATCACCTCGGTCGCCTCCTCAAAGGAGGAGGACAGGACTTGCGTGGGGATGGGCGTGACGACGGTGGCGATGTCACGTTGCGGCGCTGGCGGGGCCGCCAGAGCTTCGGCGGCCCCCATGGCGTCCACCATGGCGATCAGCGCCGCTGCCGATGCGGGCCGGTCCGCCGGGTTCTTGGCCATCAGCGAATCGAGCAGGGGCTGCAGCCCGGCACGCGCCGCCGGCAGCCTTGGGATCGGCTCGTTCATGTGCATGAACATGACGCTGATGGATTGCGGTGCCTCGTAAGGCACGCGGCCGGTCAGCATCTCGTACAGGATCACGCCCAGGCCATAGAGGTCGGTGCGGGCGTCCACCGGTTGGCCCTGCGCCTGTTCCGGGCTCATGTAACGCGGCGTGCCGATGGCCACCCCTGCTGCCGTGAGATGCGCTTCGCCGTCCAGCGCCTTAACGATGCCGAAGTCGGTCAACACAGCGCGGCCGCGCCCATCGAACAGGATATTGGCCGGTTTCACGTCGCGATGGACCAAGCCGTGACTGTGCGCATGATCGAAGGCTTCGGCCACTTCACGCACCAGCGCCAGGGACTCGCTGGCCGTCAGTCCGGCACCGATACGATCCGCCAGATCACCCCCCGGCAGCAGCCGCATCGAATAGAACAGGCAACCCTCCGCCTGGCCGAACTCGAATACGGTGACGATGCCGGGGTGGTTGAGCGAGGCTGCGGCCCGAACCTCCTTTTCGAAGCGCTTGACGAACTCCGGCTTGCGGCTCAGTTCCGGCGACAGCACCTTGAGCGCGACACGACGACCCAGCTTCTCATCCTCGGCCTCATATACATCCGCCATACCGCCAGAGCCGAGCGGACGGACAATCCGATAATGGCTGAGCGAGGTACCGCGCGCGATCACGGAACAAGGGCAGAGATGGAAAATGTCGGAGCATCAGCGGCGGCAGCGACTCAAAAGCCTTGCCGGCCTCACCATCCGTCTATGGTAACGCCTCGCCGCCGGCTAACACCCGCAGTGTCAGCGCCGGGTAGTGCATCAGTTTGAATTCCAGAACCCCGTTCGGCCCGAGTAGCGCCGGCCCGTTCGTCCCGAATAGCCGCGCAGCGGGCTTACCGAGGGAAGCGTCGCGTATCAAGGGCACGCCCGGCACCTCGATACGCAGCATTGCTGCGCAATCAGCGCCGCTGTCGCGGCGCTACCACTCGGTGCGAACGGATTTCAAACTGATGCACTACCC
>JBQTIX010000075.1:0-45239 GCA_052387695.1 Panacagrimonas sp. | reverse complement strand
GGTTGAAGGCCAGATACGCCACGCGGTCCCCGCGACCGATGCCGCCGGCGGCCAGCATCGCCGCCATGCGCTCGATGCGGGCCTGAACGTCGCCGTACGACCAGGTCACAGCCTGAAAGCTGAGTGCGGGCTTTTCCGGTGCGCGCATCGCACGCCGACGCATCCACTCCGCGAGGCCCTCGGGGTCGATACGTTCCACGGATGTAGCCCGCTCCTGTGACATGTCCCTCTCCTCCATCGCTAGCCTCGTGTCGCCCCAGGTCGGGATCTGATCGCCCGGTGAATATTGTCGGATCGCCAACCCATCCAGGATGTGGCGACCTTACGCGCGGACCGCCTCACGCACCTCCAAAGCCTTCTCCAGTTCGATCAAGGCCTCGCCGGTGGACACGGCGATGCGCTGCATGTGCGGAACGGCTTCGCGACCCGAGGTGAAGCCCACCGCGCAGCGGCCGGCATAGCTGAGGAAGGTGATGTTCAGCGCCTGCCCGTCGAAGATCAGCGAGATCGGATAGAACGCTTCCATGCGCGCGCCGTTGAGGTACAGGAATTCCCTCGGCCCCGGCACGTTGGAAATGACCACGTTGAACACCGGCGTGTAGCGCCCGCCGAGATTCATCGCGACCTGGCCGATGTAGGGCGCCATCACCAGGGTGCCCAGCGTTTCGCGCGTCATCTTGCTCGGCAAGGTCTGGTAGCGCTCCTTGGCCACGGAGGTGGAGCGGTTGATCGCCCGCAGCCGCTTGAGCGGGTCCGCGATGCCGGTGTGCAGCTTGGTCACGATGAAGGAGATGGAGTTGCCGACGCCGGAGTCATCGCGCAGCGACACCGGCAATCCTGCCGTCAAGGTCTTGTCCGGAAGCTCGCCGCGTTCGAGCAGGTACTTGCGCAGCGCGCCGGCGGAGATGCTCAGGGCGACGTCGTTCATCGTCACGCCGGCCTTCTTCGCCAGCCCGGTGAGGCGGGCGGTCTCGTAGAGCTGTGTCGCCACGCGCCGGGGCTGCTTGAGGCGGCTGTTCAACACCGTCATCGGCGCATCGAAGGGGGCGGCGCTGTCGGGATCCTTGCCGAACTGCATGTCCCACCAGGCCTTCGCGAGCTTGCCCAGATCGGACGGCTTGTTCTTGCGCACCGATGCCGTTTTTTCCGGCGCGGGTTTCGGCGCAACTTCCCAGAACGCCGGCATGTTGCGCGTGCTGGCATCGGGCGACAGTACCCGCTCGATGAGTCGGATCGCGCCCATGCCGTCGATCTGCGCGTGATGCAGCTTGAACAGCAGTGCAAACCGCCCGCCCTCCAGGCCCTCGATGACATGCATCTCCCACAGCGGCCGGCTGCGATCCAGCGGAATCGAGTGCAGGCGCGAGGCCAGCACGCCGAGTTCGCGCTCACCGCCCGGCTTGGGCAGGCCGGAGTGGTAGAGGTGATAGTCGAGATCGATCTGCTCCGGCGACAGCGTCTCCCAGTCGGGCAGCAGCGCGCCGGGTTTGACGCGCAGGTTGAAAGGCGCGGCGAAGTTCTTGCAGCCGCGCCAGTGCGCCACGAGCTTGCCGAGAAAATCGTCCTTCGCACCCTTGGGCAGCGACCAGGTGGTCAGCATGCTCACCTGCGCCCCGCGCGAGGGGCCCTCTGCAATCAGAAATCCCGCGTCACCCGTCTTCATCATGGCTCTGTCTCTCCCTACTACTGCTTGTTGAACACATCATTCACTGCGGCGTGCATCGCGCCGACACGCGATCAGGCGCCGACCGTCGCCGCCTTGCCCACTACGGCGCCGGGTTCATTGATCCAGTCCGGCCAGCCGGCGATCTTGTTCTGCTCGGCGGCGAGCGCGCGCTCTTCGGCGGTCGCAAATTCCAGATCCCAGCGCTTGAGCGCCGGCATGATGATGAGGTGATGCCACAGCGGCGGAATCAGGGCGGCCAGGAAACAGATGAAGACCGAGGGCATCTGCACGGCCGCCCGGTGCGGCACCAGCTTGTAATAGACCTGGTAGGAATTCAGGTGGTGGTCGGCGTGATTGGTGATCTCGAACGCCATCGTGCGCGAGAACCAGCCGAGGTGATTCCACACATGCCGGCGGCCGATCGGCTTGCCCGGAATCCGGATCAGGCCGTAGTGCTGGAAGTAGTTGAAGGACTCCACCCAGGCGCGCGCGATCAACTGCGCGGACAGGCCGTACACCACCGCCTGCCAGCCACCGATGGCGAACAGCACGCCATGGAACAGCACCAGTGCCAGCAGCGCACGATAGGCGCGGTGACCGATGTTCCAGGAACTCAGGCCCTTTTTCTTCAGCGCTTTGGCCTCCATTTGGAATGCGTAGGCCGTGCTGTGGATCAGGGCGCGCGGGGTGAACGTGTAAAGGCTCTTGCCGCGGTGCGCGGTGTCGCCATCGTCGGGCGTCGCCACATCGATGTGATGACCGACGACGTGCCCGATATCGCGCGTGCAGTCGAGGATGCACAGGTGAGAATAGCGGCCCACCGTTCGCGGGAGGAAGCCGCGCATGTGGTACAGCTCGTGCGCCGCTGGGACCAGGGGAATTACGCCCATCCAGGCCACACTCATGATGCCGCCGAAGATTTGCATCGGCGTGAGCTCTTCGACCGACAGGCGCCACGCAAAAGCCAGGTACAGCATCACCGGACCGATGGCGCAGAGCCAGATCGGGATGTTGGCCAGGGTCGCGTTGTTCATCTTGCGCACGGAAAAATCGCGCCCGGCGATGACATCGAGCAGCGCCAGCAGCGGAAACATCGCGAAGCCAATCCAGACGAAATCTCCGCCCATGTAAAAGCCGGCGAACGCTGCCGCGACGGCGGCCACCGGGGTCCAATACTTCAAGTAGTCCATGATTTATCTCCTGTCGTTCGCATCGCTGTCGGAATAATTGCTGGCCGGGTTTGACGCGATGCGTGCCGCGACCCGTGCCGTACCGCTGTAAGGGATTTCAATGCTTGCATCGCGTCGGCTCAAAGCAGCTTCAGGACGCGCGCCTTGGCCAGCGCGGCGGAGCGGCTGGACACGCTGAGCTTCGCGTAGAGGTTTTGCAGATGGCCCTTGACCGTAGCCAGGCTCACAGTGATGCGGTCGGCGATCTGCTGATTGGACAGCCCCGCATCCAGCAGCCCGAGCAGTTCGACCTGCCGCCGGGTGAGGGGATCGAGCATGTGCGCTTCGATGTTGAGCGCCTCCAGCTTCTCCTGCAGCGCGCGGTTGCTGATGGGTAGGCGACGGCAGATATCGGCAAAAAAGCTGCGCTCCTGGGCCAGTGCAAAACCCCAGGATGAAGGCTTGGTCTCCTCGACGAGCGTCGCGATCGTCTGCGCGTGATCATTGAAAGGCCGGACGATGGAACGCGATGCGGCGATGCTCAGCGCAGACGTCAGATGCCGGTGGGCCGCATCGGGCTTGCCTTCGTGCAGCGCCAGAACCATCTGTGTCAGCGTGAGTTCCACCAAGTGCAGCATTCGACCCTCGGCGCGGGCGCGCTTGAGTTCTTCGGCAATCATTGCGTCGCCGTACCTGGCCAGGCCGAACGCGACTCGCAGATCGATCAAGGCCGCCTGGTGCAGGTCGCGGCTGTTCGCCGTCGGACTCCAGCGCGGTGTCGGCGAGAGCTTGTCCGCGCAGATCCCGTGCCGCGCCGCCTCGGCCTTGGCCTCGTCAAGCTGTCCGAGCCGCAGCAGTCGCCGGGTCAGCGAGCACGCGAACATGAACGCCAGACGCGGCGGATAACCGCCGGCGATTTCACGAAGCTCGGAAATACGCACCGGGGTATTCGCAGCACCGGTCCAGAGTTTCACCGCGGCGCCCAGACCACGCGCTGCCACGTCGAGCAGTCCGTGCGTGAGCGCGCTCCGCATCGCGAACTCGGTCAGGGTCCGAGCCTCTTCATCGAGTCCCATTTCGACTGCGCATTCCGCAGCGAGGAACGAGATCGTCCCGCACATCCCCGCACCGTCACCCAGCACGGTGCGCAGCGACTTCAGTGCGTTCGAGAGTTCCGGATAGATCAGGCTATAGTTGCCCTCCAGGATGGAGGGCAGGGCGTTGAGGAGCACGATCCAGCCCTTGGCGTAGGCGCTTCCGCTCTGGAATGACGCTGACTGAGCGGTCTGTGCAGCCTCTCGTGCTTCCACGAACAGGTGCGCGCTCGCGAAGTAGATGCTCTGCGCGCAGTTGGCCACTACGACGTCGAAGGGATCGTCGGCGTCCGCATTTTCCAGCCATTGACAGGCTTTGCGGTGCGCTTCGGCAAGGCGATCGGTGAACACATCGATGCAGATCCGGATGATCTCGAGGCGTCGCTTGAGATCGTTCAGATGATCGACATCAGTACCCGTCGCGAGGGCCCGGTCGATCTGCCGGGTAAAACCCTCCATCTGCTTGCGGCCTTCGTCGTAGCGCTGGTTGAGGCACAGCGCCCAGATGTACCAGTATTCGGCGTCCCATCCCAGAGCCTGCTGCCGCGCATGCACCGCCTGCGCCCAGGCGATGTACTGCTGGGTATCGCCCAAGTTACGTACGAAGGCGGCTGCGGTCCGTTCCAGGATTACAACCGCCACGCCCGTAGCTTCGCCCTCGAGCGCATAGTCGATGGCGTCCCGCCAGTAGCCGCCGCGATCGCACCACTCGGCGGCGCGGGTCAGGACCTCGCGGCGCCGCGCAGCACCGAGCGAGTGCTGCGACTGATTGATCAGGTAATCCCGGAACAGGCCGTGCAGCCGGTACCAGGTCCGATTCCGATCCACCGGAATGACGAAGACATTGCGGTTGATCAGGAACTGCCAATGGCGCAGGACTTCCTTGCTGCCGGTCACGTGAGCGCAAAGGTCCACGCAGAAAGTGCGCAGGTTCGCGATGTCGAGAAGAAACTCGCGCAGCTCACGGGTGAATCCTGAAAGCACCTGGCGCTGCAGCAGCGCCGACAGATCCTCGTCCGAACCCCGGAACTGCTCCAGCAAGGCCAGAGGCTGCGGACTCTCGGAGAGCACGATCTGCAGCATGCGCACTGCCGCCGGCCAACCCTCGGTCTGGCGGGTGATGCTTCTCAGGCCCTCCTTTCCAACCGCTGCGGAGAGATCGGGTCCGAGCAGCTCGGCCACGAGATCGCATTCCAGGCTCAGTTCGGAATAACCGATGTGGCGGACCAGCCCCGCGAGCTTGGCCTTGGCCAGATTCAGCGGCAGCTCCGAGGTGCTCGAAAACACGAAGCGCACGGAAGGCGGCGTCTCGAACACCAGCCGGTCGAGCAGGCGACCCAAGTAGGAATCGGTGCAGAACTCGAGGTTATCAACGAACACCGTCATCGGTCGGGGATAGCGGCCGGCCGCTTCGATCAGGGTGTTGATCCGGTTCTCGATGGGCTCGTCGCCACGGAACAGTGCCTGGGTTGGATGCTGTTGCTCGCCTGGGCGATAGGACAGAACCTCGAGCAGACACAGGGCGCGATGGATGCTCTTGTCCCGATCATCGAGCGCCGTCCAGAAGCAGCGCTCGTTACGTGCGCGAAGATGGTCGTGCAAGGTGGACATCAGCACGGTCTTGCCGTAGCCCACCGGCGCCACGATGACGGTGAGCTTGGGCCTGACGCTGTCCTGCTCCAGGGCAGCAGACACCTTGGTGCGGACCACGCGGAACGTAAACGCGGGCGGTGGCCCGCGCCGGAGCCTCCTCTCTACAGCCGCATTGGTTCGTGGTCTTGTTTTTCTGGTCATCCGGCTGAGCTTCCGAATAGTCCTCCACGGCTTTCGATCAACCGACCGGCCGTGAGTGCATGATGCGCCGTCGCAGCGCGAGCAACCGATACTTTAGTAGCGCATGCACCGCAGGCAGTCCCCCTAAAGTTGGCCCAGAGCGAACAGGAAGTTCCCAGCTCTCGCAGGTCGCGCCAAAGATGCTGGCCTTCCGCACCGAGAGCGGCCGCGCATACAGAGTCCGAATCAGGGGGAGTCATATGAAACTCGTCGCACCACGTCTGCTTGCCATGGCGCTTTGCGCAAGCATGGCCGTAGCGCTTGCTCCGGCCCAGGCCGCGCCGGAGTCCGGCCCGATCATCAAGACCTTGGTCCAGGGCATCCCGCACGCTGCGTTCTTCGGCCTCAGTTTCGAAGGAAACAAGGGCGTGGCTGTGGGTGCCGGCGGCACGATCTTCGAATCGTCGGATTCTGGCCAAACCTGGAAACCGGTGCAGCACGGCCTGACCGAACTCGCGTTACTGGCGGTGGACCGGCGTGCCGGGCGCACCGTGGCGGTCGGTCAGTTCGGCCTGGTGATGGTGGAGGAAGCCCCGGGCAAGTGGAGCAAGATCGACACCGACTCCAAGAGCCGTATGTACTCGGTCGGCCTGAGCCCCTCCGGCATGGCCGTGGCAGTGGGCGAATTCGGCACCGTGCGCAAGTCAGCAGACGGCGGCAAGACCTGGGGCAGTATCGCGCCGGATTGGTCGGCGCTGGCCGATCCGGAGGCGCCGGGAACCGGAGAGCCCAGCCTCTTTTCCGTGCAGGTTTCAGAGACCAACGAGATCACTATCGCAGGCGAGTTCGGCGTGATGATGCGTTCGGTGGACGCGGGCCTGAGCTGGCAGGTGCTGCGGCCGGTGACGCCCAAGGCCGCGACGATTTTTGCGATGCACCTGGTCCCGCAAGGGCAGGGCAACAGTTTTGCCGTCGGCCAGACCGGCGAGCTGCTGGTTTCCGGCGATGGTGGCACGACGTGGGCAGCGTGCAGCTCGCAGACCAAGCTGAATTTCCTCGGCGTGGCGGCGGCGTCGGGCGGTCAGGTCGTGATCACCGGCATGCGCGTGATGATGCGCAGCCTGAACGGTGGGATGACCTGGGACCCGGTGGTCGAGGGCGACACCACCACCGACTGGTACCAGGCGGTCAGAGCCGCGCCGGACTCCGGTCAGATCATGGCGGTCGGGCACGCGGGTCGAATCATCCGGATCGGCGGGTAGCGGTTCCGGGATCGGCTCGTCCAGCCGTCGGCTTGCGCTGAGCGGTCCCCTAGCTACGACGCCGCTAAAAACTCAAGCACGTCTCAACAGCAGGTTTCAACCAGGAGCAACCCGTGGAGCAACTGCCTTTCAGATTCCGCTTCGCGAAGTGGATCATGGATCATCGTGGTCTGGTCTCGATCTTCTTCATCCTGCTGACCCTGCTGTTTGCGGCAGGGATTCCGAAGGTGCAGGTCAAGACCATCTTCAAGAACCTGCTGCCTGCGGACGACCCCTTCGTGCAGGTCTACTACGATCATCCGAACTTCGGCAGCCCGCTCACCATGTACATCATGGTCAAGCGCGTGAATGGCGACATCTATCAGCAGGACACCTTGCAGAAGGTCTGGGACCTGACGCGCGATGTCGATCTCACGCCGGGTATCGATCACATTCAGTTGGTCTCGATTTCCACCGAGAAACTGCGCTATGTCGAAGCCACGCCGGAAGGCGTGGACGTGCGCCCGCTGATGGGTGACGGCGTGCCCAAGAACGCTGAGGAGGTCGAGGATTTCCGCCGTCGGGTTTCGCAGTCACCCAATGCCCGCGGTTTCTTCGTCTCGGCGGACGGCAGCGCCACCCTGATCCAGGCCACGTTCCTGGATACGATCGAATACGGCGTCGCCTTCGAATTCGTGCGCGACCTCATCAAGAAGGCGGAAGACCCCAACCACAAGATTTATCTCGCGGGCCAGCCGGCCCTGACGGGATGGGTCTACAAGCTGCAGTACCAGACGTACGCGATCTTCGGTCTCACGCTCGGCGTGCTGGTCGTGTTGCTCGTCGTGTACATGCGCAACATCGCCGGCGTGGTCATGCCGATCATCTGCGCCGCCACCGCCGGCGCCTGGGGCCTGGGCTTCATCGGCTGGCTGGAAAAGCCGATCGAGCCGCTGCTCACCATCGTGCCGCTGCTGCTGGTCGCTCGAACGCTATCGCACTGCATTCAGTATTCGGAGCGGTACTACGAAATCCTCGGGCACCTCAAGGACAAGCGGAAATCCGCTGAGGTGTGCATGGGGGTGATGATGGTGCCCTCGGTGCTCGGCATCATGACCGACGTGTTCGGCATCGCGTTCATTGCCATCGCGCCGATTGAAACCATGCACGACCACGCCTGGTTCTGCGGTGCCTGGGCTTTGTTCATCATTCCCACCGGCGTGTTCCTCGCGTCCATCCTGTTGTCCTACCTGCCGCTGCCGAACAACTTCGAGCAGATCTCCGGCGGTGAAGGCGGCAAGGAAACCGGGTTTCACCTGTTCCAGAAGAAGGCTCTGCTGCTGACTGCCAAGTCGACTTACGGCAAGCCCGCCCGGATCACGGCCGCCATCATGATCGTGCTCACCGTCTGGTCCGTGTACGAAACGGTGCAGATCGAGATCGGCAACCCGGTGGAAGGCAGCAATCTGCTCTGGTACCAATCCAACCGCGGAACGGATTTCAACGAGGCGGTGCGCGCGATCAATGCGCACTTCCCGGGGATGAACACGCTCGAGATCGTCATCGAGTCGAAGAATCCTGCAGACAGCACCCAGAGAGTCGCGACGTTGCCGGAGGTGATGGCGGTCCGCGCCAAGCTGCAGGCCATGATGGAGGCGGATACCACGCTGCCGCCGCGCGCGACGCTGTCGTTCTCCGATTACATGATGGAGGGCAACCGACTCTTCGGCGGCGGCAATCCTCAGTTGTTGCCGGTCGATCCGACCAAGCAGGCCGCGTACAGCGCCGCGTCGGCGGTGATGTTCGGCGGCAGCCCGCTGAATTTCAGTCACGTCATGGATTTCGAGTTGCAGCATTCCACGGTCTCGGTGTGGTTCGCCGACAACAAGCAGTCCACCGTGGACGCCGCGCTGGCCAGCGCCAAACGGGCGGTCGACGCCGTGGGCGTGGATCACGACAAGTTCACGGTGCGCATGGCCTCGGGCTTCATCGCCCTGCAGCAGGCGATGAACGATGTGGTGCATCGCTATCACTGGTTCATCTTCGGCCTGGTGAACGTGGCTATCGCCGTGATCGCAGCGATGGCGTACAAGTCCTTTGTCGCTTCGCTGATCCTGCTGATCCCGGTCAATCTGGCGAATACCTTGCAGATGGCGGCAATGCATGTGCTCGGGATCGGCCTGGACATCAACGCGACCATCGTCGCCGTCATGGGCGTGGGGGTCGGTATCGACTACGGCATCTACCTGCTGTCTCGAATCTGCGAGGAGTATCACGCGCATCACGGCGATCTCGGCGCGGCCATCACCACGTCGCTCGCCACCACCGGCAAGGCGATCATGTTCACGGCCTCGATCATGCTGATCGGCATCGTGCCCTGGTATTTCTTGTCCGATCTGAAATTCATGGCCGACATGGGCGTGCTGCTGATCGCGATCATGCTCATCAACATGGTGCTGTCGCTGATTCTCCTGCCGCTGGTGGTCTGGTACGTGAAGCCGAAGTTCATGACCCGAACCGATCTGTCGGTGGGCGAGAACATCGATCTGTCGCAGTTCATGGCGGGGGGGCTACACGGCAGCAAGGAACACCCGGGGAAAGCGTCTCCCGGGAGCTTTCCGACCGATAGCGCTGTAGGCGCCTGAGCAGCAGCGATGGCAGACCCAATCGGAGCAGTTGTGAACACACAGTCGATTACGCGGGCGATCACCGTCGCCGGTATGGCCGTAACGATCATCGCAGCGTCGGCTGTCTATTCGTCCATCGCCGGGGCCACGTCGGGCGCTGCGAGCACTTCGGGCTCCTGCCCGATTGCGGGCGCCGATTTCGGCGGTCCCCGGTTCGTCAAGGGCGCCAGTCCCGACGCGGGCGATGCGGCGACCGCGGAGACCGCGGAGGCCGGAGCGACTCCCGCGCCGGTCGCGGCTCTGGTAGCCGGAGGCGGCTGCTCGGCCGCCGTTCTTCCTCCAGATGAGGGCATGACCGTCGCTTCTGCATCCGCAGCGGATGATGCAGGCCCAACCACTCTCGACGAGCTGGCTCAACTTGATCCCGAGCCTACTCCGGAATCCGGAACGTTCGAGCCGGAACCGGAAGTGGTCGCTGACACTCCCGAACCCGTGGTCAGAGCAGCGCCTCGACGCGCGAAGCCCAAGCCCGTGCCCGAGGTCGCAAAAAAGGCTTGGTGGCCGGCCAAGACCAGCGGCAAGCTGAATCTCACCTATGCCGGGCAAGCCTCGTTCGGGGCGGCCATCGCCTTGCTGTTCGACGGTGCCTTCGCGACGCCCGAGAGCGCCAATCAGAACATCCAGGTCAAGGACGGCAAGGGCAGGGCGATACGGGGACAGTGGGTGGTGGCGACCAATCGCCAGATGCTGCTGTTCACCGCGGCACCGGGGCTCTATTCCGTCGATGTCGGCGTCGGGCTTGCGGACCAGGGCGGCCGAGGCATTTCCGCGTCTTCTGCCGGCCTGGTTTTCGTGCAATAAGAGATTCCGACGCGGCGTGGCAGGCGTCGGACAACACGAACTGTGGAGGAGTGATGGCTTTTCTAAAATCGCTGTTCGGACCCAAGGAAAAGAAGTTCGTCGAAGTCGCACCGTTCGGGGCGCGCTACGAGGTTCCCAGCGGCGAAACGATGCTGGAGGCCGCGCTCAAGGCCGGTGTGCCCTTCCCGCACAACTGCACCGTCGGCACCTGCGGTTCCTGCAAGTGCAAGCTCAAGAGCGGGCGCGTCAGCGCGCTGACCGATTTCGGCTACACGCTGTCGCAGCAGGAGATCGCCGCCGGTTTCATCCTGGCCTGCCAGG
Organism: Panacagrimonas sp.; assembly: GCA_052387695.1. Taxonomy (GTDB): domain Bacteria; phylum Pseudomonadota; class Gammaproteobacteria; order Nevskiales; family Nevskiaceae; genus Panacagrimonas. The sequence goes on along the minus strand of JBQTIX010000075.1, from coordinate 34,487 downwards.
CCATCGTCAAAGATCCGCTGACGCAGGTCGAAGTGGAGAGCGCATCCACCGACGCGCCCAAGCCCGAGTCCTTCGTCGCCAAGCTGGTTGCGACGGAAGACCTGACGCACGACATCAAGAAGATCACGCTGGAACTGGATCGCCCGATCCATTTCGTCGCCGGCCAATACGCGAATCTGAAGTACCCCAACATCAAGCGCGCGCGAAATTATTCCTTCGCCGACGCGCCGGATCGCGACGGCCGCAAGCAGATCAGTTTCTACATCCGCAAGGTGCCGAAAGGCATGTTCACCGAGGCGCTGTTCAAGGGTGAGCTGGGGGAACAGACCCTCGACGTGGATGGCCCGCACGGCAACTTCCATCTGCACAGCAGCGACAAGCCGATGATCTGCATCGCTGGTGGCTCGGGTCTGGCGCCGCTGATGAGCGTGCTGGAGAAGGCGCGCAAGGATCGCGTCAAGCGCCCCTGTGCATTCCTGTTCGGCGCGCGCACGCCGGCGGACCTGTATTGCCTGGACCAGATCAGGCAGATCGAGCAGAACTGGGGCGAAAAATTCGTGTTCCTGCCGGTGCTCTCGCACGAACCTTCGGGCAGTGGTTGGACCGGTGCGCGCGGCCTGGTCACGCAGTTCATCACCGACGCGATGCCGGACATCGACTGGTCGCAAGCCGAGGGCTATATGTGCGGCCCTCCCGGCATGATCGACGCGGGCATCGCCTCGATGACCGAGGCCGGCATGAGCATCGAGAAAATCTTCTACGACAAATTCACTGACGAGAGTCACATCTCGAAGATGCCCTAGCAGCACGAGGACCACGATGAGCACAGACAGCTATACCCGAAGCGCGTTCTATATCGGCGGCCAGTGGCTTGCGCCGGCGTCAAACCGCCGCTTCACGCTGATCAACGCGAGCACCGAGGAAATCCTGGGCACCGTTCCCGAGGCGGTCGAGGCCGATGTCGATGCGGCGGTGGCCGCTGCGCGCAAGGCTTTCGATGATTCTTCCTGGAGCGACATGACGCCGCAGGAACGCGCAGAGATACTGCTGCGATTCTCCCAGGCACTGTCCCGGCGGACCGGTGAAATTGGCAGGGCCGTGAGCGCGCAGAACGGCATGCCGCTGGCGATCAGCGAAGCCTTCGAGGGCCAGTTCCCCGCGGGATTGCTGGCTTATTACGCGGAGCTGGCGAAGACGCTCGGTGGCGACGAAAAGCGTCCTTCGCAGATGGGACGCGAAACCTGGGTCAGCCGCGCGCCCCTCGGCGTCGTCGCCGCCATCGTGCCCTGGAATTTTCCGGTCACGCTCGCGATCAGCAAGATCGCGCCCGCGCTGGCGGCGGGCTGCACGCTGGTCATCAAGCCCTCGCCCGGCACCGTGCTCGACAGCTACGTGCTCGCGGAGGCCGCTGAAGAGGCACAGGTTCCACCCGGAGTGCTCAACTGGGTCGCGGCGGATCGCGCGGTCGGTGCCTACCTGGTTTCGCATCCGGGGGTGGACAAGGTTGCGTTCACCGGATCGACCGGGGCCGGACGCATGATCGGCAGAACCTGCGGCGAGCTGTTGCGCCCAGTGACCTTGGAACTCGGCGGAAAGTCGGCCGCGATCATCCTCGACGATGCCGATCTCGACGTGGTTGTGCGCGGCCTGCCGGCGGCATCGATCTTCAACAACGGGCAGGCCTGCTATAGCTGCACGCGCATCCTCGCGCCCCAGGGCCGCTACAAGCAGATCGTCGATGCGATTGCCTCGATGGCCTCCTCGCTCACCGTCGGCGACGCGCTTGATCCGGCCACCCAGATCGGCCCGATGGCCTCGTCCGCACACCGCGAGCGCGTGCTCGGGTACATCGCCAAGGGTAAGAGCGAAGCCAGGCTGGTCGCAGGCGGCGGCTCGGGCACACAGGCGAGAGGATGGTTCGTCGAGCCGACGGTGTTCGCCGATGTCAGCAATACCGCGACCATCGCACGCGAGGAAATCTTCGGACCGGTCCTGGCGATCATTCCGTATCAGGACGAGGAGGACGCCATCCGCATCGCCAACGACTCGGCCTTCGGTCTCGGCGGATCGGTATGGAGCATTGACGAAGCGCGCGCCCGCAGCATCGCGCGGCGCGTGCAGACCGGGACCATCGGCATCAACGGGTACGTCCCTGCCATCGGCTCGCCGTTCGGCGGAATCAAGGCCAGCGGGCTCGGTCGCGAACTGGGGCCCGAGGCGCTCGCCGGTTATCAGCAGCTCAAATCGACCTATGTGATGGGATAGCCGCCAGGGACACTCCGCACAGGTTCCAAAACACGGTCCGTTCGCCCTGAGCCTGTCGAAGGGTCGAAGGGCCTGCGCGAAACTCTTAGGGATGGTCTGCACAGGATGATTTTCCCCGCCCGTTCGCCCCGAGTGCCTCACCACGGCTTTTTGTGGTGAGGTGTATCGAGGGGCCTGCGAGGTGGCTCGATACGCCGCGCGCTTCGCACGGGGCTACTCGCCACGAACGGGGATACCACCTGTGCAGAGAGTCCTTAGCGGGCGCAGGTTCTCCGTTCATGGTTCGATCCTTCGACAGGCTCAGGACTCGGCACGAACGGAGAACCTATGCAGAGGTTCCATAAGGCTTTCACAGCTAGGCCATCCATCAAACGAGACCTGCAATGACTTCGGCAAGCGAAACGTTCGGCGAGTTTTCGTTCACGGCCTCCAGCTTCACGGTCCTGGCGGGTGCGCCTGGCGCGGTCCAGATGCAGGCCAACTTCGAAGGCGGCTGCAGCGGCTTCGGCCTCATGCTGGGAACCATGAGCCTGTCGCGCCACGGACCCCGATTGGGCACTTGGACCTGTTGCACCGCCAGCTTTCTCGAGTCAGGGGACATGTTGACCGGCACGGCCCAAGGCACGGTCAGCAGCCTTGCTCCGAACCGTTGGCGTACGCAGGGTCTGCTCACGTTTTCCGACGGCCGCCAGTTCGGCGTCGATGGCGAGCTCGACCTCGAACGCAGGAGCTGGCGCGGCCATCTGCTGCCACGGAACTGAGGTCGAGTTCACGGATTCCGCCTTGGATGGGTCAGCCCCGCATCGTCCACACGCTCATCAGCGCACCCCACTTCTGGCGCACGCTCAGACGCTCGTCGGACACGGCGTCGAGAAAATCGGACAGCCGCTTGGACTTGATGATGGTGTAGAAGGTCAGCGAAACGGCGAGGAACAGCACCAGCAGAAACACCGCGACCCTTTTCCACAGCGGCTCCTCGGCCTCGGCCAGCAGGTTCATGCCGAGAAAGCCGGTGGCCACCGTGCCGATCAGGCCGAACACCGTGACCACGGTCAGCCGCACCACGGTGTTGGCCTGCCGCCGCAGCGAGTCGCTGTCGAGGAAATTGTCCATTGCCTCGATCTCGTCCCGTACCTCGCCATACAGGACGTCCGTGCCCAGCCAGCGGCTGCACATCGCGTACAGGTCCTTGGCCTGGGGCTGGTGCGAGATTTCGTGGAACCAGTAGCGGTGCGTGAACGCGAGAAAGGCCTCCTTGGTACGCCGGATCTTGCGCTTGAACAGCCGGATCGAGTCCGGCTGCCGCACATCGAGATGATTGATGGCGTCCACCAGGCGGTCGGACATCATCAGCAGGGCGGCCTTGTGGAAATGCGCGATCAGGAACAGCAGGAAATACTGATGGCGGAACTGCTCGATCAGGCCGTGCTCACGGTTGTACAGGTAGGCGTCGCCGGCCGCTCCGACGATGGTGAACGCCTCACCGCAGCACATGTAGCGGGCGCCGGGGCCTTGCGCGGCCTCCGGTTGCCAGTAGCGGTCGCAGCAGTAGCGCTGCTCGAAGTCCTGCAACTGGTACCCGCACATCGGCAGGCTCGAAGGGTCTCCCGGTGCTGACGCCAGCGCCAGGCGGGCGAAATCGCCGCGCGTGAGTCGCTGCGGCTGGTCGAGCGCGAGAAAGGCCATCACCGGCATGCGGTGATATTCGATCAGCCGATAGCGCAGTTCGCCGGGCTCGTCGGAGTGATGCGCCACCAGCGGCCGCAGCAGCCAGTCCCAATGGGCTGAAATACGCGGCGCGCGGTAACGCGGCACATGCGCAAGATATTTCTCGCGGCACTCGTAGTCTGAAACCGCCAGCACCTCGCCGCTGCGCGACAACCACTCGACGCTCGACAGGCAGTGGCCCGGCACCGAACCCTCGTCCCACTGCGTGGGATAGCCGCGGCCGAAGCGGTACAGCAGGTCCTGCGCCAGTTTCAATTCCAACTCGGAGCCGTAGAGCTCGACCGTCAGCGTCACCACGTCGATACCGTCGAAGATATACAGATCGACGTGCTGGACCTCCAGCCTCAAGGGTGCCGCGTCGGTGCCGGGAAAGGCCAGGCGGACGGCGACGACGTCGGCACGGCGGAACACCCGCATCGGCGAATCGCATCCCGGCTGTCCGCCGCTCGCGCTCTCCCCATACAGAAAGCGCTGGACCGATGGCAGGAAGGTGACGAACTCGCTGTAATGCCGCTCGTGGAAGGCTCCCGGGCTGTCGGCAAGTTCGTCCTGCACTTCGCGCCAGGGGTTGTCGGGAACAGCCTGAGCAAGCCGCGCGACCACATCGTTTGCGGCGCGCCGCTCGCCGCGCGACATCAGTTGCAGCGGCCACAGCAGGATCTGCCTGAAGCTGTGCACCTGAACACCTGCGTCCGCGCTTTCCGTTCCCATGCTCTGGTCCCTCCACGACCGGATGAAAACACTATAGGCGCGGCGCGGAGGCCTGCGAATCGCCGCCAAGCCTCCGACGGGTCGTTCGGGAGCTTTTCAGCGCCGAGGAGCGCGCCGCGCGCCAGCCTCGCCGACGTGCTCAAACAGTAGCGATTCCAGGAAGGTCGGAAACGAGTCTTGCGGGACATCGTGGGCGTAGTCGCGGTAGGCGGCGTCCAGGCGGACGTACCTTGCAGCGGAGTTGGACCGTGATCGTGTGCGCCGAAACCCTGTCCCGGAACTGGAATTCCGCCCTACGAACAAGTCCCCTCCCACCGTTGCCTGCTTTGTGCTCCCCGCGTCCATGACTCCTCCTCCTCGTCAAGTGTTTGGTCTGTTCTCCTGCATGCCGCTGCCACTCTCGCGGCGCTCGGGCGACTGCAAGGTAATGGGCATCCTAGGTCCCTATTCGATACTTAAGTATCGGATCAAGCCAGCCCCGCGTCCCTAGCATCGCCATTGCTGATTGCAGGTCACGGCTACCTTCATCTCCACCGGGCGAGCAGCGAGGCTCGGATGGACGCAGAGTACGCAGCGGTGCATCGGGGGACGTATGAATTGGGACGCAATTGCCGCAGATTTCGACGCCCACATGTGGATCTATCTCGCCATGCCCCTGATGGCGGCGATCATCGGCTACGTGACCAAGGTGCTGGCGGTCGAGATGATGTTCCGGCCACTCGAGTTTGTCGGCATCAAGCCGTTCTTGGGCTGGCAGGGCGTGATTCCGCGCAAGGCCCACAAGATGGCCTCGACCGCTTCGGACCTGCTGGTGGACCGCCTGCTCAAGATGGACGAACTGCTCGCGCGGCTCGATCCGAAACGGCTGGTGAAGGAAATCGAGCAGCCGTTCATGCGCGCCACCGAAGAACTGGTGCGCGATGTAGGCGAGCGCTACATGCCCGGGTTCTGGCTCAGCCTGCCGGAGTTCGCGCGCAAGCGCGTCATCAAGTCCATGCAGGCCGAGGTTCCCGGCATGGTGGTGGAGATGTGGGCCGACGTGACCAAGGATTTCCGCCGCTACTTCGATGTGCGGCATTTGCTGGTGTCCAACTTGGTCAAGGACAAGGAGCTTCTGAACAACGTGTTCAAGAAGGTCGGCGGCAAGGAGTTCAACTTCTTCCGCAACGCCGGCTTCTGGTTTGGACTGGGCTTGGGCGTGGTGCAACTCGCGTGCTGGATGACCTGGCACGAGCCCTGGCTGATGCCGGTATTCGGCGGCATCGTTGGCTTCACCAGCGACTGGACCGCGCTGCAGATGCTGTTCCGCCCCTTGCGCCCGATAAAAATCGGCCCGTTCACGATCCAGGGCAAGTTCATCGCCAGGCAGAAAGAGGTGGCGCGCGACTACGCCTCGGTGATCGCCAAGGAACTGCTGACGCCGGCCAACTTCATCGAGGAACTGCTGCGCGGGCCGGCCTCGGACCGCATGATGGCGCTGATCCACAAGCACATCAGTAGTGCGATGGAAGGCAGCAGCTCGCGTCATCTCGTGCTGTACGCCGTGGGGTCCAAGCAGTACGAGGATCTGCGCAAGTTCATCGTGGGGCGCGTGGTCGAGATCCTCCCGGAGGCCTCGCGGCATGCCGAGAAGTACGCGATGGATGCGCTCGACATCAACAACACCATCGTCAGCCGCATGGATCTGCTGACGCCGGAAGAGTTCGAGAGCATGCTCCGCCCCGCGTTCAAGGAAGACGAGATGACCCTTGTGATGGCCGGCGCCATCCTCGGTGCCTTGATCGGCGAGTTACAGGTTCATTTCATGCTTTGATCCCGCACCTCGTGCGGGCGGTGGTCAATCGTGGCCGAGCGCCATCGATCGGGTTGGTAGCGAGGAGCCGCGCATGATGAAGCGGGTCGCGGACGAGTCGCCGGGAAAAGTCCTCGCCCGATTTCGCATGGCGTTCAAGCCGAAGTCCCGACCTTCGGCGGGCCTGCGTCCAGGCTCCTAGCCCGTATTTCTCACAGGTCGCCAGAGAATCCGCCTCCACGCTCCATCTGCAACGAGAGTTTTCGATATCCATCTGAAAACACACTGTCGAATGATTCTCTGGCTGGATCGGCGCTGGCCGATCTGCGGCGCGCATCGCATGGGACTCACTCACCCCATAGAACCACTATGGGGTTCGCTCCGTCCCGGCGCGCTGCACGTCCTCGCGAACGGGCAGCAGGCTTCGGGGGCATCGCATGCCCCCGCTTCTTTTGGCGGCGAAAATGGCAACGACGTCAGGGCCGCCTGATGTAGGTCGGGTCAAGCGAAGCGGATCCGACAGGTACGGTGCGGGAGAGGGCGCACGTCGGTTCCGCCCGCATGAAGCCGCGGGCCCTTCGACGGGCTCAGGACAGGCTTGAACCGACCTACGACCGATCTACGCCCGTGCCTTCTTGCCCTTCTGGTGATAGACCAGTTGTGCCCGTGTCATGCCGAGGGTTCTGGCTGCGGCGGCCAGGTTCCCCTTGGCGATGCGCACCGCGCTCTGCACCAGCGCGTCCTGGATGTCGTCGAGCGACAGGGTGTCGCCCTCGTCGGCCACGCCGGCCAGCAGTTGCGTGATCCGGTGGCGCACGCGATTGGCGATGTCGGGGCCCACGTCGTGGCTGCGCTCCGCGTCGCTCCGCTTCGCCAGCGTGCCGCCCTCGCACAGGCTCAGGTGGCGGGACTCGATCTGCTCGCCACCGGCGAACAGGTGAATGACGTCGATCGCGCCCGCGTCCGGCGCGAGGATGACGCCGCGCTCGACGACGTTCTCCAGTTCGCGGATGTTGCCGGGCCAGTGATAGCTGAGCATCGCGTCGATGGCCCGGCCGGTGAAGCCCGACACCGAGCGCGTGTGCATGCGGCAGAACTTGCGCAGGAAGTGGTTCATGAATACCGGAATGTCTTCCAGCCGGTCGCGCAGCGCCGGCACCAGGATCGGGAAGACATTCAGGCGGAAGAACAGGTCTTCGCGGAACCGTCCGTGGCGAACCTCCTCCCGGAGATCCAGATTGGTCGCCGCGATCACGCGCACATCGACCTTGATCGTGCGGGTGCCGCCAACCCGCTCGACCTCGCGCTCCTGCAAGGCGCGCAGCAGCTTGCCCTGCGCGGTGTTGCTCAGGATTCCGATCTCGTCGAGAAACAGGGTGCCGCCTTCGGCGCGCTCGAAGCGTCCCGCGCGCGTCGTCGATGCGCCGGTAAAGGCGCCGCGCTCGACGCCGAACAGCTCGGCCTCGACCAGGGTTTCCGGGATCGCCGCGCAGTTGATCGCCACGAACGGCGCTTCCGCGCGCGGGCTGATGCGATGCAGGCTGCGTGCGAGCACTTCCTTGCCCACGCCGCTTTCGCCGAGAAACAGGACGGTGGCGCGGGTGTCGGCGACCCGTCGCAGCTTGTGGCAGACCGAGTTGAAGCCGGCCGACACGCCGACCACGTCTTCGCTGCCCAGGGGCGAGGCGGGCGGCGCATCGTCGAGCGACAGCACGGCCGCGGTCGCAGCGCCTGTGGCGGCGAGTCCGCCAGTGAGCTGGTCGGCGCGCAGGAAGCGCAGGTCGTCCTCGGCGTCGCCCCATTCGTCAGCCGGCTTGCCGACGATGCGGCATTGATCGAAGCCCTGCGCCTTGCACTGCACCTCGCGAAACAGGATCGGCCGACCCATGAAACGGCTGATGAAACCGGAGGCGTAGCCGATCTGCATCCAGCACGCCGGCTCCGAACCGAGCCCGTAGATGCGGATGTGCTCCTCGGCCTCGGACGAGTCCTGCCACAGGTACTCACCGTGGAACTGTCCGGTCTCCTCGTTGAGCTCCGCACGAACCGGGATCACGGTGCCCACGCCTTCGAGCATGTGCAGCTGCGGTCCCACGTGGATCGCGTCGACCGTCGTGCTGCCCTTGCGCAGCTTGCGCGCGAGGTGCGCGTCGTGAGAACCGGAGTTGTAGCCCATGCGCGTGAGCAGGCCGCGTGCGCGGTCGATGCCGAGACTTTCTATCAGCTCGCGACGCAGCACACCGAAGCCGGAGGCGTGCATCAGCAGCATGCGCTGATCGTCCAGCCAGATGCGGCCCTCCTTGGTGGCGAAGTGGATGCGCGAGACGAGATCGGCGTTGTCGGGCAATGGAAGGCCCGCGTCTGCGGGTCGGACGAGGCCGGACGGGGTGTTGCGCGGGTCCTGGGAGGAAAGCGGTTGGGCGGGCATCGTGAGCACCGTTCGGGAGCGATTGCTCGCGAGCATAGGCTCCGGTCCCGCGGAAAGCTCGCGGCAGGGGCACATCGAAAATCATCCACTCCTGCCAAGGGGGACGAGTCGGCAGTGGATGAATTTATCCAGTCTGCCCGGTCCTGGTCGCCGTCACGGGCGTTGCGCCGCTCGATCCCGACCGCTGTTTAAGTATTCCCCAGCAAAGGCTTATGCCCATCATTCGGACCTCGACTGCGCGACTCACCCGCTTGTGGCACGGGCAATGCTGAGGCAGGCTTATCCAGTGTCGCCGTTTCACCCCAGGCGGCCGGGCTTATCGAGGAAGACAAGGATGTCGATCCACACCGCAACACCGCTGCTCGGGCCGCTCGATGCGCGGCCCCGGTTCGTGCGCTTTCACCGCATCACCAACAACGGTTTCGTCGAGTTCGCGTTCGGTGTCGACAGCCCGGACCTGATGACCGAGCTGATCATGCCGCTGGACGCTTACAAGGAGTTCTGCAAGGTCAACAAGGTGGTTTACCTGACGCGCGAGGAGGAAATCGCGATGGATTACGACCAGGCCAAATGGCGTTACGGCACGCCGGGCATCACTGAATAACAGAACTGAGAGAATCAGAGGAGACCCGCATGACCGTAGAAATCCGGACCCGTGGCGTCAAGCCGATCCGCAACACTTTCACGCATCTGGCCAAGCGTTTCGGCGACAAGCAGGCTTCGCGCTACCAGGAAGTGGCGTATGACGTACAGCCCACGGCCAATTTCCATTACAAGCCGCTGTGGGACCCGGACCGCGAGATGTACGACGTACGTCGCACCGCCGTGGTCATGAAGGATTGGTATGCCCTGAAGGACCCGCGCCAGTACTACTACGGCAACTACACCATCATGCGCGCCCGGCAGCAGGAGGCGCTGGACCGGCAGCTCGAATTTGTCGACAAGCGCGAGCTGCTGCGCATCCTGCCGGCCGAGGCTCGCCAGCAGATCGTGCAGGCGCTGGTCCCGCTGCGGCACTACGAGTGGGGCGCCAACATGAACAACTGCTTTGTCGCGGCTTACGGCTTCGGCACTGCCGTGACACAGACCGCGATGATGGCGACGATGGACCGGCTGGGCATGGCGCAGCACCTGTCGCGCATCGGCCTGATGGTGGACGGCAACACCGGCGAGTCTCTGACCGAAGGCAAGCGGCAATGGGTGGATGAGCTGGCGTGGCAGGGCGTGCGCCGGCAGATCGAGCGCCTGTTCGTGACGCGCGACTGGTTCGAGTCCCTGGTGGCGCAGAACCTGGTCGCCGACGGGCTGGTGTATCCGCTGTTCTACCAGCAGTTCGATTCGGCGTTCGCTGCCGTGCACGGGTCGGCGCTGTCTTCGCTCACCGATTACCTGATGCGGTGGTACGAGGAGACGGCGCGCTGGGTCGATGCCACCGTCAAGACCGCGGCGGCCGAGAGCGACGAGAACCGGCAGCTTATTTCCGGCTGGGTGTCGAAGTGGCGCGAGGCCTGGATCGATGCGTTGAAGCCGATTGCCGAGGCGACGCTCGGGGCAAAGGCCGATGCGGCGATGGCGTCGGTCGTGTCGGTGCTCGATGCGCGTGCGGCCAAGCTCGGGCTGTAGGCCGGGTCCAGCAATAGCTAAGGCGGACCCGACAGAGCGCATGGTTCTTGAGAATGCGCATGTCGGTTCAGCTTCGCTTGAACCGACCTCCATTCGACCTCCCCTCCGACGAACCCATGACCACCACCAGCACGCAACCCGTCTTCATCGCCTTTCAGGCCAACAACGACACCCTGCCGATCATCGAAGCGATTCTCGCCGACAACCCCAAGGCGATTCTTCACGAGATGCCGGGGCTGGTGAAAATCAACGCTCCCGGACGTCTCGTGGTCTGCCGCGAAACGGTCGAGGAACATGTCGGCCGTCCGTTCGATCTGCGCGAGCTTCACATCAACCTGATTTCGCTCGCCGGCGAAGTGGACGAGTCGGAGAACGAATTCATCCTGGAGTGGAAGACGTCGTAACACATCATCCGAGCAAACAACGCTGGGATTCGCTTCGGTTTGGCCTATGCGGGAGTGACTCGATGTCACTCCCACACCAAGCCGAACCGCATCCCAGCCTTACGCGATTGAATACGGAGAAAACCATGGCCGCCGACGGCAACATCAAACCCGCCAAGAAACTCAGCCTGAAGGAAAACTACGCGCTTCTCACGCGCGGGCTGGGCTGGGAACCAAGCTACGAATCGAGGCAAGAGATCTTCCGCAACATCGACTTCGAAGGCATCAGGATCCACGACTGGGAGAAGTGGGAAGACCCGTTCCGTCTGACCATGGATGCGTATTGGAAATATCAGGGCGAGAAAGAGCGCAAGCTCTACGCCATCATCGACGCGTTCCAGCAGAACAACGGCCAGTTCAACGTTACCGACGCGCGCTACGTGCAGGCGCTGAAGGTTTTCATCAACGGTTTCGTCGAGCTGGAATACGCGTCCCACCGCGGCTTCAACATCCTCGGCCGCGAGTTCCCCGGCGTGGGGCCACGCATCGCCGCGCAGATGCAGTCCATCGACGAACTGCGTCATGCCACCACGCAGATTCATGCCCTCAGCCACTACAACAAGTACTTCGAGGGCATGGCGGATTTCCCGTACCAGTTCGATCGCGCCTGGTACCTGTCGATTCCAAAATCCTTCTTCGAGGACGCCATCACCAGCGGCCCGTTCGAGTTCATCGTCGCCATCTCGTTCGCCTTCGAGTACGTGCTGACCAACCTCGCTTTCATGCCGTGGATGAGCGGCGCAGCGTTCAACGGCGACATGTCCACGGTCAGCTTCGGCTTCTCGGCGCAGTCGGACGAGGCGCGGCACATGACCCTGGGCATCGAGGTCATCAAGTTCCTGCTGGAGCAGGACCCGGCCAATATCCCGATCGTGCAGAAGTGGATCGACAAGTGGTTCTGGCGCGGCTATCGCCTGCTCGCGCTGCTGGCCACGATGATGGATTACATACTCCCGAAGCGCGTGATGAGCTGGTCCGAGGCCTGGACGATCTACTACGAGGAAAACGGCGGCGCGCTGTTTGCGGATCTGGCGCGCTATGGCATCAAGCCTCCCAAGTACGCCGACGTGACCATCAAGGAAAAGGGCCGCGTCAGCCACGAGATGTGGAGCGTGTTCTACGCCAACCGCAACGCCATCGGCTTCCCGATGTGGCTGCCCTCTGAAGAGGAAATGGCCTGGTTCTCGGAGAAGTACCCGGACACCTTCGACAAGTATTACCGTCCGCGTTACGAGTACTGGCGCGAGCTGGAGAACAAGGGCACGCCGTTCACCAATCTGACCTTGCCGCAGCTCTGCCAGGTCTGCCAGTGGCCCTGCCTGTACACCGAGCCGGACGACGCCACCGAGTTCGTGCATCGCGAGACCGAGTACAAGGGCGAGACCTTCCATTGCTGCTCGGATGGCTGCATGGACATCTTCATGGATGAGCCGGAAAAGTTCGTGCACGCCTGGCTGCCGGTGCACCAGATCTATCAGGGCAACTGCTTGCTGCCCGGCGTCGATCCGACCGCGCCGGATTTCAACCCGATGGCCGAGGCGCTCAAGTACATGGGCATCAAGCCCGGTGTGGACGGCGGCCTGTTCCGCGAACATCTCGACGCCAAACGATGGGAGCAGTGGACCAGCCGGCCGGCCAACATCCATGAAGGCGCGTACACCGATTTCGTGCGCAAGACCTGAGATGCAGGGCGGGTTACGCGTCAAACAGCGTCGCTAACCCGCCCTACGGAGAAACCCATGCCCGTTTGCAACGTCATCGTCCTCAAGGGCCACCCGCTGCCCAAGCTCAAGCAACTGATCGTCGAGTGCTCCGATACCCTGGCCCGCGTCATCGACGCACCCAAGGATCGCCTCGAAGTCTGGGTGACGGAAGTCGAACCCGCGCTGTGGGGCTTGAGCGGCGTGCCCGCCGACGAGGTCTTGCCGAACGTGCTGCGCGCTGATGTCGAGATGCCCTTCATCCGCATGGTCCTGCTGCAAGGCCGCGCGGTGGAACAGCATCACCGGCTCATTCGCGAGATCACCGACGTGGTGGCGCGTGTGCTGGAGATGAGACCCGACCGGATTCGCATGCAGATCGACGAAGTGCACCCCGATCGCTGGGGCATCGGCGGCGTGCCGGCAAGCATCAAGCGCGCTGCGGAAGTCGCGGCCCGCGCCGCTGCTGCAAAACCCAATTAGCCCGGACCGAATCAGGAGAAACCAATGCCCGTCAAAGCCATCACGCCGGACTATCACGGCGATTTCAAGGACGCCCAGGACAAGTTCCACGGCAACCAGCTCCTGAACATCTGCTGGGAAAAGCACACGATGTTCGGCTGGCCCATGTGCATCCCCGTGCCACCCCAGATGCCCTTCGGCGCGCTGATCGAGTCCGTGTTGCCCGGGATTTTTGGCAGCCATCCGGATTTCGCCAAGATTCAGTGGGACCAGGTGCTGTGGTCGACCTCGAAGGGTCCGTTCACACCCGACCCGGCAAAGAGCCTCTTGGACCACGGCCTGAAGCACAAGGCGCAGATTCGTTTTCGTACACCGGGACTGGATGGTCACAACGGTGCCGGTTGAGCGGTAAGTCCGTTGTAGGTCGGTTCAAGCCCGCGGCTTCATGCGGGCGGAACCGACATGCGCCCTTCGTTGAAGCGCGCGCAGTGTCGGTTCCGCCTTCGGCTTGAACCGACCTACGAGCACGCGACATGAGCCACCCACTCACCAAACTCAGAGCCCTTGGGCTAGTCGGATCGAGGAGAAGTCAGTGACCCTGCACAACCAGGTCGGTGCGATCGTCGCTGACGACGACACCCTGCGTCGCTACTGCCGCGCCGGCGAATTCCCGGTGCTGGTTCTGACCGCCGCCCACCTCAGCGGTGATCTGGCCTTGCTGCGCCCCGAATGGACGCCGACCTACGCCTTGTGCTGCTACGCCGGAGCGCTCTCTGCGCAGCAGGAAGCCGAAGGCCGCGCGCTGTGCTTCGAGAAGCTGAAGGCGTTCCGCGATTCCGGCCGTGCGGTTCCTGGCCGACCCAGCTACGACTTCATGCATGCCGTGCTGACCTGGATCTGCGGCGAAAAGGACGCCGAGCCGCTGCAACGCCTGCTCAACGAACAGATCGTGTTCGGCGACGACGATCCTCAGGCCCCGCGCTGGAGCAAGGAGAAGCTCGCGCCCGAGCGCGAGTTCCACGTGAGTATCGTCGGCGCCGGCGAGAGTGGCCTGCTCACGGCTTGGCGGCTCAAGCAGGCGGGCGTGCCGTTCACGATCTACGAAAAAAATGCCGAGGTCGGCGGCACCTGGTGGGAGAACACCTATCCCGGCTGCCGGGTGGACATCAACAGCTTCATCTACAGCTACACCTTCGCGCAGCAGATCTGGCCGGACTATTTTGGTTCGCGCGATGACGTATTGGCCTACCTCAAGCGGTGCGCCAGGGAGTTGGGTCTTTATGAACACATCCGCTTCGACACCGAGGTGCGCGCCGCGCGCTGGGACGAGCCGCACAAGGTCTGGGAGCTGAGCCTGCGCGCTGCCCATGGCGAGGAGTGCGCGAGGAGCACAGTCCTGGTCAGCGCCGTCGGCCAGCTCAATCGTCCGGCGTGGCCCGACCTGGAGGGTCGCGATTCCTTCGCCGGACAGGCCTTTCACTCCGCGCGCTGGGACGGCGGCGTGGATTTGAAGGGCAAGCGGATCGGCGTCATCGGCACCGGCGCCAGTGCCGTGCAGTTCATTCCGCACGTCGCTGACCAGGCCTCAGCGACGACGATCTTCGTGCGCACCGTTCCCTGGCTGCTGCCGACCCCGCTGTTGCGTGCGAAGCTTGATGACGAGCTGCGCTGGCTGATGGGAAATCTGCCCAACTACGCGCAATGGCACCGGCTGTTCACGGTCACGCCTCAGCTCATCGGCTTTCTCGACACCGCGATCGTCGATCCCGATTATCCGCCGACCGAGCGTGCGATCTCCGCTTCCAACGAGTTCGTGCGCCAGGCGCTGACCGCCTGGGTGGATGCACAGATAGCGGACCGGCTCGATCTGCGGCCGCTGTTGATTCCCGATGCACCGCCGGGCTCCAAGCGCCTGCCGCGCGACGACGGCACCTGGATTGCAACACTCAAGCGCGAGGACGTTCGCACGATCACCGCGGGGATCGAGCGCATCACGCCCAGGGGCATCCGCACGGCGGACGGTGTCGAGCACGAGTTCGACGTGCTGATCTACGGCACCGGCTTCAAGGCCGCCGAGTTCCTGATGCCGATGCGGGTCATCGGCCGCGACGGACGGGATCTGCATGAAGTCTGGGGCGGGGATGCGCGCGCCTACCTGGGCTCCACGATTCCGGGCTTCCCCAACCTGTTCTGCCTGTACGGCCCCAACACCAACCTCGTGCTGCATGGCGCCAGCATCATCTTCATCTCGGAGTGCGCGACCAACTACGCGGTGGATGCCATCCGCCTGATGCTGGAGCAGGGGCACGAGGTGCTCGACGTGAAAACCGAAGTGCATGATCTCTACAACGAGCGTGTCGACCAGGCCAGCGCAAACCGCGCCTGGGGATTCTCGAAGGTCAACAGCTGGTACAAGAACGCGAAGGGCAGGGTGACGCAGAACTGGCCCTTCACCGCGCTGGAACTGTGGCGACGGACGCGGCAGGTCGAGGCGCAGGATTACGAGTGTTCGTGAAATGGGGCCGCGGAGTCCGCTCAATGCCTCGGCCAATGCTGCATCCTGACGATCCCGGCGCCCTCGGCAGGCCAATCAAAGCGTCCGCCCGGTTCAACGCGGGTTTGCCCCGATAATGCGGCCCGTCCCCTTCTCCCTATCGGTGTAACGAGCCATGTCCACCTCCGCTCCACCTCTGACCCTGGCCTCGATGGAGGCCCACATCCGCGCTTATTTCGACGCCTGCAACTCCGGCGATCCCGAAAGAGTCGCGGCCTATTTCGAACCCGAGGGCGTGCATTACTTCCCGCCGGGCATGTACGGCGGTCCGTTCCGCGGCGCGCTCGAAATCGGGCGGCGCTGGCAGGCAGCGGTGCAGACCTTCGGTTCGTACTGGACGGTGGACCAGTTCATCGGCGATCCGGCGACCCGCCGCGCGGTGATCGAGTGGACGCATTTCAAGCGGCGCGACGGCGTGATCCTGCGTGGCGACGAGTGGTACGTGTTCGGCGAGTCCGGGCTCATCCGCGAGATCCGCGCCTACTACGCCTCGCCGCAGGATCGCGGGCTGGTGACGCTGGAACTCGGCGGATTCGATTACGCAGGGCGCGGCTATCCGCTTGGCGCGCCCAAGGCTTGAGGGAAATCACACCATGTCGGAAGAAATTCGCGGCAATTTCATCGGCGGAAACTGGACCCATGGCTCGAGCCTGATCGACAACTTCAATCCCTCCGACACGCGTGACATCGTCAGCCGCCATGCGGCGGCGACGCGCGCAGACGTGGACGCGGGCTGCGCCGCGGCACGCCAGGCCTTCAGCGGCTGGAGCCGCAGCACGACGCAGCAGCGCGCCGACGTTCTCGACGCAGCGGCGACCGAGCTCCTGGCGCGACGCGGGGAGCTGGGCCGTGTGCTGTCGCGAGAGGAAGGCAAGACCCTGCCGGAGGGAATCGGTGAGGTCACGCGCGCCGGCCAGCTCTTCCGCTTCTTTGCTGGCGAGGCGGTGCGCCTCAATGGCGAACTGGGCGCATCCGTGCGCCCCGGCGTGCGGGTGGAAGTGACGCGCGATCCGGTGGGCGTCGTGGGCCTCATCACGCCGTGGAACTTTCCGATTGCCATCCCGGCCTGGAAGATTGCGCCGGCGCTGGCTTTCGGCAATTGCGTGGTGTTCAAGCCCTCGGAGATCGCCCCGGCAAGCGCCTGGGCGCTGGTCGATATCCTGCACCGCGCGGGCCTGCCCGCGGGTGTCCTGAACATGGTCTGCGGCGTCGGAGCCGAGGCGGGGAAGGCGCTGGTGGAATCGGGTGAAATCGATGCGATCAGCTTCACCGGTTCGGTCGCGATCGGGCAGTCGATCGCGCTGGCCTGTGCCTCGCGCAGGGTTCGGCTGCAACTGGAGATGGGCGGCAAGAATCCGCTAGTGGTGCTGGACGATGCGGACCTGCCGCTGGCGGTGAATTGCGCGCTCAACGGCGCCTTCTTCTCGACCGGGCAGCGCTGCACCGCCTCGTCACGATTGATCGTTGCGCGCGGTATTCACGATCGGTTCGTCGAGGCGCTGGCGGCGCGCATGCGTGCGCTCAAGGTCGATCACGCGCTCAAAGCGGCAACCGACATCGGGCCGCTCGTGGATGCGCGTCAATTGGAGAAGAGCGAGCGCTACGTCGCGATCGCCCAGGGCGAGGGAGCACAGCTCGTGCAGGGCGGATCGAGACTGGAGCGCGAGACGCCCGGGTTTTATCTGGAACCCGCACTTTTTTCACAGACGCGTCCGGACATGCGGATCAACCGCGAGGAAGTATTCGGGCCGGTCGCCAGCGTGATCGAGGTGCAGGATTTCGAGGAGGCGCTGCATGTCGCCAACGACACCGAGTTCGGGCTCGCGGCCGGCATCTGTACAGGTTCGCTGAAGTACGCCGACGAGTTCCGTCGCTCGGCCCAGGCCGGTGTGGTGATGGTGAACCTGCCGACGGCCGGGCTCGATTACCACGTGCCGTTCGGAGGACGTAAAGGCAGCAGTCACGGTCCGCGCGAACAGGGTACCGCGGCGCGAGAGTTTTATACGCAGGGCAAGACCGCCTACGTGGCGAATTGAAGGAGTCTCCGACCGCCCCCACCCCAGCCCTCCCCCGTTGTCACGGGGGAGGGAGCACCTGCCGAGCAACCAGCCGCCGCGGTGGTCGCACTGCGCGGCGATAATGCCGCTCCCCATCACCCCGGCGGCCCATGCTTCGCGGAACCCTTGATCGTTACCTGTTGCGCGAAACCGCGGCCGCTGCTGTGGCGGTGACCCTGGTGCTGCTCGCGATCATGCTGTCGGCGCGCTTCGCGAAGTTTCTCGGTGCGGTGGCAACGGGCGAACTGCCGCGCGAACTGCTCGCGCTGGTGGTGGCCCTGTCCAGCCTGCAATACCTCGTGCTGCTGCTTCCGGCGTCCCTGCTGCTGGCGGTGATGCTGACCCTGGGGCGGCTGTACAAGGACAGCGAAGTCGCGGCGATGATGGGCTGCGGCGTGAGTCTGGGCGGACTCTACCGGCCGTTCATGTGGCTGTCGGCGCTGGTGGCCTTGCTCACCGCCTGGCTCGCATTTGCGGGAGGG
Source organism: Panacagrimonas sp. (assembly GCA_052387695.1). GTDB lineage: Bacteria > Pseudomonadota > Gammaproteobacteria > Nevskiales > Nevskiaceae > Panacagrimonas. The sequence goes on along the minus strand of JBQTIX010000075.1, from coordinate 16,242 downwards.
CCCTGGGCGGGGCGGCAGGTGGATTTCATCTTCAAGGACTCGCGGCGGCTGGTGCAATACACGCCGTTCGAGCCCGGCCGGTTCAAGTCCGTCGGCGGCGGTCGTGCCGTGTTCTACACCGAGCAGATGGACGCGGCCGGTACGCAGCTCACCACGGTGTTTGCGCGCATCGAGGATGCGCGCGGGCAGAGCGTGGTGATCGCCAGCGAGGGGCGCCAGGAAATGGAACCCACCACGGGCGAACGGCACGTGACGCTCTTCGGCGGCTGGCGCTATTCGGGCCAACCCGGCGAGGCCCGGTTCGACGTGGTCAGGTTCGATGAATTTGAAACCCGCATCACGCCGCCGCCCTTTGTCTACCTGAGTGGCAAGCGCAAGCTGATGGAGACATCCGAATTGTGGGTGTCCGACGATGCCGAGGATCAGGCCGAACTGGCCTGGCGCATCGCGGCGCCGGTGTCGGTGTTCGTGCTGGGTCTGCTCGCGGTGCCGCTGGCGCACCTGCGACCGCGGCAGGGGCGGTACGGCAAGCTGGTGCTCGGAATCGTGCTGTACCTGGTCTATTCCAATCTCATGGGCCTGGGTCAGGCCTGGATCGCGAAGGGGCAGGTGGCGCCCGCGCTGGGCCTGTGGTGGGTGCACCTGCTGTTCGGCGCCGCCGCGCTGGCGCTGTTCGGGGACCGGCAGGGCTGGTTTGCACGCGGCCAAGGGCGATGATCCGACAGCTCGACCGCTATGTCATCGGCGCCATCTTCGGCCTGACCGCCGTGGTCGCTCTCGGCCTGGTGACCTTGTACAGCTTCATCGGTTTCATCACCGAGATCGACCAGGGCAGCGATCGCCTCTCGGTGCGCAAGATCTTCGAGATCACCGTGCTGCTGATGCCCTCGGGCCTGTACGTGCTGATGCCGCTGGTGGCGATGCTCGGCACCCTGCTCGGTATCGGCCAGCTCGCGGCGCAGAGCGAGCTGACCGCGATGCGCGCGGCGGGTTATTCCAATCTGCGCATCGGTCGCTCGGCGATGATCGCGGGCCTGCTACTGGGGCTGATCGCCGTCGGTCTGGGCGAGAGCCTCGCGCCGGCCGGCGAGCGCGCCGCGGAGTCGATCAAGTCCGGCGCCCGGTCCAGCTCCGTGTCCAGGCCGGTATGGTTGCGCGACGGCTCGGACGTGTTTTTCATCCGCAGCCTGGTTGCCGAAGACCACTTCGCGGACGCGGACGTCTACCGGCTTGGCCAAACCCTGGAACTGGTGTCGATGCTGCACGTGTCCGAGGCCTACCATGAAAATGGCGCCTGGCGGTTCGAGAACGTGCAGCGGACGGAGTTCTCCGGCAGTTCCACCCGGGTCGAGACGCTCGATGCAATGGAATGGACCAGTGGCCTGACGCCCGAGGTGCTGAGGCTCTACGTGCTGGAGTCGGACAACGTCTCCGCCCGGGGCCTGATGCGGCTGGTGCGCTACCTCGACGACAACGGCCTGGACGCCACCGAGCAGCGCATGCAGCTCTGGCGCAAGCTGCTGGCGCCGCTGACGGTGATGGCGATGGTGCTGTTCGCGGTCCCCTTCGTGTTTGGCCCCACGCGCGGCGGCGGGGCGGGGCAGCGGCTCCTGATCGGCGTTCTGGTGGGCGTGAGCTTCCACCTGTTCAACGAAATTTCGGCGAGTCTCGGCGCGCTCTACGGCTGGTCGGCGCCGATCGCGGCGGGGTTGCCGACAGCGCTGCTGATGATGGCGGCGACGGTGCGGCTGGTGCGGGCGCGGTAGGCATGTCGGGTGCAGGTCGGATGTAGGTCGGATCAAGCCCGCGCGCTTTTCGCGGGCGGATCCGACATGCGCCCTTCGTTGAACGGCGCGCCGTGTCGGTTCCGCCTTCGGCTTGAACCGACCTACACCGACCTACTGGCCGGACGGACTCTCACCCTTGCGGGGCCGCTGCACCACCTCGGTTCCCGAGACCCAGTCGCAGGGCGCGCGACGCCGCGACTCCACCAACATCAGCGTCAGCGCGCAGACCAGGAACAGGACGCAGATCATCACCAGGTCCTGGGCGCGCGGCGCGCGCGCGTACGCCGGAATCAGCATGATCAAAGGCATCAGCGCGGCGGCCCAGGTCAGCAGCATCACGCCGAAACGTAGCGCCGCGACCGGCCAGCGCAGCGCGGAGCCGTCGAGCCGGCGCACGCTCAGCCGCCATGCGCGCATGCCCAGCGTCTGACCGCCGTGAGTCCAGAACCAGCCAAAAAAAGCGAAGCCGATCAAGAAGAAATAAGACTTCATCCACAGCTCGACGAGCGGCAGGCCGAGCAGCCGGTCGCGGATCAGGAATTCGAGCACCGCCGCGGCCAGCCACAGGCCCAGCAGCAGCAGGCCGTCGTAGACGCCGGCCAGCAGTCGGCGCCACAGCGGCGCGGGAACGATCAGTGTAGACATGGGATGAAACCGGAAAGTGAATGTAGGACGATGGAACGGCAAGTGTGACCGATGGACCCTACCCGGAGAATCTCATGCGTCGTCTCTTCATGACTGTTCTGCTGGCCTGTGCGGCCTCGTTCAAGGCGCTGGCCCTGGACTGCGCCAACACCGACGTTGACGTCGAGATGCGACGCCTCCTGGGCAAGCCCGAGAACGTCTGCCAGGTCTACGGGGGCAAGGTCATGCTGGTGGTCAACGTCGCCAGCCACTGCGGCTTCACGCCGCAATACGAGGGCCTGGAGCAGGTCTACAAGAAGTATGGCGATCGCGGCCTGGTGGTGCTGGGCTTTCCGAGCGGCGAGTTCGGCGACCAGGAATTCTCCGACGAGGGGCAGATCGCCAAGTTCTGCAAGGCTAACTTCGGTGTGAGCTTCCCCATGTTCGGCAGGACCACGGTGCTGGGCACGCAGGCCAACCCCCTGTTCCGCACCCTGACCGCCCGGACGGGCCAGGCCCCGGACTGGAACTTCAACAAGTATCTTGTCGGCCGCGACGGAAAGGTGATGGCGCATTTCGGCAGCGACGTGAAACCGGATTCGGCGCGACTCACCCAGGCCATCGAGGACGCGCTGGAGCGGCCGACCGGGCCGCCGTAGAGGGCAATCGATATCGACCTCGTCGCCCGGGAAGAATTGGAAGCAGGCTGGGATGACGCGGTCACGAGAAAGCGCCTTCGGGCGCTTTTTTGTTGTCGATGCGTCAAGCTTCGTGCGACCGGTGGCCACCAGCATGGGGGCCACCGCAGCAATTGAGAATCAGGAGGATATGACGATGCCCATCGGCGACCGTTTTGACTTCGAATCCCGCTATGTCGAGGTGCTTGGATCGCGCCTGCACTACGTCGAGTCCGGTCCGCAGGATGGGCCGCCGGTGCTGTTCCTGCACGGCAATCCGACCTCGGCCTATCTCTGGCGCAACATCATTCCGCACGTCGCGACCCAGGCGCGATGCATCGCGCCCGACCTGATCGGGTTCGGCCGCTCCGACAAGCCGGATATCGCATATCGCTTCGAGGACCACGCGCGTTATATCGACGCGTTCATCGATGCGCTGGGCCTGAGGACGCTCACGCTGGTCATCCACGACTGGGGTTCGGCGATCGGGCTGCACTGGGCGCAACGTCATCCGTCGCGCGTCGCCGGCATCGCCATGATGGAGTTCATCTCACCGGTGAAGTCCTGGGCCGACTGGCCGGAAGGCATACGCCCCCTGTTCCAGGCGTTCCGCACCGAAGGGCAGGGCGAGTCGCTCATCCTCGAACAGAACGTTTTCATCGAGCAGGTGTTGCCCGGCGCTGTCGCGCGTGGCCTGACCGAGGCCGAGATGCGCCACTATCGCGAGCCGTTTCCCACTCCCGCCACGCGCAAGCCGATGCTGAGTTTTCCGCGCGAGCTGCCGATCGAGGGCCGGCCAGCCGATGTGGTCGCCGTCGCCGGGAGTTACATGGCCTGGTTGCAGGAGTCAGCCGTACCGAAGCTGCTGTTCTGGGGCACGCCCGGCATCCTGGTCACGCCCGCCGACGCGGCGCGCTACGAGAGGACGCTGCCGAATCTGCGCAGCATCGATATTGGCGCGGGCCTGCATTATCTGCAGGAAGATCATCCCGATCTCATCGGCCGCAGCGTCGCGGAGTGGTTGCCGGCGTAGCGGGGCAGGTCGGTTCGTCGATCGAGCGACTTGCCGGGATTTGCTCCGCTTCATCCCAGCTTCCAGGCGGGTGCTGGGCGCGGACCGGCGCCCCGACCGCCAGGTCAACCACGGCAGCAGCAAGGCGGTGAACGACCCATCCATCGCCAACGCCAGAATGCGGCCGCGAATTCGCTGGTACGGGGAGGGCTACGTCGACGTGCCGGCGCGGCGCTGAGGATCAGACGTCGCACCGGCGGTGTGTAAGCAGCTCTTCGGACCCATCCTCAGGAATCAGGCCAGGTCGTAGCGATCCAGGTGCATCACCTTGCTCCAGGCAGCCACGAAGTCACGCACGAACGCGGGCTCCGAGTCGCTGCACGCGTGGACCTCCGCCAGCGCCCGCAGCTGCGAGTTGGAGCCGAACACCAGGTCCACCGCGGTGCCCGTCCACCTGAACACACCCGTGGCGCGGTCACGTCCCTCCAGGACCCCGTCCACGGCGGATTTCTGCCACTTCGTGCCCATGTCGAGCAGGTTCACGAAGAAGTCGTTGGTCAGCGTGCCGGGGCGCTGCGTGAACACGCCCTGCGGCGTCTGTCCGGCGTTCGCGTTCAGGGCACGCAGGCCGCCGATCAGCACCGTCATTTCCGGCGCGTTCAGGGTCAGCAGGTTGGCCTTGTCCAGCAGCAGTTCGGCGGCCGCGGATTCCAGCCCCTTGCGGGCGTAGTTGCGGAACCCGTCCACCATCGGTTCGAGCGGGGCGAAGCTGTCCACGTCGGTCTGCTCCTGCGAGGCATCCGTGCGGCCCGGCGAGAACGGAACCTGCACGTCATACCCGGCCTTTTTCGCTGCCGCCTCCACCGCCGCGCAGCCGCCCAGAACGATCAGGTCTGCGAGCGAGACTTTCTTGCCGCCCGACTGGGCGCCGTTGAAGTCCCTTTGCACGGCTTCGAGCGCGTGCAGCACCTTGGCAAGCTCGGCAGGTTGATTGACCTCCCAGTTCTTCTGCGGCGCCAGGCGAATGCGCGCGCCGTTGGCACCGCCGCGCTTGTCGCTGCCGCGGAAGGTCACGGCCGAGGCCCAGGCGGTGGTGACCAGTTGCGGAACCGTCAGGCCGCAGGCGAGCAGCCGGCTCTTCAGGGCCGCGATGTCGCCCGCATCGATCAGCGGATGATCGACGGCGGGCACCGGGTCCTGCCAGATCAGCTCTTCCTTCGGCACCAGCGGACCGAGATAGCGCGCGATGGGGCCCATGTCGCGGTGCGTGAGCTTGTACCAGGCGCGCGCGAAGGCGTCTGCGAACTCCGCCGGATTGGCCATGTAACGGCGCGAGATTTTCTCGTAGGCCGGGTCCATGCGCATCGCCATGTCGGCGGTGGTCATCGTCGGACCCTGGCGCTTGTCCGGATCGTGGGCGTCCGGCACGAGGGTCGCGGCGGCGGGGTCGGTGGGCTTCCACTGGTTCGCGCCGGCTGGGCTCTTGGTCAATTCCCAGTCATAGCCGAACAGGGTCTCGAAGTAGCTCATGTCCCACCGGGTCGGCGTCGGCGTCCAGGGCCCCTCGATGCCGCTGGTGAACGCGTGCGCACCCTTTCCGCTGCCGAAGCTGTTGATCCAGCCAAAGCCCTGCTCCTCGATGCCAGCCGCTTCCGGCTCAGGCCCGATGTTGCTCCCCGCGACGGCGCCGTGGGACTTGCCGAAGGTGTGGCCGCCCGCGGTCAGCGCCACGGTCTCCTCGTCGTTCATGGCCATGCGTGCGAAGGTTTCGCGGATGTCGCGCGCGGAGCCGAGCGGGTCAGGATTGCCGTTGGGGCCTTCCGGATTGACGTAGATGAGGCCCATCTGCACTGCGCCGAGCGGGTTCTGGAGTTCGCGATCACCGGTGTAGCGCTTGTCGCCCATCCACTCGGCTTCCGGGCCCCAGTAGATTTCCTCGGGCTCCCACACGTCCGCGCGGCCACCGGCGAAACCGAAGGTCTTGAAGCCCATCGAATCCAGCGCGACGTTGCCCGCGAGAATCATCAGATCGGCCCAGGAAATCCTGCGGCCGTATTTCTGCTTGATCGGCCACAGCAGGCGGCGCGCCTTGTCCAGGTTACCGTTGTCGGGCCAACTGTTCAGCGGGGCGAAGCGTTGGGTGCCCGCGCCGCCACCACCACGGCCATCGGCGATGCGGTAGGTGCCGGCGCTGTGCCAGGCCATGCGGATGAAGAACGGGCCGTAGTGGCCGTAGTCCGCCGGCCACCAGTCCTGCGAGTCCGTCATCAGGGCGTGCAGGTCCTGGACGACGGCGTGCAGGTCGAGGCTCATGAACGCCTCGGCGTAATTGAAGTCCTCCCCCATCGGGTCGTTCAGCGGCGAGTGCTGGTTGAGCAGCTTGACGTTGAGCTGCCTGGGCCACCAGTCCGCATTCGTGCGGGTTCCCGCCACGGTGTTCTTGCCTGCGCCGCCCGAGAACGGGCACTTTGCTTCGGTTGACATGGGTCTTTCCTTTGTCTGTGAGCGATCAGCGACTCGACCGGAAGCCAGAGTCTGGGAGCTGGTTACGGATGGGGCAAATGACTTTTGCCAATGGGATCTATAGCCAGTGCGATATTCCGGACCCTATCGGAGTTCGCACGCCAGCCGTCGTGAGGCAGGGGTTTTTGCCTGCCGTTGCGCCGGTTCGTCGTGGACACCGCGTGGGCAAACGATGAAGCTGTTTGCCCACCCTACGCTCAATGTCATTAAGTTAGCGTCGCGTATCGAGGGCACGCCCGGCACCTCGATACGCGGCATTGCTGCGCAATGGCGCTACTCGGTGCGAACGGATTTCAAACTGATGCACTACCGACTCATCTCCTGAGTTGCGCTCTGGCATTGTTGCTGGTCTCGCAAGCCGGTGCCGTGCAATCAGGCGCACCGGAGATCGCGAGACCCGGTTTGAAATGGTTCAACGTCGCCGCGCCGCTGCTGGACAGGCTGGAAAGGCGGTGGCGAAGGATGCTGCGGTGTGTAACGGCGCGCCGGTTTTTTGGAGCGTCGCGCGCTATTCGGAGACTGCCGAGCGTTCGCTCAAGGCCCTGATCAAGCCTCGGGATCGCCATGCGTGAGGTACTCGCACATGCGCTCGTACACCCGGCCCGCCGTGACCTGGCGCGCGACGGTTTCGTCTGCCGTAAGCAGGGTGTGATCGCCATCATGGCCCATTTGCATCAGTCCGACTTCCACTCTCGCCGCTTCTTCGAGAAACCAGGACAGGGCCACGGCCTCGGTCAGATCGGCGCCGACCACGACCGCGCCATTGGCGCGCATGACGATGGCCTTGCCCACACCGAGCGTTTCCGCGAGCTGCGCGGCCGCAGTGTCGTCGCGCAGCAGGCGCGGGTCGTCCCATAGTGCGGGGCCGGGCGCGAAGTAAGCGCCGAAACCATGACGCGGGCGCGGCGTGCGTCGCAGCAGCGCGAGCAATCCGATCTGCGGCGGCATGATCCGGCAGATCGCACCAACATCCGGACGACTCGCGTAGATCGCCTGGTGAATGCGCACCTCGCCGAGCACGCCGTCGGGCAGCGCGCCGCTGATCGGCACGACCGTGCCCGGCTCGCCGGGCAGAATCGTGCCCATCGGCTTTGGCGCACAGACCAGGAAGTGCCGGTCGTCGATGCGCATGCTGCAATGGCCGTAGGCGTGCACGAGATTGCCGCGCGCCAAGGCCCGCGCTGCGAGCCGCAGTTCTCGTTGCCGCTGGAGAGGGACGTCGTTCATGAGCACTGATGGGGTTGGGAGTTCGTCCGGAGCGGCAACATTTACAAGCCGTGCGGCTTGAAAGGTAGATCCCATTCTAGAAGCTCGTAGGGTGCGCGACTACCAAGCCGGAGGAAGATCTGCCGATGAACACGGCACGGGAACAGCGCGACTATCCTGTCCGTTCCAGCAGGTTCGACACCAAAGCCTCGCGTCGACCGGGCGTGAGTTCGCAGGCTCGTTCGAGGTACTGCTCCACCGTCCCATGGTCACGCTCGGCCTGCCCGATCGCCGCCATCAGGAAATCCTCGTTGACCGACGCCAGTACCCGCAACGCGTCCCGCACGCGGGTATCGTTGCCGGGATGCGGCAAGACATTGCCGCGCAGGCGCAGGAGTTCGTCCGGGGGGAACTGGGTGTTCGTGCTCAGGTAGTCGCGCAGGATCCCAGCCAGCGGCACGCCGAGCGACCACAGCAGCATGGCGCTGACAAAGCCGGTACGGTCCTTGCCGACCGCGCAGTGCACCAGCACGCCCTGATCCGGCTGGGTCGCCAGGAAACGCAGCAGTTCGCGGATGTCGTTGGCGTAGGCGCGCGGCATACGGCGGTAATTGTCGAGCAGCGACTGATGCGCCTGTGTTGCATCGAAGTCGGGATCTTCCAGCCGACGCTGCCAGCGTTCGGGCCGCACCGCGTCCAGGCTCTCGGCGTCGTCCAGCGAGAGAGTAAGGACCGGTTTGTCGCCCGGCCATCGGTCGGGGTACCGATCGCGTTCGCCGCGACTGCGCAGGTCGCAGACCAGGCCAAGGCCGAGTGCATCGAGGGTTTCGATGTCCGACCCGCTGAGGTCGGACAGCATGTCGGAACGGAACAGTCGATCCGAGCGCACGTGGCGGCCGTCGGCCGCCAGGCAACCGCCGAAGTCACGGAAGTTGTGGAGACCATCAAAGAGTATCGGCTTGAAATCGGGCGTCGTCAGCGTTGTCATGGAGCGGAAGTGTGCAAGGCGCGGTGCTTCAGTTTATCCGTCGCGGCGGTGGCTTCCAGCGGATGGCGTGAGGAACGTCGCGCGAGTCCCCATGATCCGGCCGATCGTCTTCGCTAACGGAATAAGGTCCGAAATAGGGCGCCTCGATGGCCGCGCTGCGGGCAGTTGCCGTTACGGGTTTACAACGCAGCGGCGGGCTGCCGGGCGCGACGCGCCCGAATCGATCGGCAACGGTGCTGCGTGTTGTGGACGTCCGCCCATCAACAGCAAGGGGGCTCGACCCGATCGGCCGTGAATTCCCAACTTCGGTTTCCAGGGTTACAGGACGCCGCGGTTCTTCCTGCCGCGCCGCCGGCCGTTGAGCACGGCGCGCGCGCCTTCCCGCAAGTCGGCAGGATTGAGCACCGCGTGGGTCCACAGGCCGGTGTAGTGATGCACCATCCACCACTTGGTCAGGTTGGTCAGCGCGAGGCCCGCGGCGACGGCGACCGACAGGCCGATCAGTCCGCCGAGCTTGGCGCCGACGATTCCGGCCACGATCGTCACGGCGGCCCAGCCGAGTGCCTGCCACATGGCCTCGCGCTGGTGTCCGGTCATGGCGAGCACCTGGCTGCACGAGCCGGTCCAGACATTGACTAGGTGGCCGAGCGCCAGGATCACCAGCGGTAGATGGGCGCCGGCGTAGGGCTCGCCGTAAACCAGGGTCACGATCTGCCCGCCGAAGATCGCAAACACCAGCAGCACCAGGGCCGAGGGCATTCCCGCCAGCGTCGCCGCGCCACGCAGCACCTGCTCCAGGTGGGCGTTGTCCTTTTTGTCCCGGTACAGGTCGGCGATCACCGGCTGCACCGCGGAGCCGACGAGCAGCAGAGGCAGGTAGACCAGGTTGACCAGCCTCAGCGCCGCGCCGTACATCGCCACGTCCTCACTTTGCAGGGTGGCGCCGGCGACCCAAAGGCTGAATTCGGTCAGCGCATAGTTGGCCAGGTTGAGCATGAGCAGCGGAGTGGACAAAGAGATCACCTCCGCCAGCGGGACATCGCCCGCGCCGTGGACGGGTTGCATCTTTCGAACCAGCAGGATGCCGCCGACGACAAGGGTTCCCAGGGCGGCGAGCAGCGACAGCGCGACGGCGGAATGCAGATCCAACGAATAACCGGTCAGCCAGAACACCAGCAGCAGGATGGCGAGGAAAATCTTGGTGGAAGCCAGCTGCAGGTACATCGACACGCGGATGTCGTGAAGGCCGCGAAACGCGTTCGCCACCGGGGCGCCGAGCGTCATCACGATCACCCACAACGCCATCAGTCCGCAGACGCCGGCGATGCGGGAGTCGTTGAACAGGTGGGTCGCGGCCCACGGTCCGATGGCCAGGTAAGTCGCGACCGCGCCCAGCAGCGCGCCGACGACGGTGACGACCAACGCATGCCGGACCGCCCTGCGCGCACGTCCCGGCTGGCCACGCGACATGGACTCCGCCATCAGCTTGACCAGGGCTTGCGGGGTGCCGCCGCGGGCAAACAGCGCCACCAGGGTGACGACCGCCATGACCAGGAAATAAGAACCCATCGCTTCGGTCGACAGCCGGCGCGCCAGCAGGGCGTTGACGACCAGGCCGGCCACCATTCCCATCACTTTGGCGGAGGTCGCCCACATCAGCCCCTTGGAGACCTTCCACGCCAGAGTCTCGCGGCGCAGGGTCACATCCAGCGACGGCAAAGTTATCGAGGCGTTGGGCATTGAGGCAAGATAGGAACCGGATCGAGGGAAGCTCGGCAGGAATCGCTCCCGGTCGATTTCCCGTGATTTCCCGTCCGTGAAAATGGTGTGCCGGGATTCAGCGCTCCACCGTGGGAGCCGGTGCGTTACAGAACACGGACCCTGATGTCGGGGGCCGCGACGGACCGCCGCAGCGCGAGTTGCTGCGACCAGCACACACAGGCGTACATGACGGTCGGGTTGCCCGACTCGATAACGGACAAGACAGCGCACCAGCGCGGCGGGATAAGAGAAAAAACGATATGGCACACGGAGACCCCAACGGCGGGTTCGCGCAGTGGTTCCTGAAGCTCACGGTTCCGATCGTGTTCGATCACCGTCGCTGGACCCTGGCGGCGGTCGCGCTGATGACAGTGTTCATGGGCTACCAGGCTTCGCAGTTGCGGCTGGACGCCGGCTTCGAGAAGCAGTTGCCGCTGGGGCACCCGTACATCGAGATCTTCCGCAAGTACCAGAAGGATTTCGGCGGCGCCAACACGGTGTTGTTCGCGCTCAAACAGAACGCGGGCAAGGGCGACATCTTCCAGCCCGCGTTCATGCTGACGCTGCGCGACATGACCCGGGCGGTATTCTTCACTCCGGGGGTCGACCGGGCACGGGTCAGCTCGCTGTTTACGCCGGACGTGCGGTATCTGGAAACCATCGAGGGTGGCTTCCAGGGCGGCAACGTGATTCCGGCGGAGTTCGCGCCGACGCAGAAAATGATGGACCAGATCCGCGGCAACGTGGCCAAGGCCAAAGTAACCGGCCGGTATGTCTCCAACGACCAGACTGGCGCGATGGTGTTCAGCGAGCTGCTCGAACGCAATCCGGTGACCGGCGAGCAGCTCGACTACTTCGCGACCGCGCGACTGATCGAGCAGGTGCGCCAGCACTTCATCAACCCGCGCATGTACCAGTTCCGGCTCAAGGCCGACGTCGCGCCGTTCAAGGCGGGCGAGGTGATCAAGACCGAGTACCTCGATCCACGCCGACTGTTCTTCGCCTTCGAGGAGGTGAAGATCGAGCAGCGCGACAACATCGGCCAGATCCAGATCTTCCATTTCAAGGGCCGCGATTTCGAGGTCGCCGAGGTCGACAACCCGGATTACAACCCGGACATCGACATCCATATCGTCGGCTTCGCGAAAGTGGTCGGCGATATCGCCGATGCGGTGCTCGAAGTGGTGAGCTTCTTCGCGCTCACCATTTTTCTCACCTGGCTGGTGCTGTGGTGGTACTGCAGCTCGCCCTGGATCGCCTTGCTGCCACTGTCCTGCGGCGTGCTCGCGGTGGTGTGGGAACTGGGCATCCTGCACATGGCAGGGTACGGACTCGATCCATTTGCGATCCTGGTCCCGTTTCTGGTGCTGGCCATCAGCGTGAGTCATGGCATCCAGATCACCAGCTTCTGGCTGCTGGAAGTGGCGAACCGCGGCGCCAACAGCTTCGATGCCTCGCGCAACACTTACAAGCGCCTGGTCATTCCGGGGCTCACGGCAGTGCTCACCAACGTGGTGGGCTTCGGCACCATCCTGCTGATCCCGGTCGGCATCGTGCGCGAGATGGCGATCAACGCCATGTTCGGCCTCGCCGCGGTGATCGTGTGCAAGAAAATCCTGCTGCCGGCGCTGCTGTCGTACGCGACGCTGAGCGACCCCGACAAATTCCGCGAACGCCAGCTCAGGCGCGATGCGGCCTTTGAACCGGTGTGGCAGGCGATTTCCCTGATCACGCGCAAGCCGGTTGCATTCGCGGTGCTCTCCATGGCCGTGCTGAGTTGGGGCGCCGCCGAGTGGATTGCGCGGGACCTGAAGTACGGCGAACTGCACGCGGGCGTACCGGAGCTGCGGCCGACCTCGCGCTACAACACCGACTCCGAGGCCATCGTCAACAACTTCGCCATCGGCGTGGACGTGATCAAGGTGATCGCCGAAGGACCCGCAAACGGCTGCATCGACCATGCGGTGATGTCGGAGATCGACCGCTTCGCCTGGCGCATGCACAACACGCCAGGGGTGTCATCCACGCTGTCCTTGCCGGGCGTCGAGAAGATCGTGTTCCAGGCCTACAACGAGAACAACCCGAAATTCTTCAACCTACCACGCGAGCCGGATGGCCTGGTCCTCGCGGGCCAGCAGTTTCCCACCTCCAGTGGCCTGCTCAACAAGGATTGCAGCGCGGTGCCGATCTTCATCTTCACCGCCGACCACAAGGCCAAGACCATCGACGTCGTGGTGGCCGCGGTCAAGCAGTTCATCGCGGAGCAAAAGGCGGATTCGCAGGTGAAATTCCAGCTCGCCACCGGTAATGTCGGCGTGATGGCCGCAACCAACGATACGGTCAAGGCGGCGGACAAGCAGGTGCTGTACCTGCTCTACGTCTGCATCGCGATCTGTGTGTGGATCTCCTTCCGCAGCCTGAGCAGCCTGATCTGTATCCTGGTGCCGCTGGCCGCGGTATCGGTGTTCACGTACGCGGTGATGGTGTACCTCGACATCGGGGTCACCGTATCGACCCTGCCAGTGGCGGCCTTCGCCGCGGGCATCGGCGTGGACTACGGCATCTACATCTACAGCGTGTTCGAAGAATGCGTGAAGACCCGGCGCATGCCGATCCGCGAAGCCTATGTGGAGACTCTGCACCAGACCGGCAAGGCAGTACTGGTGACCGCACTGGCGCTGGCGGCGAGCGTCTGCACCTGGCTGCTGTCGGGCCTGCAATTCCAGGTCAACATGGGGATTCTGCTGACCATCATGTTCCTCGCCAATGCGGGCGCCGCGGTGATCCTGCTGCCGGCGTTTGCGGCGTTTCTGCTCAAGACGCCGAAGGACGATGACTCAGGCGAGCCGGTGGTCCAGCCGGCGGTTGCGACAGGAAATCGACGATGAATATCCCTACTTGCCACACGCGCACGGCGCTGGTTCTGGCGGGTCTGCTCCTGGCCGGCGCAACGGCCATCGCTCAAGACCCGGGCGGGGTCGCTCCCGAAGCCTCCGAAATGGCCACGAAGGCCGCCAGCAGCCTGCTGCTCGATGTGGTCAACACCGGCGAGCAACTCATCGCGGTCGGCGAGCGCGGCAATCTGCTGAGATCGGCCGACGGGCGAGGCTGGGCACAGGTCGTGACGCCGGTGCGCTCGACCTTGACCGCTGTTGTATTTGTCGATGCGCAGCACGGCTGGGCGGTCGGTCACGATGCGAGCATCATCCACACCGTGGACGGCGCCAGGACCTGGTCCGTCCAGCACTTCCAGCCGCAGCTCAACCAGCCCTTGCTCGACGTATTGTTCCTCGATGCGCAGCACGGTTTTGCGGTGGGCACCTTCGGTCTGTTCCTGCAGACACTCGACGGCGGCAAGACCTGGCTGGATGTCGACGCGCCGGCAATCAAGGAGGAGGGCTCGCATCTCAACGCGATGGTGCGGCTGAAGAATGGGCAGCTGCTGGTGGTCGGCGAACGCGGCTTCATCGCCCTGTCGGCTGACGGCCTTGGCTGGGACCGGCTGGCCTCACCCTACGAGGGCTCCTTCTTCGGCGCGGTTCCGGTCGGGGAAAGCGGCGCGGTGATCTTCGGCCTGCGGGGCAACGCCCTGATCAGCGACGACGTGCGCGCCGGCCAATGGAAACCGGTGCAGCTGGGATCGACCCGCAGCGCGTTCGGCGGAACCGCCCTGCCGGACGGTCGCGTTGTCCTGGTCGGAGCCGATGGTCTTTCCTTGATCGTGAGTGCGGACGGCAGCGTGAGCGAAGCTGGCCACAGGTCGGTCGCAGGCAGCACGGGCGGCGGCACGCTCAATAGTGTCGTGTCGTGGGAAGGCGCGTTGATCGCAGTCGGCGAGCTTGGGGTGCAGGTTCGCGATGGCGGCGGTTGATGCGACTTCTCTCAAACTAAGGATCACGCGATACCTTGCCTGGGATGGTTGGATGCGCTTTGCTTATCCACCCTACCGGCTACAGGCCGTCACGGCGTAGGGTGGATAAGCGAAGCGCATCCACCGGGGCAGCTGAAGGCTCTTGGCCGCCCGTCGCAATGCTCAGCGACTCCGGGTAGGCGCCGCGCGCGGCCGAGAAGCGCTGGCGGTAAGCGTCCGGTGCCAGGCCGACGATACGCTGGAAGATCTTGCGGAAGGCGCTGGTGTCCTCGTAAGGAACTAAATAATTTCGCGATCATCCTCAACTTATCGGCCGAGCCGATGTGCCCTCTGTGGGCGAAGTTGCTGCGGTCTGCTAGATTTGATTCATGACTCATGGGATGCGCGCCATTACTGGGGCGCACGTGGGTGGTGGTGGCCTGACTAGAGGGAGCGGCCATTAAGGGGAACCCTGATTTCCGCTTTTGGCTATGTGCGATGGCTCGTTCGCTGGAGCGCCCGTGGCGCGGAATCGTTCCTCCAGTTTGGCCTTACTGCTTATTGCGCTGACCCTGTTGCACTCCGCGCTGGCGTTCGGACGCGAGGCTGTCACTCCCGAGGCTGTCACTGAAGAACTGGCGCGAGGCTCAGAACGCCTTGTCTACGCTGTGCCTTCCGCAGGAAATGGCGGGGCAACCGAGTCATCCTCCGCTCTCGATGGGACCGAATTCATTCTCCCGTTTCTCGGGCCGGAATATGCCTATTTCGTAACCAGCGCTCGCTCGGGTGTTGAGGTATCGGCCGTGGTCGGGAACCGCACGACGAAACTGGTCCTGGTGCGGAATCGACCGCAGCAAATAAGAATCGGCATCGATCGAAGCAAGGCCACCACGGTCAAGGCATCGGCTCCGGTGCGGGTCGAGCGTAGGCTCCAGTCTGCGGATGGTGACGATGTCCTCGCTCAGACGACACCTGCGGCGACCGAACTGTACGGCTACGTCGGAAGCGAACCACGCGACCGCCCTTAGCGGAGGGTCCGAAAGCCCGTCGTCGAACCTCGTCTCGACCAACTACGTCAATACCATTTCACGCACGCAGGGCGGGACGATTACCGGAACCGTGGTGTGGACTCCGGGAAGTCCCGCTCAGCCGTATGTGGTCAACTCAGTGGACCTCACGATCAATGCCGGGGCGACGCTGTTGCTGCAACCCGGAACCGAAGTCCGGTTCGGGTCGGGTCGGGCACTCGTGGTCAATGGCAGCCTGCGAGTGCAGGGGAGCGCCGCGGCGCCCGCAAGACTCACTTCGAGCGCAGCTTCTCCGTCGAGCGGCTCGTGGATCGGCATTCAAGTCAGGGCCGGCGCCAGCCCGGTTCAGATTGACGTCGCCCTGATCGAATGGGCGCGGCGTGGTCTGGAATCGACGGGCATTGCGGTGACGCTGCGCAACAGCACGATCCGGAATTTTTCGGACTATGGCGTATTCCTGAACGGCAGCAGTACCCCCGCGTCGGTGCTCAGCGGCAATGTCATTGACAACCTGAACGATGGGAGCACCTGCATCTACCTGGTCACGAACTCTCCGAACCTGACCGGCAACAGGATTCAGAACTGTCGTTACGGTTTGTATTCTGAGCGTGCGTCGTCGCCGACACTCACGGGCAACAACATTCTCACGTCCAATGTCTGGGAGAGCTGGCCCCGGGAATCTGCACAGTGCGGTAGGTGGATTTTCTGCTTGATGAGGCGATGATTCGCCTCGTATCAGGAGCAGACATGAGCAGAAGGACCCGCCGGAACCACTCACCGGCGTTC
>JBQTIX010000074.1:0-21573 GCA_052387695.1 Panacagrimonas sp. | reverse complement strand
GCCCTCTGCGAGGAATCAGAGGTGCCATTCGCTTCCACGGATCGTTGCGCAACATCCGGCGGTTCATAGTCCAACCCGTTCAATGAGTTGGGCCAGAATACTAACCTATAGTGTCAACAGACCCTAGCACTGCTAAAAAATAAAGAAGTGCGATTTCCTGTGCATCCTCCCGGTCAGGTCGTCACCTGATTACGCGGACGGGCAGTCAGGTGGTCACTGCAGCAATACAGCAGCGAATTACTTGATTACGGAGTCAACTGTGCAAATGTCGCGGCTGAAATCCACGTGGCCCTTCCAGGCGCTGGCTGATGGGAATCGCTTCCGAGCGGCGCACCTGCTCGTGAGCGTAGGAGCCCCGCTGACGGCAGGTCAGCTATCCACTGCTCTGAATATGCCGCCGAACCATCTCTCGCGGCACCTGCTCATCATGGAGGTCTCAGGTCTTACAACGACCGAGAGGCGCGGGCGCAGCCACTACATTTGTCTCAAGGACAGAGATGGCGCCAACGCGCGACTGTTCGACGCGATACTCGCCGCTCGAGATGACGCGGCAATACTGGACGCAGATATGGAGCGATTCCTCGCTGCCGCCGGCGGCGGCAGCGAGGAGTGAGATCGGGCCGTAATCCAGCCCCCGGCTCCTACTCGGGCTGATCGGGCGCCTCCGCCGGACCCTCACCATCCTGGTCGGGCTGTTCACCGCCGTGAAGGCCCTTCGGACGAACCGACCGCCCCGTGGGCACCTTGAAGGCTTCCATCCAGTGCCCAGACACGTCCAAGATGGCGCACCATTTATTTTCCTGCTTGATCTGCTTGGTATTTTCGAGAGATCGCTCAGGATAATAGTGCGAACTCGGCGACGCCGACGTGCCAGGAGCATCAGATCGCGTCCTGATGGCGGGTGACCGCGTTCGCCCCCTTGCAGCGCCTGACCACAGCTGGCGCCGAACCTTCGCCCTTGCGCTGAAGGCCACGATTCGCCCTCGCGTGACAACCGTCGCATCTCGGGTCAAATCCTGGGTGACGGCAACGCTCAAGCAAACCAACTGAGGCAGGCATTCCATCGCAGATAGAATGCTCGGCCGACCCCATCGTCAGCAGTGCAGGTCAACAATGTCATTCTTCTCGCGCTTGTTTCGGAAAGCGCCATCGCTTTCGCCAGCACCTGCTTCAGCGCGTCAACCGGCGCCGTTCGCAAAGGCCGACAATGCTCTTCCCAAGCCGGGCGCGGCGGATCGCGCGCAGGCCGCGGCTGCGGAGGAGAGAGCTTTGCAGGCGGCCATCAATGCCCGGGACGTCCAGGCGGTGGCCCGGCTGGTCGTTGCGGGGACGTCGACCAAGGTCCGCCAGGCGGCGGCACACGCGATCGAAGATCCGGAGGTGCTGCGTCAACTCATCCGCGAGGTCCGTGGCGGCAATGACAAGGGTGTCTACAAGGTCCTGGCGTCCAAGCGCGACGTGTTGCTCGAGCAGACCCGCAAGCTCGATCAGTTGCGGTTCGAGATCCATGCGGCCTCGGCAGACCTCGAGCGCCACAGCCAGCGCCCATACGACGCCGTGTACAGCCCGATGCTGGATCAGTTCGAGAGTCGCTGGGAAGCGGTGGCCGCGCAGGCGGATCCGGATCTGCGCGGTCACGTCCAAAAATGGATCGACCGCTCACGCGAGACCATCGCGGAACACTTGCGCCAAGCGGCGGCCGAGGCATCACGCGAGCAGGCTGCCGCCGACGCAGCCGCGGAGGCTCAGCGCCTGCGCGAACAGCAGGCGCAGGCATCTGCTGCGGCGGCAATCGAGGAAGCGCGGGTTCTCGATGCGCAGAAGCGTGTACTGGCCGAGCAACAGCAGCTTGAGCAGCAGGCGGCTCGCCAAATCGGCGAATTGATTCGCAAGGCACGGGGTGCATTGAGCGACGGCAGCACCTCCCGTGCTGCCGGGGTGCGACGGGCCATCGAGGAGAAGCTGGCGGGCGCTCCGCCGCTGCCGGCGAACCTGGCCAGCCAGATACAACAGCTCGACAAGCAGCTCGAGGAGTTGAAGGACTGGAAGAGCTTTTCGGTGACACCGAAGCGTGCCGAGCTGATCGAGGAAATGGAGTCGCTCGTCGGCGCGACGCTCGATCCCCCCGCGCTCGCCGACAGGATCAAGAGTCTGAAGGAGCAGTGGCGCACCCTGGGCAAGGACGCTGGCGCCAATCTCGACCCCATTCTCGAAGCCGATACGCAACGCTTCCAGGAAGCCGCTCAAAAGGCTTACCAGCCGTGCAGCGAGTATTTTGCTGCCCAGGCCCTCGTCCGCCAGGAGAATCTGCGGCGTCGCGAGGCCTTGCTGACGAAGTTGACGGCGTTCGAGGCGGGACAGGATTGGGAGCGGCCTGACTGGCGTAGCGTGATCAGCGTCCTGCGCGAGACCAAACAGGAGTGGCGCCGCTGCGCGCCGGTGGACCGCCAGGCGGGCAAGCAACAGGAAGAGGGGTTCGTGGCCATCACGACGAGCCTGCAGGCCAGGCTGGATGCCGAGTACGCCCGCAACCTGAAGCAGAAGGAGTCGCTGATCGAGCGGGCCCGCGCTTTGCTCGCCAGCGACGACGGTCGCAAGGCAATCGACGCCATCAAGGAGCTGCAACAGAAGTGGCGAACCGTGGGCCCGGTGCCGCGCGAGGCGGATCAACGCCTCTGGGGAGAATTCCGCCGGCACAGCGATGGCGTGTTCCAGAAGCGCGAGCAGGAATTTGCCGCCTACACGGCGGGGCTCGAGAACAACAAGACGCAGGCCGTTGCCCTGTGCGAACAAATCGAGAAGATCGCCGCCCTCGAGGGGCCCGAGTTTTTGCAGCACGCGGGCACGCTGGCCGAATTGCGGCGTACTTTCGAGGCGCTCGGCGAGTTTCCGCGTGCCGATACGCGCGAGCTTCGCAGCCGGTTTGACCGCGGCCTGGATCGCTGCGAAGACGCGATTGCGCGTGAACGTGCACGCGACACGGAGCGTGCCTGGAGCGATCTGTTCGAAGCCTCCCACCATGTGCGGGCCTACAGACTCGCCATGGCACGCGGCGTGGACACTTCACGGCTCGATACTTTGAAGGAGGCTGCCGAAACTTACATCGCCTCCGTCCCGCGCTGGCCCAGGAGCGGGCTCGATACCCTCAAGCAGGGGCTCGCCGGTGGGCGCTCCGCAGATCTCGCGGCGAATGAGACGGCGCTGAAGATGCTCTGCATCCGCGCCGAACTACTGACCGACATGCCGACGCCGCCCGAGGATCAAGCGCTGCGTCGCGAATACCAGTTGCAACGCCTGGTGCAGAGCATGGGCCAGGGTGTCCGGGTTGATGAGACGCGCCTGGACACCCTGGTGATCGAGTGGGTGGGTGTCGGCCCGGTAGAGGAGATGGCATACCAGCCATTACTGCAGAGATTCCGGCGCTGTCGCGAGCAGGGCAACTCCAGGGTTCCATAGCCCACACGCGACACCTTCAAACCGCAGCTTCGGGCTGGCCATAGCCAGTCAACGGCCTCAAGTTAACCGGATAACAGCCGCCCAGAAGTTCTCACTTCTATCCTGCCCGGAGCACCATTTTTTCATATTTTTCAGTGTATTATTTCAATTGGCAATAAAAGCTGGAGCAGTATCGGTCGATGACCAGCGGAGAATGTCATGGCGAGACTGGAAAGCGGATCGGAGCACGTGGAAGCAGCGCGCGCTTTTGCGTATTCCGAGCGATGCCGGCCACCCCCCGAGCGGGGCGATGGAGCGGGATAACCCAAGGGCATAACCCCAGCTGCTGTGGCAGGAATACCGGGCTGCGCACCCGGAGACAAGCTCTTTGTCGATTACGCCGGCGAGACCGCCGAGGTGATCGATCCGGCGACCGGCGAGATTCGCACCGCGCAGATCCTCGTGGCCGTGTTGGGCTACTCGAATTACACCTACGTTGAGGCGACGTGGTCGCAGTCCGTCGCCCACGGGATCGGCGCCCATGTGCACGCACTCGAATGCAATTGGAATCCCAGCCGCATCGACGCCGATCGCTCTTATCGCGACGCCCTCGCCGCCCGAGGCTACTGGCAAGCGTTGCAACGCGCGAAGCAAAGCGTCGTAAAAATCCCAGATGCAGCAACGCCGGGCTGATCGCCGCCGCCGATCACGTCGCTTGGTACCGGGAACTCTTTGGTCCAGGCGTTACCGCCGCCCTCATCAAACCGGCCGACCTTACGGGCTACCGCAACGTGCCCGTCCATATCCGGCGCTCAATGCATGTTCCGCCGCGCGATTCAGCGGTCCGCGAACTGATGCCCGCGTTCTTCGACCTTTTGCAAAACGAACGGGAACCTGCCGTTCGCGTAGTGCCGGGACATTTCGTATTCGTGTACATCCACCCCTATCTTGACGGTAACGGCCACATGGGCCGCTTCCTGATGAACGTCATGCTGAGTTCGGGCGGTTATCCGTAGACGATGATTCCGCTGGAGCGCCGCGACGACTACATCGCTGCGCTAGAAAGCGCCAGCGTGAGCAAGACCGTCGTTCCGTTTACGCTGTTTCTCCGTGGGCTCGTCCAAAAAAGTCAGGGATAGTCGTTCCCATTGGTCCCGGTCATCGAAAGCGTGGAGAACTCCCGTTGTACAAGGATTTGCGGAGGGCGGCTATCCCTTCTCTATCTCTACTTTCCGACGAGGAGTCATATTTTTTGCCACTCTGGGAAATAGATAGCTGTGGCATACGCAATAAAAAAGCCCACCATTACGTGGGCTTGATTACAGTCTAGGTGATACGCGGTACTACTCAAAACGCTCCGGTATACCCCTGTTGGTGCGACGAAGGGACTCGAACTGGCGCCGCAATCCATTGATTAGCAATAAATCATTATATGGGAATCACCCAGTTACGCACATTTCGAGGCTCAATTCGGAGGTATCAGGTTCAACTTCGTTGCAAATAACGGTACGACATTCACCGTGTTCATTGCTTCGTGCGGCCACGATGACACCGGGTATTGACTCGGCATCCGACTGGCTTCAGAGGTGCTCGTCAGCTAGCCGAGCAGTCATGCCGTCCTCAGGTATCAGGCGCCCGTCGCCGGGGTGATAGTGCATCGCAGTTTGAAGTTCCCCGCGGTGGTACGTGCATTCAGTGACGGTGGTTCGTGGTGCAAACTTTGCTAAACGTACTTCTTGAAGTAGGCCGTCGAGTACCGCACCGCTATGGCGAAACCCAGTGCGAAAGGTGGCAGAACCCAGCGCGGGTCCGTCACCACCGGTGGAATCAGGTACACCACCGCAAGGGCGAGGACGCTGTGTGCGATGAGTCGCTTCATCCGATGGTAGACGAAGCCCGACTCTCGACCACCCGAAGTTCTTCGCTGAAGCCAAGCGACCAGACCATCCGCGAAGGAAGCCAGCGCTACCAACCCAAGCAACGGTAGAAACAGGGCCAATACTCCAAGCCGGGCGGAGAAGAGTTGAAGGCCGGTTGCAGCAGCATCCCAGAACTCCCGCGTCGACAAGACGAAGCCGCGCATCAGTTCGTCGGGTCCGGACAGCGGAGCTTCGCTCATCGCGGTCCGCTGCATGTAGTCGAAGCCTGGAGTCTGAAACAGGACGAAATACAGCGTGTCGTAAATGCCGTAGGCGAGTTCGGGCAGTCGCACGCCGCCAATCTCAGCAAGCAACGACCATTCGGTCTCCAGATTCTGTTTGAGGGCCGAAGTACCTCGCTGGTAGCCCTGCGGGTAGGGCCAGAGGCAGTAAGTGAGATGAGACGCCAGTGTGAGGGCCATGACGACGAGCGCCCACTTCAGGGACCATAGAACCCCGGTCAGCCGACTCTTGTCCACGAGTCCCTGTCCCACGGGTTGCGACCGATGTAGTCGTGATCGGGTCGACGGGCCTCAGTCATGCCGCATCCCGTACTTCGCACGAGCCCACGTCGCGATCACCTGGATGTCCGTCGGCAGAAAAGGGTCATAGCCTGTGAGCGGAAGTCTCAGCTTGTACAGACGACCGCCATCCAGAAGTGCGAAGGCCTGGCCCTTCGGCAACTGAACCAGTTCTGACGGCTGGAGCATCTCGGTCTCGACCTCCGTCATACGGTCTGCGTTGGCCGAGACGACGTCGGTCGGCGTATCCGGATCGTTGTCGTCGGTGACGCGGCTTTCCATCAGCTTGGTGTAGACCCGGACTTTCGGTAGCTGGGTGGTCAGCATTTCCGCTGTCTCTTCGTTCTTGACCCTCAGCATGATGAGCGTGTTGAGGTTGCCGGAGATCTGACCCGCTTTCGCACGATCGCCGATGCCCGCCTCGATGTCCGATGCGGTCTGCGTGTAAGCAGTGATCTGCATGCCTGCCCCGCCACCTTTATTGAGCAGCGGGATGAACTCGTTGCCGACCAACTCGTTGAACTCGTCGGCGTGGATGCAAACCTTGCTGCGCTCATGGCCGTCAATTTTCGGAAGGCCTCGCGTGTCACCGAACTTGTAGAGCGCACCGGAAACGGAGGTGAGATCGGCGAACATCGAGTTGCCGACGGCGCTAGCGACTTCCGTGTCGGACAGTGCGTCGAGGCCCACGTAGACCACACCTCGCTCCCGGATCACCCTCATCCAGTCCAACACCGGGCGCTTGTCGCTGGCATCGGCGTAGACGGGCGTCAGCAGACCGCCGGCCTGCCCACTGGTGAGCTTCTCCAGCAACGGAAGCAAGCTGGCGGTGAGTTTGTCGAAGTAGGTCTTGTCGTACTCGAAGGCGCTGCGCAGCCCATCCGCGACGGGCTCGTAAAGATTGCGCTCGCGCGCGAAGCGAACCAGGGCGATGGCCTGGGGATCGCGACCGCGGATCGCATTCGGCAAGGTTTTCTCATTGAGATTGGCGGCAATGGTGGCGACGGCGTCCTTCCAATCCGACGGCCCCTCTTTGCCCAGCCATAAGCGGTAGTATTCGATCAGCAGCGGTTCGATGTTGGTGACATAGCGGGCGATGTCCGCATACGCAGGCTTCCGGCCAAGTCCGACCAAGGCGCGCGCGACGATGTTGGTGAAGCGCCAAGCGAATTCCCGGAACGCACCGGAGTTGCCTTCGGAGGGAAGCTGAGTGGCGATGCGGGAAGCCACTTCAGTTATTCGACCGAACTCGCCGACCGGGTTGTAGCGCTCGGAGAAATCGGGGTACCCCAGGTGAAAGATGTGGAGCTGATCCAGGCGCCCAGCGCGCCGGCATTCGGCGAATATTCGTCGCAGCAGATCGGCGTCGCCCTTGGGATCGAAAACAATGACGGTCTCGCCGCGACGAATATCCTGCGCAATCAGCAGTTCGGCCAGGCGGGTCTTGCCGACGCGCGTGGTACCGACCACCAGCGTATGCGCCACGCGATCCGAGAGATCCATCCAGACATCGGTTTCATCCTCCACGCCCACCCCGTGAAGACAGGGGTTGCCGCCGACCGGGGGCAGTGGCCGAACCGGGTTCCATGGCGAATCGAGCCGCAGGACGTTCGCGATTCGGCGCAGAACCGGCGTGAATTCGTACCGCAGCTCGAAACTCCGGGCACCGCGATACAGAAAACCGGGTTGGAGCCAGTGTCGGCACGCGGGGTTCAGCGTTTCGATGAGGCGTTGACAGTGACGCTGATCCCAGCGAAAACCTCGCCCCAGAAACAGCATTGACCGGGATGCAGGGATGGAATCTGCATCCAGAATGTAGCGCGGTAGCTTCCGCAGATTCGCGCGGTAACGCAGGATCAGAAATCCCTGCCAGGTGCGCCATAGGCCGAGCAGTACGAACACCACCGCGAATCCGTGCGCCAGGCCGGGCATGACCGGGAAGATACCCGCGGCATCGGTGCTCAGGGCGGACGCGGCGCCGATCATCACAGCAGCCGGCAAGAACTCGAAAGCTCCACGCAGACGATTGTCGAAAAGACGGTTCATATCGATTCGGCCGTTGGCTGCGAGTCATCCACGACCTTCTGCAGAATCGGGTTCACACGAGTGATGACGATCCCCATCGTCGTTTCCGGCGACGGAATCACGATGCCACGCAGCAATGCTCCTTTCTTGGACGGACCGACGACTCGATAGCTCCAGACGTTGGTCTCCTTGGGCGTCTTCAGGTGCAGTCGAAGCTCGAGCATTTCCTTCTGCACCGAAGCCCAGGACTCCACCCCGGCAAAGTCGCGGAAGACCGCAGGAGAAACCAGGAACAAGCCGTCTGAAACGTAGTGCACCCGCGCATCGGGAGCGTTGGTCTTCAAGCGGCCAGAGACGATGCCCTCGCTTAGCCAGGCGAGGAACTTGTTGTTGCCGACGACGGACTCGCCTTTGATCGGCGCAGTCGGCTCGGCGTCCACGTCCGCATCTTGTACCGAGAGATCCGATCTTTCGGCGTGCTTCGTTTCAATAAGTTTTGCAGTTGGGACATGCGCCATCGGCGCCGGTACATCCTGCGTTGAAGAAACCGTTCGATCGGAGGCACCCATGGGGTCCGTTCCAGCCTGAGCGATTGACGGTACGACCTCACCCTGAAACCGCGGCGGTCTGGAGGCCGGGGCCGGCCAGAGTCGCGACAGCGGTACGCGCAGCAAGGTGAAACTGGCACTCCAATCCTGGTCCCGGATCGTCGCGTTCCAGATCGCCCGATCAACATTGGGGAGGAGCAAGCCTCCGCTCTGCATCTCGTCCATGAGGCGATCGTTCCGGCCTGGAATACCGGGCTGGCCTTCGGAGATCAGGTGTTCGCGCAAAGCATCCAGGACTCGCTTGCTGACCAACCACAGATCATTCTCGGTGACCCAGGCCGCAGCACCCGGTTTGTTCAGCGGCAGCTTGTGCTGATCGACCAAGAATCGAAGGCCGACGCCGAGTCGCTCCGCGAAGGGTCGCGGACCGCTGGTATTCTCTCGAACGGCGTCTCCTCCGGAAAGGTTTGAAGCGACCGAGTGGCTGTCGGCCTGCCGGATCAGCTTGCCCAACTCACCGGCGAACTCGTGATCGCCGCCCGAAATCGTGGCCAGCCAGGACTCGAATACCGTCGGGTCGCTCGCCAACCAACGCAGTCCGACAGCCGGGACGATGAAGTGAGCCACCAGCGGCGGCAGAAGCGGGTGCAGCCGGAAGCGTCGACCTCGTCGAAAGTGCACGCGATAAGAAGCGGCGGGCGGCGAGATTGGGCCCCCGAGCGGATCCCAGTCTCCGAGCGAGCGACCGCTCACATCGGACAACGCAATTCTCTGATCGCAGATCGGCTTGCCGATGTCGTGCAGAACGGCTGCGGACGCCGCGGCGTAGGTCCACACGTCATGCTTTTCCGCCAGCTCTTCGGCCGATGCGCCGGGCGGAATGAGAAGTCCGCGCCGCAGCGTCAGGGCCTGAAGCGCAACCTCCAGCGCATGCTCCAACAGCCCGCCACGGCCGCTGTGATGATGGGCCTCCGAGGCTGGAAGCTGCTGCACGTAGGTCGCCAGTCGCTCGAATAGCGAAAGATAGAGCGCGTTCCAGTCAGCCTGTGGGACGCCGACCTGCCGGCGAACCGCTGCAATCACATGTTCATGCGGTTGCAGCAGCGCTGCGGAGTGCAAGACCGCAACGTGGTCCGGCGCCAACGCGGGCAGCTCGTCAGCTCGATTTCTGAAAGGCCTGCCAAGCAGAGACATTTCTACGGTCGTCCGATCGGTCCTTTGGCGCAACCGGTAGCAAGATCATTTGCTCCTTTGCGGAGATGATCAGCTTGCGCGTCGAGGAGAGTCGACCGGAAATCGAGACGGCGAACGAGGCGGTTCTGATGCTGCCCCTTTGCCACCCTTTGCCGCATCACGTCTTTGCGGCGCCCTTTGTGGGCAAGGCCTTTCCCATTGAGGGCGCCCCTCCCCTTCCTTACCCGCCCTTTGGCGGATCAAGGAAACGCGCGGACGGCGGCAAACCGTTATGTGCGCTGCCAGACAGGCGCCGCAACGAATCGGGGGTATAGATGGAGGCCAATGTCAGGCAACGCCAACCTGTGGCCCTCGCACGTCCAAGAGACTGCCCAAATCACGGCGCCGGACAGCCGATGCCGCAATCGGCGCAGCTATCGAACTCGACCTTCGCGTTTCACGGAGCATGCGTGACCAACCCTTCGAAGCTACGCGAACTCGGCCAGAGCCTGTGGCTGGATAACATCACTCGCGCGATGCTCGACGACGGCAGTCTGCTGCGCCTCATAACGGATTTTCTGGTGACCGGCCTTACGTCGAACCCGACGATCTTCGATGAAGCGCTCGGCAATAGCGACGCCTACGACAAAGGCATCCGCGAAAAGTCGGATGCCGGAAAATCAGGCGAGGCGCTGTTCATTGAGCTGGCGCTGGAAGACTTGCGTCGCGCCGCCAACCTGTTCCGGCCGATCTTCGATGTCACGGTCGGTATCGACGGCTGGGTGTCGATGGAAGTCTCGCCACTGCTGGCTCAGGACACCGCGGGCAGCATCGCGGCGGCAGCGCAAATTCACCGGCAGGCGGATCGACCGAACCTGTTCGTCAAGATTCCGGGTACGCCGGAAGGGATTCCCGCCATCGAGGAATCGATCTTCGCCGGGGTTCCGATCAACGTCACGCTGCTGTTCTCTCGCGAACAGTATCTGGCTGCGGCAGAGGCCTACTTGCGTGGTCTCGAACGCCGCATCGCGGCGGGACTCGATCCGCGAATCGCCTCGGTCGCCTCGCTGTTCGTCAGCCGTTGGGACAAAGCGGTCCGCGATCAGGTGCCCGCCGATCTGCGCAACCATCTGGGTATAGCGATCGGCCAGCGTACCTACCGTGCCTATCGAGACCTGTTGGCCTCACCTCGCTGGCAGAAGCTCGCCGCCGCCGGCGCGCGCCCGCAGCGCCTGCTCTGGGCCAGCACCGGGACCAAGGATCCGCGGGCCCCCGACACCTTGTACGTCGAAAGCCTTGCCGTACCGGGCACGATCAACACCATGCCGGAGAAAACGCTGCGCGCCTTTGCCGAGCACGGCTCGTTCAAGAACGCGACGGCAACCGATGGCGGCGATGCCGAGGCGATATTGGCGCGCTTCGCGCTTGCGGGCATCGACATCGACGCGCTCGCGCTCCAGTTGCAGCGCGACGGTGCGCAGGCCTTCGTGAAATCCTGGAAGGCGATATTGGAGCGCATCGCCGGCAAGAGCACGGCGCTCGCCGCGAGCACATGAGTGCGCGGACCGAGGACGCAGACAGCTATTCGCGGCGACGGCCCAGCAATGGTCGAAGCAATACGCGTAACCGAGGAACAACCAGTAGCGGTCCCCGTCGCAACCGACTGGGCGTCGCTCGGTCACGTACAGACGCTCGTGCTGATGCTGGCGACCGCCTTCGCGATCTATCTCTGCTACCGGCTGGCAGTCCCATTCTTGCCGGCGCTTGCCTGGGCACTGGCACTGGCGGTTTTGTTCACGCCGTTCCAGCGATGGCTTGAGACACGCTTCAAGCACCACAGCCTGGCCGCTTTGGTCGCGGTCTTGATGATCGGACTGATGGTGGTCGTCCCGGCTGTGTTCGTGGGGCAGCAGTTGGTCGTCCAAGCGGCGAACGGCGCAGCACTGATCGAGAAGAACGTCGAGTCCGGCCAATGGCGACGTGCTCTCGAATCCCAGCCGCTGGTAGCGCCTCTGGCGGAAAGAATCGAACGACAGCTCGACCTGCCGGGGATCGTCAGGACGCTCACGACGTGGCTGAGCACATTCGCCGGATCGATCGTCAAGGGGTCCGTGTTCCAGGTGATCGGCTTCGCCCTGATTTTCTATCTGCTGTTCTTTTTCCTCCGCGACCGTCACGCGGCGCTACAGTCGCTGCGCGCACTGTCGCCACTCACCGAAACCGAGATGGACCGGTTGTTCGACCGGGTCGGCGACACCATTTATGCCACGGTCTACGGCACGCTGGCCGTTTCCATCGTGCAGGGTCTCCTGGGCGGGCTGATGTTCTGGTGGCTGGGCCTGCCGGCGCCCATGCTCTGGGGCGTTGTGATGGCCTTGCTGGCGATAGTGCCGGTGCTGGGGGCGTTCGTGGTGTGGATTCCCGCGGCTCTCCTTCTGGCCTTGGAAGGCAGTTGGGGGAAGGCCCTGATCCTCGTGGTCTGGGGCATTTTGGTGGTTGGCACCATCGACAACCTGCTGCGCCCCGTCCTGGTGGGCAACCGGCTCAAGCTGCACACCGTCCTCGCCTTCATATCGGTGGTGGGCGGCTTGATCCTGTTCGGCCCGGCCGGACTCATTCTCGGTCCGGTGGTCCTCACGGTCACGCTGGTGCTGCTGGAAATCTGGCAGCGTCGAACAACGGCCGAAGCGGTGATCCGCGTCGAACCTCAGCAGTCATGATGTCCATTGGGATCGGCAGGGCAACGATCGGCAATCGACACGGAGGTGCGGTATGTCCGAGCTGAAGTCCTACCCGGTGTGGGATGCGCCGACGCGATGGTTTCACTGGATCAACGTGCTGTGCGTAATTGCACTGGCGGCGCTCGGACTCGTGATCTTGAACGCAGGCGCTTTCAAGATTCCGAATGAGGGCAAAGTGCTGCTGAAGACGCTGCACGTCTGGGTCGGCTATGTATTCGCCGTCAATATCGCCGCACGTATCGTGTGGGCGTTTGTCGGCAATCACTACGCGCGCTGGGGCCAGATACTTCCGGGTGGAAGCGGCTATCTCGCGCGAGTGCGCAGCTACGTGATCTCATTCGTCGCGGGTCGGCCCGAGCACTACCTCGGACACAATCCCCTGGGACGCATCGCCGTCGCGGTGTTGCTCCTTCTGATCACCGTGCAGGCGCTCACGGGTCTGGTGCTGGCGGGAACCGACATCTACTTTCCGCCGTTCGGACATTGGATCGCGCAATGGATCGCTGCTCCCGGCATCGATCCTGCCACGCTTGTGCCGTACACGCCGGAGATGTACGACAAGACTTCGTATGCGGACATGCGGGCGATGCGCGAGCCGGTTGCCACGGCGCACCTGTACGGCTTCTTCGTCCTCGCCGGAATGATCGTCATCCACATCGGCGCGGTCGTCATCACCGAACTGCGGGAGGGCGGCAATCTCATCTCATCGATGTTCACCGGCCGCAAGATCGTGGCCGGGAAACCCGCCGATGTACCGGACCCTGCCGCTGACAAAGCGGCCAAGAGGAGTCCGTGAAATGTATCTGCTGAACGACCTCGCGCGGTATCTGTTCTTCACCGGCTCCGAAGGCATCTGAAGGAGAAAAACGCCATGCACCTCGTCTGTCCTGGTTGCGGCACCACCAACCGCATTCCCGGTGAGCGCCTGCGCGATGCGCCGGTGTGCGGGCGCTGCCGCGCGATGCTGATGGCAGCCGAACCGGCGAACCTGAGCGATGCCGCGCTACCCAGGTTCATCGCCAACACCGAACTGCCGGTGCTCGTGGACTTCTGGGCCGCGTGGTGCGGGCCATGCAAGTCGATGGCGCCGATTTTCGCCACTGTGGCGCGTCAGATGCCCGAAGTGCGATTTGCCAAGGTCGATAGCGATGCGGCGCCCGGAGCCAGCGCGCTTTACAACATCCGCAGCATCCCCACTCTGATTCTGTTCAGGAGCGGTGTGGAAGTGGCGCGCCTGTCGGGCGCCGTGCCGGCCGCGCAGCTTGCGCTCTGGTTGAACCAGCATCTGCAACCGGGCACGGCGTGAAGCGATTGCCGAAACGCTCCCGCGTGCCGCGAGCTGCCGTTGACGCGGTAGGCCGCTATCACACGGCGTCGGCTTGCGCGGTGCCGCGGTCGTAACGTGCTGCTAGTCGCGCGCGTTTGCTCTTGAGCACGTTGATGAGACTGAAGTCACCGCCGCCCCAGGCCATGACCTTCGGGTCCATGAGCGCGAACCACAGCGGCGGCAGCAGCGCGATCATGAACATCAGCGGATAGCCACTCGGGAATTCCGGCAGCTTGTCGAAGGCGCGCAGACTCTGATAGCGACGAGTGGGATTCGCGTGATGATCCGAGTGCCGTTGCAGGTTGAACAGGATCAGGTTCGACATCACGTGATTGGAGTTCCACGAATGGCGCGGCTGGCAGGGTTCGTAGCGGCCGCTCGCCAGCTTCTGCCGCAGCAGGCCGTAATGCTCGATGTAGTTCGCGCTGCTGAGGATTCCAAACCAGCCCCAGAATGCCTGCACGAACAGGAACGGCAGCATGATCCAGCCGAACGCAAAGATCAGCGCGGCGTACAGCGGGATGGTGATCAGCAGCGGTTGCAGCACCTCGTTCTTCAAGGTCCAGGGACTGCTGTTGCCGCGCGCGAGGCGCGTCTTCTCGGACGCCCAGGCGCGCCGCATGGCACCCGGAATCTCGCGGCAGGCGAAGGCGTAGATGTTCTCGCCCATTCTCGACGAGGCCGGATCTTCCGGCGTCGCCACGTCCTTGTGATGGCCCTTGTTGTGTTCGATGAAGAAGTGCCCATAACCAACCACCGCGAGCACGGTCTTGGCGAGCCAGCGCTCAGGGGTTGTGGTCTTGTGTCCCAGTTCGTGACCGGTGTTGATGGCCAGCCCGTTGACCACACCGACCGACAGCGCGAGACCCAGCACCGAATACCACGCCAAGTCCTGCGCGCCGATGACGTAGGCCGTGTAGAGCAGGGTCAGGTAGTGGATCGGGACGGTGAGATAGGTCAGATACCGGTAGTAGCGATCCGCATCGAGTTGAGGGACGACTTCGGGCGGCGGGTTGCTGGAATCGGCGGGCAGCAGGTGATCGATGACCGGCACGATCAGGTACCAGATGGCGAGCGTCGCCCAGTACCACGCCGCGTTGCCGAAGTGGACCGCCAGCAAGCAGGAGGCGACCGGCAACAAGGGCCAGGCCAGCGACAACGACCACAACCAGCGTCTGCGATCCGTGTAGATGACCGTGCTTCCATCAGATGTCAGCGCGTGAATGCTCATGTACTTGTCTCTTCGGGCGTGCGGACAGATCGCACCAGTGCAGTTGACGACACGACCATGCGCGCGTCCAATTCATAATTCTTCGAATATCAATCGATTTCTGTCATGGCCGAATCGCTGCGTCAGTTGCGTCACGTGCTCGCGCTTCACGAGCACCGCAACTACCGTCGCGCCGCAGAGGCTCTGCACCTGTCGCAGTCGGCGTTGTCGGTCAGCATTCGCAGGATCGAGGAGGATTTTGGTGTGCCGCTGTTCGTCCGTGACGCGAGCGGCGTGAGGCCCACGGAGTACGGCGAGGTGATCGCGCGGGTGGCGGGCGAAACCACCTCCGCGCTCGATCAGGCGCGGCGCGAAATCGAGCTGCTGCGCAATCTCGACTCGGGAAAAGTGATCGTCGGCTCCGATCCCTGGATGGCCGACATCATTGTCGCGCCGGCGTTGGCACGGCTGCTGCGCAAGTACCCCAGGCTGCGGTTCCGGCTGCACACCCAAGGCTGGGATGAATTGCAGCGCGAACTGCTGGCGCGACGGGTAGATGTGTACGTGGGCTCGCCATTCGATGCACTGGACCCCGGCATTGCACTGCGCACCTTCGACATGTCTTCTCCGGTGATTCTGTGCCGGCGCGATCATCCCTTGACGCGCTTGCCGAAGATCGAGATCAAGGACGTGCTGCCGTACCCTCTGCTGGTGCCCAAGCTGCCGCGTTGGTATCTGTCGTGGCTGATGGAGCACTACGGCGGTGGCAAGTCATCAGAGGAACTCCACGACCTCTTTCTTCAGGCGGAAGATTTCACCGTCATCCGCCACATCGTCCACCAAACCGATGCGATCACTGCCGGCGTCATCCGCGCGTTTCCACCGGAACTTTCGCCTGCGGAATTCGCGATGCTCGATATTGCCGATCTCGCGCATGTTCGCGCGCCGGTCATCGTCGCCACGCTCGCAGAGCGTCCGATACCGGCGGCTGCGGCAGCCTTCATCGACGAAGTGGTCGCAGAAATCGAGCACATTCGCGAGGCGGCGCTGCCGGCGAAGTCGCGCTAACCGCGCGATGTCGACCGAGCAAGAGGCGCTGCGCCGTGTTGGCGCCCGTGAAGACCAAGCCGCTGCCGAAAACGGTCTCAGGAAAAATTCGGCGCACCGAGTTGCGTGCGCAGGAAGCTCAACGCCGGCAGGCGGGTCAACGCGAGCCCGCCGAGTACTTCGATTCGGATTTCGAAGAACTTTCATCCGCGCGGAGCGATGCGGCTGCTCGCTCCAGGACGGCAACTGCATAGACGGAAACGAGCATCGGCGAGGGTGCGTTCCCAGGCAGCCGACGCCTGCGCCACAAACGCGGACGGCGGCTGCCCACTCATAGCTAGGCGAGCGCCTCGGCTGCGGGAGCTTTGCTTTCCGACTGGAGTGATGCGAGGAACGCGCCAATCTGCTGCGTGATCTCGGCAGTCCGCGGGACGTAGCGAGACATGTAGAACACCGCGTGGACCAGGCCCTCCAGGCGATGAATCCGCACCGGCACGCCGGCCGCCTGCATCGCACGGCCGTAGTCCTCGCCTTCATCGCAGGTCGGATCGCACTCCGCAGACAGGATCAACGCGGGCGCAAGACCGGCCAGCGACTTCGCGCGACCCGGCGATGCCAAGGGTGAACTGGCCTTCGCCATATCACCGAGGTAAGCGCCCCACATGCCGACCGCCGCAATCGTCTTCAGCACCGGCCCATTCGCGTACTCGATCCGCGAGCGGGTGTTCGCTTCGGCGTCGATGGTCGGATAGATCAGCACCTGGCCGGCGAGCGCAGGGCCACCTTCGTCGCGCGCACGCTGTGCGGCGACGGCGGCCAGCAAGCCACCGGCACTCTCGCCCATGACGACGAGTCGCTTCGGGTCACCGCCGTGCTTCGCGATATTTGCAGCCGTCCACTTCAGCGCCGTGTAGCTGTCGTCGGTCGCGGCGGGGAACGGCGCTTCGGGTGCCAGCCGGTAACTCGGCGAGACCACGATGGCTTGCAGATCGTCCGCGAGGCAACCGCAGACACCAGCGCACATGTTGATGCTGCCGGCGATGAATCCGCCGCCATGCAGATACACGATCACCGGCAGCGGACCCTTCGCGTTTTTGGGCTTATAGATATAGACCGGGCGCGCATCTGCGGGACCCGGATAGGTCGCCTCGATCCGTTCGACGGACGCCGGCACCGGCTTCTGCAAGTC
The DNA here is from genome assembly GCA_052387695.1 of Panacagrimonas sp. Classification (GTDB taxonomy): domain Bacteria; phylum Pseudomonadota; class Gammaproteobacteria; order Nevskiales; family Nevskiaceae; genus Panacagrimonas. The sequence goes on along the minus strand of JBQTIX010000074.1, from coordinate 4,438 downwards.
GATGAAGTCCTCGACCACGCCGCGCGCCTCCTCGACCGAGCATTCCTCGAGCGACTTGGTCTCCTCCATCAGCATGGCGCCCACGACTCTCGCCACACCGGCGTCGATGCGGATCATCGGCGGCACGCGATCCGCCGGTGCGCCGTCGATGCTGAAGCCGGCGTAGTCGTGGTCCAGCACGTCTTTGACCATTTCGCGATAAAGCGGGGCCGCGCCCGCGAACATAAACACGCCGCGCGGCTTGCCCGGAACATTGGCGCCCATGTACCAGGAGTTGGCGCGCGGGAAGAGCGTCATCTCCAGCGTGTCGCTGACCAGCGTGAACCAGGCCGCCTCGGCCGCTGCGTCCGCTTCGAAGGTCTTCGCGTTCCTGGCGAGCACGTGCTGGATCGCGTTGACCGCAAAGTTGACGTGGTCCTCGATCGCCAGCGGGTTGTTGTAGAGCACGATGGCGCTGGTCGGACCCGTGATGGTGAACAGGTTCGGAAACCCTGCGCTCGCGATGCCGAGATAGGTCTTGGGACCCTGCGCCCATCGATCCTGCAGCCGCTCGCCGTTGCGGCCCACGATGTTGAGAGCGAACAGCGCGCCGGTCACCGCATCGAAGCCCGTGGCCAGCACGATCACATCGAACTCGTGCTCCTTGCCGCCGATACGAATGCCTTTCTCGGTCACTTCCTCGAGCGGCGTGGCGCGCAGATCGATCAGGCTGACGTTGTCGCGATTGAACGTGTCGTAGTAGTCCTCTTCCACCGCCGGCCGCTTGGTCCCATAGGGATGATCCTTGGGGCACAGCATCTCTGCCACCGCGGGATTCTTGACCCGCTCGCGGATCTTCTCGCGCACGTATTCGGCCACGGTGTCGTTGGCGCGCTCATCCGTAAGCACGTCGGCATAGCCCGAGGCCAGCAGATGAAAGCCGCCGTTTGCCCACAGCTCGTCGTAGCGCGCGCGCCGCGTCTCGGCACTGACGTCCAGCGCGCTGGCATCGGGGTTGTCGTAAGGCACCCCCATGAAGCGTAGCCGCGTCTTGTCGCGCACCTGCTCGGAGTGCTCCGCGTTCCACAGCTGCTGCTCGGGAGCGACCTTCTTGTTCTGCATCGGCACCGCATAGTTCGGCGTGCGCTGAAGCACGGTCACGTGTGCCGCCTGTCGCGCGAGCTGCGGAATGAGCTGGATGCCGGTGGAGCCCGTGCCGATCACGCCGACGCGCTTGCCGCTGAAGTCCACACCCTCGTGCGGCCAACTGCTGGTGACATACACCGGACCCTTGAAGCGTTCGATTCCCGGGAATTCGGCCTGAGACTTGGGCACCGTCACGTTGCCGGTGCCGGCGAGCACGAATCGCGCGGTGACGCTGTCCCCGTTATCCATGCTCACGGTCCAGCGCGCGTCGGCCTCGCTCCAGACCGTCGAGATGACGCGACGACCGAAGCGGAAGGAGCGGCGCAGATCGAGCTTGTCTGCAACAAATTCCAGGTAGCGGAGAATCTCGGGCTGTCCGGAGTACCGCTCGGACCATTTCCACTCGCGCTGGATTTCGTCGGAAAACGAGTAGGAGTAGTGCACGGACTCGATGTCGCAACGCGCACCGGGGTAGCGGTTCCACCACCACGTACCACCCACACCGCCGGCGGCGTCTATTCCGACGACATTGAGGCCAAGATCGTCACGCAGCCGATGGATGGCGTACAGGCCGGAAAAGCCGGCTCCGATGACAACGACGTCGAATTGCTCGTTCATGCGGTCTCCTCTCTCGTTATGGCCCGTCCTGGGGCCCGGGGTGACACTAGGATAATGGGCGGCGTCGCGCAGCACTTGGCAGAATCCGCATATAAACTGGCAGATTGCGCAGAGATTTAGGAGCCTGAGCATGGCCGGTCCACTGGTCCGTAGCGTCATCCTGAGCGGCACCGCAGAAAAGATCCGGCAGTGCGGGCGAAAACCTGGCCCGATTGCCCGAAAGGCGGGTATTCCGATGGCTGCCCTGTCGGATCCTGACCTGCTTGTGAGTGGCCGCGCAGTGATGGCGTTCTTTGAACTGGCGGCAACGACGTGCCGACGCCGAACCTTCGGCCTGGAGATGTCGGCAGGAGCCCACCTGGGCGCGGTGATTGGACCGCTGTGGCTGTTGCTGCGCAATGCGTTGACGGTCGAGCAGATGTGCGTCGACCTGGCGAAGCACTTCGACCTCTACAGCAGTGCCGCCGTGATGGCGTATCAGCCGACGAAATCCGGCGGTCTTCTACACTGGTCGGTCGCCACCGGGCACGGCGAGAGCGAAGTGCAGATGTCGGAGTTCGCGGTCGCCACGATTCTCGGCGAAATCCGGTTGCACGGACCGCCGGGGTGGACACCTCCGGGTGTGTATTTCCGGCACGAAGCGCCTTCGGACCTGCGGCTGCACCGGCGGATATTCGGACCCCATCTGCACTTCAATGGAGAACATAACTCCATCGAGCTCGACGCGGCGATCCTGCGTCGTCCACATTCAGCCGCGGAACCCCGTGTGCGATCCCTTGTGCAAAAGATGCTGCGCGACGACGAGGGACTTCCGTCTGCTCCGATCGAACTCCAGGTCGAGGGCTTGATCCGCGCGCTGCTGCCCTATGGGTCGTGTTCCGCGGACGACGTGAGCCAAGTCATTGGGATTTCAACTCGCACCTTGCAATTGCACCTGAACCAGGCAGGACAGAGCTTCCGCTCCATCAAGGACTCTGTCCGCGCAGATCTCGCCCAGAAGTACCTGAAGCACTCCGGTCTGAACGTCACGCAGGTGGCGTCGCGACTCGGATACGGCGACCCGACGTCGCTGAGCCGCTCCTTCCGTCGCTGGCACGGCGCTTCCGTGCGGGGCCAGAGACGCGCGCTGAAGATGGACGCGAAGATTTCCCCGCGACCCGCCCAGCGATGATCGCGGAGGCATCGCTCCTGCGATCACCACGATTTTCTACGGACGCGCCTAGGCTCGGCTCTTCGATCAACATGAAGGTCGAGGTGATGGCCTCATCGCGGAGCGGTACCAGCGCTTGATAGGCAGCGGAGTGGTACCAAGCCTTCGCGGCATCGACCGACGCGAACTTCACGATCAGGCAGGAGTTGGCATCGAACTGTCCGGCGAGGACTTCGGCGAGCTTGCCGCGGTCGATAAGGGTGCCGCCACCGTTCATCTCACTCGGTCCTGATCGCGTGCCCGCCGAACTGATTGCGCATAGCGGCCAACAGCTTGTCGGAGTGCGAGTCCGCGTCACGGGAGCGCAGGCGCGCGAGCAACGATAGCGTGATCACCGGCGCGGGCACATCGAGAGCAATGGCCTCGGCCACGGTCCAGCGCCCTTCGACGGAATCGTCCACCTAGGGGGCGATTCCTGTCATTTCCGGATTCTCCGGCAGCGCCGAAGCCCTGAGGTCCAGCGGCCAGGAGCAGACCACGCTGCCGTGGCGCCAGATTTCGGCGACCTGGACTACGTGACTTCTGTGTGTCTACCGAGCAAGGCGCGGAAGTATTTCGCTCTACGCGGGCTTCGGCGCCTCTGTCAATTTTTTCAGCAACTGGATTTGCTCCTGCTGCATCGCCACCAGCTCCGCCCATTGCCGTTCGCGCAAGGCGTCGATCTTTTGATGCAGGGCCAGAATCTCCAGTTCGGACTTCAGGTTCACTTCGTAATCGTGTTGCGCGGCTGCCCGGTCCTTGGCTGCGGAGCGGTTTTGCGACATGAGAATCACCGGAGCCTGTAAGGCCGCGAGCATTGACAGAATCAGGTTGAGAAAAACGTAAGGATAGGGATCGAAGGGCTCGCGGAACTGCACCAGCACGATCGTGTTGAGCACGATCCACAACAGCAGCAGCGACAGAAAAATGAGGATGAACGTCCAGGAGCCGCCGAAGCTTGCAATGCGGTCGGCCAGGCGCTGCCCCAGCGTCATGCTTTCCTGGAATTCCTGATCGGTGTTGTGGCTGATGTGAAGGCGTTGATTCAGGCGTTCGATGACGCGCTGCTCGCTCTCCCCGGCCTCGTCACAGGTTTTCAGAAACCGGGTTGTCAGTTCTTCGATTGCGTTGCTCACGGTGCAGCGTCCACCCGGACGGGGTCGGCATGCTGCGGATAGGGCGCGGCAGGTTCATGACCGTCGTGCTCGCCGGAAAGCTTGCTCGCCAGACCGTGATTGACATCGCGGTGATGCGCTTCGTCGGCACGCACCACCAGCACCACATCGCGCAAGCTCGCGTCGGCGGGCAGCTTCCAGTAGTGCCGAGCGATGGCGGGAGCCGGCACGTTGGGCGAGCGACCCTCGTCGATTTCCTTCAGGTACAGCGTATAGCTGAGCACCGCCTCTTCCTCGAAGTAACCGACGACGCGGTGCGCGGTGCGCCGCGAAATCAGATACAGCAGCCCGAACCCGACAAAGAAGACCCACTGTGCGAGGAGCACGACCA
>JBQTIX010000073.1:0-32345 GCA_052387695.1 Panacagrimonas sp. | reverse complement strand
GCCATTGCGCGGCAATGCCGCGTATCGAGGTGCCGGGCATGCCCTCGATACGCGACGCTTCCCTCGGTACGCCCGCTGCGCGGCTACTCGGGACGAACGGGCCGGCGCTACTCGGGCCGAACGGGGTGCTGGAATTCAAACTGATGCACTACCCTATTTTTCGACCTGCGTTGGCGGCACACTGACATCGGGTTTTCGGGACTATCGCAGCGGCTCAGGGACGCCGCTGTCGGTCGGTTAAAGCCGCAGACGGAACCGACGCCGCGCTCTCCGGATGGCAGACGTCGGGTCCGTCCTGCCCCCTGGCGGGCAGGTTCAATCGCGGCGTGCAACTGCGGGGCGGCACAGTAAGAGTGGCGTAAGCCACGACCCTGAAGCAGAGGAGAAGCTGATGGCGAGAGACGGGGCACCCGACGGCAGCAGTGCATGGACTGCGCAGCACATCCGCGCGCTGGTCGATCTGGAGAACGGCACGCTGGACCCGCGCATCTACTGCGACCGCGGGCTGTACGAGCTGGAACTGGAGCGCGTGTTCGGCCGTAGCTGGCTGTTCCTGGCGCATCGCAGCCAGATTCCCAAGCCTGGCGACTTCTTCACAACGTATATGGGCGAGGACCCGGTCATCGTCTCGCGTCAGAAGGACGGAAGCGTTGTCGCCTTCCTCAACCAGTGTCGTCATCGCGGCATGAAGCTGTGCCGGCTGGATCACGGCAACGCCCGGTACTTCACCTGCTCCTACCACGGCTGGGCTTACGACAACGCCGGCAAGCTGGTCAGCGCGCGCGAAGAGAAAAGCGGCTATCTCGGCAAGCTCAACAAGGCCGACTGGGGCGCCATGCGAGTGCCGCGGGTCGAGGAATACAAGGGCCTGATCATGGGCTGCTGGGACCAGACCGCGCCCTCACTATATGACTCGCTCGGCGACGCGCGCTTCTACATGGACATCATGTTCGATCGCAGCGAGGCGGGCACCGAGGCCATCGGCGGCGTGCACAAATGGGTGATTCCCTGCAACTGGAAACTCGCCGCCGAACAGTTCTGCAGCGACATGTACCACGCGCCGCTGTCGCACTCTTCGCCAATCTTCGCGATCCTTCCCGACGGCGCGCCGCCCGAAGCGGCGGCCTGGCCCACCGATGGTCTGCAATGGCGCTCGGACACCGGCGGTCACGGCACCGGCTTCTTCACCCATGACGACCGGAACGCGCTGATCGGCGCGATCGTCGGCGAACCGGTCGCCCGCTATCTGACGGAGAGCCGTCCCCGGGTCGCCGCGCGTCTGGGCAAAGGTCGCGCAAGGGGCATGAATGGCCAGCACATGACGATCTTCCCGACGCTGTCCTTCCTGCCGGGCATCAACACCCTGAGAGTCTGGCATCCGCGCGGGCCCGACGAGATCGAAATATGGGCGTTGTCGATCGTGGACGCCGATGCGCCAGCCGAGGTCAAGGAATGCTGGCGCCAAGGTATCGCGCGGACCTTCAGCCCGGGCGGCACCTTCGAGCAGGACGACGGCGAAAACTGGATCGAGGTGCAGCGCGTGCTGCGTGGCGCGGTGGCGCGGCGCCAGCGCTTCAATCTCCAGATGGGTCTCGGCGGGCGGCGCGAAGACCCACGCTTTCCCGGCCGGCTCGGGCACGTGTTTTCCGAAGAAGCCGCGCGCGGTTTGTACGGGCGCTGGGCGCGCATGATGGCCGGCGATAGCTGGGCGGAGATCAATGCGGGGGCGAGTTCATGAGCGAGGTCACGCCGCACCTCCAGCTCAGCGTCGAACGTTTTTTGTACGAGGAAGCCAGCCTGCTCGATCGCCGCGAATACCGCAGCTGGCTCGCGCTGTTCACCGAAGACCTGCGCTACCGCATGCCGGCACGCACCAACCATCACGAGCGCGCGGTCGGTGCGGAGCCAGCGGCGGGCGATGTCGCGACTTTCTTCGACGAAACCCGGCTCACGCTCGCCCAGCGCATCAAGCGCCTCGAATCCGGCAAGGCCTGGGCCGAGATGCCGCCGTCGCGCACCCGGCACTGCGTCAGCAACGTGTATCTCAAGCCGGCTGACGTGACCGGCGAATGGATCGTGGAATGCTGTTTCCTGCTGTATCGCTCGCGCCTGGAACGGCAGGTGGACTTGTTCGTCGGCCAGCGAATCGACCGCCTGCGGCCGGACGCCGGGCCGACGCGCTGGAAGATCGCGGACCGTCTGATCCTGCTCGATCAGGCCACCCTGCTGGCCAACAACCTCAGCATCTTTTTCTGATGAACCTGATCCGTGCCTGTGCCGTCAGCGATCTTGCCGACGGCGAAATGCAGCCGGTCGGGCATGCGGCGCAACGGCTGGGGATCTGCCGCATCGCGGGCGAGTGGTTCGCGTTCGAGAACAACTGCTCGCATGAGGATTTTGCTCTCACCGAGGGTGCTCTCGACGGCATGGAAATCGAGTGCCCGATGCACGGCGCGCGCTTCTGCCTGCGTACCGGCGCGGTTCGCGCGATTCCGGCGAGTTGCGGCATCAAGGTGTATCCGGTGCGGGTGGAGAGCGGCGAGGTGTTGATTGAATTTTCGTAGGTCGGCTCAAGCCGACGGCGCACGCGACGTCGGATCCGCCCGCAACAGCGCGGGCTTGATCCGACCTACACCCGGTCTATCCGATCTACGTCCACTTTCTATTGAGAGTTCCCATGACCCATCTGACCGAAGCCTCCACCAGCCGCCATGTCGAAGCCGGCGGCCATCGACTGCACTTCAACGAAGCGGGCGAGGGCCCTGTCGTCGTCATGTTGCACGGCGGCGGCCCCGGCGCCAGCGGCTGGAGCAATTTCAACCGCAACTTCGACGCTTACGCTGAGGCCGGCTATCGCGTGATCCTGCTCGACTGCCCGGGCTTCAACAAATCATCGCCCATCGTGTCAGCCGATCCGCGCGGACTCATCAACGCGCGCGCGGTGTGCGCGCTGATGGATGCTCTTGGCATCCGACGAGCGCATCTCGTGGGCAACTCGATGGGCGGTCTGTCGGCGCTGACGTTTGCGCTGGAGTATCCCGAACGCACCGATCGCCTGGTCCTGATGGGCTCCGCCGGACTTGGCCAGAGCCTGATCCAGCCCTCGCCGCAGGAGGGCATCAAGCTGCTGATGAAGCTGTACAGGTTCCCGACGATGGAAAACCTGCAAGCGATGCTGCAAGTGTTGGTGTTCGACCCCAATGCGCTGACTCCGGAACTGGTGCAGAGCCGGCTCGACGGCATGCGGAGGAGTGCCGAACATCTGGCCAACTTCGTCAAGAGCAACGAGCTGAATCCCAAGGCGCTATTCGTGGACCTGACGCCGCGCCTGTCCGAGATCAAGTCGAAAGCCCTGGTGATCTGGGGTCGCGACGATCGCTTCGTGCCGCTCGACAACGGGCTGAAACTGGTTTGGGGACTGCCCGACGCCGATCTGCACGTGTTCGGCCGCTGCGGTCATTGGGCACAGTGGGAGCACGCCGATAAATTCAACCGGCTGTCGCTGGAGTTTCTGGGCCGCGCCTGAACAACCCCCTCGATCAGGGCGAATAGATTCCGCCCAGCACCGCGTGCCGGCGTGCGCCCGTCACCGAAGGCAGATTGCCGGGCTCGCCTCGCAGGCGCCGGCACGCCAGCCAGGCAAATGCCGTCGCCTCGACCCATTGCGGATCGAGCCCATGATCCGCCGTGCTCTCGATCGCCAGCCCCGGCAACCGCGCGCGCAGCCGCGACATCAGGAAACGATTGCGGATGCCGCCTCCGCACACCAGCAGGCGCCGCGTGGCGGAGGCGTGGGCGCTCAGGGCGTCGGCCACCGTGGCTGCCGTCAGCTCGCACAGCGCGCTCTGCACGTCGGCTGCCGCTCGTTGCGCGAGGTCGGGTGTTCGTTGCTCGATCCAGGCCAGATGAAACTGTCCGCGACCCGTGCTCTTGGGGGGATCTAGCTGAAACCATGGATCGGCCAGCCAGCGCCGAAGCAGGGCCCCGTCCAATGCGCCACAAGCCGCCCAGGAGCCATCCACATCGAACCGGACGCCCTGATGGCGCTCGATCCATTCATCCATCAGGCAGCTCGCCGGACCGGTGTCGAATCCGCGCACCAGGTCTGGATCGAGATTCGGCAACAGGCTGAGGTTGGCGATGCCGCCCAGGTTGAGCACCGCGCGCGGCTCGTCCGCATGGGCGAACAGCGCGTGATGCAGCACCGGCAACAGCGGCGCGCCCTGACCTCCCAGCGCCACATCGGCGCGCCGGAAATCCGCGACCACCGGCAGACCCGTGCGGACCGCAATGCGCGAGGGGTCGCCGAGTTGCAGGCTCGACTGCGCGCCCACCGCGTCATGAAAAACGGTCTGGCCGTGGCTGCCGATCGCGCTGATCGATTCGCGCTCGATTCCGGACTCCCGGATCAGCGCCTGTGCCGCATCGGCGAAGGCATCCGCAACGTGAACGTCGAGCGTGGCGAGTCGCGACAGGCTCACCGGTGTGGCCTCGCGACTCAGGTCGATCAACTCGGTACGCAGTTCTGCGGAGTAGCTCGCGGAATGCGCCGCGAGGACGCGCTGATAGCACCCATCGACGAACTCGGCCAGCACAGCATCGATGCCGTCCTGGCTGGTGCCCGACATCAGGCCCAGATAGCGTTCGCGCTTGAGCACGCGAACGACCGCCTGAACCTCAGCGGGGAGCGGGGTACGAGATGGCGGAAATCGCCGGCATGGCGGCCGGAGCCGGAACCTTCGACACCGCCAATAGCGGAGTTGCCCCCGAGTCGATCCGCGCGATCAGCGGCGAAACCTGTGCCTTGAACGCCGCAATCTGCTTGCGCGAAATCGGGTTGGCGCGCGGCAGGGCGATGCTGATGGGGTTCTTGTGTCGACCGTTGACGCGGAATTCGTAATGCAGGTGCGGCGCGGTCGCCAGCCCTGACGAGCCGACGTAGCCGATGATCTGGCCCTGCTTCACCGATGTGCCGGCCCTCAGACCCGGGCGATACCGCGACAGGTGCGCGTAAAGGGTTTCGTACTGAGAGCCGTGCTGGATCACGACGGTGCGGCCATAGCCACCCTTGGACCCGACGTACTCGACCTTGCCGTCGCCGGTGGCCTTGATCGGCGTGCCGGAGGATGCCGCGTAATCCACCCCCTTGTGCGCGCGAATCGTGTTGAGAATCGGATGACGCCGGCGCAGGTTGTATGGCGACGTCACGCGCACCACGTCCAGCGGCGTGCGGAAAAACGCCTTGCGCAGCGACTGACCTTCCGGGGTGTAGAAGGCCGAGCGGCCTTCAGAATCGATGAACCGCACCGCCCGATATCGCTTGCCCTGGTTGACGAACTCGGCGGCCAGCATGTCGCCATCGCGCACTTTCTTGCCGTCCTTGTACAACTCCTCATGGACGACCGTGAAACGATCCCCGTCGCGCAGGTCCAGCGCAAAGTCAATGTCGTAGCGAAACAGCTCGGCCAGTTCCATCACCATCCGCACCGGCAGTCCGGCTTTCTGGCCCGCCACGAACAGCGAGCTGTCGATGCTGCCGCTGATCGTGCGGGTACGATGATCCAGTTCCGCAGTCAGCGTGCTGGCTTCGAAACGATCCTCGACCCGGTGAATCTGGAGGGTGCGGACCTCGTCGATGGCGTAGCGCAATTCCGCCAGCTCGTCGCCTTGCCGGCGGAGTTCAAGCTTCGCGCCGGTCTTGAGCCGTTTGAGTTGCCGCGCATCGCCATTGAGTTCCACCAGCGCCATCCACTGGTCGGGCGAGAGACCTTCGGCCTTGAACAGGTCCGAAAGGCTCTGTCCCGCCTTGACATGCAGGGTGGTCCACTCACTTGCCGAAGGCACCTCCAGCGTGTCGGATACCGCCGACTGCATCGCCTCGTCGTAGGCGACGCCGTCGGCGACCGCGGCTTCGGGCACCAGCGGCTCGTCGAGCGAATGACGGTTCGCGTTGCTCTCCCGCGAGATCAGCGCCGCAAGCCCGAGGACACAGGCGGCGGCGGCGGCGGCGATACGGCGAGCCGAACGGGGGCTCGGTTCGGCTGGGCTATAATCTAGCTTCATCCCATTGACTCGAATAAGACTTTTTTGTCCGCAGGACGAAGTCTTGCGGGCCCGCCCGACGCATTTGTAGGAATGTGACGCAGTTCGCACTTGGGGCGTAACAGGCCGTAAGGAAACATAAATCCGAATCCCGCGCAAGGTTTGATTTTTTGCGCTTCGTCAGCTCATTGATTTTTCCGCCCATCGGCAGGGTCGCGGCTGCCAACCGATTCTTGTCCATGTCACTCTCCGAACTCGAACGCGGCACCTCTGAAATCCTGCCTCTGGAAGAATTCCGCGCGCGCATCTCGGCCGCGGCGGCCAGCGGGACGCGCCTGCGGATCAAGGCGGGGTTCGATCCCACGGCCAAGGATCTGCATCTTGGTCACACCCTGCTGCTGAACAAGCTGCGCGCATTCCAGGAGGCCGGGCACGAGGTCATTTTCTTGATCGGCGATTTCACCGGAATGATCGGTGATCCCAGCGGCAAGAACGAGACGCGCAAGCCGCTGACACGAGAGATGGTCGAAGAGAACGCGCAGACCTACCGCGAACAGGTGTTCAAGGTGCTCGATCCCGAACGCACGGTGATCGAATTCAATTCACGCTGGCTGGATCAACTCGGCGCCGAAGGCTTGATCCGGCTCGCCGCCCAACAGACCGTCGCGCGCATGCTCGAGCGCGACGATTTTTCCCTTCGCTACAAATCCGGCCAGCCCATCGCGATCCACGAGTTCCTGTACCCGCTGTTGCAAGGCTACGACTCGGTGGCGCTCAGGGCCGACGTGGAACTCGGTGCCACCGACCAGAAATTCAACCTGCTGATGGGCCGCCATCTGCAACAGGCGTATGGCCAGAGGCCGCAGTGCGTGCTGATGGTGCCGATCCTCGAAGGGCTGGACGGCGTCAACAAGATGAGCAAGTCGCTCAACAACTACATCGGCGTGAATGAATCCGCGCGCGAGATGTTCGGAAAGATCATGTCCATTTCCGATACGCTGATGTGGCGTTACTACGAGTTGCTGTCGTTCAGGCCGCTGGCGGAAGTGGCGGCGCTGAAACAGAGCGTGGATGAAGGCGCCAACCCGCGCGACGTCAAGATGGCACTGGGCGTGGAGATCGCTTCGCGATTTCACGGCGCAGGTGCCGGCGAGGCGGCTCGCGCGGCTTTCATCGAGCAGTTCTCGAAAGGCGCGTTGCCGGACCACATCCCGGACGTGCACATCGCGGGACCCGAGTCCGGCCTTCCGCTGGCCCGCGTGCTCAGGGAAGCGGGCCTGGTCGCGAGCAACGGCGAGGGCTTACGCATGATCGAGCAGCGTGCAGTGCGCGTTGATCAGCAGCGTGTGGAGGACAAGGCGCTGATGCTAAAGCCGGGCGCCACCTACCTGCTGCAGGTCGGTCCACGCCGCCACGCGCGAGTTTCTATCGGTGGCATATCCAGCCCCGGATGAGCAATAGGCACCGGGCCGTGGGTTAGCCGCCCGGATCCGATCAGGCGCTTTTTGCCAACCGCTCGCGCCGCTGCGCGACCGCCGCCGCAAGGCCGCGGATCACGTCCACGCTGTCGTCCCAGTGGATGCAGGCGTCGGTCACGCTCTGGCCGTAAACCATCTGCTCGCGAGGGCCGATGTCCTGCCGGCCCTCGACCAGGTGCGACTCGATCATCACGCCGACGATGCGTGCGTCTCCAGCGGCAATCTGCGCGCCCACGTCCTGTCCGACCACCACCTGACGCCGGTGCTGCTTGCTCGAATTGGCGTGGCTGAAGTCAATCATGATCTGCGGCTTGAGTCCGCCCTTGATCATCGCAGCGCTCGCGGCCTCTACGCTGGCGGCGTCGTAGTTGGTACCGGAACTGCCACCGCGCAGGATGATGTGGCAGTCCTCGTTGCCAGCAGTCTCGAAGATCGCCACCTGGCCTTCCTGCGTCAGCGTCAGGAAACGGTGTGGCGAACGGGCCGACAGGCAGGCGTCCACCGCGACTTTCACGCTGCCGTCCGTACCGTTCTTGAAGCCGACCGGGCAGGACAGGCCGGAGGCCATCTCGCGGTGCAGTTGTGACTCCGTGGTGCGCGCGCCGATGGCGCCCCAGGACACCAGGTCGGACAGGTACTGCGGCGTGAGAATATCGAGGTATTCGACGCCGGCCGGAATGCCCCTCTCGTTGAGATCGAGCAACAGCTTGCGGCCGATGCGCAGGCCGCGGTCGATATCGTAGCCGTCGTTGAGGTCGGGATCGTTGATCAGGCCCTTCCAGCCCACCGTGGTGCGCGGCTTCTCGAAATACACGCGCATCACGATCAGCAGGTTTTTCTTGTGCTGTTCGCGCAGGCCCTTGAGCCGCCCGGCGTATTCGAGCGCCGCCCCGGTGTCATGGATCGAGCACGGCCCGACCACCACCAGCAGGCGCGGATCGCGACCGGCGATCACATCCTGCACCTCGCGTCGCGTGTCGATCACCGTCTGCGCGGCAGTCTCGGACAACGGCAGTTCGGCCTGCACCTGGGCCGGCGTGGAGACGGCTCGGATCGAGCGGATGCGGGTGTTTTCGGTGACGAACTTCATGGGACTCTGGCGCGTCGCAACAGCGCTTCACGAAAAAGGGGCGAGAGGGTAGCAGACGCTCCGTCCGACGGCCTTGCGCTGCCTCAGCCGAAGTGACAGACGTAGTGAACCGGCTCGATCGCTTCGATCTCGAATGACGAGTTCGCCGCCACGCTGAAGGATTGACCGCCGGTGTATTCCTTCGCACTCGGCTCGCCCGCGAGCTTCACGCGGCAACGGCCTTCGATCAGTTCCATCACCTCCGGCATGCCGGTATTGAAGACGAGCGTCGAAGGCATGATCACGCCGACGCTCTTGCGCCTGCCGTCGGCCAGGAGAACGGTGTGGCTGATGCACTTGCCATCGAAATAGACGTTGGCTTTCTTGAGGACAGAGACTTGATCGAACTGGGACATTTTTGGATTGCGGATGGAATGGGAAAGAATCGCCTGGCGTGGGTCGGCTGCAGGTCGGCTCAAGCCCGTGTGTTTTTCGCGGGCGGAGCCGACGGGCACCCTTCGTCGAGGCGCGCAGTGTCGGTTCCGCCTTCGGCTTGAACCGACCTACGAACGGGTGCATACAAGGGACGACAAGGCAGCGACGTGTTCCGGAAAGTTCAGCCCCAGCGTTTCCAGGTCCATGAATTCGTGATCTGCCGCGTCCCAGCCCGGCACCACGACCTCCGACACCAACGCGTGATGGGCGCCATTGACGAGCCGGCTCGCCTTCCAGATTCCGCCCGGCACGACCAGCTGGATCGACTGGCCGGCTTCGAAGCCAAGCACCACACGGCGCTCGCCCGAAGCGATATCAAGCAGGACGTACTCCACCGGCCCGCCACTCTGCAGGAAATGCAGGATGGTCGAGCGATTGCGATGCAGGTGCCCGACCGGCGCGGCCCTGGTCAGCAGATAGTGGATCGCAGTGGCCGCGACCCGTGGCCCGTTGGTGGATTCGACGCGCTGCGGCTCGGCGTGAATGCGCCGGAACCAACCACCCTCGGGATGCGGCTCAAGTCCAAGCCGCCCGATCCAGTCCTGGCCCAATCAGACCTCGACCATCTGGAAATCGGCCTTCGAGGCACCGCAATCCGGGCAAGTCCAGCTCTCGGGCACGTCGTCCCAGCGAGTGCCCGGGGCAATGCCCTCTTCCGGCAGCCCCTTGGCCTCGTCGTATTCGAAATCGCACACCAGGCAACGCCACTTCTTCATCGTTGATCCCTGCACACTGGTTTTGGGTCGAGGAGACGGGACGACCGCTGCACGTGAGCATCCCGTCTCAGGAAGGGCGCGAATTCTACGCGGTTTGGGACGCCGGTTCGGAATGTCGAATCGAGATTCGGCCGATTCGCCCGAAACCGACGCCAGGGGAAGGAGCGAGGGGCAAAAAAGAACCGGGGCGGCAAGCCGGAGCCCGGTCAGGGGGGAGAGGAGGTATCCACGGCCTCCCGGGGCCGTCGGCGTTCGCGTGGTGGTACGCGTTCGCCTGGAGTTCGGAAGGTGCCGTGTCGCTGCTTCTTGCTGCACCCTCGATGGACGCCATCTTGGGCGCGCTGGGTTCGCCTGTGTGGACGCGACCGATGAAAGCGGCAGCACGACCGATGACCGTAGGTGGGGCGCCGGCCAGCGGCTTTAACGTACCGTCCAGCACGGCTCTTTGGCATGACGGTGCGCACTGGCGCGGGCTAAACTCGTCGAGCTTATTCTCTTGCTCCCTCCCATGAAATCCCGGCTTCAGGCGCTGCTGTCGCAGGCGCTCGCATCGCTGTCTTCAGAACTCGGCCGCAGCATCGACTGGCCACCCGCCACGCAGATCGACGCGACGCGGGACACCAAGCACGGCGACCTGGCCACCAATCTGGCCCTGATCGTCGCCAAGTCGCTCGGAAAACCGCCGCGTGCAGTGGCCGAGCTACTGGTCAAACACGTACCAAGTTCGACATCGGTTGCACGAATCGAAATCGCCGGTCCCGGTTTCATCAATTTCTTCCTCGCACCCGCAGCGTTCCAGGCCGTCGTGAGCGAGGTGCTGACGGCCGGCGCGGCCTATGGCCGCGACGATTCACGGTCGAAAGGCAGGATCCTGGTGGAGTTTGTGTCCGCCAATCCCACCGGGCCGATGCATGTCGGGCACGGTCGCGGTGCGGCTTACGGCGATTCGCTGTCGAACATCCTCGCCGCCACCGGCTGGGACGTGCACCGCGAGTACTACATCAATGACGCGGGCCGGCAGGTGGACATCCTGGCGGTCAGCGTCTGGGTTCGGTACCTGCAAGCCTGCGGCGAGACGGTGTCGTTTCCGCGTCGCGGCTATCCGGCGGATTACATCCTGGCGACCTCCACGCGGCTGCGTGAGACCCATGGCGACGCCTTCCGGCATTCTGCCGATACCCTGCTGGAGGGCCTGCCGGCCGAGCCGCGCGCAGCCGAAAATGCCGACGAGAAGACCCAGGCGGCGGTCAAGACCGAGCAGGAACGCTTCGTCGACGCCCTGATCGAACGCGCCCGCACCCTGCTCGGCGCGGAAGACTACGCACGCATCCAGCGTGCGGCGCTCGACGACCAGCTCACCGCGATCCGCGCCACGCTGGAAGCCTTCGGCGTGCGCTTCGATCAGTGGTATTCGGAATCCAGTCTGCTCGACTCCGGCTTCGCGAAAACCGCCATCGAGCGACTGCGCGCGCAGGGCCACGTGTACGCGCAGGACGGCGCCACCTGGCTGCGCACGAGCACGTTCGGCGATGAGAAGGATCGCGTGCTGTTCAAGGCCGACGGTGCCGCCACCTACTTCGCCAACGATCTGGCCTACCACGTCGACAAGCTCGATCGGGGCTACCCCCTGCTGCTCGACGTTTGGGGCGCGGATCATCACGGCTACATTGGACGGGTGCGCGCCGCGATCGAGGCGTTGACCGGACGCAAGGACGCGCTGCGCGTGCAACTCATGCAATTCGTCACGCTGTCCTCCGGGCGTATGGGCAAGCGCAGCGGCAATTTTGTGACCCTGCAGGATCTCATCGACGAGGCCGGGCGCGACGCGACGCGCTTCTTCTACCTGCTGCGCTCGCACGACCAGCACCTGGAGTTCGACATCGAGCTGGCGCGCTCGCAGTCCAACGACAACCCGGTGTTCTACGTGCAGTACGCGCACGCGCGCATTACCTCTGTGTTCCGCCAGCTCGCCGAGCGCGGGCAGAGCTTCGATGCCGCGGCAGCGGACGCGACACTGCACCGGCTGGTCGAGCCGCAGGAAAAACTCCTGCTCACGGTGTTGCAGCGTTATCCCGAAATCCTGGCTGCCGCGGCGGGCCAGTACTCGCCGCACATGCTGGCGTTCTACCTGCGCGAAGTCGCGGACGCATTGCACAGCTATTACAACGCGCACAAGTTCCTTCTCGCCGAAGACGTGGAACTCCAGACAGCGCGCCTGGCTCTGATCGCGGCGACCCGGCAGGTTCTGGTGAATGCATTGAGCCTGCTCGGTGTCTCCGCACCGGACAGCATGTAGCCAGCAATGCCTCAGGATTACGTTGCATCCAACCGCAAGCCCGCCTCAACCGGGCCGGGCAGCCTGCCGGGCTGGATCTGGCTGAGTGCCGGACTGTCGATGGGGCTTGTCATCGCAGCGTTCGTCTACATCGGGCGGCCGCCGGAACCGATGCCGATGGCGCAGAACACCGTGACGCGGCCCGTGACGCCACTGCCCAGGCCGAAGATCGAGATCGAACCCGCGAAGGAATCCGAGTTCAGCTTCTACGATCTGCTCAAGGAACAAAGCGTGGACGTGCCGCGTGCCCGGACGCCGGAGACTCGCCCGTCAAGCCCGCCGGTGGTCACGATACCGACGCCGCCACCCGCCATGCCTGAGCCGGTACCCGTGCCAGAAAAACCGTCGCCGGGCCCGGCCGTAGCGGGCACTCACGTCATCGTGGTCGGCAGCTTCCGCGAAGCGACAAATGCCGAACGGCAACGCGCCACCCTTGCGCTGAGCGGCGTCGAGTCGCGCATCGCGAAAACCACTCGCGGCAATGGCCAGACGCTCTACCAGGTCCGCGTGGGGCCGGCGACGAGCCAGGTGCAGGCACAGGCGCGGCTGGCGCAGCTCAGGATCGGCGGAATCGACGGGCGCGTGGTGTCGCTGAAATGAGCGCCGCTGCGCGCCAGACTGGAGACTTCATGTATCGCTTCGGGCTGGCCGCCATCCTGACCGGTCTGTCCGTGACGGCCCTGGCGACGGATGCAACGCCGGCCCGTGTCGAGCGCGGCAACCTCGTGCTCGACGGCATTCCGGAAATTCCCACGGCCCTCGCCGAGCGTCTCAACCAGTTCCAGCAGACGCGCGGCGCCTCGCTGGAAGGCTGGCTGCCGGGTGGCGGCATCCTGATCACGACACGCTTCGGCGAGACCGCCCAGGTGCATCGGGTGGACATGCCGGGCGGTGCTCGTCATCAACTCAGCTTCTATCCGGAACCGATCGCGCAGGCGTTGCCGATGCGCGACGGCAAGGGCTTCGTGTTCGGCAAGGACAGCGGCGGCAACGAGTTCTACCAGCTCTACGCCTTCGATTTTTCCCGCGGCGCCGCCACCCTGCTGACCGACGGCAAGTCGCGCAACACCAGCGCGTTGGCATCCAACATCGGCGACGTGCTGGCCTTCTCGACCACGCGCCGCAACGGTCGCGATACCGACATCCACGTCCTGCGTCGGGGCGAGGCTGCAAGCCGGCCGGTGCTGGAATCGGAAGGGTCCTGGGAGGCGCTGGACTTCGCGCCGGACGATCGTCGCCTGCTCGCGCAGAAATACGTGTCGATCACCGACACGCAGCTATGGTTGGTGCCTTTGCAAGGGGGCGCGCCGACCCGCTTTCATCCCTCCATCGAGAAGATCGCGTTTGGCGCCGCGCGCTTCTCGCGTGACGGCCGCGGCTTGTACTACGTCTCTGACGAGGGCGCGGACGTGCAGCAGCTTCGTTACGAGAATTTCGACGGCAGCGGCGCGCGCGTGCTCAGTGCAGACCTGTCCTGGAACGTGGAGGAGGTCGAACTCTCCGGCGACGGCGCTTATCTCGCCTACACCATCAATGTCGATGGCTTCTCCGAACTGCGGGTTCTGAATCTCAAGAGCGGGTCGCCGATGCCGCTGCCGAAGCTGCCGCGCGGCGTGATCGGCGGACTCGATTTCGATCCCGGCGCCAAACGGCTTGGATTTGTCGTCAACAGCGCGCGCAATTCCAGCGACGTATATTCGATCGAAATCGCCACGCGCGAGTTGCTTCGCTGGACCTTTAGCGAAACCGGCGGCCTCGATGTCGCAGGCTTCACCGAGCCCGAACTGATCCGCTACCGCAGCTTCGACGGCCGCGAAATTCCGGCCTACTACTATCGCGCGCCAGCAAGCGGCCCGCGCCCGGTCCTGATCCAGATTCACGGCGGTCCCGAAGCCCAGGCCCTGCCCACGTTCTCGCCCATCACCGAATTTTTTGCGCGCGAGATGGGCGTCTCGGTGCTCGTCCCCAACGTGCGCGGATCGGACGGCTACGGCAAGACCTATCTGCAACTCGACAATGGCCTCCTGCGCGAGGACTCGGTCAAGGACATCGGCAGCCTCCTGGACTGGATCGGCACGCGACCTGAGCTGGACAAGACACGCATCGCGGTCGCCGGCGGCAGCTACGGCGGCTACATGACCCTGGCCAGCCTCACGCACTACAACGATCGCCTGCGCTGCGGGGTGGACACGGTCGGCATCAGCAACTTCGTCACCTTCCTCAACAACACGCAGGACTATCGACGTGACCTGCGCAGAGTCGAATACGGCGACGAGCGCGACCCGACGATGCGCGAATTCCTGGAACGCATTTCGCCGACCACCCACGCAGCCAGGATCACCAAGCCCCTGTTCGTCATCCAGGGCGCCAACGATCCGAGAGTGCCGGCCTCGGAAGCCGAGCAGATCGTCGCGACCGTGCGTGCCAATGGCGGCGAGGTCTGGTACCTGCTCGCGAAGGACGAGGGGCATGGCTTTCGCAAGAAATCGAACCGCGACCTGGGGACGAACGCGACCGCGCTGTTCTTGCAGCGCTGCCTGGGCGCCGACGAGTAGTCTGAATTCGCTTGAACACGGTACCGCCCAGCGCCACGGCGCAGGGCGGTCGTAGGTCGGCTCAAGCCGAAGGCGGATCCGACACCGCGCGCCCCCACCGATAACGCGCGCCCGTAGACTCCGCCCGCGAAAGGCGCGCGGGCTTGAGCCGACCTACCACCGACCTACGCCCGATCGCCACCAGCATCCCCGCGTGTCTCGAACCCGTAGTAATCGCGCAACAGGGCATAAAGCTGCGGATGGTGCTCGACAAGCTCCGCGCCGCGCTGAAAAAACGCCTCCGACACCACCCCAAAAAACTCCGCCGGGCTCTCGGCGCCGTAGGGATCGAGCACCCGCGGTCGGCGATGCCGGCGCAGGCGTTCGAACTCGGTTTTCATGATCTCCGACCAGCGCGTGTAGTCCGACAGGATCGGCGCGCCTTCTCCCGCCGCGCTCTCGTCATCCAACTGGTGCGCGAACTCGTGGACCACCACGTTGACCTCATCGCCGTCGAGCGCCGCCTCCACGTCCGGCCAGGACAGGATCACGCGATCGCCCTGCCAGGACTCGCCGATGCGCTCTTCCGGTTGATCCGGCACCAGGCCAAATTCGTCCGGCTCCTGCACCGACACCAGAAACGGGCCGGGATAAATCAGTACCTTTTTCAGTTGCGGAAACACCTGGGCACCGGTGCGCAGAATCATCAGGCAGGCCATGCCGGCGATCAGCACTCGCATCTCGTCGGTTACTTCAATCCCCTGACATCCGACGAAGCGCTTCTCCTTCAGAAAGCGATCGACCTGCGCGTGCAAGCGGCCACGCTGCTCGGGGCTCAGACGCGAGATCACCGACAGGCGATCATCCAGCAGATCGTTCTTATTCAACGGCGAACGCGTCGGCAGCGGATCGAGTCGCTCGCGCCGCCTGCGCGCGCGAAACACCACGATGGCGACGATCAACGCCATCAGCGCGATCGCGACATTCAGAATGCTCACCGCGTGAGACCTGCGTACCGCCTCACCAGGACGAACCGCCGCTGCCATCCCGATCGTCCGGGTCCTCTTTCGGCAAGGGTGGCGGCAGGCGGCGGGCCTTCCACACGGACACCGCGCGCAGCGCCGCGAACGGTGCAAGCAGGATTGCAACCACCAGCACGATCAACCCGATCATTGTTCCGTTCATCAAGCTCGCTCACTCATTCATTCACAACCCGCGCAGATTGGCGATACCCAGCATCAGCCACTTGGTACCGGCCTCGCGAAACTTCACCTCGACCCGCGCGCGTTCGCCGTCGCCGTCGAACGCGAGGATCGTCCCTTCGCCAAATTTCCCGTGATCCACGCGCTGGCCCAGCTTGAATCCGCCAGGGCCGGTACCGCTCCCGGCCAGCGCTGAGGGTCGGGCCATGGGTCTCGCTGCGTACGCGCCCGCGTGGTTGCCGCCATACCCGCCCAATCCGCCACCACGCTGTCCGTATCCAACGCTGGGCTCTCGCGCGCCGAATCCCGGCCGCAGCACGCCCGCGCGTGGCCGCGTCTCGACGATGCAATCGGCCGGTACTTCCTTGAGGAACATTGAAGGCGCACCGAGCTGTTCGACGCCGTGAACGCGACGGATCTCGGCATAGGAGAGATACAGCTTGCGCCGCGCGCGCGTGATGCCGACATAGAACAGGCGTCTTTCCTCTTCGAGATTGCCTTCGTCCACCGCGCGCATGGATGGGAACAGCCCGTTCTCGACACCGACGATGAACACCACCGGAAATTCCAGTCCCTTGGCCGCGTGCAAGGTCATGAGCTGCACGCAGTCTTCGCCGGGACCGGCCTGCTCCTCGCCGGATTCGAGCGCAGCATGGGTCAGGAATGCCGTCAGCGGATCGAGCACCGGTTCCGACTCGGCGCCGGATTCGTCGGTTGGCTGCGGCGCAGGCTGCGTCTCGAAGCTGCGCGCGGCGCTGATCAGTTCATCGAGGTTCTCTAAGCGGGACTCGGCCTGCTCGCCCTTCTCCTTGCGATAGTGATCCTTGAGCGCCGAGCGCGCGATGACGTGCTCGGTCGCCTTGGACAACACCATGTCGCGGGTCTCGACGTGGAGGTCATCGATGAGCTTGAGAAACTGCCCGACGTTGCCACCCGAGCGGCCGAGTTGTGAAGAAGCATTCCTCGCCGACTGCCACAGCGAGGCATTGCTGGCGCGCGCAATCTCGCGCAGTTTTTCCATCGTGGTGTTGCCGATGCCACGAGTCGGCGTGTTCACCGCGCGCTCGAAACTGGTGTCGTCGTCGCGGTTGTGCAGCAGGCGCAGATAGGCCAGCGCATCCTTGATCTCCTGGCGCTCGAAGAAGCGTAGGCCGCCGTAGATGCGATAAGGGATGCGCGTGCGGATCAGGGTTTCTTCCAGCACGCGCGATTGCGCGTTGGAGCGGTACAGAATCGCCAGATCGGAATGCCGGCAGCGCCCCTCGAGATGCTCGCGGACGCGGTTGGCGACGAAGTCGGACTCGTCGTATTCGTTGAAGGCCGCGTAGAGCTGGATCGCCTCGCCCTCGCCGCCGTCGGTCCACAGATTCTTGCCGAGCCGGTTGGTGTTGCGCGCGATCAGTCCGTTGGCGGCCTTGAGGATGGTGCCGGTGGAGCGGTAGTTCTGTTCCAGCTTGATGACTTCGGTACCGGCGAAGTCTTTCTCGAACCGGATCATGTTCTCGATCCGTGCTCCGCGCCATGAGTACACCGATTGATCGTCGTCTCCGACCGCGAACATCACGCCGCTGTCACCGGCCATCACGCGCAGCCAGGAATATTGCAGCGTGTTGGTGTCCTGGAACTCGTCGACCAGAATGTGGCGGAAGCGGCGGCGGTAGTGCGCCTGGATGTCGGCGTTGTCGCGGGTCAGCTCAAAGGCCCGCAGCAACAGTTCAGCGAAATCGACCATGCCGGATTTCTCGCAGGCCGCTTCGTAGGCGGTGTACACGCGCACGTACTGACGCTGCGCGTAGTCGCCGAGATCCTGCAGGTGATGCGGACGGCGCGCCTCTTCCTTCTGCGCATTGATCCAGCCGGTGACGACCTTGGGCGGCCACTGCTCGTCCGACATCTCCAGGGACTTGAGCACGCGCTTGACCAGTCGCACCTGGTCATCGGCATCGAGAATCTGGAAATTCTGCGCGAGCCTCGCCTCCTTCCAGTGCAGGCGCAGCAGGCGATGCGCAATGCCGTGAAACGTGCCGACCCACATCGAGCGCATCGGCACGGTGACGAGCTGCTCGATGCGCCCGCGCATCTCGTTGGCGGCCTTGTTGGTGAAGGTGACCGCCATGATCGACAGCGGCGACACGCCCTCCACGGCGATCAGCCAGGCGATGCGATGCACCAGCACGCGGGTCTTGCCGGAACCCGCGCCGGCGAGCACCAGCCGATGTTCCGGCGGCGCCGTGACGGCCTCCTTCTGCGCGGGGTTCAGATGGGCGACGAGGGGGGTGATGTCGGTGAGGTTCTGCATCCCGCAAGTGTAGCGGTCGATGAGATCAGCCCAGCGTCATCCACACGACGCCGGGCCGGCGCTCGACCTCGACAGCGCCCGACTCGGGCAGATACCGGTACGTGAGGTAGCAGTGGTCGCGCGGGTTGGACAGGTAGCGCGGGTCGAACAGCACCGCGTTGTCGCCGTCGCAACGAGCCGATCGGGTCAGCAGCCCGGGATGCCCCTGTCCGTGCACCTCGCGCCCCTGTTTCTGGCAGAAGGCGTAGGACTCGGTGTCGATCAGGCCGGGGGCTTCTTCAAGCTTGACGCGAAGATCGATCAGCAAGGCGTCGGCACCGACGAGGTAAACCCGTCGCTCGCCCACGATCGGACGTTGATGGTTTTGCAGGCCGGAGTCCTCGATAAGCCGTCTGCGGAAATGGTGCACGGTCTCGTGTACGCAGGTTTCCAGGTCCAGCGATCCGTACCAGGCTGGGTACGCGCCATTCGAGAACCGGGTCTCGAACCAGGCCGGCTTCACGAACGGATACAGAATCGCCTGGCCATAGCCGTCCTCGAAAGGACGGTTGACAGCCGGAACCGGCCGTCGCGGCTTGGTGGCCATCTCTGCACGCGTAAAGACGTCCCAGTCCGCTGTCTCGGCTCCCAGATCGTCCGATAGGGTCTGCGAGACCCGGATACTGACGACGTTGCGGTACAGGTCTGCCTCGAAGTGGACGGCCGTATCGAGCAGCGCCACTAAAGTCCTCGCACGAAGTCCAGATAGCCGCGCATCGCCGCAATCCCAGGCAATCCTTGCTCCAGCATGATTTCCAGGGGGGTCCGGTTATCGAGGCTGCGGTTGCGCAGGGAGAGCCAGGAATAGACCAGCTCGCGGTTGTGGGGGTAGAGCAGACGCAGGCTTTTGTGGATGCCAAAGAGATTACCCACCCGATCGATCAAATCCCGACTGTCCGGCAACGGGGCGCCCTTCTTGTACTTGGCGATGGCCGTGCGGCTGGTTTTCGACAATCCGAGCAATTCGGCCTGGGTGGAGACGTCGATACCCCATTGTTCGAACAGGGACATCAGCATCTTGGCCATGCGCGCACGATCCTGTCGGGAGAACGTCGCGCGCGACGCAGGCGCATCGCTCGGCAAAATCAGATGGGGATCGCCGGCCATTGGTCTGGATCTCGTTCGGCTGTTTGCAGGCGGACATGATATGTCCGCCTGCGCATTGCCTCAAGAACCGCGCATCGGATCGCAGCGCACCCCGTTAGCTAAATAGCATCAGTAGCCGGTTGAGATGTCGGCGTCCCAGTTCGGTGGGTTTGATCACCGTGCCGCATTCTTCAATCAGACGGAGCGATCGCGCTTTGTCGAGGGCGAGGTTCAGGCTCTCGAAACTCAAACCAGTACAGGTCTCGTAATCCCCAGGCGCAAATCCCGCGTGCAGGCGCAACGCGTTCATGCAGAACTCGAAAGGGAGTTCCTGCGACTCGACCCTGCGCTGCTCCTGAATGGCCGCAGCAGTGCCCGCAGTTTCCATGTAAGTGCGCGGGTGGCGATGACGCGCGCGCCGGGTGATGCCGAGTCCGGAAGGCTCTGGCGCGCTGCGCTTGGCGTGCGCGCCAGCCCCGATGCCGAGATAGTCCCCGAACGTCCAGTAGTTGAGATTGTGCCGGGCCCTTCTGTCGGGTCGCGCGAAGGCTGAGGTTTCGTAGTGCGAGAAGCCAGAATCGGCCAGCCTCGCGCAACCGGCGTCGTGCATGGCGGCGGCAGAATCCGCGTCCGGAATCGGCGGTGGCCGCGCCGCGAACTCGGTGTTGGGTTCGAGCGTGAGGTGGTACCAGGACAGGTGCTCGGGCGATAGCGCGATCGCTTCGCGGAGGTCGAGCAGGGCGGCATCAAGGGTCTGCTCGGGCAGCGCGAACATCAGGTCGAGATTGATGTTGTCGAAACCGGCACCCCGGGCCATGTCGAACGCACGCAGGGCCTCGGCGCGGCCGTGAATGCGGCCCAGTGCGCGCAGACGAGTGTCGTTGAGACTCTGCACACCGATGGAGAGCCGGTTCACACCGGCATCGCGGTAGCCGCGGAAATTGGCGGCATCCGCAGTGCCGGGATTGGCTTCGAGGGTGATCTCGATGTCGGGCGCGAACGTCAGACGTTGTGCGCAGGCTTCGAGAATGCGGCCGATGGCGACGCTGGAAAACAGGCTGGGCGTGCCTCCGCCGAAGAAAATGCTCTGGATCGGCCGGGTCTCCGGATTGCGCAACTCGTAGTCGAGGTCGCAAATCAGCGCAGCGACGTACGCATCTTCAGGAATGACGCCCCGCGCCGGGTGCGAGTTGAAGTCGCAGTAGGGACATTTCTTCGCGCACCAGGGCAGGTGCACGTAGAGCGAGACGGGGATCGTCACCGCGTCGGCATGTCGGCGGACTACTGAAGTTGCGCGAACAGCTTGGCCATGGCCAGGCCGCGATGACTGATTCGGTTCTTGACGTCCGGCGCGAGTTGCGCGGCGGTACAGTGATGAGAGGGCACGTAGAACAGCGGGTCGTAGCCGAAGCCGTTGCCCCCGCGCGGCGCAGCGAGAATCGAGCCGCGCCAGCGACCTTCGGCGATCAGCGGAATCGGGTCGGCCGGCCGCCGCAGCATCACCAATGCGCAGACGAACTCCGCACCGCGCCCGGGCTCGGGAACGTGATCCATCTCGGCCAGCAGCTTGGCGTTGTTGACGGCATCCGAGGCCGGCTCGCCGGCGTAGCGGGCGGAGCGCACGCCGGGCGCGCCATCGAGCGCATCGACACAAAGCCCAGAGTCGTCGGCGATCGCGGGCAAGCCGGAAACAGCCGCGGCATGACGCGCCTTGATCAACGCGTTCTCGACGAACGTCGCCGCGGTCTCGGCCGGTTCGATCGGAGAGAACTCGCTGACTCTGCGGACCCGGAAACCCAGCGGCCCCAGCAATTCTTCGAGTTCCCGCGCTTTGGCGGCGTTGCGACTGGCGAGAACAATCTGGTTGACGTCACGCATCGCTTGTCACGCACGCATCACAGGCCGCGCGCGATGTTGAGACCCTTGAGCAGATTCAGGGCCTCGTAGAGCGTGTAATCAGTCTCGGCGAGCTTCTGCTCTTCGTCTTCGAGTTTCTTGCGTGTTTCTTCCGCTGTCTTGTCAGCGGGGCCTTTTTCGTTGACGAGACTGCCCTTGAGGTCCGCTTCCTTGATCGGCTCGAAGTCAGGCGCGCCCTCGATCTTGGCCACCTTGAGCGGCTTGACCGAGATGTCGGGCACGATGCCATCGCCCTGGATCGAGCGGCCGGACGGGGTGTAGTAGCGCGCGGTGGTCAGCTTGATGGCGGAATCGCTCTGCAAGGGCATGATGGTCTGCACCGAACCCTTGCCGAAGGACTTGTCGCCCATCAGTACGCCGCGCTTGGAGTCCTGCAGGGCGCCAGCCACAATCTCGGACGCCGAGGCGGAGCCGGAGTTGATCATCACCACGATCGGCCGGCCATCGAGTTCGTCACCCGGCGTGGCCTTGAACTCGCGATTGGCGTCGCCGTCGCGGCCCTTGATGCTGACGATGACACCCTTGTCGATGAAGGCATCACTGACCTTCACCGCGGCGTCGAGCACGCCACCGGGGTTGTTGCGCAGGTCCAGCACCAGGCCCTTGAGTTCGCCGCCGGCTTCCTTCTTGAGCCGCTCCAGCTCCTTGTCCATGGCACTGCCGGTCTCGGTGGTGAAGCTGGAGATGCGCAGGTAGCCCAGGCCTGGTTCGAGCATGCGCGCACGCACACTGGAGACGTTGATCACGGCGCGCAGCATTTCCACCGCAAGCGGCGCGGTCGCGCTTTCGCGCACCACGGTCAGGACGATCTTGCTGCCGGGGTCGCCGCGCATCTTCTGCACGGCTTCGGCCAGCGACAGGCCCTTGGTGGGCTGATCGTCGATCTTGATGATCAGATCGCCGGGCTGGATGCCGGCCTTGGCGGCGGGCGTGTCGTCGATCGGCGAGATCACCTTGACCAAGCCGTTGACCATCTGCACTTCGATGCCCAGGCCTCCGAATTTGCCGGAGGTGGCGATGCTCATTTCGCGGAACTCGTCCTTGTCCAGATAGGCCGAGTGCGGATCCAGCCCGCTGAGCATGCCGCGCACCGCGTTTTCCAACAGGACCTTGTCCTCGACCGGCTCGACGTAATCCGATTTCACGCGGTTGAGAATCTCGACGAAGGTCTGCAAGTCCTTCATCGGCAGCGGTTCGACGACCGCCTTGTCCTTGGTGGCGAACACGCCCTGTGCCAAGGTGATCGAAATGCCGATGCCAACGCCGGCCGACAGCGCCAGCGCAGTGCGAAAACGGGTGGACATGTGCAGCAAACTCCAAGGGTCGGCGGCGGTCGCCGAAGGTCGCCTGAACATAGCACAGACCTCGCCAACGGGCGCCGGTTCGTCCGCTGGGCAGCGGCGCCGGTCGAATCGCCACTTGCCGGTCAGACAGGCGCCCTCGGCAAGACCGCTAGGGACAGCCCCCCTACGCACCCTTATGGTGGACCCCTGCGGTCCTCCTCCGGACCGAATGGGATCAAGCCTTATGAAACCAGAAATCCAGCGCACCCGCCGCAGCCTCACCGCCGACGATTGGGCGCAGGCCGCGCTGGACATGATCGCCAGTGGCGGCGTCGAAGCGGTGGCGGTCGAACCCCTGGCTCGAACCCTGCGCGTGACCAAGGGCAGTTTTTACTGGCACTACCCCAATCGTGATGCGCTGGTGGCGCGCGCACTGGAAGTCTGGGAGCGCCACGAGACCGTGGAGATGATCGGCACCGCGGAGCGGGAACCGCTGCCTCGCGAGCGCATTCACACCCTCTTCCGTACGGCGGCGAATACCGACCAGCGCTCCGAGCGCATCCTGCTGGCGTTGTCCGGCTCCGGGTCGCCGGCCGCGCGGGCCTGCGTGCAGCGCGTGTGCGAAGCCTGGCGCGCGTACCTGGAGAGTTGCTATCGCGCGCTCGGACAGGACCCGGTGGAAGCGAGGCACTGGGCCACGTTCGCCTATTCGACCTTCGTCGGCACGGTGCGCATGCGTCGCGACAACCCGGACGCGCTGCCGGCTGGCCCGGAATTCAACGAGTACCTGCGCTTCCTGATCCGTTCGTTGATGCCGCGTTCCGGTACAGCGGATATTTATGCCGAGGAGCATCCTTCCGTGGTACCACTGCGCAAGACCGGAACCTGAAGCCAGCCGGCGATCGTCCCGGACGCCGGCCCGATCCCACGGGGTCGTATGCTCCGGCTTCTGAGCCGATATGCACCGACGCGCCACCGTGCCCTTCACGCTTGCCCATCCCGCCGCCGTCATCCCCCTGGGGCGCTACGGTGATCTCACCGCGCTCGTCATCGGCAGCATGGTGCCGGACTTTGCTTACATCCTTGGCACGCCCATTCCGCGATACCTATCGCACAGCGTGCTGGGGCTGTTCGT
This sequence comes from Panacagrimonas sp., assembly GCA_052387695.1. Taxonomy (GTDB): domain Bacteria; phylum Pseudomonadota; class Gammaproteobacteria; order Nevskiales; family Nevskiaceae; genus Panacagrimonas. The sequence continues at coordinate 8,715 of JBQTIX010000073.1, read as the reverse complement.
GTTCTGCCTGCCACTGGGCCTGGTCGCCTATGTGACTTATTGCGGGCTGCTGCGATCACCGCTGGTCGCACTCGCTCCGGAAGGTTTTGCGCGACGCCTGGGTCCGCAGCGGCTGTTACCGCGCACGGGGCGGGAATGGATGCTGATAGGCAACGCGATCCTGATCGGTGCGCTGACTCACCTGCTGTGGGACGAGTTCACCCACGCGAGTTGGCGGCAGGGGCAATTGTTCCCCTGGCTGGACGCCGAACTGATGTCCGTCGGCGGCCAGCCGCTCCGCGCGCTCGATGCTTTCGGCTACCTCAGCGCCGTGGTCGGAATCGGGCTGATTGCCGGGTGGACGCTGCGCTGGTGGCGCCGGACGGCGCCGGCCTACCCTGTCCCCGTCCCGGCCGGCCCGCGGATGCGTATAGAGGTCCGCATCGCAGTCCTCATCGCCGCCGCAATCGCGATTGCGGCATTCATGCGGATGGCTGCACGCGACGACGGCGACACGCCCCTTGCTGCGCTCGCAGCGGGTGCGGGGCTACAGGGCCTTGCTCTCTCAATCTTCGTCTACGCCACCGTCTGGCAGCTCTTGCGCTGCCTCGCTCCGCGCTTCAGACCCACTTCATCAACAGATCGATGATCTTCTGCGTCCAGCGCTTGTGCGGCAGGAAGAACATGCGCGCGAGCATGAAGCGCGTCCGCACCACCGCACGTTCGTGCGAGAAGGCCTTGAAGCCGTAAACGCCGTGGGTGTTGCCGATGCCGGAATTGTTGACGCCGCCGAACGGCAGATTGCCATGTAAAAAATGCACGACCGCGTGATTGATGCAGGCGCCGCCGGAGCTGGTGCGCTTCATCACCGCCTGGATGTTGGACTCGGTGCGGCTCCACATGTACAGCGCCAGCGGTTTCTGCATCGTGTTGATCTCGCCGATGACCTGGTCGAGATGGCTGAACGGGATGATCGGCAGCAGCGGCCCGAAGATTTCCTCGTCCATGATCTTGGCGTCGCGCGGAATGTCGGTGAGCAGGGTCGGCGCGATGAAGCAATCCTTCTCGTCCACCACGTCGCCGCTCAGCACTTTTGCGCCCCGCGCCTTGGCGTCCTGCAGCAGGGCGTTGATTCGGCGAGTGTGGCGCTCGTTGACCACGCGCGCGAGCATCGGCGAACGCTGTGCCGCCGCGCCTTCACCATAGGCCGCGGTCAGCGTCTCCTTGAACAGCCGAACGAATTCGTCCTTCACCGCAGCGTGCACGTAGACATGATCCGGCGCGATACAAGTCTGACCATTATTGGTGAACTTGCCCCAGGCCAGGGTCTGCGCTGCGAGTTTCAGGTCTGCGGATTCGTCCACGATGGTCGGCGACTTGCCACCCAGTTCCAGGGTGACGCTGGTCAGGTGCCTGGCCGCGGCGGCCATCACCACCTTGCCGATGGCCGGCGAGCCAGTGAAGAAGATGTGATCGAAAGGCAGCGCGAGCAGCGCGGTGGAAACCGCGGAGTCGCCTTCGAAAATAGCAACCTCGTCTTCGGAGAAAATCTCGCGCGTGATCTTCACCATGACCGCCGACAGATTCGGCGTCATCTCGGACGGCTTGAGGATCGCCGTGTTGCCGGCCGCCAGACAAGCCACCAGCGGACCGAAGGTGAGGTTCACCGGGTAGTTCCACGGCGAGATGATGAGACAACGCCCCTTGGGCTCGTACTGCACATAGCCCTTGGTGCCCAGCATCATCTGCGTCGGCCACACGCCCGTCGGCCGCATCCATTTTTTGACGTGTCTGCGTGCATCGTTGGCGTCCATCACCACCGGCAGGATCTCCGTGAGATCCACTTCCGCCGGCGGCTTGCGGAAGTCCTTCAACGCCGCCTCCCGAATCGACTCGCGATGTGCGAGCACCGCGTCGCGCAGTCGCGTGATCCTGGCGATGCGCTCGTCCGCGGTCGATGTGCGCAAGCGCAGCGCAGTATCACGCTGACGATCGAACACGCGGCGGATTTCAGACTCGCTCGCGTTGCCGGCCGCGAAAGCCGTCGGCAAATAGGAAACGGCGGTGTTCATGGTTCTCCTCCCAACCCAATCGACGAATGGCGAAGCATAGACCGGATCGCGGTGGCTGGACCGCGGCCCCCATGACTTCATGCCCCGGCCCTGCGACCAGGGCCGGACTCCGCTCAATGCATGTACTGACCTTGGTAGTACACGAGGTCTTCGAGATGGTCGAAGGCTTCCTCGGACTCCGGATGGTTGACCAGCACCAGCAGGCACACCCACTTCACGCGCTCCAGGTCGATCTCCTCGTGGAAGGCCAGCAACCGGTCGATCACCAGTTCGCGCGCCGGGCCGTCGAGGATGCCGAGCTGTTCCAGATACAAAAGGAAGCCGCGGCACTCGGTGGACAGACGCGCCTGTTCCTGGGGGGCGTAAACGCGCAGGGAGCCGCGCGGCCCGAAGATCAGCGGCTGCTGGCGCTGCTCGGACAGACCGTCCAGCCAGGCAAAGGCGTGATCGACTTCTTCAGCCGGGAAACCCGCGGCCGTCAACTCGTCGCGCAGGGTGTCCTGGTTGTCCTCGTCGGAAAATTCTCCATGCTGATAGTTCTCGAACAAATACATCAGCACGTCCAGCACGGTCTCTTTCATGGCAAGGGCCTCGTGTTGGCGATGGTCGGACGGCGTCCCGGAAGCCGTCCTTACAATCAGACGTTACCGAGCCCGCGTTAATCTGTCCATGAGTCACAAGAACATCTGCGCAGTTGCCGGCCAATAAGCGGCGAGCCCGGTCCGGGTCCAGGGGGACTCTGCCGGCGACTCATGGCACTGGCATTGCAGAATCTCGCTCCCGCTCGCGCGGGAGGGAGACCTAGGGGCGATCTGCATCGCCCCTGCGGTTTACGGCCCTTACGGAATACCCATTCGCGTCTCGCAGGCGGCGGCTGTATCGCGGTCCGGTCCGCCGTTGCACTCGTCGCGACCGGCGCCGCCGTTGAGCGTATCCCTGCCTTCGCCGCCCAGCAGCTCGTCATTGCCCGCGCTACCCGAGAGCCTGTCGTCGCCCTGATTGCCGAGAATCCGGTCATTGCCATCACCACCCGTCAACGCGTCGTTGCCGGGGCCACCACAGATCCAGTCGTTGCCACCACGACCGTCAATGGTGTCCTTGCCACCCCGTCCGTCGATCACATCGTCGCCACTGGTGCCGTTGAGCGTGTCGTTACCCAGGGTGCCGGGGATGGTGACGGCTCTGCCATCGCATTGGCCCAGCTGGGAGTCATCGCAAGCATTGCCGATGCCATCGGAGTCCGTGTCGGACTGGCCTGGATTCGGCACCACCGGGCAGTTGTCCATTGCATCCGGTACGCCGTCGCTGTCGCCATCGGGGTCCGAATCCGTAATCTGCAAGCCTAAACGTGCGCTGTTTTGAACGGCGGAATTCGACGCACTGCGCACCGAGACGGTCAGGATGTCGAATTCCTGGGTCGCCGACGCAGGTGCCGTCAATGACACGGTGGTCATGGCGGTGCCGTTCGCCGCCACCGTGACCGATGCCGGCGCCACCGCAATCACGAATCCTGCTTCGTCGGATGCGGTCACGAGGAAGGTGCCTGCAGCGCCCAGGTTGGTGATCTCGAACTGCACCGGTGTCGACGATCCGCGCACGAGTTGCACGCGTTCGCCCACAGCCCGCACCTTCACCGATTGCGCCTGCATCATTGGCGAGAATGCCCGGACATAAGGGAAGCCGTTGGTGTCCGTGCCGCGTACCGACACCCGGAACGGAGCCTCCGGCAAATCCACCGTGCCGAAAAATTCATCGTCGGCAACATCGTCCGATCCGGACGTGAGGGGGATGGTCCTGATCGTCAATCCCGCTGGAGTCACGAATTCGAACTGGCTCGACGCGATGGGTCCGGACAACTTGGCCCTTATCGTCGATGGAGTGCCGAGGACCGGGAGCCCGTCGATCGGAAACATGCCCTGGTGCGCCGGCCGTCCTCTCAGTTCAACGAAGTTGAAATCAGAGAGTTCGAGGGAACTGTTTCCCATCACCGAGACCGACAGCTCGCCGCTGCCCGTCACCTGCAACTGCCACGGTCCCGGCGCGGGCGAACGAAGGGTGATGAAACGCCCCGTCGACAGCACCGTAATCTTGGCATCCGCGTCGGTCGGCAGGACCATGGCCCCCGAGGGCCGAACGACTTGTACTCCGGTGAGCGTATCCGCGCTGACCGAGAAGGTGAGTCCGGTCAGGGTCGAGTCCACTGGCACGTTGAAACTTTGAGCGCCGGAGGGTGACAGGCTGGAGTTGACCACGATCATCGGCCGTAGGTCTCCCGTCAGCGACGGCTCAATCAGCCCGAACGAGAGATTGGTTTCGTTTTCGCCGATAAGAAAGACTTGGCCCCCTGTGTTCTGTGCGCCCCTGATGTATGCAGGATCGATCGGCGAACAACTGCCGGTCAGCATGTAGTCAAGGGTGATCTTCTTTGCGTTGGCGTTGGCTTCAACGTTGCCCAGCATCGATGAATCCTTGGCAGAGGCATCGGAGAAGAAATAAAGAGTGCTGCCTACCCGAGCGTTCTCGATCGCTTCCAGCAAGCCACCCTGGGACAGTTCCGGACAGTCCCCTCCGCCTCCCACCGAGATCAACTCGACAGCCGACAATAATGAGTTCGGGTTGGTGGTAACAAAGGCACTACCCACCGAAGGGTCACCGAAGACTTCCAGAAGATAATTATCCGGCCGGTTTTTTGGATCTTGGGCGGCGGTGACGATCTGGCCAACGGTAGATTTCACACCGTTTATCTCTGCGCCCATGCTCCCCGTGTTGTCGATCACGAAACCCAGAGTCCCGCGAATATCCATCAGCGCACGGATCGCATCGTCGTTTCCCGCGACGCCGACTGAGTCCAGAATCTGGTTCACGTAATCTGTTGTGGCGACAATGGCTCGGACCCGGGCTTCTCCGTGACCGGTGCGAAGCGGTGTGTCCTTGTGTATCCCGGCGTTGGCCACAAAACCGTGCGCACACTTGTTGTTAGGAGGCTCGGCGTCTCCAAAGTGACCTGTTGTGAGCTTGCTTAAACCTTCGTCTATCAATTCGCCATCGCTTAAGTTATCGACGCAGGTTTGCCCCGTAGCGAGGATACGGACAGCTATAGGGCTCACTCCTAATGCCTCTTCGATGCTCGTCTGCGTTTCGGCTGGAAGGTTTATAAAATTACTGTGTGAATAAAAATCCTGCAGGGTATGTAGCGCCCGGCCGAGTTCCATCCGCGCTTTCTCGCCGTTGCGCGTCGCGGGATCCTTGATCAGATCGATCACCAAATTTTTCTGCGTGATAAGTCGATCGTTGCAAAGCTGTATGAGTTCGTCATCGCAATGCGTAAATGGCCCGTCGGCGCCCAGCCCAAAAAAGCCGTCTACCGCCGCATTCGCGTCGCGAATCTGCGTTTTTGCAGCTATTGAAAATTTTAGTGTTTCGCCCGTAGACGCGATCCGCCCAATCGTCGAAATTGCGTCCTCACTGATGCCGGAATGCCCGGATTCGGCAGTCGGAAAAAAAGCGTTCGCTGATTCTCCAAGGCCTAATGCAATAACCAGCATCGCCAGGAGCAGGCACAACCCGGACAAAATCCTGCGAGGTTTTATTACCGTTTGCCAGAAGCTCCATTTATTCTCGGCACGAGATGCAGCATCCGGGCGACTCTGCGCACCCAACGACAAGCGAGTCCCAACGCGACGTATCCCCACGGCCCTTCTCCGGTTGTTAGGCGCACCGCCCGCCCCAATGGTGCGGATCGGTTGCCCGATTGATTGATGAAAGCCGGTGTTCCCGGTACTCCGAACTCCCCCGAGTTCGCTGCTGGAGATACCTGGTCCCGGATCGTAGAAGGGGGGGGGGGGGGTATGTCAAGCGCAACGGTGTGGCACGGCCTCGACCTGGCGGTTGATCGGGGACGGCGGGCCGCTGCTGGCGATCGATACGGCCTTATGACGGACGACAGAACGGGCTTGAATCCGACATCAGGGAGGGCTCGCAAGTCGGGCTGAAACTCCACCTGCAAGCTCGACCCCCATCAGGGAAAATCTGCGTCGGGCGGTCGCGGGCATGGCCCGCTCCTACAGGGGAGGGATTTCGTAGGAGCGGGCCATGGCCGCGACTGTGCGTTCGACACCTGTGGAGCGTGTGCCTTGGGACCTTGCGCTATGCAGTCGGCCGCAGGCACATCACGCGCCCGCCGGGCAAGGTCGCGATGCGACCTTCCAGCTCCAGCTCGATCAGCCCGGTGTTGATCGCATCCACGCCCAGCCCGAGCTTCTCGACCAGGGCATCGACCGATTGGGGGCTGTCGCCGATGGCGTCGAGCAGCGGCTGATGTCGATGCGTTGCCCCAGGCTCGTCGCTCGAAACCGGGGCTGCTTGGCGCGCCTTCCTGAGCCACGCACTCACCTGCGGGCCGAGTTCTTCCAGGATGTCATCGACCGTCTCCACCAGCTTGGCGCCGTTGCGGATGAGCTGATGGCAGCCGCGCGCCATCAGGTTGTGGATGGAACCCGGTATCGCGAACACCTCGCGACCCTGCTCCGCCGCCAAGCGCGCGGTGATCAGCGATCCCGACTCCTGAGCCGCTTCGACCACCAGCACGCCCAGCGCAAGCCCCGAGATCAGACGATTGCGTCGCGGAAAATTCTCGGCGCGTGGCGCGGTGCCGGGCGCAAACTCTCCGACCAGCAACCCGCGACGGTCGATCTCCTCGGCCAGCGCCTTGTGCCGCGCCGGGTAGACGCGGTCGAGCCCGGTACCGCAGACCGCCAGGGTCATGCCGTCTGCCGACAGCGCGCCGCGATGTGCCGCGCCGTCGATTCCCAGCGCCAATCCGCTGGTGATGGCGAGGCCTCGTCGGGCCAGTTCGGTGGCGAATCCCTCGGCGGTCTCCAGGCCCTGCGGCGTGGCGTTGCGCGAACCGACGATCGCGATCTGCGGCAGACCCAGCAGCTCAGGATCGCCCCGGTGGAACAGGGCTGCCGGGGCCGACGCAATCTCGCGCAGACGCGCCGGATAACGTGGATCGGTCCAGACGATCAGCCCCCGGCGCTCACCCTCGCACCAGGCGAGGTCGGCATCGATCAGCGCTTCGTCCGGATTCGCCAGGTTGCGACAGGCCTCGTCCGAGGCGCCGTGCCGCTTCCAGGCGCTGGCCCCCGCATCGACCCCCGCTGCGGCCGACCCGAACTGCTCGACCAGGTTGAGCGTCGTCCGCGTACCGAGGCCGGCACAGCGGATCAGCTTCAGCCAGCCGCGCAGTTCCTCCGGAGCCATCGCATCGCCTCGGCGGCGACTCAGCTTCGCGCGCGACCCGGCTTCTCGACCTGGTCGAGAAGATGGATCGGCCGCACTGCCGACATCACCAGCGCAAAACTCACCCGCGGCGTGACCTTGAACACCAGCGCCTGCCCGGCATACAGCTCGGGCAGCGCAACGCTGCCGTAAGTGCCGTAGGGATCGGGCGCGCGACGGCCGGACCGGCTTACGTCGAGCACGTGCCCCGGCTCCAGGCCGTGGTCGGTCCCGCGGTTGAGCGCGATGATCTGGTACTGGCCGATCTGGGAGAAGCCATCGAACACGGAGATGATCCGCCCCCCGACCGGGCGGGTCGGCGCATGCGGAAAGAAATTTTCCTGGAAGGCCTCGGACTCGGCCGGCAGCAGGCGATCACCGATCAGGGCTTCGCGTGAAGTCTTCGACAGCACCGCGGTGCTGGGCCTGCCGTATTCCTGCACCTCGGCCTCGCCGACCGGAACGGCCTCGTAGCCGAGCAGGTCGCCGTTGTCGGGGTCGCGATAGAGCGCGCCCTTGCGCACCACCGAATAGCGATAGGCCTGCTGGTCCGGAACGAGGTTCTGGACGTAGATGCCCATGCCCGAACCGCCGACGATGTGTTCCTCGGCAAAGGCCAGCAGGTAGGGTGAAGCGCCCAATTCGTCGGTCGTGACCAGCCTCGGTCCGCGCAGAAAGTCGCGGATCGCCTCGATCGGAATCATCGGGATCGAGCCTTCCAGCGGCAACTCGCGCACTTGTGGCGAGAGGCGCTCAAGCCGGCCGCTGTAGGAACTTGCCACCAGCGGGCGGCCGTCGATGAACGAGAGCGTCAGCACATCGCCCGGGTAGATGCGATGCGGGTTACGGACCTGGTCGTTGGCGACCCAGACCTCGGGCCACTGCCAGGGATCGAGCAGGAAACGATTGGCGATGCCCCAGAGCGTGTCTCCCGGCTTGACCACGTAGGTCAGCGGCGCGTCCTCGCGAACTGCAACCGGTTGCTCTGCGACCGATTCGACAAGGGGCGGCGGGCTCGGCGGCACAAGGATGGGTGCTGCTGGCGGCGAGGTCGGCACCGGTGCAGGCGGGGCTTCGACGGTCGCCGCGCAACCGACGATTGCGGCGGTCCACACCAGCAGGCTCGCGCGCAACATCGTGTCGATTCCCCAGCCGGAGCGACTATAATTTCCCATGGCGGCGCATTCCCTCGGCTTGTGCTCGCAATTCCTGCCCAAACTCAATCCGAACGCGGGCTTGGCAACAACTCTAGTGTAGTGCTGCACTCTTGCTCGAACTTATTCGCGGCGTCTTTTTGCGCCTGGCTGCGTTGCTCCTCCTCGCCATAGGTCCACTATGACTCGTCGTCACGCCTTGCCAGACACAAAAAGCCGCTCGCGAATAA
>JBQTIX010000072.1:0-3446 GCA_052387695.1 Panacagrimonas sp. | reverse complement strand
GGAAGACCGCGGTGGAGGCGCTTCGCTTAACCACCTTACGTCGCGCCAACCCACGGGTGGATAAGCTAAGCGAATCCACCTCCCCAGGCCAGGTGTTGGGTGACGTTCGCGACGGACGTCGCTCCTGCATCTCCATTCTGGTTGACGCACAACCTTGCGCTGCCATGTGGCGCGGACCCTTTCTGTAAGCCGCGCGACCTGCTACGGCGCACCGGCGCAAAATAATTGCGGCGCGGGATCGATCGAAAAATGGGTGTGGATGCAGCGCAGCGTGCCCACCTCGTCGCGGAGCACGATGCTGGCGCGACCCGAGCGCGCGGACTCCCGCCGTTTTCCGCGCGCCATCGCGATGGAGGTCCATTGAACGACGATCACGCAGTGGTCCCCGCGGGCGAGCACGATCGCGCAGCGGTTCAGGTCAAACTCGAAATCGCGGGTGTTTTCCCAAACCTTCATCCACTGCCGATGCACCAGCGCATCGAGCCCGGACATCTGCGCTTCCACGGTCCCGAAGGCGATGACGTCTTCCGAGAAAAGCGCGCGGGCCATTGCGTAATCGCGCTCGCGGATACAGCGCTGCCAGGCGGCAAGCCAGGCGTAGGCGCGCTCGATCAGAGGGGGTGCAGAGGTCATTTCAGACCATCGCCGCCGTGCCCGGGCCATCGCCGTACGGCCGGCCGGTCTGCACGAAATCCTTGCGTTTCCAGAATCCTCCCCAACGCATGTCGTCCACCTGGCGAATGACGACGCGGTAGGGATAATCGAAGCGCTGTTGCAGACACGCGGTCAGCGCGGTCTTCTCGTCGGCGCTCAGCGCGCGGGGCGCACGTGCGATGAACTCGATCACGCCATCGCTGTGCAGCAGGACCTTGAATTCGCGCACCGGCGCGATGCCGGTGAACAACTCGCCGCCGAAGGCGACGAAACGCCGCGCACCGTTGGGCAGGGTGATCAGATCGCGCGAGCGCCCGAGCACCTTTTCGATCACCGGCGTCGTCAGCCCGCAGTCGCAGGGCGGTCCCCACTGCGCGAGATCGCCGACCTCGTAGCGCAGGATCGGCATGGCAAAGCTGTGCAGGCTGCTCAGCAGCACGCGACCGGGGACGCCGGTCGGGCAGGGACGGCCCTCGTCGTCGGCGATCTCCACCAGGGTCAGGGCGTTGATGACGTGGAGGTGATCGTGCTTCGCACACTGCAACGCGATGTAACCGACCTCTTCGCAGGAATAGCGGTCGGTGATCCTGGCGCCGCCGAACACGCGTCCTGCCAGATCGCGCAGTTCCGGCGTGACCGGCCCGGCCCAGGACATGAATTGTTCGACGGGCGGCGCCGTCTGCGCACGCGCTTCGGCAAGCCCGGCGAGCGCACGGATCACGGTCGGATTGGAGAGGATGTACTGCGGGCGATGTCGCAGCACCGCGTCGTACAGTTCTTCGACGGGGCGCTCCACCAGCCGCCGCCGGTACATCCGCCCGGTGGGGCCGAACCAGCTCAGCGGCGCACCCCAGCCCAGGTCGTCGGCGTCATCGCCCGTGACCGTGTAACTGCCGAGCGTCTTGCGCGAGTCGCGCGCGTGCCGGTGATGGTCCAGCAGCGTGGTCGCGAGAAACAGCGGCGCGTAGACCGGTTGGAATTTTTCCACGGTCACCGGCTGGCCGGTGGAGCCGGAGGTGGAGTGATGGAGGATCTTGTCGTCCGCAATTTCAGGCCCGCGGGCGCGCATCGCCGGCAGATTTTCAGCCAGGTCGCGGCGGGTCAGGATGGGCAGCCGCGGAAAGCAGGCGATACCGCTTTCCGGTGCGAAGCCGGCGGCATCGAGGCGGGATTTCCAGAACGGGGAATGCGTGTGCGCGTGCCGAATCAATTCGAGCAACTGGCGACCGCTGATTTCCCGGTGTCGCGCGGGGTCCATGCGCTCGAACTGGAGCAACTGCTGCAAGATGTCCTGGGCCGTGGCGGCGTCGCCGGTGAGGAGGCGGGGGAAGATCATTCCGGCACCGCCTGCGCCGGGCGGACCGGGACTAGCCGGACGAGCTGAGCGTGTTTGCAGGCGGCTATCATCCCGGCGTACTCAAAGGCGCTGGTTCCTGGCTATCACCGGGCCGCCGAAAGAATTGAAAGGGGGCTCGACCTTGAATCCGGAAGTCTACGAAGAAATGGCGACGACCGAGGACCGGCACTGGTGGTTCGTCTCCCGGCGCAGCATTCTCGAAAAGCTCATTGGCTCGCTCGATCCAAAACCGTTCTGGAGGCTCCTCGAAGTGGGCTCGGGCACCGGCGGCAACCTGACCATGCTGTCCCGTTTCGGCGCGGTCAGCGCGATGGAGATGAGCGCGCGCGCGCGGGAACTGGCCGTAACGAAAACGGAAGGCCGCTTCGACCTTCGGGCCGGGTTCTGCCCGGGGTCCATCCCCTTTGGTCCCGGCGAGCGGTTTGATCTGATCTGCCTGTTCGACGTGCTGGAGCACATCGACGAAGACCGGGAAACCCTGCGCCAACTGCGCAAGCATCTGGCGCCCGACGGCCGGTTCCTCATCACCGTGCCCGCTTATGCCTGGATGTGGGGACCGCACGACGCGGCGCTGCACCATCACCGCCGGTATTCCCGCGCGGGTCTTGCGCGCACGCTCGACGACGCGGGGCTGAGGGTGTCGCGCATCACACACTTCAATATCTGGTTGTTTCCGCTGATCGCGCTGACACGGCTGCTGAGCAGGGCCTTCTGGGTTTCCACGGCGCCATCGGCGAACTCGGCGATCCCGTGGGCGCCGCTCAATGCCCTGCTGCGAATGATTTTTTCGAGCGAGGCCGCCCTGCTGGCGCGGATCGATCTGCCTTTCGGGGTTTCGCTGCTCGCCGTCGCCCATCAGCGTGCCGACGCCGGCTGATTCGGACCCGCGCCGCCGCGCCGCACGCTTTGTCGCGGTGGGTCTGGCGGCGACGGCCTGCCATGTCGTTGTCGCGAGCTTGTCGATTGAGTGGGCCGGCCTTCACCCGGGCCTGGCCAACGGTCTGGCCTATGTTTGCGCGACCGCGTTGTCGTATGTGCTGAACACGACCTGGACTTTCGGCTCCCAGGCGGGTCTGGCAAACCTGCTTCGTTTCCTGAGTGTGACCGGCGCCGGCGGTCTGCTTTCCGTCGTTCTCGCCGGCTTGGCGGCCCGCTACGGCTACCCTTACTGGAGCGGCATTGCGCTGGTGGTTATGGTGGTTCCGGCTCTGAATTATTTAGGGCACCGCTACTGGACCTACGGGTAGTGCACCAGTTTGAATTCCAGAACCCCGTTCGGCCCGAGTAGCGCCGCGACGCGTCGCGTAGCGAGGGCACGCCCGGCACCTCGATACGCAGCATTGCTGCGCAATGGCGCTACTCGGTGCGAACGGATTTCAAACTGATGCACTACCGACCTACGCCGGACATTGACGGCGGGCGGGTGCAGGCCGTG
>JBQTIX010000071.1:0-15026 GCA_052387695.1 Panacagrimonas sp. | reverse complement strand
ACCCACCCGGTAATTCACCCCTGTGCAGAGCGCCCTTCGGGATTCCGCACGCGCCCCCGCCGCGGGCATGGCCCGCTCCAACGGAACCCAACTCTATGCAGGAGCGAGCCATGCCCGCGACTGTGTTTCAGAGCCTGTACAGGGTTTCCCTGGATACCGGTGCGCTGGAGCAGGGTTCGTATCCATCTGCAAGCGCCTGGGACGAATCAGGCGCAGCCCCATGACCCGGCGCTCGGCGTTCACGACACGATGTGAAGGGTGACATCCGGCTCGGTCTTGATGCGTGCGGCCAGGGCCGCGGTGGTCTGCACGGACCCGTCGTCGGTCACGGCGAGCACCTGGGTGATACCGAGCTTCCGCGCCAGGCGCCGCCAGCCTTCGCGACCGGCAACGAACAGCGCGGCCCCGCCCGCTTCAGCCAGCGAGCCGTCCGCATGGACCACGGTGAGCGATCGCAGTCCCTGCGCCGGCCAGCCGCTCATGGGGTCCAGGATGTGCGAATAACGCTTGTCTTCGAAGTCGAAAAAACGCTGATCGTCGCCATGGGTGTTTACGGCCTCGTCGCGCGCGGCCAGTGAAGCGATGAGGGTCGGCGCTTCGGGATCAGAGCGCGGGTTGCGGATACCGATGCGCCACGGCCGGTCGCCGCGAGCGCCGCTGACTGCAAGGTTGCCACCGGCATCGACGATCGCGTCCGGGAAGCCCTGCTGGCGCAGGATCTCCAGCGCGGCGTCGACGATCCAGCCCTTGCCGATACCCCCAAAATCCCAGCCCACACCGGGCGCCGGACCGTAGGTGGCGCCGCCGTCGTAAGCGGGTGCAATGCGCATCGCCTCCAGCAGCCGGTCGATCTGCGCCGCGTCCGGCGGCGTCTCGCGCAGGCGCGCCATGTCGTCGAAACCCCACAGGTGCACCAGCTCGGCGATACGCGGTTCGAACAAGCCGCCAGTGATCTGGCGCACGGCCCAGGCGCGGGAAAACAGCCCCCGCATATTCGCCGGAATATCGGCGACGCGACCCGATGCCAGTTCGGCATTGATCGCTGCAAGCGCTCCATTCCCCCAGGGCCACCAGTGACGGCCGAACTCCTGCATGCAACGCTCGACTTCGGCAATCGCCTCCGTCGCTTCGTCGCGCCGACGCCGATGGCCCACCGCGACGGTCACCGTGACTTCGGTCCCCATCGCAAAAAAGCCGAGCTTGACCAGCGGCGGCGACCGCGTGTGCCACATCTTCATCGCGAGTTCTCGAATCAAGCGCAAAACGGAACCCGCTTCAGTGCGGGTTGCGGGCGGCAGCAGTGCCGCCCGTAACCGCCACAACCATAAGGACTACGGCGTGAAGTACTCGTCCTTGCACAGCTTGCCGTCGCCGTTGGTGTCACGGGTGGCGAAGCGCTTGGCGAGCTGGCCGCCGGGGGTGAGTTCGGCGGGTTCGAGACAGCCGTCTCCGTTGGTGTCCTTGCCCGGTACCTTGACCTTCGAGATATCGACGGTCTCGGTGAAAGCAAACGCACCGGCACCATCCTGCGCCATCGCGGCGCCACCGGCGGCAAACAGGACTACAGCAGCCACTACATGTTTGATGCTCATTTCAAATCTCCAAGCGGTTGTCGGGAAATTTCCCATGAAACGTCGGATTGCAATGCCGGGCCAGATGCACTCATGACATCCGACTACTTCTGGCCCTGCGGTCTTCTACTGCGGCTTGCACGCCACCACATCCACACCCCACTGATCGCCAGCCACAGCGCGGCGATGCCCACAGTGTTGATCACATAAACCCCGCCACGGCCGAACAGTGCACCGCTGTGCGCATCCACCAGGATGTGCTCCAGGGTCACGTACGGCCGCGAGAACAGGAGCAGCCGGTCGCGCTCGGCAGGCGGTAACTCCACGGCGTCCGACCACTGCACCCTGGCCGGGTCCACCGGCGTCCAGTTGCTGCCGGCGTCCAGGCTCTGGAACGCGTCGAGGTCCTGCACTGCGACCGACCCCGCCACGCCGCCGACCGAACCGATACGACGGATCGTCGACACCGGCAGGATCGGCGAGCGCAGCTCATCGAAGCGCGCGCCGTCGAGCGTGACCACCGCCACGTGTTCGGCATTGGCGATGAACAGCAGCGGCTGCTCCGCGCTGCCGCCCGCAACCAGGCCAAGCGGCAACTTCACCGGTGGCAGGACCGGCTTGCCATCGAGCACCGTCCCTTCCGGCGTCAGCGCCAGCCAGTGTCCGTCGGCCGCGAACCCGGACTGCGGCGGTTCCGGTTCCAGGCTGTACAACCACATCACCCAGCTCCAGTAAATGCGGTCGGTGTCGTAACCCCAGCTCGGGCTCTGGTTGATGAGGATGCCGCTGAAGCCGAGCCAGCCCATGAACAGGAAGGCGAACAGGCCGGCACGCTTGTGCCACTCGCGCAGGAAGATCGACAGATTGCGCCGCGGCTTGTTGGCCACCGGCGTGCGAACCGGTTTCGGTTTCGGCGGCACCGCCTCCCCCGCTGGGCCGCCGTCGGCCTTGGCCAATGCCATGTCCAGGTCGCTCATGGACTTACGCGGCCAGACCGTCCAGCACCAGGGCGGTGCGCGCCATGCGTTGCATCATCTTCACCGAGTACGTCGCGCCAGAGATGTTGTTGACCGACTTGTCGATGGAGGCGCCCGCCACCTTGGCCCCCGCCAACTGCTGGAGGAACGACGGCTGACCCACCTGCTCGCCGCGTGACTCGCGGTAGATCAGGACCTTGGCCTGCTCGATGGAGGCGTCCTTGACCACGAAGCCGCAGGTCGTGGGCTGATAGCCCTCCTTGCCCAGTTCGTCGAAGATCCAGACCGTGCGGCCATTGGCCCGCCAGTACCGCAGCCGTGCCGGCAGGGGCTGGATCAGGGCCGCGACGGCACTGCTGACTGCAACCGTCTGCGCGGGCGGGACGGTGGGCCCGAAGACTTCCGCCAGAAAAACCTCGGGCTTGATGTTGAACTTGTAGAACTGCTCGATCCCTCCGTCGGCGCTGACCCTTCCCGCGATTCCTGCAAACGGCAGGGCGAGGAGACTCTGAAGCAGCGAACGCCGACCGCGGGCCATGATCGACGAGGGCTTGGTTTTGGGGTTGAGAAGGCGGGAGCCGTCCCTGGCAGGCGCCAGACGGATCCCGGACAGGAGCTTCCAGGTTCTGCTCGGTTTCATGTGATGTGTTCCGGTTCTCGAAGGCAAACGGGTCGCGTCGCAGGTTGGGTGGATCGCGGTCTTCGGGCTTGCACCCTTGATCGCGATCCACCCTGATCCCACCGACGTCGTTATGGTTTTGCAGCGGTACCGCTGGGCTCAGCGCGTGACGATGTCGTCGGTGAACGGAGCCAGCGCCGCGATGACCTGGTTGCAGGTCATGTAGTGCAGGTTGATCCGCTCGCAGGCGTTGTAGGCCGCTTCCACCACCGCGTTGAACTGCGTCATGGTGATGTTCAGGTCGGCATGGGCCGCGCTCATGCTCGCGCCCTGGTACTCGTTGGGACCGCCGAGGACCATGGTTTCGAGCTGCGTGTTGAGGAAGATCTGCCGCTCCGGATTGCCCAGCTCCTTGAACAGGAAGTTGATGCGCTGGTCCAGAAGAATGAAGTGGAACAGCGCCTTGGCCCACTCGTGCACGCCTTCCTTGCCGCCCCAGTATTCGAGCGAGTTGGAATTGATGCCAGGCAGAGGATTGGTCTTCTCTTCGCCGGCGTAAGCCGGCGTCAAGGCGACCGTCGCAAGCAGAACGCCTGCGAACAAGGGTGCGGTGAAGCGATTGCGGATCATGTCGAGAGTCTCCGTGTTGAGGTGGGATACGGCCGGTGCAGCGGTGCAGCGATGAATCAGAAAGTCAGGTGCGTCGAGAGGTAGAAGCCGTGCTGGTCGGGCGTCAGCGTGATGTTGCCGAGCATCGCGTAGGCCACGACGAAGGAGATGCGCTTGTTCGGCGCGTAGGCGAAGAACAGGTCGTACCAGTCGTCCTCGTACTGCGTGAGAGTGTTTTGCAGGTTCGCGGTGCTGACTCCGAGCTGATTCACCAGGGGAAGCTCCGCAAGGGCCGAGGTGATGCCCCCGATATCGAGGCCATTGACGTTCACGCCGACGTTGTTGAGGTTCTTGCCGTGCTTGGCGTACTCACCGCCGAACACGGTGTTCTTCGCCACCAGGGTGGCGATGGACGCCTCGAAGCGGAACTTCTTCTTGTCGTCGGTATCCTGATCGGGACCGATGCGATCCTTGAAGCCGAAGCCCGTCAGGCCGGTCTGGTTGGCATTGGTATAGCGCCCGGTGAGGTTGATCAGCGTGCTGAACGGGAAGTAGACCTTGGTCATACAGATGTAAGCCTCCCAGTCCTTCGACTTGGCGGCCTGCAGGGTGCGCAGCAGGTCCTTGTTCTTGTTGTCCTTGTAATAGCCGCCGATGGCCACCTGCGGGATCAGGCTATCCGCGGTGTAAATGGCGTCGCCGAACAGACGCAGCTTGGCGCCGACCACATCCATCTCGATGGTGGTGTTGAAAGGCTTGATGCCGGTTTCGCCGACCGCACCGGGAAGGATCGCGGCAAGCAGGCCGACCGTGTCGAAGGTGCCGCCGGTCGGCAGTGTGCTGCGCGTGAAGGACAGCTCGAATCGATCGAAGAAGCCGACCGTCGCGCCGTATGAATTGAGGCTGTAGTCCGGCAGGTAGGCAAAGGTGTAGTGCAGGCCGCCGTTGATTTCGTCACGCGTTCCGTAGCCCGATATCACCGCCCAGGGCGTGATACCGCCGCCGCCGCCGCCGTCAATGGTGACCACGCCGCCGGTCAGCAAGACCTTGCCGTCGCCGTAGAAACCCGCCGTCGCAGAGGTGCTGAACAAGCCCGCCGCCACGATGGCCGCCGCTTTCACGGGCCCCATCCGGCCCATGCGCGACAAGGACCCCGACCCCATTCCCAACTTATTCGCAAAGCATTTCATCGCCCCAACTCCTTGTGTTGATCTATCGAGATAAATGAGAACCACGCAGCCCAGACCACTCGGGACAAATCGGGCTGACGTCGGTGTCAGCGGCGCGAAAAACCCAAAAAAAAACGCCCACGTGCGGGTCTCTGATGAGAGCCACTACGTGGACGTCGGTGTCCTGCTTGATCGGGCAACGCTGCCGGATCGATTAACACTTGCACCCTGATCACATCGGTGATCGTGGGCTGACCTGGAATCAGCAAACGCTGTGCCAACCTTTCCCGGATAGACGCCTGAGAGGGTGGATCGACGAAGCGCATCCGCCGCACCGACCTGACAGGACGCAAGGATCCGTCGGCTCCATGATGAGGGCGCGCTCCATCGCCGCCAGCTCTTTAGAGGACGCCCGATAAAGGTCTGTCGCGGGCCTGGCCCGCTCCTACCGGATTCGTGGATCTGTAGGAGCGGGCCATGCCCGCGACCGTGCTCTTGAGCCGGTGCAGGCCTTCTACAGAATTGAGCACGCCGATGGTTTGAGCGAACGCGGGATCCCTCGCGCATCGCCCCAAAACAGTGCCGGGCGGGTCCATCGCAACGCAATGCGCGGGGGCCAGGATCGAGTCCAGCCCCCGTCCTTGCTGGCACGTCTGTTGCTGCCCCGACTGCGCGGCTTTCGTCGATTCGAACGTCCGCATTGCGATCCGCCAGTGCTGGCGCATCGCTCAAACGGGACATCGAAGTCCATCCGCCTCTTGGGGGCGGGTGGACTTTTTTTTGGCCGCGAGCCGCTCGGGAGACTGGCTCACGGTCGCTGCACGCATCCGGCAACAACATTCTTGCGAACCACAAAAAGGGACACCATGAAAAAGCATTTCCCGCGATCCCGGTCCGGCTTCCGGCTTGCCCTGATCCCGCTCGCGATCGGCACCAGTTTCGGCACTTCGTCGGCGGGGGCACAGGAGGACAACCGCTTCTACATCGCGCCCATGGGCACCTACGTGCTGTCCGACGATGATCGCCATGCCGACGACGGCATCGGCGGCACGCTGGCCATCGGCGCCAAGCTGGGCACCAGCGCCGAGCTGGAGTTGCGCGGCACCTATCTTGAATACAAGGGCGAGGATGACGGCGATGAGGATGTCGATATCAGCGGCGGCGGTTTCGGTGTCAACGTGTTTCTCGCCGGTCCCGGCGGCCCTTATGTCCACGCCGATGTGATGGCCGGCGACGAGACCTTGTTCAACATCGGTCTGGGTTATGACATCACGCTGGGATCGAGCTTTGGTATCCGCGCCGAGGCGCTCTATCACACCGAGTCCAACGGCAACGTCACCGGCGATGAGTACAAGGAGCCGCTGTTCAACCTCGGCGTGCGCATCCCGTTCGGCAAGGTTCCCGCGCCACCCGTCGTGCCGCCTCCGCCACCACCGCCGGTCGAAGTGGTGCCGACCCCGCCGCCACCGCCGGTCTGTTCGGATGGGCTCGACAACGACACCGATGGCTTCGTCGATTTTCCCGCCGACAAGGGCTGCGAGACCGCCGATGATGCCGACGAGACCGATCCGCCGCCCAAGTGCAAGGCACCCGAACCGGGCCAGCCGGTCAGCCTCGACGGCTGCGGCGTGGGCGATACCATCGTGCTGCGCGGCGTCAATTTCGACTTCGACAAATCCACTCTCACGGTCAACGCCAAGACCATTCTCGATGGCGTCGCCGAGGCGCTGAAAAAGCGTCCGGACATCAAAGTTGAAATCGGCGGGCATACCGACGCCAAGGGCTCCGACGACTACAACCTCAAGCTGTCCGGCCGGCGCTCCAAGTCGGTCAGGGATTATCTGGCGAAGGTGGGTGTCGCAGCCGAGCGCATGACGTCCAAGGGCTACGGCGAATCGATGCCGGTGGCGGACAATGAGACCGACGACGGACGCGAACTGAATCGCCGCGTCGAACTCAAGGTCACCGAGTCCTCCGGCGGCGTCACGGTTGCACCACCGGTGCCGGTTGCCGAAGCGGCCCCGGCGGCGTCCGCAGAGCCCGCCGTGGCCGACGCAGCGCCCCCGGTTGAGGCAGCGCCTGCTGCAGCTGCACCAGAGGCGGGCGGCAACACGGTGACGATCGCGAGCTTCGCGTTCGCGCCAGCCGAGTTGACCGTTCCGGTCGGCACCACGGTGACCTGGACCAATACCGACGGCTCCGCACATCTGGTGGTATTCGCCGATCAAACCAGCGACCGCATGAAAAAGGGCACCACCTACACACGCACTTTCACGGCTGCCGGCACCTATCCGTATACCTGCACCATTCACCCGACGATGACCGGGACGGTCATCGTGAAGTAGCGGGCAACGCGTCCCTTCTCGAGGGCCTCCCTTGGCCCGCCCGCGTTCGCGCCGGCGGGCCTTTTCTATGTCCGCGTTCTATGTCCGCGCATCGATCTGCGACGGCGGCGGCGCGCGCATCCGATTCGAACCGATCGGCGTAGAATCGATTGCAACGATGGGAACCAACGGCGCTTCCCTCGAGACCCGGATTCTTCGGGCCCCGGCACCGGAGCCGGTACCGCAACAGCGGACCCTTCCCAACCCCTCGAGGATTCAACCATGAACCAGAATTTCCGCACCACCGTTGTACGCGCCAGTTGCGCCGCCCTTTTTCTGGGCATCGGCGCGTCCGCCATTGCCGCAGAAGCCCCGCCTGTCACCGACAACGACGCGCTGATCACTTCCAAGGTGCAGGCCGCGCTCGCCGCCGACAAGCGCCTGCAGGTCCGCGCCCCGCTGGATGTCGAGACCCGTAACGGCGTCGTATCCATCGCCGGCGACGTCGTCACCGCGCCGATGGTCTACCGCGCCGTCGAGGTCACTCGTGATATCGAAGGCGTCAAGCAGGTCAATACCGACCGACTTGAAGCGCGCTGATCCAATAAGGCTCACCGACGGCGTGTTCAGCGCCTCGCCGCACCAATAAGCGGCTCGGCGACGCGTTCCAGCGAACACGCCTTTGGGGCTGCGCCAAGACACCCCACGAAGTTGAATTCTCCGAAGGAGAAGAAAGCTGCTTCGCGGGGATCCTGCCGAGGATATTGGCGTGGCCCCGATTTTTGCTCCCGACCGCAGCCGGGTCTCCGATCCGGCGGCACGAAGATTGCCCCTTCAATCCGGGGTCACCGACGACCCTCCCTTCATCTGCGCGGACAGCGTCGCCCGCCGCCCTCTGTACCCAGCCCTGCGCCAGGTCCTGATATGTCGGATGCCCCCCTGTTCCCGCCCCTTTTCATGTTCATCGATGTCGCCGTCGGCGCCATCGCCGTGATGGTGTTGTGCGCAATTCTGCTGAGCTTCGATTTCCCCCGGCGCGAGCAGGCACGCGACTTGTTGCGCCGTCTCGGGGCGCCCGCGAAAAAAATGCTTTCGCCGCCCGCGGGTTCGCGCCGCCCGTTGTAAGCGGTAAGGGACCGATCCATTCTCCAGCAGGCGCTTAACATGGCGCCCCGCCAGGAGGATCGATATGGATTTCGAAGCCAGCCCGCGCTCGCGCGACTATTCCGCGCGCGTCCGCCAATTCATCCGCAGCCACATCCTGCCGGTTGAACGTCAGCACTGGGACGAGATACACCAGCAGCGCCACGGCGGCGACTGGCGCCAGTGGAAGATCCCGCCGCGCGTAGAGGAACTCAAGGCCCGCGCAAAAAGCGAGGGTCTCTGGAATTTGTTCCTGCCGGATGCGGGACTCGGCGCCGGCTTGTCGGCGCTCGAATACGCACCGATCGCCGAGGAGACCGGCCGCAGCCTGATGGCACCCGAAATCTTCAATTGCTCCGCGCCCGACACCGGCAACATGGAAGTGCTGTGGCGCTACGGCACCCCCGAACAGAAGGAGCGCTGGCTCAGACCCTTGCTCGACGGCGAGATCCGCTCGGTGTTCTGCATGACCGAGCCCGATGTGGCGTCGAGCGACGCAACCAACATGCGCGCCACCGCGGTGATCGACGGCGACAGCATCGTGCTGAACGGCAAGAAATGGTGGTCCAGCGGCATCGGCGATCCGCGCGCCCGTCTCGGCATCTTCATGGCCCTGACACCGGACTCCGATCGGGACCGCCATCACCAGCACTCGATGGTGCTGGTTCCGCTGGACACTCCCGGGGTCGGGATCCAACGCATGCTGCCGGTGTTCGGCGATTACGACGAACCGCACGGACACGGCGAGGTTCACTTCTCCGACGTGCGTGTGCCGGTGAGCAACTTTGTCGCAGGGCCGGGCAAGGGTTTCGAAATCGCGCAGGGTCGGCTCGGGCCGGGCCGCATCCATCACTGCATGCGCTGCATCGGTGCGGCCGAACAGGCGCTGGAGCTGATGATCGATCGCGGCATGCGGCGCAGCGCCTTCGGCAAACCCCTGCTCGATCTCGGCGGCAACCGCGAGCGGCTGGCCGAAGCGCGCATCGCCATCGACCAGGCGCGGCTGCTCACCCTTTACGCAGCCTGGAAGATGGACAAGGTCGGCAACCGCGCCGCGATGACCGAGATTTCGGCGATCAAGGTCGCCGCGCCTGCGATGCTGCAGAGGGTCACCGACATGGCCATGCAGATCCACGGCGGCGGCGGCGTGTCGCGCGATTTTCCTCTCGCGAGTTTCTTTGCGCAGGCGCGCATGCTGCGTTTTGCGGACGGCCCGGACGAGGTGCACAAGGCGGTCATCGCGCGCATCGAACTGGCCAAGCACGGCTATTCGCACTGATACCTTGCCCCCTTCTGAAGGAGATACCGCATGACCAGAATCCTCGGCCTTTCCGGCAGCCTGCGACAGGGCTCGTACAACACCGCCTTGCTGCGCGCCGCCGCAACGATGACTGAGGGACGGTTCGAGCTGGAGCTGGCCAGCATCCGCGGCATCCCGCTCTACGACGGCGATCGGGAAGCAGCCGAAGGTATTCCGGACGCGGTCGCTGAACTCAAGGCCCGCGTGGTGGCCTGCGATGGTTTGATCCTGGCTACGCCCGAATACAACAACGGCATTCCGGGTGCATTCAAAAATGCGCTCGACTGGTTGTCGCGTCCGCCAGCAGATACCGCAAAAGTCTTCGCCGATCTGCCGGTGGCGCTGATCGGCGCGACCCCCGGCGGCTTCGGCACCATCCTGGCGCACGACCACTGGCTGCCGGTACTGCGGGCACTTGGCACGCGACCGTGGTTTGGCGGCCGCCTGCTGGTCGCACGCGCCGGCAAACTGTTCGACGGCGCCGGTGAACTCACCGACGAAAACACGCGGACGCAGTTGCGAGAGTTTCTGCGCGGCTTTGTTGCGTTCGTCGAACGCGGGCGGCCCGCATAAGTCGGAATTCATCCGAAGGTCGATGTCGGGTGTAGGTCGGCTCAAGGCCACGGCTTTTCGTGGCCGGAGCCGACAGGCGCCGGTCGGCAAGCGGCGTGCTCAGCGTCTGGTCGTGACCCACGAAGTGGCAGGTCCGTGAGGAAGTCGGCGCGGGCGTGGCCGACTGCTGATGTCCAGCGGTTCGCAAAGCTCTCAGCGGCCCGAGAACCGCGGCGTCTGCTTGGCCAGCACCGCCTGGATCGCGTCCCAGGAGTCCTGCGTCTTCGCGCAACGCGAGATGGCGCGCGCTTCCAGTTCAAGCTGCGTGTCCAGCGGCTGATCGTGCGTGGACAGCAGCAGGCGCTTCATCTCGCCGAAGGTCCGCGTGGGACCGGCCGCAATCTGTTGCGCAAGCGCGAGGGCTTCGGCTTCCAGTGCCGCGTCGTCCACGACCCGCGAAATCAGCCCGTTCGCGACCGCCTCTTCTGCGTTCCACACCTGGTTGAGCATCACGAATTCTGCGGCCTTGCGGGTACCCACGCGACGCGGCAGGAAGTAGCTGCCACCGCCGTCGCTGACAAAGCCGATGGCGTTGTAGGCCGCGTAGAAGCGCGCCGAGCGCGCGGCCACGGCAAAATCCGCCATCGCCGTCAGCGCGACCGCGCCGCCCGTGACCAGGCCCTGCGCGGCAAGAACGACCGGCGCATCGCAGCGAGACAGGCGCGCGATCGCCATGTGCAGATCCGCGGTCGCGGCCTTCAGCTTGCGCGACAGCTGCCCGCGATCCGACCCCAACCACTTCAGATCGGCACCGACGCTGAAGTACTTGCCTTCGGCGCGAATCAGCACGGCGCGGACGTCCGGGTTTTCGTCGCACTCGATGGCAACCTCGCATAGCTCGGAACAGAAGCGCTGATCGAAAGGATTGCCGCGCTGCGGCTGCACGAGGCTCAACAGCGCCACGTGGTCGCGCAGCTCGAATGTCACGGCACGGTCGGTCATCGAAACTCCTGCTGGATCGGATGCTGCGGGCTGCCCGGCCGTGGCCGCACGAGAACTCTACTCCGGACCCAAGACGGATCGACAGGACCTGGTGCATGCCAAGTGTGGCCGGGGTAGGTCTGCTCGGCTTCGAGAACACGGTGGTAGTGCATCAGTATGAAATCCGTTCGCACCGAGTGGTAGCGCCGCGACAGCGGCGCTGATTGCGCAGCAATGCCGCGTATCGAGGTGCCGGGCGCGTCCTCGATGCGCGACGCTTCCCTCGATACGCCCGCTGCGCGGCTACTCGGGACGAACGGGCCGGCGCTACCCGGGCCGAACGGGGGTTCTGGAATTCAAACTGATGCACGACCAACACGGTCGTTCTGCAGGAGCGGGCCTCCTGAGCTTGTCGAAGGACCGCGACCGACCGCTTCCCTAGTAGGATGAGCGGCCTCGCGCGCGTCCAACCTGTCGTCCCAACCATGCCGCTTGCGTCATGCAACTTGCTTTGCCCCATCCTCTGACGTCGCCCTGCTGCGTGGAAGCGGGACTATCCGGCGACCTTCGCGCATGAAGATCTCGCCCGAAACAATCCGCCAGAGGTTCGTCGGATGGCGCGAGTGGGTCGCCCTTCCCGACCTCTCGATCCAGCACATCAAGGCCAAGGTCGACACCGGCGCGCGCACGTCCGCAATCCATGCCTTCGCCATCGAGCGCCTGTCGCTCGACCGCGTGCGTTTTGGCGTGCATCCGCTCAAGCACGGTCGCCAGGAGATCTGGTGCGTGGCCGAGGTGGTGGACGAGCGCTGGGTGACGGACTCCGGCGGGCACAAGGAATTCCGGCCGGTGATCCAGACCGATGTGCTGCTGGGACGGGATCGCTGGCAGATCGAGGTCACGCTGACGGCGCGCGACAACCTGCTGTTCCGGCTGCTGCTGGGGCGCACGGCGCTGGCGCATCGGTACCGGGTGGATCCGGCCGCCAGTTATCTGATCGGCACCTCGCCTTTCAGGCGATGATGCGTCGATGAAGATCGCGATCCTTTCGCGCAACCGCAGGCTGTATTCGACCCGCAGGCTGGTGGAAGCGGCGACGGCGCGCGGACACGAGGTGCGAGTGATCGACGTGCTGCGCTGCTACATGAATATCGCGCCCCTGCATCCGGAGATTCACTACCGCGGGCAGAAGCTGGAGGGATTCGACGCGGTGATCCCGCGCATCGGTGCGAGCGTGACTTTTTACGGCACCGCGGTGGTGCGGCAGTTCGAGATGATGGGTACGTATTCGCTCAACGAATCGGTGGCGATCACCCGTTCGCGCGACAAGCTGCGCGCGCACCAGTTGCTGGCGCGCAAGGGCATCGGCATGCCGGTCACGGGCTTCGCCCACGCGCCGGACGATACCCATGATCTGATCAGCCTGGTCGGCGGCGCGCCCTGCGTGGTCAAGCTCACCGAGGGGACGCAGGGGCGCGGCATCGTGCTGTGCGAGACCGACAAGGCGGCGGAATCCGTGATTGAGGCATTTCGCGATCTGGACGCCTACTTTCTCGTGCAGGCTTTCGTGGAAGAGGCCAAGGGCGCAGACATCCGCTGCTTCGTCGTCGGCGGGCGCGTGGTCGCCACCATGATGCGCCAGGCCAAGGCCGGGGATTTCCGCTCCAACCTGCATCGCGGCGGCACCGCGAGCAAGGTGCGCATCACGCCCGAGGAGCGCTCCACGGCCGTACGCGCGGCGCGGATCATGGGTCTGAACGTGGCAGGTGTGGACATCCTGCGGTCGCAC
Source organism: Panacagrimonas sp. (assembly GCA_052387695.1). Classification (GTDB taxonomy): domain Bacteria; phylum Pseudomonadota; class Gammaproteobacteria; order Nevskiales; family Nevskiaceae; genus Panacagrimonas. The sequence goes on along the minus strand of JBQTIX010000071.1, from coordinate 1,992 downwards.
AAGGGACCGGTGGTGATGGAGGTCAATTCGTCGCCCGGCCTGGAAGGGATCGAAGCGACTTGCGGTATGGATATTGCCGCAAGGATCATCGAGTTCGTCGAAAAGAATGCGCGTCCGGGACGGACGAAAACCAGGGGGACCGGCTGACATGGACAGCTTTCGAATCGGTGAAACCCTGGTCGAACCCGGCGAGCGCAAGCTGGTCAACCTGCCGGTCGCCAAGCTCTACACCAGCGCGCCGGTCTATCTGCCGGTGATCGCCCAGCGCGGACTGGAACCGGGCCCAACTCTATTCATCAGCGCCGCGCTGCACGGCGACGAGATCATCGGCGTGGAGATCATCCGCCGCGTGCTCAAGCTGCCCGCCTTGTCTGAATTGCGCGGCACCCTGCTGGCCGTTCCCATCGTCAACACCCTGGCCTTCATCCACCAGTCGCGCTATCTGCCGGACCGGCGTGATCTCAACCGCAGCTTTCCGGGCAGCGAGGGCGGATCGCTCGCGGCGCGGCTGGCCTGGCTGTTTCTCAAGGAAGTGGTTGGTCGTTGCGACTTCGGCATCGACCTGCACACCGGTGCGATCCATCGCCCCAACCTGCCGCAGATCCGCACCGACCTGCGACACGAAACCAACCAGCGCCTGGCCAAGGCCTTCGGCGCGCCCCTGTTTCTCGATTCGCGCCCCACCGCCGGCACCCTGCGCGAGTACACCACCAAGAAGAGCATCCCGGTGATCCTGTACGAATCCGGCGAGGCGCTGCGCTTTGACGAAACCGCCATCCGCATCGGCGTGCAGGGGGTGCAGAACGTGATGTGGGAAATGGGATCGTTGCCACGACCGGATTTTTCGTTGCTGCGCATGCCTGAGCCGGTGCTCGCACATTCCAGCCGCTGGGTGCGCGCACCGGCCAGCGGCATTCTGCGCAGCGGCGTTGCGCTGGGGGATCATGTGCAAAAAGGCCAGGTGCTGGGCATCGTCGGCGATCCCTTCGGCGAATCCGAGTCCGAGGTCTGCGCGGGCTTCGAGGGCGTCGTGATCGGTCGCCTCAATCTCCCGTTGGTGCATGAGGGCGATGCGCTGTTCCACGTCGGCACCTTCGATGCGCCGGCCGAAACGGCGCAGGCAGTGGACCTGATGGAAGCGGAGACACGGAGTTGGCTGGGCGAAGAGCCGCGGATCGTTTGACGCCTGCACCTGCGGGCCTGCGCATCGGCATCGTTGGTGCCCGAGCCCGGGAGGGTCGAACCACTCGTCCTGATCGACAGCTCATGACCGGTCCCCGGATCGCTATCGCGACGGGTGATCAAGCCATTGCCCAAGCCTCCTGCGGGGTCCGGCTTTCGGCATCAACGGTGTCGGCCGTCAAGCTTTTTTGAGGGTCACGATGATTTGGGAAGCGCAGGCGGGGGCAGAGTAGAATCGGAACTGGAGTCGGCCGAACAATCGCTGCTGTCGCAAGACAGGAGAGGAAAGTCCGGGCTCCGCAGGGCAGGACGCCAGGTAACGCCTGGGAGGCGTGAGCCTACGGAAAGTGCCACAGAGAACGAACCGCCGATGGCCCTGAGCGCAAGCGAGGGGATCAGGTAAGGGTGAAAAGGTGCGGTAAGAGCGCACCGCGTCGCTGGCAACAGGGACGGCACGGAAAACCCCGTCCGGAGCAAGACCAAATAGGGAAGGATCGCCGCGCGTCGGTGAACACGTGGCCCACGTGCCTTCCGGGTAGGTTGCTGGAGCGGCGCGGTGACGCGTCGCCTAGAGGAATGATTGTTCCCGACAGAACCCGGCTTACAGGCCGACTCCTTTTTCATTTCAAGCAAAGGATCACACGCCGCCCGCTGGCCAACGATGGTGGATGCGCTTGGCTTATCCACCCTGATGGGATGGACTCCTCCCTTCTTTGGACGGCATCTGAGTGCCAATCTGGTGGGCGTTGAAGTCACCAGCGAACGAAAGGAGGAGTCCGACATGAACGTTACAACCGTAGGGCTGGACCT
>JBQTIX010000070.1:0-60455 GCA_052387695.1 Panacagrimonas sp. | reverse complement strand
TCGCTGAAACTCCACCAACGATAGCCCGCGCTGAAATTGCACCCGATTCATCGCCATCCACATTCCCCCTCAGCCGCCTCATCTCCCCATTATAAAAGAGTCTGGCTGAGGGTCGTTGCTAATCAGGCAGAGTTTTGATCCGCGTTCATTCGCGTAATCCGTGGCAAAACCCGTTTTTGGATAGTTTCGTCTACACCGTCTCAACGCTGCGCCAAGGTCACGAGATTGGCGACGATGAGGAGCGCGGCGCAGGCGAAGTTCCAGGTTTCGTACAGGAACCGCCAGTTGGCGGGAGCGCGCCGGGCCTCCATGTAATGCAGGATCACCAGTCGCGATTTGAGAGCCGCAATCAGGATGATGAGAGTGCCGCCAATCGCCGCGCTGACATGACCCTCGAAGAGCGCGAGCGAGGTCGCGCTCAACAGAATCAGGATGACCCACAGGACGCTTGGAGACTCCAGCAGCTTGCTCGTCATGGCCGTTAACGTGAATCTCGCGAAGCGAGGCGACCGTCCCTCTCCCGCGCTTCTGCGGGAGAGGGGGGACCATCGGCGGATGCCGATGGTGGGGTGAGGGCGGCCATGCGCCGAGGAGATTCATGGTCCGGGGTGCCGCTTTGCGCGCATGGCCGTTAGATCAGGTACAGCATCGGGAAAATGAAGATCCACAGCACGTCGACGTAGTGCCAGAACAACCCGACGTTTTCCAGGCCCGTGACGTACTTGTCCGATCCCAGGCAGTTCCGGCTGGATCGCGCGAAGGACAGCAGGAACAGCATCCCCGCCAGCACGTGCAGGAAGTGGATGAAGGTGATGAAAAAGTAGAACGTGAAAAAAGGATTCGTCGTGACCGAGATGCCGCCCTCGATCTTCAGCGTGTACTCGACCAGCTTGCTGATACAGAACAGCAGCCCCAGTCCGAGCGCGAATCCCAACCGCAGGGAAACCCGTGTCGGCTGTCGCAACTTGGCCGAGTGAATCGCCTCCACCACCATCCACGAACTGGTCAGCAGGACCAGCGTATTGACGAACCCGAACACCGCGTTGAGGCTGGCCTGCGATGCCTTGTACTGCTCAAAATTGGCCAGGCGCTCCGTCATGAAGACGAAGAAGATCAGCAGGAACACCAGCATGTCGATGAAGACGAAGGTCCAGATACCCTCGGTTCCCGGCGTGCGTTCCCTGGCCGCCGTCGCGGCCGACATGCGCCGCTCGTTTTCGATTCGCTTCTCGCTTTCCGCATCCATCGCGAACGCCCTACCCCAAGCCATAAAGCCGCAAGGCCACAGGATACCCCGTGGCCTTGCGACGAAACGAAGTGCGTTCTACCGCGCGGCGTGTGCCGGCGACATCGACAGCTTCTGCTTGCGGGCGGACAGTTCCTTGATCATGAAGTAGGTGTATGGCGTGAAGAATCCGAACAGCCAGGTACCGAACACGATGAAGAAGTTCCACATGCCGCCGACGGCAAAGGGGCCGTCCTCGACGAAGGCGATGACCACCAACGGGATGAAGATCACACCCACCGCCAGCGCACACCAACCGGTCCACGCGGGGAACATCGTCTGCTTCTTGTTGAGCACCGTGTACATGCCCAGACCTGCGAGCTGCACGCTCGTGATCATGTAGGTCATGTCATAGATGTACCAGGTGAAGGAATGGATCACCTTGATCGTGAGCGGGTCCAGGATGTTCGCGTAGACGGCGCAGACCAGCCAGATCGCCGGGCAGAAGGCCAGCACCCAGGCGGTGAGCGCGCCGCCCATCAATTCCATGTAGCTGAGCACGCCCATGCGTCCGTCTTCGTCGCGCAGCATCGAGGCAAGCAGGCAGGACCAGGGGAGGTAAAACAGGCCAACCATGCAACAGGCCGCCATGCCGATGGTGATTTCGGACTGGAACTTGCCGTAGTGCTCGGCAATGAGTGCTTCCGGCGTCATGCCGACGAAATTCGGCGGCGGGATGTTGTGCCCCATCACACCCCAGAACCAGAAGTAGGCGACGACGAATACGGGACCGATCCAGGCTATCCCCAGTTCAACGGCATTTCTTGTTTCCTTGTCCATGTGTCTCCTCGCTTTTAGTGCAACGGTTTTGCGGCAATAAGATTTGAACAAATACTCGTTTGGTTGACTCTAGGCCGATGGAATACCGACTTCAATCCGTGATGGACTCGAATCGTCCTCGGATTCGGCTCGGATTTCTGTTGGGAAGGTCTGCACAGGTCTGTCGCGGGCATGGCCCGCTCCTACGGAGCCGCGGATTCGTGGGAGCGGGCCATGCCCGCGACCGTGGTCTTGAGCCCTGAGCCTGTGCAGGATTTCCCTTGGGCTTGGCAAGCGCACTCATCGCGTCAGCAACAGGTCGCGATTCTTGGTGATGTACTCGATGTTGGAACTGTCAATCTGCGCGCCGTAACCGATCTTGCCGCCGAGGTTCCAGCGCATGAGGCTCTGGTAGTAGACCATCGCCGGAAACGGCGCCCAGGCGGACGAGTTCATCGCGCCGCCGGTGAAGTGGAAACGCTTGCCGCGGATATCGACGACCTCGCATTCCGTGCTGAGCGGTACGTGGTAGCGGCGCTCGGTGCGGCCCTTCACTTCCGTGAGGCCGTAGTACTTCCCGTCTTCCAGGATGAACCCGCTGATCAACTGGCCCAGCACCTCGGATCGGGCGGGGTCAATTTCCGCAAACAGGTGGAACGTGAAATCGCGCCCGTAGCTGCCGTGCAGCCAGGCGGTGTTGCGATTGCCGGTCTCGCGGCGTGGTCCCCAGCTTCGGTCTCCGGTCTCGACGCAATCCACGGTGTACTTCTTGCCGCGGATGATGGCCTCGCCCGTCACGTGGCCGGTGACTTCGTAGTGCCCGCGCATGGCCTGATCCCAGGCCGCGCCCGGTCGCGTGGCGGCCAGCGGGTCCATCTTCGGATCGTTGATGTCGAACGGACCTGCAAAGAGCTTGTAGTCGAAATGCAGTTCCGTGTTGTCGTTGCCGACGTAATCGATGCGGTAATACTTGAGCGGCTCCACCGCCTTCACATGCAGGCCATTCGGCAGGCTGTAATCCAGCAGCGACTTCGGACAAGGCAGGTGCTGCTGGTTATCGACATAGAGTTGGTCGTGCCAGCTGAAGGTCAATCGATCCTGAATCGTGATGTCGGCCATCGCGCAGCCGAGCATGGGTCTCGCGAGCAGGTAGATCGTGCCGTTGATCCGCGCCTCGGGAATGAAGAACGAGAACAGGTTGGTCTCGGCCCAGTCCCAGGGCGAGTCTTTCGTGTGATGAAACTCGGCGTCTTGTGCGGTCAGCATGAGGGTCTCTCGATATGATCGGCTGCGAATAGGGTTTCAAGGCTGGGCAGGCCATCGCGCTCCGAATCGAAGCCGTTGCTGGCAAACCAGATGCGATGGCGCAGCGAGCGCTTGGCCGCGTGCGCGAGCACCGTCGCCGTCATGGCATCGATGGCCGGACGAGCGGCGTGAGTCCGCAGCGCGCGGACAAGGTTTTCGGTTGCTCCACCGATCTGGCGAATCGCGTCCTGTGCGTTCGCGTGGCGCATGGCCTCGCCCAATGCGGAATCGAGCGTCTGCCTGCACGCAGTCAGTGCAGTGTTGCCTGACTCCAACTCCAGTAACTGACGCGCCAGGCTTGCAGCGGCGTGCAACTCCAACTGATCGAAGGCCTCGGCCTGCGGCAGTTGCCGCTTCAACAGATGCAGGTGCGCAACGATCAATTGCGCCTGCTCGCGCTCCAGACTTTTGTCGGCGTCGATGGCCGGCAGCACGATGTCGCACATCGCCTGGATGAGACTGTCGATGCGGTAGGGAATCGAGGGCGTCATGCGCGCGGCCCCTGGTCGATGAGTCGGCAAACCTCGGAGACAAAGACGTGTCCGCAGGGCACCAGCCAGGTCTGCAACACGTTCTGATGGTTGTGCGCCTCCACCGCGACCCGGTAGGCGCTGCCCAGCATGATGATGCAGACCTTGTAGCTATTGAGCACCTCGTAGAAATGCAGGGTTTTCGTATCGATGCGGCGGCCGCTCATTTTTTCGTAGCGGTCCAGGAACTGCTGGCGCGGCATCAGGCCGGAGACAAGAAACTGGCCGCGCTCATCTCGATGGCCAAAGACCTTGCAGGTCACCCAGGCCACGTCGTCGTGAAAGTCGCCCAGGTGCGCCAACTCCCAGTCGAGTATCGAGGAGATGTCGCGCCGCTCCTCGTCGATCAGGTAATTGCCGGTGCGGTAATCGCTATGGCAGAAGACGAAGTCGGTGCAAGACGGCAGGTTGTCGCGCAGCCAGCCTTCCACCGCGGGAATCGTCGGATCGGGATCAACCGCATCTTCGAGCCAGACCTGCGTCCACCAGTCGATCTGGCGACGCGCGGCCTGGCCAGGATCGGCATCCGGCACCGCGTACGAAGGCAGGTCCGCGCTGCGCCAGTCGAAGCCGTGAATCGCAATCATGTGACGCATGAACGGCTCGGCCAGCACCTCGCGCCATTCAACGCCGACATTGATGCCGAGCCCGGAGACGTTCCCGCCCGGTGCGCCCGCCGGCTTGGTCACGCCTTTCACAAAAGACGTGACGAGAGCCGGCGTGCCGAAGTGCGCGCCGTCGGCGTCCATCCAGATCGCGCGCGGCACCGGCACCACGTTCTCAAAAGCCCGCAGCGCCTCGAACTCGCGGATGCGGCTGGTCTCCACCACCGACTCTGGCGGGTCCATGCGCAGCACGAGGCGCTCGGAAGTCCCATCCGGCGCGATCAGGCTGAAGGAGAACTGCTCTTTCGATGCGCCGCCCGCCAGACGCCCGACGTTCTCGATCCGGTGCTGGGCAAAGCCGGGCTGCGCACCGATGAAATTCTGGAGCAGCGGCAACACGTCGGTTTCGCTGCGCGGCCGGTAGGCACCGGACCCGCGCCTCTGCATCTTCCTTGAGAGCACCTTTGCGATCGACGGCTCGACATCGAGCGCCATCGCCGCCGGGACCTGAACCATCACACTCCTCCGCTCGCGCTCATTGGTGCTTAACAAACACTTGTTTTGTTGATGATGCGGCGAATGATTTCGGCTTGCAAGCTCGTGCTCGCACTCCTATGGCCCCTGTGGCGGTGGTGACGTTACACCGGAGTCTGCTGGCCGACAGTGAAGATCACTTTCGAGGCGCTTCTGGATTCTGTTGCTGGCGGACGCTGCGCGGGTGCGGGGATCACGATGTCGGCTACATCGTCGGGATCGCCAAGAATGACCGGCTGCTGGAGGAGGCCTCATCGCTGATGCGGGAGACCAAAAAAACCTTCGAGGCAACCGGCCAAAAGCAGCGCTGCTTCTGGTCGGTCCACTACGCGCCGGTCCGCTGCATCCTGTTGTCAGGCACCCGACGATGCGGGACGGTCGGCGGGATCTTTATTGATCGGTGCGGTCCACTGTTCCGCGGGAAGGTTGGTGCCGAACACGACCCGCACTGTGGAACCGGACAGAACGCGGTGTAGGCAGCCGGCCGGCGCTTTCAGGCGGCATCCGGGGACCAGCTTGAACACGTTCCCGTGCTCGTCGGCGAAGCTACCTGTCCCCGAGATCACCCAGGTGATCGAGTCGAACTCGTGCCAGTGCAGCGCTTCATCGACAGGTGTGTCCAGGTCCAGGCCAAACCCATGGAACCCCATCGCAGCGACCTGACCAAGCGCCTCCTCCTCGGTGATCGGTTCGCCCGTGGCAAATTCATAGTCCATCGTCGCCTGTGCTCCCTTTCTCAAAGTCACCATCGCTCGTGACGCATGCGGGCTAGGCCACCCCGCGAAGTAAAAAGCTACTTCGCGGGGACCCCGGCTAGTTCTTCGCCCAGGCCCATCCGGTGATACGCCAACCGGCCGCGGCTTTCTGCAAGGCAAGCGCAATCACTGAACCGGTCTCCTTGCCCGGCTTCCCCTTCTGCTTGAATGTGTAGTCGGCGGGAACGACGACGTAGGCGCGGTCCGCCGTGACATCGACATGCCGAGGGGTGCCAAGCGTCACCAGCCCATCGGTGATGCCCTTGTTCTTCGCATCCTTCTCGTAGTCTTCAACCCACTTCGAGCACGCCCCCGCACCGTGCCACTCGTAGGGCGAAAATTCGTCGACGATGGACGTCTGATCGGCACAAGCCGCGATGGCCATCTTCAGGTCGCCCTTGTTGAAGCTGTCCACGAATTGATGCAGCGTCGCCATCGCAGCGGTCTGTTCATCGGATGCGGCAGCCGGTCCCGCGGCGAGGACCGCCACGGCGAGTGCGATCAGTAGCTTGTTCATGTGGGCGTTGCTCCCGTGTGCGTTGACGCGACACGGCTAGACTATGTTCGGAGCGAGTTCGAGTCTGGACAAACTCCGGACAAATTCGTGACAAATGGATAGTCGCGTCAGCGAAAGCCTTGCAAGCAAGCCAAGGAAGCCGTGTGAAGCCAGGGGCATCATCGGAGTCGATTGTTCAGCCACAGAGGCAGCATCGACGCTGGGTCTTCGGCTCTGCGGTACTGGATGAATCCAGTCGCGAGCTGCTGCTGCACGGCCAGCCGGTCGCCATCGACAACAAGCTGCTGGAGGTGCTGCTGGTCCTGCTCCAGCACCCCAATCAGCTCATCAGTAAAGACCAGTTGGCCGCCGCCTGCTGGCCCGGCCGGATACTGAGTGACAGCGTGCTGAGCAAAACCCTCTCGCGCCTGCGCGAGGTGCTGGCGGATGCAGACCAGTCCATGATCCGGACCCTGCATGGACAGGGTTATCGTCTGACCGTGCCGGTGAAGCTGGAAACAGTTCCTCCTTCAAAAATGCCGCGCGACAAAAGCAGCGAAGCGGAGCGCCGTCAGATCACCGTGATGTGCTGTGACTTTGGTGGCTCGACCTCGCTCAGTGAGCAGAGCGATCCCGAAGCCTTCCGTGTATGGATGTCGGCCTACCAGTCCGCCGCACGCGGCGTGATCGAGCGTTACGAGGGCCATCTTTCCCAAGTGCTGGGCGATGGACTGGTCGTGTTCTTCGGCTATCCGCTTGCGCACGATGACGACGCGGAACGTGCGGTGCGCTGCGGTTATGAGCTCCTGCGAGCGCTCAAACGAATTCAGCATGACCCAGATTCGAGCGCCCGCATCGGCATTCACACCGGCCCGGTCGTGGTGGGGCCGACAGAAGACGCCGGTGGCCGTTCCGAAACCCTGGCGATGGGCCACGCCCCCCGTCTCGCCGCCAAACTTGCAAGCGCCGCAGAACCCGGCACCCTCCTCATCAGTTCCGCCACCCACAAACTGGTGCCCGGACTTTTCATCACAGAAGCCTTACCGCCCTTGACCTTCAAGGGCATCGAAGAGCCCCTGCGGGCCTTGCAAGTGATGCAGCCCAGCGGCAATCGCACGCGGCTGGAAGCGGCAGCTCAGCTGACGCCTTTCGTCGGGCGCGAACAAGAGCTGTCGCTGCTGCAGGAACGCTGGCAGCGCGTACAGGAGCAACAGGGACAAGCCTGCCTGATCACGGCCGAGCCCGGCTTCGGTAAATCCCGCCTGTTGCGGGTGCTGCGCGAGCACATCGCACACGCCCCGCATACCTGGCTGGAATGCCGCTGCTCGCCATTGGCGAAAAACAGTGCGTATCAACCCATCATCGAATTGCTGAAGAAGGGCCTGAGAATAAAGGACGGCGACAGCAACCAGGACCGGCTGCAAAGCCTGGAACAAGCCCTCGACGCCGACAAGCAGGACGGGGTCCCGCTGCTGGCGCCACTGCTCAATATCAGCACCGGAGAAAAGTATCCGCCGTCGCCTTACACCGCGGAACTCCAGCGCCGGAAAACCCAGGGCCTGCTGATTGGCCTGCTCATTGCCCTGGAACAGCATCAGGCGCTGCTGCTGGTGGTCGAAGACCTGCACTGGTCCGACCCTTCCACCCTGGAACTGCTGGCACGGCTGCTGGACCAGATTCCCGGCCATCGCATCCTGCTGCTGCTGACCGCAAGGCCGGAGTACCGACCCGACTGGCCACACCGCAGTCACCTCAGCCCCATCAGCCTGCCGCCCCTGCGCCGCAGCGAGACCGGGCGGATGCTGGTCGCCCTCACCGGCAACAAGCCGCTACCTGCGGAACTGGAGAGGCGGATTCTCCAGCGCGCGGGCGGCGTGCCGCTGTTTCTGGAGGAACTCGCGAAGTCCTTGCTCGAATCGGGACAACTCATCGAGCGTGACGGCAGGCTGGACCTGCCCGGCAGCATCGACGCTCTGGCCATACCCGAGACGCTGCAGGCGTCGCTCAACGCGCGGATGGACCGCCTCGGCGATGCCAAGCCCCTGATCCAGCTTTGCGCCGTGATCGGCCGGGAGATTCCGCACCGGCTGTTGCAGGCCGTAGCGGAGATCGATGACGCCATGCTCAACGAGGACCTGCAGACGCTGACCGATTCCCAGTTGCTGTTCCAGAGAGGCTCTGCACCCGATGCGGCATACCTCTTCAAACACGCCCTGATCCAGGATACGGCTTACAACTCCTTGCTCAAAACCAGGCAGCAAAAGCTGCATGGGAATATCGCAGAAGCGATCAAGAGACTGCTTCCAGAACAGGCCGCGCAGGCGGCGCTCCATGGCGCTCGCCTGGCGGAGCACTATGGAGAACTGGCGCATCACTACGAGCGTAGCGGCAATGCCGAAATGGCCGCTCGCTATGCGCAACTGGCCGGTGAAAGCGCCATGCGCTTCTCGGCGAATCGCGAGGCGGTCGCGCATCTTTCCAACGCTGTCCGTCTGATCGACGCGCTGCCTTCCAACCCCGAACGACTTCAGCTCCTGATCTCGCTGCACGTGAGCCTGGGGACGACCCTGAGTGCGCTCAACGGCTACCTGGATCGCGAGGCGAGCGCCGCGTTCCACCGGGCGCGCGACCTTTGCCGGGATGCCGACCCGATGGCCGATCTGGGCTCGGTGCTGTTCGGGTTGGCGGGTGCCGACCTGGTTCGCGGCGAATTCGTTTCGAGTCTTGAAACGACGAAGCAAATGGACGCCTGGGCGGACACGGCTTTCCTGCCGGCTATCCGTGTTGGAGCGCGCTTCATCGCCGGGCAGGCGAACGTGTTCATGGGGCGCCTGGATGCCGCCGAGCAGGATTCCCGACGCGCAGTAGAGATCTACGAGCGGGAGAATTGCCGCGGTATCGCACTCGTGTTTGGGGAAGATGCGTGGGCGAGCGCAAAGGCGACCCTCGCCTGGACGCTATGGCTGCGCGGTTATCCCGACCAGGCCGCAGCCGAGCGCGAGCGATCCATGGTCCACGCAAGGCAACTGGGTCACGTGTTCAGTCATGCGGTCGCCGGTGCCCTGAACAGCTACGGTTGCCAGCTTGGACGTGACAAGCAGGCTGTGATCGAACTGGCGCGGATGAGTGCCGCACTCTGTTCGGAGCACGGTTTTCCCTGGTACGGCGCATGGGCGGAAATTCTGCTGGGATGGACCGCAGCCGAAGAGGGGCACGCCGTCGAAGCAATCCCCCGTATCCGCGCCGCAATGGAGATATTCAACGGCGGTGGCGCGGCGCTCCTGTGTCCGTGGGCGCTCTCGGTGCTCGCGACGGCACAGGGCAAGGCGGGGAAAGCGGACGACGCTCTGGCTACGGTCGCCGAGGCGCGGGCCGCCGCGACGAGGACCGGCGAATTGACGCATCTCGCGGAGCTTCATCGACTTCGCGGTGAGTTGATTCTGCAATCGACCCGTGGCATCGCCGCTGACGAGGCCCAAACCTGCTTCCGGCACGCCATCGACATCGCACGCGGACAGCAAGCAAAGTCCTGGGAGCTGCGGGCGGCCACGAGCCTGGCTAGCCTTCTCCAGGGGCGCGGCGAGCAGAAGGAAGCCCGGGCTATCCTCGCCGAGATTTACGGCTGGTTCACCGAGGGGTTCGACACGCCCGATCTGCGCGAGGCGAAGACGCTGCTGGACGCGCTCGCCAGCGATCAGCGAAAGCGGCGCGCGGCATGAGGGCAGGCGCAGGAGAATGCCCGTCCACAGGCAGGATCTCTGGTAGCCGGATTATTTCGATGTCGGCTTTTGGTCACGGCCTGCGTATCTACTATCTGAACCAGCATTAGAGTCAGGCGCCCGCCGACGGATCGCCTGGATTTCATCCGCGCCTTGTGCGTTGCCGTCGTCTGTACGTCGTAAAGCTGAGCAACTCCTGCAGCGAAGGGGACGGAGACGATGGAACCGAGTCAGCCGGACGTGTTTCATGCAGGCGAGCAGGCCGTGCAGGATCGGCTGGGCGTGCGCGACAAGGTTGCAAGGTTCGCACACCTGGTGATCCGCGACCACATGCCCGACCAGCACCGCGAGTTTTTCGCGCAACTGCCGTTTGTGATCCTTGGCGCAGTCGATACCACCGGCCAGCCCTGGGCCAGCCTGCTCGCCGGTCCGCCCGGATTCATGGCCTCGCCCGATCCGCTGCACCTCGTGATCGGAGCCCTGCCACCGGACAGCGATCCGCTCCGTGGCCTGCTCGCCGCCGGCACCGCGCTGGGCCTGCTGGGCATCGAGCCGCACACGCGGCGGCGCAATCGCATGAACGGCGTCATCGAGCACGTCGGCGAGGGCCAGATCGGAGTGCGCGTTTCGCAGAGCTTCGGCAACTGCCCCAAGTACATCCAGGCACGCAAGCCGGAGTGGGTGGCTGGCGCGGAGTCGCCGCTGCGGGTGGTGCATCGAAGCGATAGTCTCGATGCACGCGCGCAGGAGATGATCCGTGCCGCCGACACTTTCTTCATCGCCAGCGCACATCCGGCCGGTGATCGGCACGAAGCCACACAGGGCGCAGACGTTTCGCACCGCGGCGGCAAGCCCGGCTTCGTGCGCGTGGACGGTGCGGCCACGTTCACCGTGCCGGACTTCGTTGGCAATTACCTGTTCAACACTCTGGGCAATCTCATGCTCAATCCGCGCGCCGGGCTGTTGTTCCCGGACTTCGAGACCGGCGAGCGGCTGTATGTGGCGGTGAGTGCCCGCGTCGTCTGGGACGGCCCGGAGGTCGAGATGTTCAAAGGCGCGCAACGCCTGTTGCGTTTCGAGGTGCGCGAAGTGCGGCGCGTCGCCGATGCACCTCTACTGCGCTGGGGCGCCGCGGCGCGTTCACCGTTTCTCGATGCAACCGGATGTTGGCCTTAGCGAACCACACGGAGGTCGCATGCTCCGACGTTGGAAATTCCTTGCGCTCGCCGTCGCGATCATCCTGACTGCGGGCGTTTCCGGTGCCGGCTGGTTCGGTTTTTCCGCGCCGCCGGTGGATCATCTGGCTCTGCCGCGCCTGCTCGTCGACGCCACTTCCGCGGAAGGCCGGGCACTGTTGCGGAGTGCCACGCCCTTCTCGGTCGATCACGGCCAGCTCCTTCCCTACTTCGTCCCGCAAAGCCGCAGAGCCTATTGCGGCATTGCCACCAGCACGATGGTGGTCAATGCGCTGCGGCATCCGCAGCCGCTGTTGTCCCAGAGCACGATCTTCACGCCCGAGGTTTCTGCCCTGCGCAGCGCCACGGCGGTTTCATTCAGTGGTCTGAGCCTCGAACAACTGGGCGATCTCCTTCGCGCAGAAGGGCTTGCTGTGCGCGTCGTGCATGCCGCGAATACCGATCTCGATTCGTTTCGTGGCGCCGCGCGTGCCGTGCTGGCGGAACCGTCCGAATACCTGATCGTGAACTACGACCGCGCGACGCTCGAACAGCAGGGCAGCGGGCATATTTCGCCGGTGACGGCCTATCACGCCGACTCCGATCGCTTCCTGGTTCTCGACGTCGCCGCGCACAAGTACCCGCCGACCTGGGTTCCGGCGACGGAGCTTTGGAACGCGATGCAGACCGTCGATCCCTCTTCGGGGCAAAGTCGCGGCTTCCTGCTGGTTCGGGAAGCTGGTGCTCGATCAGGCGTCACGGCGGACGCTCCCGCCTTTGCGCGGACGCATTGATTCGTGAAAGCCCTGCTCAGAAAAGCCGGTTTTGCCCTGGGCGCATTCCTGATCTTGACCGCGGCGGCGCTGGGCACGCTGAAGCTGATCTGGACCTTCGGTGATCGGCCTCCCGAGTTCACGACCAGCAGGCGCGAGGTTCCGGAGGTTCACACCGGCACCGCGATGGTCGTCGCCGCCAATCCGCTGGCGACGGCCGCGGGTGTGGAGATGCTGCAAGCGGGAGGCAGCTCGATCGACGCAGCCGTCGCCATCCAGGCGGTGTTGACCCTGGTCGAACCAGATTCTTCCGGCATCGGCGGAGGCGCATTCATCTTGCACTTCGATCACGAGACGAAGCGGCTGCAAGCGTTTGACGGGCGGGAAACTGCGCCCGCGGGCAGCACGCCCAGGCTGTTCATGCACGGCGACGGAAATCCGTACACCGTGTTCGAGAGCATGATCGGCGGGCGATCCGTCGGTGTACCGGGTGCGCTTCGCGTGCTGGAGCTGGCCCACCGACAGCATGGAAAGCTGCAGTGGCGTGTGCTGTTCGATCCCGCGATCAAACTCTGCGAGGAGGGATTCGAGATCACGCCTCGCTTCAGCCGACTCGCCCACAAGGACCCGCTGTTGCGCGGCATGCCCGGCGCTCGTCGCTATTTTTACGACGAGCACGGACGCGCCCGACGAGTCGGCACCCGGCTGAAGAACCCGGAACTCGCGCAGGTACTCCGGCAAGTCGCGGAAGGTGGCGCGGATGCGTTTTATCGCGGAGTGATCGCCAGAGACATCGTGACCGCCGTCCGGCAAGCCCATCGCCCTTCGATGATCGAAGCAAGACTCAACGTCGCGATGCTCAAGATGGGCGCGCCGTATGACGCCGGCTTCGAGGCAAAGATACCGAACCCCGGCTTCATGACCGAGCAGGATCTCTCCAGCTATCAGGCGAAGGAACGCGAGCCGGTCTGCCGTCCGTACAAAACCTGGCGAGTCTGCGGCTTCGGGCCTCCCAGCTCCGGCGGGATTGCGGTGTTGCAAACGCTGGCGATGCTCGAACGCTTCCAGCTCGGGAAACAATACTCAGCGAATTCCCCGCAGGCTCTGCACCTGATCGCGGAAGCCGAGCGGCTCGCCTACGCAGATCGAGACCGCTACGTCGCGGACGCGGATTTCGTCAGCGTCCCGCTACCGGGGCTGCTCGATTCCAAATATCTAGCGGCGCGCTCGTCCCTGATCGATCCGGCGCAGGCCATGAAGTCTGCGCAACCCGGGCTCCCGCCCGGCATTGAGGACGACCGCGCCGACAGCGTTTCGCCCGAGCTTCCGTCGACCAGTCATATCTCCATCGTCGATGCAGACCGCAACGTGCTGTCCATGACGACCAGCATCGAATACACCTTCGGATCGCATGTGATGGTGCGTGGCTTCATGCTCAACAACCAGCTCACCGATTTCTCGTTCGACCCCGGACCGCAGAACTCACCCGTCGCCAATGCGCCCGCTCCGGGCAAGCGACCGCGCAGCTCGATGGCTCCCATGATCGTGTTCGATGCAGCGAGCGGCGAACCCGTGCTCGCCATCGGATCGCCCGGTGGCAGCCGCATCATCTGCTACGTCGTGCGGGCTCTTCTGGGCGTGCTGGAGTGGAACCTCGATCCGCAGCGCGCCGTATCCCTTCCTCATCTGGTCAATCGCAACAGCGTCACCGAATTGGAAGACGAGGGCTGGGACGCAGGCGAACTCGAAGTCTCGAAGCAGAAGCTCGCCGCGCTGGGTCACGAGGTAGAGCTCCTGGAGCAGAACAGCGGGCTGCACGCCATTTCGATCACGGAAAAGGGACTGCTCGGCGGCGTCGATCCGCGACGTGAAGGGCTGGCGGCGGGTTGGTGAATCGCTGCACGTCGGGTTTTGGCCGGAGAATGCGTACGTATAGTCAGCAGATGAACACGCCATCGATATCGCACGCTAACAGCAAGCAAAGTCCTGGGAGCTGCGGGCGGCCACGAGCCTGGCGCGACTGCTCCAGCGGCGCGGTGAGCAGAAAAACGCCCGGGCTATCCTCGCCGAGATCTACGGCTGGTTCACCGAGGGGTTCGACACGCCCGATCTGCGCGAGGCGAAGACGCTGCTGGACGAGCTCGCCAACGATCACCGAAGGAGGCCCGCGGCATGAGGGCAGGCTGATGTCCGCAAGGACTGTTGGTGTGGCGAGTGAAAACTGGATTCCCGCTTTCGCGGGAATGACGTTTCCTAATCCTGGAGTCGCACTACCACGGCGACGCCGGCTTCTTCAGCACATTCCGCGGATTGACCAGGTAGCCGACGATCACTTCGGACAAGCGGGTCAGAAACTCATCCTCGCTGAGCGGCGCATCCGGCGCAGCCAGGTAGTGCTTCACGCTCGAAGTGAACAGGTGGATCAGGAACGCGTGCGTAACCTGGAGATCGATATCCGGATACCGGTCCTGGTATTGCTGCAAGTACATCAGGCTCGCGCGGAAAATCAACCGGTCCATCGTGTACACACCCGCGGCGCGCAGCTCGGAGACTTCCGCCACCAGGTCGATCAACACCCGCCGGTGTCGCTTGTAGCCCTCGTAGAGTCCGCGGATCACCTTGGGCAGATTCACCTCGATGGCCTCGGTGCCGTTCTCCACCAGGAACTTGCGCGAGTCGCCCGCAACGGACTGCGCCGTGCGTTCGAGCAAGGCCAGCGCAATGGCCGCCTTGTTCGGAAAGTAGTCGTAGAGCGAGCCGACACCCACACCAGCGCGCTGGGCAATATCGTCCGAGGTGGTGTGATGGAAGCCGCGCGCGGCAAACATTTCTTCGGCCGCAAGCAGAATCACATTGGCCGTGTTCTCCGAACGATCCTGCTTCGGCCGCTTGCGCCAGATCTTGGGATTCGCTGGTTCCATGCCCCACCCGCTCTTGCTTGCTTCGGAACGTAGCATGTGACGCAGGGAGCCATCTCGCCGGTGGCGAAGAATGCTGTCGGCGCGTGCGGAACACGCGCCGTAAATCCCAACTCAGATCGCCGTGTACCCGCCGTCGATCACGATCTCTGTTCCGGTGATGAACGAGGACTCGTTGCTGGCCAGGAACACCGCGAGGTCGCCCACTTCCAGCGGATCGGCGATGCGCCGCACCGGGTTGGCGTCGATGATTCTCTGGATGTATTCGGGCGGCAGTGCCTCGGTGATCGCGGTCTTGATCGAGCCCGGGCAGATGGAGTTGCAGCGGATGCCCTTGGCGCCGTATTCCACCGCCGCGGTCTTGGTGAGCTGCATCACGCCGCCCTTGGCTGCGCAATACGCCGACATGGTGGGGAACGCGACCTTGGACGCCATCGACGCGGTGTTGACGATCGAACCACCCCCGGTCTCCAGCATCATCGGAATGCCGTAGCGCATGCCCAGGTACACGCTGCGCAGGTTGACGGAAATCACCTTGTCCCACTCGTCTTCCGGGTACTCGCCGACCGGCGCCATGTGGCCTTCGATGGCGGCGTTGTTGCACAACACGTCCAAGCGTCCGAACTTGGACTTGGCAGCTTGCAGCATGGCCTGCACGTCGGCGGACTTCGAAACGTCGGCGCGGAAGGCGATGCAGCTTGCGCCGTATTTCGCCGCGACTTCCTCCTGCTTGCCAGAGATATCCACCACGACCACCCTGGCGCCTTCCTCGACGAAGCGCTGCACGATCGCCTTGCCGATGCCCGAACCGCCACCCGTGACCACTGCAATCTTGTTCTTCAACCTGTCAGCCATTGTCTTCTCCTCGTGTGTTGAAGCGTGATGATTACCGGCGCGTCCGCGGGCCCTCGCTGCCCAGCAATTTCTCGATACTGGTCTCGTCGAATCCCGCCTCTCGCAGCACTTCATGCGAGTGCTGTCCGAGCATCGGTGGCGGCCGGCGAATGCCGCTGGCATCGTTATCGATGGGCAGCCGCATCAGCGCCATGCCCGCGGGCCAGTCCAATGCTTGTGGATCGACGAACAAGTTGCGCTCGGCCGTCACCGGCATGGCAAGCGCCTGAGCCAGATCGTTCACGGGACCGACGGAGATGCCGGCCTCGCCGAGCACCTTGAGCCAGTGCGCGACGGAGTTCGCGGCAAAGCGTTGCTGAAGAATCTGGTCGAGCGCATCGCGATTGGCGAGCCGTGCCGGCATGCGCGTGTATTTGGCGTCCGCGAGCAGCGCGTCCAGGCCGAGCAACTTGCACAGCCGCACGAACTGCGGATCGCTCGCGGTCGCCAGCATGAAGCAGCCATCGCTGGCCTCGAACACGCGATAAGGCGCGGCGCTCGGCGCCCCGGAGCCGAGCTTCTCGGGCAACTGGCCGGTCGCGAGGAACCCCTGCACTTGGTGACCCATCATCGTGAACGCAGAATCGAGCAGGCAGGGCCGGACGTGCTCCGCGCCTCCGCCCTGCGCACGTCGCGCGAGCGCTGCCATGATGCCGATGCCGGCCCACATGCCCGTGCTCATGTCGAGCACCGAGGGCGCCAGGCGTATGGGCTGCGCGCCGGGATGACCGGTGAAACTCATCATGCCGGACACCGATTGCACGAGCGCGTCGTATCCCGGCATCGCGCTGCCGATCTCGCCGTCGCCGAAAGCCGAAATCGAACACAACACGATGCGTGGATTGCGCGCGCGAAAGTCCTCGAAGCCCAGCTTGAGCGTGGCCGCAAGACCCGGCGGAAAACTCTCGATCACCACGTCCGCGGTCTCGCTCAACTTGAGCAAAGCCTCGCGTCCGTCTGCCGATTTGATGTCGAGCACCAAGCTGCGCTTGTTGCGATTGACGGCCAGGAACACCGTGGCCTGAGTCTGCCAACGCGGCGGCAGCGCGCGCGTGTCGTCACCGATGGGCGGCCGCTCGATCTTGACCACGTCGGCGCCCATGTCGCCGAGCATCATCGCGGCAAGCGGGCCGGCGATGTTGGTGCTCAGGTCCAGCACGCGCAGGCCGGGGTAGGTCTGGTTCAACATGAACGATTGAGACTTGCAGAAATGGGTGACAGAAAAGCAGCCGTCATGCCCGCGAAGCTTGCCGGATTCTGGTTCCCCGTGGAGAGATTCCAGGGATGAATCACCGCATCGATCACGACCATGCCGTCGATCATGAAGCTGCCTCGTCCGCGAATACTTTCCACCCCATCCCGTCATTCCCGCGAAGGCGGGAATCCAGTCTCGCAAGATCGAGGTGCGATGCGCGCTGGGAGCGACAACTGGATTCCCGCCTTCGCGGGAATGACGGTTTTATCGGAAAGCTCATTTCGCTGGCGGACCCTTGTCGAGGGTGTTGTAAACCGGCGCACGCTTTTCAATGGCCGCGTTCACGCCTTCCTTCAGATCACGCCCGTGATACAGCGCGGCCGCACCCCAGAAGCTGGTGTTGAGCGAGGTACCGAGGTCCATGTGCCAGCTCTGGCGTAGCTGGTGCTTGGTCGCTTCCAGCGCGAGGCGCGAGTGCTGCGCGATGCGCGTTGCGAGTTCGATGGATGCGGGCAGCAGTTGATCCGGCTCGACCACGCGATTCACCAGTCCGATCTCCAGCGCACGCTGCGCGTCGAGAATATCGCCGGTGTAAGCCAGCTCCGCCGCCATGCCGGAGCCGATCAGGCGCGGCAGAAAGTACGTGCCGCCGTTGCCGGGATTGAGCCCCAGCTTGATGTAGGTCTCACCCAGCTTCGCCGCCGTCGAGGCAATGCGCAGATCGCAGGCCAGCGCGAGGTCCAGCCCGCCCGCAGTCGCGCCACCGTTGATCGCAGCGATGATGGGCAGACGACAGGACACGAAGCGCCGCGTCACCGGAAACAGCACACGTGCGTTGAACGGTTCCTGCTCGATGGCTAGACGCTCGTCGAGGTAGGCCTTGAAGGCATTGAGGTCCGCGCCCGCGCAGAACTGCTTGCCGGCGCCGGTCACGACCAGCAGGCGCACGGTCTTGTCGGCTTCCAGTTCGTCGAAGCAATCGGTGAGATCTCGCGCCATCTCCGGCACCACGCCGTTGCCGAACTTCGGTCGGTTAAGCGTGAGCAGCACCACGCCATCGGCGACCGGCTCGTGGAAAATCGTTTCGCGTTCGACTCGCTGGCTCATGGGCATGCTCGCGGCGATTCAGAGGGTCTGAAGAATAGTCGCGACCGTGACTGCGTAGGTGTCGTCCAGCCAACCGCCGCCGTTGATGGCGAGTCCCGTTCGCGCATTCCTGACCTGACGTGCGCCGGTCTGCCCGCGCAGTTGCAGGAACAGCTCCGCGACCTGCGCGCAGCCGGTTGCGCCCAGCGCATGTCCGCGACTGAGCAGGCCGCCGCTGGTGTTGACCGGAATCCTGCCGCCGAGTTGGGTCGCGCCGCTGCGAACCAGGTGATGCGCCTCACCTTCTGCGCACAGTCCGATCTCGCTGTATTGCAGCAATTCGGCGGGGGCCGCGGCATCGTGCAGTTCGATCAGGTCGAAGTCTTTTGGTCCGAGCCCTGTCGCCTCATAGGCCATCCGCGCCGCAGGCGCGACGGGGCTACGTCCTGGGCCGGGACTGCCCGAGATTTGAGAGGTCAGCAGCCTGACCGCCCTAGCGCCGATCCGCGATGCGTAGGCTTCCGAGCACACCAGCAGCGCACCGGCCCCGTCGGTGGTGGGCGCGCACATCGGCAAGGTCAGCGGCGCCACAATCATGCGCGCGGCCATCACATCAATCAGTGTCTGCGGCGTGCGGAACTGCGCGATGGGATTGGCCATCGCGTGCTGGCGGTTCTTGACCGCGACCCTCCCGAAATCCTCCGCCGAGGCGCCCGTCTCTTCGAGAAACTTGCACGCCACCCCCGCGTAGAAGCCCATCAGGATGGAATGCGTCGCCATCACGCCCGGCAGGTACTCGCCGATCTCCTCCACGTCCGTGGAGCCGTGCAGCGCGTTGAAAGGCCGCGACTTGTCGGCGTGGTTCATCTGCTCCACACCGACCGCCAGAACGACTTCGTATTGCCCGGCGCGCACGGCCTCGTAGGCCAGGTGCAGCGCGGTGCCGCCGGAGGCGCAGGCGTTCTCGACGTTGATGAGCGGCACGTGGGCCAGGCCGTGGTGGCGCAGCGCGACCTGTCCACGAATCATTTCCTGTTGCGTGACGACGCCGGCCACCGCGTTGCCGAAGAACACGCGTTGCACGTCCGCGGCCGGTGCGCCTGCATCGGCCAGCGCAAGATCGATGGACTCGACTGCGAGAGAGCGGATACCTCGGCCCGGCTGCCGACCGAATGCGGTCAGTCCTGCGCCTGCGATCAGAACCTTTGTCATGTCGCTCCCTGGAACAAGTTCACGCCTGCACGTTCTTCTTCAGCGCACCGCCACCGATGCGGCCCTCGTGATCCTTCCAGTACCGCTCCCGCAACTCGCGTTTCAGCACCTTGCCGTAGCCGCTGACCGGGAATTCGCTGACGAAGTCCACGCCCTTCGGCTTCTTGTAGCCGGCCAGATGCTGGCCGCAGTAATGAATGATTTCTTCTGCGCTCACCTCGTGCCCCGGCTCGCGAATCACCACGGCGTGCACGGCCTCGCCCCAGTAAGCATCCGGCACGCCGAGCACCACCACGTTGGCCACGGCCGGATGCTGGACGATGACTTCCTCCACCTCGCGCGGGTAGACGTTGTTGCCGCCGGTGATGATGAGATCCTTCGAGCGGTCGAGCAGAAACAGATAACCCTTGTCGTCGAGCATCCCGATGTCGCCGGTGTGCAGCCAGCCGTCGCGAATCGCATCACGCGTCGCGGCCGGGTTGTTCCAATAGCCGAGCATCACCACGTCGCCGCGCACGGTGATTTCGCCGATCTGTCCTGACGGCAGTTCGTGGCCTTGCTCATCGACGATGCGTACCTCGACATCGGTTCTGATCGTGCCCGCCGAACCGATGCGCTTGTCGCCGGATTCGATCAGGCCGACATGTTCCGACGCGCGCAGCCCGCTAATCGTGATGGGCGCCTCGCCCTGGCCGTAGAGCTGGGTAAAGATCGGGCCGAAGGCTGCGATGGCCGCACGCAGGTGTTCGACGTAGATCGGCGCGCCGCCGTAGCAGATCGCCTTGAGGCTGGAGAGGTCGTAGGCGTCGGGCACGAAGTCTTCCAGCATCTTCACGATCATGGTCGGCGCCATGAAGGCGATGTGTTCGATCCTGTGCGCCTGCACCATCTCGAACAGCGCGCGCGGCGCAAAGCTGGCCTTGTCGAAAATGATCTGTGTTGCGCCGCGCGCGATGGCGGGCAGCGCGACGATGCCGCTGCCGTGCGAGAGCGGCGCGCAGTGCAGCACCTTTTCGCCCGGCTGGATGTTGTGCAGATCGGCGAGGTAGTTCATCGCCATGACGCTGATGGTGCGATGCGACCAAGTCGCGCCCTTGGGCTTGCCGGTGGTGCCCGAGGTGTAGAACAGCCAGCAAGGATCGGTGGGCGCCACGTCCGCTGGCGCGCTGAGTGCCTTCGAAGAATCCAGCAAATCCGAGTAAGGCATCGCGCCCGGTACGGCTTCCGGGCAAAAGCGGAATTCAACGGTAGGAAAGCTGGCGAGGTCTTCGAGGATGCCGGCCTGGTACTCCGCGCCGTGCACGAGCACGCGCGCGCCGGAGTTCGTGGCGATGTAGGCCATCTCCTTCGGATGCAGGCGCGCGTTCACCGGCACCACGATCAGACCCGCGGCGAAGCAGCCGTAGATCACTTCCAGGATGCGCGGGTGATTCGCGAGGCAGAACGCGACGCGATCCCCGGGCTTCAGACCCAACGCGAGAAGATTCCCGCCCACCGCCAGGGCGCGCGCGTAGAACTCGCCGTAACTGAACTGCTCTGATCCGAAGATCAGGGCCGGTCGCTCCGGATTGTAGAGCGCGACCTTGCGCAGGTAGGAGCAGGTGTTCATTCGTCTAGCGATACGCCTCACAGCGTAGGGTAGGTCGGACTTCAGTCCGACTTAGCGAGCGGATATGTCGGGCTGAAGCCCGACCTACGAGGAGGGCCATATCTTCAAGCCGCGGTGAACCAGGCCGCAGGCCGCGTCGCCATCTGCTCGGGCGAGGCCGCCTCAAACTTCACGCTCATATCGCACCGGTAGCTTTGCCAGTCGCCACTCGCATCATTGGCCAGGCGCCCCAGCAGCTGCACGCCCTCCTCCAGCTTCACCACGCCGAGCGCGTAAGGCACCTCGGTCTCGAAACCTTCCGGCCCACCGGCGCGCAGCACCGTCCAGCTCATCAGCGTCCCCTTGCCGGAAGCCTTTTTCCAGCCGAGGTCCTCAGACTGGCAGTGCGGGCAGGCGTAGCGCGGATACATGTTGAATTTCTGGCAGGCCTTGCACTGCTGGATCAGCAGTTCGCCGCGCACAAGGCCAGCGCGGTAATTCTCAACGATCTTCGGAATCACGCGGCACCTCCAATCTTCGTGCGTTCAAGGAGAAGCACCTGCGCGTCCATGTAGCTGCCGCCTGTGCCGCCGATGATGCAGCGCTTCGCGTCCTTCACCTGTCGCGCGCCTTCGGCCTTGCCGAGCAATTGCCGCACGCCTTCGATCAGCAGCGCGGTGCCTCCACCCACGCCGGTGTGACCGGCGGACAGCAATCCGCCGTTGGTGTTGATGGGCAACTCCCCACCGGGATTGCCCTTGCCCGCGGCGAACCAGCGCGCGCCCTCGCCCTTGGGCACCAGGCCCAAGCCCTCCATGCCAATCACGGTGATCGCCGCGTAGGAGTCGTAGACCTGCGCGAGGTCGGCGTCCTTCGGGCCCCAGCCGGATTGCTCGTAGGCACGCTTGGCGGCGATATCCCAGCTCAGTCCGCCCAGATCGACTTCCTGGCCGATGCTGTAGTGGCTCACGCAGCCGCCGGAACCGGCGACCCGAACGGCCGTGGAGAGGCCACGCTTCTTCGCGTTCTCGGCACTGGTCATGACGAAGGCCGCAGCACCGTCGGCGAGCATCGGGCACTCCATCGCGTGCAGCGGATCGGCCACCATCTTCGACGAAAGTATCTTGTCGACGGTCAGGTCCTTGTCCTTGTACATCGCATTGGGATTGAGTCTGGCCCAGTTGCGCAGGGTCACGCAGATCGAGGCCATGTCCGCGGCGCTGGAGCCCGACTCGTGCATGTAGCGCCGCGTGATGAGCGCGCCGATGGCGTTGAACTGCAAGCCGGTGGAGCGTTCCCAGTCGCCCGGAATGCCATTCTTGCTCAGCATCGTCACCATGGACTGCAAGTCCGCCGAACCCCAGCG
This sequence comes from Panacagrimonas sp., assembly GCA_052387695.1. Lineage (GTDB taxonomy): Bacteria > Pseudomonadota > Gammaproteobacteria > Nevskiales > Nevskiaceae > Panacagrimonas. The sequence goes on along the minus strand of JBQTIX010000070.1, from coordinate 38,260 downwards.
TTCGCAGTAGATCACCAGCACCGTGCGCGCGTGGCCGGAAGCGATCAGGCCGGAGGCGGTGCGCACCGCGTTGTCGCTGGTGGAGCCGCCGGAGTGCACCATGAAATTGGACTTGGCGTGCCGCGCCACGCCCAGCTCCTCGACCATGCGCGAGAACACCAGGTCGGCCTGGTCGTCGAAGGAATGCAGGTTGGGAATGAGCAGGATGGTGTCCACATCCCGCGGCGTCATTCCGCAATCTTTCAGTGCCAGCAGGCCGGCCTTGTTCAGATCGCCGATGAAGCTCCGGTCCGGATACTTGCCGGAAGGAATCTCGCCGATGCCGACGAACAGCGGATCGTTGGGCGATTTCGCCGTGACGTACAGCGGCCAGGAATCATCAGCCATGGGTCTTCTCCTCGCGCCGCGCGCGCATGATCTGTCTGAACTGCATCACTTCCTCCTCCTTCTGATTCCGCACCGAGTACATGACGTGCACGGTGCCGTAATTGGGTTTGTGGCCTGGCTCCAGTTGCACGACTTCCGCGCGCACATGCAGTGTGTCGCCCGGAATCACCGGCTTGGTCGCGCGCAAGCTCTGCACTTCGATGAGCGCGATGATCGCGTCGCCGTAGAACCCGCTGGCGCCGACGAGGCCCACCGCGAACGCAAACGTCAGCGGGCCGTGCGCGATGCGTGTGCCGAAGCGCGTCTTGCTGCAATACGACTCGTCGGTGTGCAGCGGGTAGTGATCACCGGTCAGGCCGGAGAACACGGACAGATCGCCGATATCCACGGTGCGCCCGCGTGTCGTCAACACGTCGCCAACCTGGAAGTCGTCCCAGGTTTTCGACGCAGGATCGGTAAAGCTTCGGCTCATTCTCGAATTCTCGTTACCAAACAATCATTTGTTTTACGGAACGTATTACAAAGCCTCGGCCGCTGCAAGCCGGAGTGTGGACCGTTTGTCGGGCCGCAACTTACAAGCCCATCTCCTTGGCAATGATCCCGCACTGAATCTCCCTCGTGCCGCCGCCAACCATGCCGTGCTTGGCCTCGCGGAAATAGCGCTCCATGTCGTACTCGGGCAACTGCGCATAACCGCCCAGGGCCTGCATGCCGTTGAACGCGGTCTTGAACAGCACGTCTGCCGAGAACACCTTGGCCATCGACACGTCCTTCACCGCGCGTTCGCCGCGCGCCATCTTTGCGGCGGCGGCGTAGACCATCAGCCTGGCGGCGCTGATCTCGATTTCGTTCTCGGCCATGCGGTGCTTGAGCACCTGGAAGTCCGAGAGCTTCTTGCCGAACGCGGTGCGCTCGCTGGTGTAGCGCACGGTGTCGTCGAGCGCGGTACGCGCATTGCCGACCTGCGAAGCCGCAATGCTCAGCCGCTCGTGCTCGAGATGCTCGCCGATGTACTTCCAGCCCTCGCCGACCTCGCCCAGCAGCGCGGATTTCGGCAGGCGCAGGTTGTCGAGAAAGAACTCCGTCGTGCCCAGGCTCTTGCGCACGATGGTGTTCATCTTCTTGAGGTGCAGGCCCGGATGGTCGCCGGGAATGAGGAACAGGCTCAGGCCCTTGTAGCGATGCTCGCCGGTGCGGGCCAGCAGCACGATGGTGGTGTTTGGCAGTTGCGCGCCCGAGCACCACACCTTGTTGCCGTTGAGCACCCACTCGTCGCCATCCAACACTGCCTTGGTGCGACACGCTGCCGCATCGGAACCCGAGGTCGGTTCGCTGATCGAGATGGAGAACTTCGCCTTGCCCGACAGAAACTCGCTGACGTGCCGTTCCCGCTGTTCCTTCGTGCCATGCCGCAGGATGTTCAGCACGGTGAACATCGAGGTCATGATGCAGGCGGCGGTGTCCAGGCTGAACTTGCCGATGGCCTCGCAGAAGATCGCGAACATTATCGGGTCGCAGGCCATGCCGCCGTACTCTTCCGGCGTCAGCAGTCCCAACCAGCCCTGGTCGGCCATCTTCTGGTAGACCTCGTTGGGAAACTCCCGGCTGGCATCGTGCTCGCGCGTGTATTCGCGGCCAACTTCCTTCTCCATGAAGGTATGCAGCATGTCGTGCCAGATGCGCTGCTCGTCGTTGAATTCAAAATCCACAAGGCCTCCAAGTGTGTTGCGGAGTGCTTCGGCCGGTCATATAAGACTCCACGGGCGGCCGGCAAGCTCGATTCAGGCGTCTATGGTAACTAACAACTGTTTGTTTTACTATTCCAGCCGAGCTGAATTCTAGACTTCCGATCCGGTGCCCAGTGCTTCGGAGTCGGCATCGAGAACAGAACATGAATCGAGAAGGGCCTTGGTGGAGAGCCGTGTGACGGACACTGAATACATGACACCCGCGCTGCGCAGGGAGCGCCTCGCGGCGGCGTTTCCGGCCTGGGTTCCCATGACGATCTCGCAGCAGCTCGATGCGATGACCGAGCGGTACAAGGAGCGCCCGCTGGTCATCACCGACGAGCGTAGTTTCTCCTATCGCGAGATTCGGGAGTGGTCTTGTCGAATTGCAGCGGGCTTGATCGAGTTGGGCGTCAAGGCGCGCGATCACGTCGCCATGGTCATGGCCAACTACCCAGAGTTTGTCGCCGTCAAATACGCCATTGCCCGCGTCGGCGCCGTGGCGGTGCCGGTGAACTTCCTGCTGCGCGAGCGCGAACTGCGCTACGTCCTGGATCAGTCCGACTCGGTTCTGCTCATCACCATGAACCGCTTCGGCGACCGAGACTATCTGGCGGACCTGGATGCCATCGCGCCCGGCTGGGAAACGAACGGCGGCGGCAGCGCTCTGCCCAAGCTGCGTGGCGTGGTCGTGTATTCCACCAACGGCGAGGTCCGAGATCGAGCTTTGACACTGGAATCGCTCGCCATCGATGTCAGCTCCGAGCTTGAGACCGAACTGGCGGCGCGCTCCGCGCAGAGCGATCCGGATTTTCGATCCGACATCGTCTACACCTCCGGCACGACCGGCCACCCCAAGGGCGTGATGCTCACGCATGAAATGATTCTGCGCGCGGCCTACGCCTCGGCCTATACGCGCGCACTGGAAGACGGACGACGCATCCTGTTCGCCCTGCCGATGTACCACGTGTTCGGCTACGTGGAATGCCTGGCGGCCTGCACGTTTGTGGGCGGCGCCATCATTCCGCACGTCAGCTTCGACGCCACGCGCATGATCGAGGCCGCACAGCGTCACCGCGCCAGCGAGATCATCTGCGTACCGCTGATGACCATGAAAATTCTGGACGTCGTGCGCGAGCGCGGCTTTGACAATCGTCATCTGACAACCATGTTCAACTCCGGCGGCGCCAACCCGCCCGACATCTGGGCCGATATCCGCAAGCTGCTGGGCGTGCGCGAAATCGTCACCGCCTACGGCATGTCCGAGACCACGGCCTCCACCACCTGCACCTTTCCCGAAGGCCCGGACGAGCGCTTGCTCAACAGCAACGGCAAGCTGAAGTTCGCCGGTGTGGCGGGCGATCCGAAGCTCGGTGGCATCCTCGCCGAGTACAAGGTTGTCGATCCTGAAACCGGGCAGACACTCGCGCCGGGCGAGCGCGGCGAACTGATGGCGCGCGGCCCCATCGTGACCCGCGGCTACTACAACAAGCCTGAGGAAACCGCCGCTGCGCTGGAGCCCGAAGGCTGGCTGCATACCGGTGATGTCGGCAGCGTCGATGCCGACGGCTACCTCGTGCTGACCGGCCGCATCAAGGAGACCTACCGCTGCGGCGGCGAGATGGTGATTCCACGCGAGATCGAGGAACTCATCAACACGCATCCGCTAGTGGCGCAAAGTTACGTCGTTGGCCTGGCGCACGAACGTATGGGCGAGATCGGCTGCGTGTGCGTGGTGCCCAATCCCCAGGGCCGACCCGAACCGCAGGAACTGATCGACCTCTGCGCGAAGAATCTCGCGCGCTTCAAGGTGCCGCGCCACGTGCTGTTCGTCACCGAGGCCGAGGTGCCGATGACGGTGACGGGCCGGCCGCAGAAGTTCAAGCTGGCGGCGCTGGCCAAGGAACGCCTCGCCCAGAGCGCCGCTTAGTCGCCCAATATCTCAGGAGGAAGTTATGGTGATCGAACTCGTCACGCTGACCGTCAAGGCGGGCCAAGAGCCCGCATTCGAAGATGCAATGGTCAAAGCCAAGACCGTGCTGCTCAGCGCCCCCGGATCGCACTCTGTGATGCTGGCGCGCGGGGTTGAAAGCCCGTCCAAATACATCCTGCAGATCGAATGGGACGCCGTGGAATCGCACGTCGCCTTCACCGAGACAGAAGGCATCGTGACCTTCCGAGGTCTGGTCGGTCCATTCTTCGCCGGGAAGCCACAGATGGAACACTTCTCTCCCGTCATTTAAGTTCAGAGGAACTCGTCGTGCCGCACGTCGTAACCGACAACTGCCAGCGCTGCCGCTATACCGAATGTGTCGCGACCTGCCCGGTCGCCTGCTTCCATGCGGACGAGGGCATGCTGTACATCGATCCGGTCGTCTGCATCGATTGCGCCGCCTGCATACCGGCGTGCCCGGTGCAGGCCATCTATTCGAGCTACGACATGCCGCCGGACCTGGAGCCGTGGACGCAGATCAACGCGGATCGCGCGGCGGCCCTGCCGGTGATTACCAAGACCCAGGCGCCGCTGCCGACTGCCGACGCGCGCAAGGCCGAGCTGGGTTTTTAGAATGAGCTTCGAGGTGGCCATCGTCGGCAGCGGCCCCAGTGGTTTTTATGCGGCCGAGGCGCTGCTCGAAACTCGACCGGATACGCAGGTGACGATGTACGAACGCCTGCCCGTGCCCTTCGGCCTGGTGCGCTTTGGCGTCGCACCCGATCATCCCCGGCTCAAGTCGCCGACGATGATTTTCGACAAGGTCGCGCAGCATCCCAAATTCCGCTTCGTCGGCAACACCACCATCGGCCGCGACCTGAGCGTCGAGGAACTGCGCGAGCACCATCACGCGACGATTTTCGCCTACGGCGCCGAGAGTGATCGCAGCCTCGGCATCCCTGGCGAGAACCTGCCGGGCAGCCACACCGCCACGGAGTTCGTCGGCTGGTACAACGGCCACCCGGACTATCGGTCGCGGACGTTCGATCTCTCGCACGAGTCGGTGGCCATCATCGGGCAGGGCAATGTCGCGGCCGATGTGGCGCGCATCCTGTCCATGCCCGTCGATACGCTGGCGAAAACCGACATCGCCTCGCACGCGGTCGATGCCCTGCGCAGCAGCCGCGTGCGTCGTATCCACATCATCGGTCGCCGCGGCCCGGCGCAGGCCAAGTTCACGGCTCAGGAACTGCGTGAACTCGGCGAGATTCCCGGTACTCAGGTGCGGATGCGCGCCAGCGATTTGGAGCTGAATGCCGAGAGCCTGGCGGAGCTACAAGAGAAGAAAAACTTCCTCACCGCCAAGAACGTCGAGCTGTTCCGCAAGTGGGCCGCGGCGCCGGAAGGCGTCGGGCAGCGGCGACTGCTTTTTCATTTCCTGGAGAGTCCGGTCGAGATCATCGGCCGAGACCGGGTCGAGGGCCTGGTGCTGGAACGGAATCGCCTGGAGGGATCAGCGTTCGAGCAACAGGCGCAGCCAACGGGCGAACGCTACACCCTCCCCTGCGGCATGGTGTTTCGCAGCATCGGCTACCAGGGCGTCGCCCTGACCGGGCTGCCGTTCGACGCACGCCGCTGCGTGCTGCCGAACACGGCTGGTCGTGTACCCGACCAGCCCGGCTTCTACGCCACTGGATGGATCAAGCGCGGGCCTTCGGGAATCATCGGCACCAATCGCGCGTGCGCTGTGGAGACCGTCTCGACACTCATGAAGGACTGCGCGGATATGCCGCTGCCGCTGAAATCCGGAGCCGAGTCCAGCTTGAACCTACTGGCCGGTCGTGGCGTTCGCGCGGTGAGCTATGCGGACTGGAAGCGCATCGACGAGGCCGAACTGCAACTGGGGCAGGAGCGCGGCAAACCGCGCGAGAAATTCACCAGCGTCAGCGCGATGCTGGCCTGCCTGTCGCCGTAAGCGAAACGCCTCAGCGCTTGCCGTTGGTCTTTTTCGCCTTGGTCACCGGCGGCCGCACGCAGACGCCGTAGAGCATGGTATCGGCCAGCTTATTGCCGATCTCCTCGGGGCCGTAGGCGCCCTTCTGCGAGTACCACTCCGGAATCCAGTTGAGCGAGCCGAGCAGGGCCAGAATTTCCAGGGAGGCGTTGAGATCGGGGTTGAAGGTTCCATCTTTGATCCCGCGCTCGAGAATATGGCGAAACACATCGGCGTAGCGGCGTCGCAGTTCGATCACCCGCTTGCGCATCGGCGGGCTCAGGAAACGCCACTGGTGAAATACCACCTGGGTGTACTGCGGATTGGCGGCGACCTCGGCGACGTGGAACTTGATGGCGGCGCGCAGATCTTCTTCCGGCGTTCCGGACGTCTCGCCGATACGCGCCTCCAGCGCCAGGAACTTCTGGATGCCGGACTGGACCACCTCGAACAGCAGCGATTCCTTGTTCTTGATGTGCGCGTAGAGGCTGCCGGGCAGCACGCCCACGGCGTCGCCGATATCGCGCATCGTGGTGCCGGCGAAGCCGTACTCGCTGAAGAGCTTGGCCGCCGTCTCCAGAATGGCGATCTTGGACTTGGACCCGGTGACTAGTTCTTCTGCCATGTGGACTTGTCTGGGTGGTGATGTCTCGCCCCCACGATCGGGAGCAAGCGCAGCTTTTCGCGAATGTTACCCAACCGTGGCAGCAACCCAGAATAAGCGCTGGGCTTTTCTTCAGTCCAGTCCGCAGCCACCCGGCTCAGGACTCGATGATCTCGATGGCCTGCTCGGGACAGTTCCGTGCGCCGATGCGCGCTGCCTCCTCCTTGCCGGGCGCCACATGCTGGGTCGTGCCGCGATGCAGGTTATAGCCGTTGTCGTCGAGGTCGTAGACCTCCTTGGCGTATTCCCAGCAACGACCGTTGCCGGTGCAGAGCGCGCCGTCGATCTTGATTTTCATTTTTCTATTCTCCAGGTGGGTTTCGCGGCTGATCGCAGTTGATGCCTACTGCGCGTCCTTCATGCGGCCGTCGGTCGGCAGTTGCTGAATCGCGGCCAGGGCTTCGATCGCGAGCCCCAGTCCTAGACCTTCATCCAGCAATCGCTTCCAGCGCTGCGCCAGTGCCACACGTGTGTATCGCCGCGTCAGCTCGGGCTTGGCGGCGATGTATTTCGCCAGTTCGAGCGCGCGCGGCATCAGCTTGTCCGGCGCCAGCACCTCGTTGACGGCGCCGTATTCCAACGCGGTGCGCGCGTCGAGTTCCTGGCCGCTGATAAGGAAATAACGGCCGCGATTGGCGCCGATCACGTTCGGCCACACGATGTGCGCACCATCGCCCGGCACGATGCCGGACATGAAGTGCGGCGCGTCCTGGAACAGCGCGGTCTCGGACGCGAGCACGATGTCCGACAGGATCGGAATCTCCGGGTGGATGCGCGCCGGGCCGTTGACCGCGGCAATCACCGGCACCTCGATGTCGATCAAGTTCTTGAGCAGGCGCTTGCCGTCGTAGAAGGTCAGGTCCCAGTCCAGCGCACTGCTGAGCTTGAAGCTGCCGGCGTTGATGTTGGCGCAGAAGGTGTCGCCGGTGCCGGTGAGAATCACGACCTTGTTCTCGCGATCCGCGCCGACATCGGTGAAGCAATAGCCGAGTTCTTCATGCGCCCGCGCGCTCCACACGAAGTCTTCGCCCTTCGTGTGCAAGGTCATCGTGAGAATGCCGTCCTCGCGATCCAACCGGATGTTCTCGTAGCGGCCGCGGTATTGGTCCAGCTTCAGGGCGACTAGGGAGGACATATCAAAACACCAGGTCGAGGCGGCGCATGGAGCGCAGGAACCCGGTCTCGTAGCGCGGCGTTGTGCCGGGCTTGATGCCGAACGACGGAATCCGCTTCAGCCATTCCTCCAAGAAGCAGCGCATCTCCAGGCGCGCGAGATTGGAGCCGATGCAGCGGTGCGGCCCCACGCCGAACGCCGAGTGCAGCACCGAGCTGCGCGTAATGTCGATGTTCTGCGGGTTCTCCACGACTTTGGGATCGCGCGAAGAGGCGGCGTAGTTGAGCATCACGAAGTCGCCTTCCTTCATCTCGGTGCCGGCCACGCTGGTATCGCGCGTGCAGGTGCGCCCCAGCGCCACCACCGGCGCGTAGATGCGCGCGAACTCCTCGATCGCCGTGGCCATGTAGTCGGGGTTGTCGATCAGGGCCTCGCGCTCGGCCGGATGCTCGGCGAGATACCGGATGGCGGAGGCCATGACGTAGGTCGTGGTCGCGATGCCGCCGAAGGTGATGTCCACCAGGATGCTGACCTGGTGATCGAACGGCGCCTTGCTCCCATCCGGATAGGTCACGTTCCTGACGATGGTGCTGACGATGTCGTCGCGCGGCGGCTCCTGCTGCCGCGTGCGCAGGTAGTCTTCCATGTACTTGAAGATGCCGGCGAAGTGCACGGCGCGCTCGGAAGGCGGTTGCGCGAAGGTGCCGTTCTCGACCGCCGCCACCAGGAACTCCAGATCGCCGATAGGCACGCCGAGAATGTTCTTGAAGAAGGCCCAGCCCGGCAGCACGGCACCGAACTCGCTGACGAACTCGACTTCGCCCTTGTCGATGAAACGGTCGATCAGCACGTTGACGTCGAGGCGGATATTGGCGTCGTAATTGAGCACCGTCTTGGGACTGAGGTGCGGGTTGAGCGCGTCGCGCCAGGCGGTGTGCAGGGGCGGATCGGACTCCTCCGGCATCAAGTAAGGCAGGCCCTCGGGCCGGTTGGGCATGTAGCCCTTGGCGCTGGAGAAGGTCTTCCAGTCCTGACCGATGCGGCGCACATCCTCGTTGCGGCTGACCACCCAGTAGCCCTTGCCGACGTTGCTGCGCGCCACCGGACAGTGCGCCAGCAGCGTGTCCTGGATTTCGTAGTGCTGCGAGTTCCAGGCCGGGTCGTCGAAGTTGAAGTCGTTGAAGATGTCGATGCCGAAACGCGCCACCAGTTCTTTCTGGGTTGGCTTGGCATGCGGGAAAGGGCAGCCGGAGGGGGCGGCCTTGCTGGCTTCCGGTTGGTTCGTACTCATGTCTTGATTACTCCTCATCGCCTGCGGCGAGAATATTTTCTATCAAACAACCATTTGTTTTAAGCTACGCCGGCTATCCGGGCTCGTCAAGTCACTCGCTGGACTTTACTTGGGCAGACCGCCGCTGAGTTTCGAAGAACTGTCCTGTTTTAACTGTCGCGCCGGCCAGGACTTATCTATCGCCAATGCTCCATTGGCATTCCCGCTACCGGAGACCGCAACACCTGCACCGCGACTATGCCCAGTCCGCCCAGATAGAGCGTCTTCAGGTCCGGTCCGCCGAACGCAAGGCTGGACAGGTTGGCCACACGAGACCCGCGGCTTTGCGCGATCTGCTCCCAGGTCAGGCAACCCTTGGCGTAGGACGAAACTGCCTCAAGCCCACTGGGGGCGAGGTCTTCGAACACGACGGTCCAGCTCAGGTCCGGTGCGACGCGGATCAGGCGGTTGGTGATGACACAGGCGATCCACAGCGCGCCCTCCGCATCGAAGGCCATGCCATCGGGGTAGGTGTCAGCCGGGAACGTCAGCCGGAACGGATTGCTCAGCGCGCCATCTGCCGCCACCTCGTACCGGGTGGTGCGGCAGGCAAAGGTTTCATTGACGAAAAGGTAATGGCCGTCGGGCGAGATCCGCAGTTCGTTGGTCCAGTTCAGCCCGTCTGCCGCAACGCTGACCTTGCCGTTCTGCACCAGCAGGATCTGGCCGCTCTTCTCCTCATTGGTATAATGCTGGTGATTTCGCGTGGTGGCACTGATCGTGATCCAGACCCGGTCGCCGTCTACCAGCACGAAGTTGGCGTGAGGAACCCGACGGCCATCAAGCTCCGTCGCAAAGGGGCGGGCTTCACCGCTCTTGCCGACCCGCCAGACACCGCCGCCCTTGCCCAGATTGGCGAACAGGAAGTCGCCGTGCGCCGTCAGCGCGAACCCGTTGGGCCGGAAGCCCTGCGCAATCAGATGAGCCTCGACAGCAGGGCCGGTGGTTCCATCGGGGGCGATCCGCGCGATGCCATGCGTCCAGTCGCAGGTGTACAGCGATCCGTCTCGCGCTGCCAGCACGCATTCCGGCCGGTTCAGGCCACTGCCGATCTGCGCGAGATCCGTCGGCAGGAACGGCTCGATCCTGGTCAGCGTCATGTCACAGCGCCAGGTAACCGCCATCGATCGGGATCGTGACCCCGGTGACATAGGACGACATGTCGGAGGCCAGGAACAGGGCGGGACCGGCAATCTCATGGGTCTCGCCAACACGACCCATCGGCACTCGTTGCAGGAATTTTTCGCCGGCCTCGCCGGTGACCGTCATCAGGTCACTCTTCATCCGGCCCGGTGCCAGCGCGTTGGCCCGACCACCCACCGGCCCGAGCACGCGGGCGAAATACTGGACCAGCGAACGGACGGCGGTCTTGGACGCACCATAGGCGGCGCTCGACCTCGACGCCGTGTACCCGGCAATCGACGAGACGAAGATCACGCTGGCGCCGGCGTGCTTCAGCGCGGGCAACAGGGCGACGGTGATGGCGAACTGTCCGCTGAGGTTCACCTCGATGGTCTGATCCCACAGCTGCATCAGATTGGGATCGTGCAGCTTGACCATGGGCGCGATGCCCGCGTTGTTCACCAGAACGTCGATCTTGCCGTATTGCTCCACCATGCGAGCACCAAAGGCCACGACGGCCTCGCGGTCGCTGACGTCCAGGGTCTCGGCAGAGGCAGAACCACCGGCGGCCTTGATTTGCGCAACGATCACATCGGCCGCTTCCCGGTTCCTGTCCACCACCAGGACGTGCGCGCCTTCGGCTGCAAAAGCGGTCGAGATGGCAGAACCCAGGCCGCGTCCGCCTCCGGTCACCACCGCCGTCTTGCCAATCAGTCGACTCATCAGTTTTGCTCCTTTCTGTTTGAATCACTGAAGCCTGCAGCCAGGTAGGGTGGGCAACGCGGCTTCATGCGTTGCCCACGCGCATCGGCGCCGTACCGCGAACCGCGTGGGCAAACGAAAAGAAGTTTGCCCACCCTGCGGGCTGCAGCGCGGACCCCGCAGGATCACGACATGATGTAGCCCTTGTAATCGTGCTCGCGCACGTCGTCGCAGTAGGCCCGGAACCGGGGGTTGCCGCCGACGAACAGCAGCACTTCGCGCTTGTCGCGGCCCGCGATGTTCTGGTTGATGCCGGTGAACCAGGAGTTGGTCTGGCCCAGCAGCAGTTTGTTCTGCAGCTTGGCGGCATACAGCGTGAAGCTCTCGGCCGCGGCGACCTCGGGCTCGATGCGGCGAACGCCCTTGCTCTTCGCCTGGATCATCATGTCGCTCAGCCAGTCGATGGCCAGCGCCGAGCAGCGCGGGATGTTGCAGAAGGTGGCGCCGCTCTGCGGCCCGACCAGCATGAAGAAATTGGGGAATCCCGGGCACTGCATGCCCATGTAGGTCGTGACGCCTTTCGCCCACTCGTCCTTCAGCGCGATGCCGCCGGTGCCGCGGATGTCGATATGGTTCCACGAGCCCTTCACCGCATCGAAGCCGGTGGCGTAGATGATGACGTCGAACTCGTGCAGGCCTTCGGGGGTCTGGATGCCCTCGGGCGTGATGCGGGTGATCGAGGTCGTGTGCAGATCGACGACCGAGACGTTGTCCTGGTTGTAGACCTCGAAGTACTTCGTCTCGAGCGGAACCCGCTTCATCCCGAAGCCGTGATCCTTCGGGATCAGGATGTCGGCAACACGGGGATCCTTGACCCGCTCGCGGATCTTCCGCGCGACGAAGTCCGACACGTACTTGTTCGCCTCGGGGTCGGACAGGACATCCTGGTAGGTCCCGAGCCACAGCGAGAAGCCCGGGCCCTTGTAGAGCTCTTCCAGCTTGGCGTCGCGCTCTTCCTTCGGGACATCGAACAGGTTCTTGAGGATGAACTCGTGCGGGAAGCCGGCCAGGGATGCGTCGCACTTGGCGGTGAACTCGTGGTAATTGGACTTGATGTAGTCCATCCGCTCCTGCGTCATCGGCCCGTTGCCCAGCGGGGTACACCAGTTGGGGTCACGCACGAACACCGTCAGGTGCCCGGCGACCTTGGCCAGTTCCTGGATCACCTGCACGCCGGTCGATCCCACGCCGATCACGCCGACGCGCTTTCCGGCGAAGTCCAGCTTGGCGGGGCCGGTTCCGCCGTCGGGGTCGTGCGGCCAGGCCGCCGTGTGGATGCTCTGACCCTTGAAGGTGTTGATGCCTGGGATATTGGGCATCTGCGGCCAGGACAGCGGCCCGAGCGCCGAGAACACGAAGCGGGCCGTCACCGGCGCACGGTGCGGCTGCACGAAGCGGAGCGTCCAGAGGTCGTTCTCCTCGTCGAACACCGCGCTGTTCACCTTGGCGTTGAAGAGGAAGTCCTTGCGGATGTCCATGATCTCGGCCGCGCGGTGGATGTAGCGCAGGACTTCGGGCTGCGCGGCGAAACGCTCCGACCAGTTCCACTCCTGCATGAGCTGGTCGTTCCAGAAGTAGCCGTAGACCTCGCTCTCCGAGTCGATGCGACAGCCCGGGTAGCGGTTGTGGTGCCAGACCCCGCCGACGTCGTCTGAGCCCTCGACCCCCAGCACGCGGTAACCCATCTCGCGCAGGCGATAAGTCTGATACAGGCCGCTCAATCCCGCACCGATCACGACCGCGTCGAAGTCTGCTTCTTTCGTCATTTCAACTTATCCTTTCATTGGCTCAGGCTCGAGCATCTCGCACGACCGTAGCGTTGGACAATGTCGCGGTGTACCGCCACTACGCCCGCATTGCCTGTTCTTGCCCGGGACCACGCGACGCAGCTGATCCGATACGTAGCCGAGTCGGCAGAGATCTCTGATCGAAAGATCGTAAGCGTCGCGCATCCCGCAGCACTTCGCCGCGACCGCTGCGGGCACACCCACCAGAAGTCACGGGGACTTACAGCCAGTGTCCACTACGGATATGCAGAATAACAAAACAAGTGTTTGTTTTCAAGCTGATCTCGAGATGCCGTCAGCAAGCGCTCCCAATCGGACCCGTCCGCCGCTATCGTCCCGTCGGCGGGGTTCACTTCAATCTAGAAACCGCAGTTGGTTGCGGGAGCAGCCCACGCGAATAAGGTAATGATCGTGAGATTCTCAACGGAGTGCCTTCACCAGAAGGGTAGGAGGCTGCTCCCGCTGATCGGTTCTCGACGGCCCTCGTGGCGCTGGCTTGGGCTTCAATCAACCCATGGAACCACCCTGGGTTTCGTTCCAGCCCGGCGCCATCCCTCGCTGCGGGCTCGCCGGTAACCGATCCCCAACTGCCGTTTCCAGGTTCAAAATCGTTTTCCAGTTGGCGTCCAGCTCCTTGCGGTAACGAACCGCGAACCGGTCCACGCAGTAATAACCGGGTTCGCCAGATAGGTCTCGCTGATCGCGGTTTCGAGAGGGCCCCGCACGGTGTTCACCGTGCGGCATTCGGGGTGGAGTCCCGACTCACGCCCGCTGCTGGTGCGCACGGCGTGGGCGGGGCCACTTTCGCAGCGAGACCGGTTGAGACTCGGCAGCGCATCGCTGCACAACCCCGCTTCCGGGTAGATCGCCTGGTTGGCCCCGTCCTGGATCGCGGTCTTGGTGAAGCGCATCGCCTGGACGCAGATCTTCTCAGGTTTTCTTTCCGTTGGCCGGGGTCTGCACGGCGGCTTGGAGCGGGACTTTGTTCTCCGACCCCCGGCCCGGCGTTCCAGGGTTCTCCCCGCCCAGGTGTCGTTTCGACTCCAGGGTCGAAACAGTGTTCTGGGAGGGGTTCGCAGGTGCCTGCCTAAAACCAGATCGTCAGCGGCAGCTTCCAGGCATCAAAGATCGTCCCCGACCGCACCGGGCTCGGCTACCGGCAGCACTGCCCGTCGCGACGACCCTCGCGCTCGAATCGGCTGGAGCGCTGGTCCTGACAGGTCGGATGAAGAGCACCGCATCGAGGCGCGCGTCTTCATCGCCTTCCTCGCGTACCGCCCGCACGCCACGCTGACCCAGCAGCTCAAGCCCCACGCGCCCGGCCTGACCCCCGCAGCGTGTTCGACAAATTCGCCGCCGTCCAGATGCCCGACGTAGAAATTCCCACCACCGACGGGCGTCATATCCACCTCACGCGCACCACCGAGCCTGAGCCGGAAATCCGCCTCTTGCGCGAGAGGCTGCGCCTGATGCTGCCGGCTCAGTCGCCCCCCAAGATCACCGCCACACAGGCCGCCTCAGCCACCCCGCTATAGTGCAGACTTGGAAAGTGCGCCTCATATGTATCAGTGAGTTACAGATTTTTCAGGGCCCAATCCGCCAAGTAGGGTTCGGCAAGGTCTGCACAGGTTCGAGAACATGGCCACGTGCATGGCCCGCTCCTACAGAACACCGGATCCCGTAGGAGCGGGCCATGCCCGCGACAGACCGTTGCGGAAAATCTTTCGTTTGAAGAAAGCTTCGTGAACGGCGCCGGCGCCGTCACACACCTGTGCGGAGCTATTCCTCAGCGACTGCCGATCGCAACCACGTCACGCGTCGCTGCGCCGGTGTAGACCTGTCGCGGACGCCCGATGCGCATGCCCGGATCGGACACCATCTCGATCCAGTGCGCCACCCAGCCCACCGTGCGCGCCACGGCGAACATCGGCGTGAACATGTTGACCGGAATCCCGAGCGCCTTGTAAATGATGCCGGAGTAGAAATCGACGTTGGGATAGAGCTTGCGCTGCTTGAAATAGTCGTCGCTGAGCGCGATCTCTTCGAGCTTCAGCGCCAAGTCGAGCTGTGGGTCCTGGACGTTGAGCGCCTTGAGAACCTTGTGGCACTGCTCGCGAATGATGGTGGCGCGCGGATCGAAGTTCTTGTACACGCGGTGGCCGAAGCCCATCAGGCGAACCCCGGAGTTCTTGTCCTTGGCCTTGTCCATGAAGCCCTGCACATTCTTGATGTCGCCGATCTCCTCCAGCATCTTGAGCACCGCCTCGTTGGCGCCGCCGTGCGAAGGGCCCCACAGCGCCGCGATGCCGGACGAGATCGCCGCGTAGGGATTGCAGCCGGTGGAACCGGCCAGGCGCACGGTGGAGGTGCTGGCGTTCTGCTCGTGATCGGCGTGCAGGATGAACAGGATGTCGAGGGCCTTGGCCGCGACCGGATTGACCACATATTGCTCGGCCGGCACCGCAAACATCATGTGCAGCAGGTTGGAGCAGTAGTCAAGGTGATTCTGCGGATAGATGAACGGCTGGCCGAAATACTTCTTGTAGGCCGCCGCCGCGATCGTCGGGATCTTGGCGATCATGCGGTGCGCAAAGATCTCGCGGTGCCGCGGATCCTTGTTGTTGGTGGTGTCGTGGTAGAACGCGGACAGCGAGCCGACGATGCCGGTGAGCATGGCCATCGGGTGCGCGTCGTAGTTGAAGCCGCTGTACAGATTCTTCAGCGACTCGTTGATCATCGTGTGCTTGCGGATGTTGGCGTCGAATTCCGCCAGCTCGGTCTTGTTGGGCAGCTCGCCGTTGAGGATCAGGTAGGCGACCTCGACGAAGTTGCAGTGCTCGGCAAGCTGCGCGACCGGGTAGCCACGGTACAGGAGAATGCCGTTGTCGCCGTCGATGTAGGTGATCGCCGACTTGGTCGAACAGGTACTGGTGAAGCCGGGGTCGTAGGTGAAGACGTCGAGCTTGTCGTAGACCTTGCCGACATCGAGCCCTACCGGGCCGAGTGTGCCGCTGACGCCCGGCAGGTCTATTTTTTCACCGGTGGCATTGTTGACGAGACTGTAGGTCGGACTGCTCATCGTGTTGGGCTCCCTGGGCTGATCCGCGGCGATGTGGCGGAATAGAAGCCAAGCTTAGCCAGTTTCCCCGGCAGGTCGCCAGCGTTTTTTGGCGACACAAACGACAAGGCCGCGCAGTGCGCGGCCTTGCAAGGTGCAGCATTTTTTCCGATCAGGTCTTATTGCCGAATTTCTTCTTGAACTTGTCGACACGACCACCGGCTTCCACCACGCGCTGCTTGCCGGTGTAGAACGGGTGCGAGCGCGAGGACGTATCGAGGTTGACCAGCGGATACTCCGCGCCGTCTTCCCACTTGATCTTGTCCCGGCTCGTCATCGTCGAGCGGATACGGAAGGTGTGACCGGCCGCGTTGTCCTTAAAGACCACGTAACCGTAGCTGGGGTGAATGCCTTCTTTCATGTCTACCGCACCGAGAGCCGCCAAAAAAGGGCGCGAAGTGTAGGGCCGTGGCTCCAACCGCGCAACCGTGCGGCGGCCAGCCAGGCCGCCGCGATCGTCGTCAGAGGCTCGGGCTGCGGCGGGACGGCGCGTCGCCGGCCGCAACGGCGGTGCAGGTCGATGAGGAAGAGATCTGGGGCGCGACGCGATTCCCGCCGTTGACGACACGCATCGGCCGGCTGAAACGCAACCAGGCCCCCGCGAACAGTCCAATGACCGCCAGCCCTACACCCGCCTCAATGATCCACGTCGTTTCCATCGTTCGTTCACCTTGCGGCCGCTCGGGGCCGGGTTGCTATGTGTCCTGGGAAGTGCCCTTGCAACTCCGGACCCAACCGGTTCGCAGGGCGGGCGATTCATACCGCGGTTCTGCGTCGGCCCAAAGCCGGCAGCCGACGAGAGGCGGCAGGCAGTCCGTTGAGCGTGATTTCAGGCGCGTCCAGAGGAGGTCTCGATGAAGGGGACGGATTCCACTCGCGCGGCGCTCAACGCGGCGTGTGAATGGCGCTCCGCCAGCCAGCGTTCCTGGAACACATAGCGCGAGACCCGGGCGATGTCGTAGAGATACCAGGCGTTGACCGAGCCGCCGATCAGAGCGCCCAGCACCGGCACCGCCCCGGCGGCCTTGCGCTGACCCAGATTGATGCCCAGTTTGCGCGCAAGGTTCTGAAGGCTGAACACGGCGGCTTCCTTGGCCAGCTCACGCTCTGCGGCGCGCTCCACGCCGTCGCGCCAGGCCGCCTGATCCAGCGACCTCGGATGGAAGTCTCGCAGCGCCGCGACTGCCGTGCGCTTCTCCTCCAGGCTGTTGGCCGAAACCAGCGCGAACACACCGATCGCGAGCTTGCGGTGCTGCGGCTTGCGCAGATCCTCGCCGTAGCACAGGCCCACGCGATGAATGGTGCGCAAGGCCAGCGCGATCAGGGCCGGCACATCCGCCACCATGCCCGCAGCACCGGCGACGCCGAACGCCGCGCCACCGACGCCGGCCAGCGCCATCGCACGGCGCTGTTCGACCCGCATCAGGCGGTCGCAGACTTCCAGCTCCACCGTTCGCAAGGCCTCCAGCGAATCAAGTTTCGCGCGCTTGAGGATGGAGCGATCGTCCGACAGCTTCTCCGCGACCCGGTTGACGCCGTCCAGCGCCGCCCTCAAGGCGTCCTCCGGCACCAACGCCTGCACCGCGCCCGCGATCTTCCCGCCCGGCTTGGCCAGCAGCCGCGTGCCCCAGCCTGGAGACTCCTCCTGCCAGTCACGGATCTGCTTCAACTGCTTGGCTTCGTAGTCGGTCAGCACTCTCATGGGGATTCAATGGACGGCTGCGTTCGGGGATTGTAGGTCGGTTGAGGTCGGTGTAGGTCGGTTCAAGCCGAAGGCGGAACCGACGCGGCGCGCGCTCGCCGACAATCGGCGCCCGTCGGGTCCGCCCGCGAGAAGCGCGCGGGCTTGACCCGACCTGCGGCACACTGGCGCCCATGTGTCTGATCGCTTTCGCCTGGAACGTCCATCCCGATCATCCCTTGCTGCTCGTCGCCAACCGCGACGAGTTTCATCAGCGGCCGGCTGCGCCGCTGGCATGGTGGGACGATCATCCGCAGATCCTCGCCGGACGGGATTTGCAGGCGCTCGGCACCTGGCTCGGAGCCAGCCGCAGCGGCAGAGCGGCCGCGGTCACCAATGTGCGCGGACCCGATCTTCATGGGGTCCGCCCCCGATCGCGCGGCGCACTGGTCGCCGATTTCCTCGCCTCAGGCGAGTCGGCCGCGTCGTTCTCGCAAGGGCTCGCGGCGACCGCCGCAGAGTACGGCGGGTTCAACCTGCTGGCTTACGATGGCGTGCATCTGCACTACGTCTCCAACCGTCCGGGCTTCGTGTCGCGGGTCGTCGAACCCGGCATACACGCATTGAGCAATGCCCAACTCGACACCCCATGGCCCAAGGTGGGCCTGGCGCGGTCCGCCATGGAACACTGGCTCGCACGCGATCTCGATGACGAAGCTGCGCTGATCGCTGCGATGGCCGCAGAGCAGCGGGCGCCGGATGCGGAACTTCCAGACACCGGTGTGGGCATTGAGGCAGAGCGCATGCTGTCCGCGCCCTTCATCCGCACACCGACCTACGGTACGCGCTGCACGACGTTGCTACGTCGATCCCGCATCGGGGAGGTGGACGTTTTCGAGCGTCGTTTCGCGCAGGACGGCAAAGTGGTGGAAGACAGGCGCGAGCGGTTTCGCTTGGAATTCTATTGAACCGCGTCTACGCCGAAGCCTCGCCGCACGCCCAGCACACCGCGAAATTGCCTGGGACCGATTCGCCGCAGGCACAGGCCCACGTCGTTTGCGCCGCGTTGTACGTCTGGTACTCCCGCAGGATTTCGCGTGCACGCGCCTCGTCGCGAGGATCGCGCAGCACGATCCGCGGATACGGGTCCGCCGCCAGTTCGCCACGCCCGGCCCACAGCATCGAACCACGGACGTCGGTCTCGATCCGCTCCGCCGCAAGCAGGCCGCGAACGATTTCGGCTTCCAGCGGATCGGCGGCCAGATAGAAGCAACTCATGCGAGACGCAGACCACCGTCCACCGGAATGATCGCGCCATTGAGATAGGCCGCATCCGCAGACAACAGGAACCGCACCGTGGCCGCGATATCGCGCTCGGCGCCGATTCTCTGCAAGGGAATCCTGGCCGCTTCGCGCGCCAGTTGCGCGGGCGGAAACTGCGGCTGCTCGGGCGACATCAAGCCCGGCGCGACACCGTTGACCCGCAGGCGCGGCGCCAGCTCCAGCGCGAGCGCCTCGGTCAAGGTCCACAGCGCGGCCTTGGCCGCAAGGTAGGCGCTGAAACCGGCGATGGGCCTGCGGGCATGCACGTCCAGCAGATTGACGATGCTGCCGCCTTCAGTCAGCCGCGGCGCACAGGCCTGCACCAGGAACAAGGGCGCGCGAAGGTTGCTGCCCAGCAGCTCATCGAACTGCTCCGTCGTCAGCGTCGCCAGCGGCGTTGCGGCATAGCTCGAGGCATTGTTGACCAGGCCGTCCAGGCGTCCCCATGCCGCGTGCGCGCGGCGCGCGAGTTCCGGCAGGGCGGCAACGTCGAGAAGATTGGCGCGGAGCACGCGCGCGGAGTCGGCGCGAACGGCGTTGAGCGAGGCGGCCAGTTCGCCGGCCTCTTCCACCGAACCTCGGCAGTGCAGGATCACCCGCGCGCCGTCCTCGTGTAGCGCGCGTGCAATGGCCGCGCCGATGCGCCGCGCGGCGCCGGTGACGAGGATCACTCGGGGACTCTCACTCATGGTCTGTTGAACGTATCGATGATGCCGGTCACTTATGATCGCGCAGCTCCGTAACCGTCACCCATCGCGCGGCACCGCGCAAGCTTCGATCCCTTGAACGACCTACTCGACGCGATCCTGCTCGGCCTCATCGAGGGCCTCACCGAATTTCTGCCCATCTCCAGCACCGGGCACCTGCTCATTGCCGAGCACTGGCTCGGTCTGCGGTCGGATCTGTTCAACATCACGATCCAGGCCGGCGCGATCCTCGCGGTGACCCTGGTCTATCGCCAGCGTCTGTGGGCGTTTGCGCGCGGGATGGGCGATGCCGAAACCCGCGATTACGTGCTGAAGCTGGCCGCATCCTTCCTGATCACCGGCGTGCTCGGCCTGGCGGTGAAAAAGCTCGGTGTGGAACTGCCCGAAACCGTGGGGCCGGTGGCGGTGGCCCTGGTACTGGGCGGCGTGGTCATCATCGGCATCGAGCGCTACGTGCGCCGGCTGCCCGCCTCGACGCGCGTGAGCTGGAGTGTGGCGATCGCGGTCGGGCTGGCCCAGGTGCTGGCCGGCGTTTTTCCCGGCACCTCGCGCTCGGCCGCGGCAATCTTCGCCGCGATGCTGCTGGGCCTCACCGACCGGCCGCGCGCCGCGGAGTTTGCGTTCCTGGTCGGCATCCCCACCATGTTCGCCGCCGCAGCCTACGAGCTGCTGGCGCTGTCGGGCGATCCGCAGGCCTTCGCGCAGGAGAACTGGACGCAGCTCGGCGCGGCCTTCGCGATGTCCGCGGTGACCGGTTTCGTGTCGGTCGTCTGGCTCATCCGCTACATCACCACGCACGACTTCGTGCCGTTCGCCTGGTACCGGATCGTGCTCGGGCTGGGGTTGCTGGCGCTGGTCTGAAACTTATCGTGCGGCGTAATTGCGCTCGATCCAGCGCTGATACTCGCCGGACTGCACCGCCTGCACCCACTCACGGTTCTCCAGATACCAGTCCACGGTCCTGGCCAGCCCGGTCTCGAAACTCTCGCGCGGCGTCCAGCCCAGTTCACGCTCGATCTTGGAGCTGTCGATGGCGTAACGGCGGTCGTGGCCGGGCCGATCCTTCACGAACGTGATCAGGCGCGCGTGTGGCGCGTCCTGCGGCCGGCGTGCGTCGAGGATCTCGCACAGGCGGTGCACTACGTCGAGATTCCTGCGCTCGGCCTTGCCGCCGACGTTATAGGTCTCGCCGGCGCTGCCGCGCTCCAGCACCACGCGCAGCGCACGGGCGTGGTCCTCCACGTACAGCCAGTCGCGCACGTTGGCGCCATCGCCGTACACCGGCAGCGGCTTGCCCGCCAAGCCGTTGGCGATCATCAGAGGGACGAGTTTTTCCGGAAAATGATAGGGCCCGTAGTTGTTGGAGCAGTTGGTCATCAGGGTGGGCAGGCCGTAGGTGTGATGCCAGGCGCGCACGAGGTGATCCGAGCCGGCCTTGCTTGCCGAGTACGGCGAGTTGGGCGCGTACGGCGTGGTCTCGGAGAACGCCGGGTCCTCCGGACCGAGCGAACCGAACACTTCGTCGGTGGAGATGTGTTGAAAGCGAAACGCCTCCCGCTGGCCGGCCGGCAGCTCGCGCCAGTACGCAAGTGCGGCCTTGAGCAGCACCATGGTACCGACCACGTTGGTGGTGATGAACTCGTCGGGCCCGAGGATGGAGCGATCGACATGGCTCTCGGCGGCGAGGTGCAGGATCGCGCGCGGCCGGTGCTGTGCGATCGCGGCGCGTACGGCCTCGGCATCGCGGATGTCGCCGCGGATCAGTGTGTGACGCTCCGATCTCAGTGCCGCGCCGAGCGACAAGGGATTGCCGGCGTAGGTCAGCGCGTCGAAGGACACGACGTGTTCGTCGGTCTCCTCGATGAGCTGCCGGACCAGGCAGGAACCGATGAATCCGGCAGCGCCGGTGACGAGCAGGGGGAGGGATTGAGTGTTCATTCGGTGCACAAGTTAGCTGACTGGCGTGTCCGACGAAAAGCACTGTGAAGCGGCGGGCATGCCACCCGCGGCCGGGTCCGCGGGCGGCATGCAAGAATCGATCGCCTCTGACCGGCCCTGACCGGTAGTGCATCAGTATGAAATTCGTTCGCACCGAGTGGTAGCGCCGCGACAGCGGCGCTGATTGCGCAGCAATGCCGCGTATCGAGGTGCCGGGCGCACCCTTGATACGCGACGCTTCCCTCGGTACGCCCGCTGCGCGGCTACTCGGGACGAACGGGCCGGCGCTACTCGGGCCAACCGGGGTTCTGGAATTCAAACTGATGCACTACCCCCTGACCATCTTCATTGACCGCGCTTCCAACGGGCACGGATAATCCACGCGCCTCGCGCCGCCCGATGGGTTGGCGCCGGGGATCTGGATCGGTCGGGGTGTAGCGCAGCCTGGTAGCGCACCTGCCTTGGGCGCAGGGGGTCGCAGGTTCAAATCCTGTCGCCCCGACCATTGATCCATTCGGCGCTCCACGCCTCGCTCAGACCCACTCCGCGGACGACAAATCGGCCGATTTGGCGCTGCCTGATCGCCGATCTGTGAACTAC
This sequence comes from Panacagrimonas sp., assembly GCA_052387695.1. Lineage (GTDB taxonomy): Bacteria > Pseudomonadota > Gammaproteobacteria > Nevskiales > Nevskiaceae > Panacagrimonas. The sequence goes on along the minus strand of JBQTIX010000070.1, from coordinate 16,074 downwards.
GTCACAGTTCCCCCACGATTTTCGGACCCCTGCCTGACGGACGGTCATTGGCCCCATTGCGAGGCGTTCGGAGCGCGTTCAATCATTCCCCCATCCCATCGTTGCGAATCAGTTCCAACAGGAGAATGCCGCCGTGAGACCCCTTTCGCTCCCTCGTGAATTCCGGTTCAGTCTCTTCGCTGCTGCGGTCGCCGCACTCAGTGCTGCTCCGCTTGCTCACGCGGCACCGGGCGACAAGCTCGGCCCGGAATTCAGGGTCAATACCGCCACCACCGGTGGACAGGGGGCTCCGGCCGTGGCGCACGCCGCTAACGGCGATTTCGTGGTCGCCTGGGCCGATTACAGTTCCAACAATACGGGTGTCTATTACCGGCGTTACCGCGCCAATGGCGTTGCAAAGGACAGCCAGGCGGTGCGCGTGGCGGCTGTCACCCTGGCCGATGGCCCGCTGACTTTCCAGACCAATAAAGTGGCGCCGGACGTGGCGGTGGACGATGACGGCGACTTCGTCATCACCTGGCTGAATTACGTCGGGTATTCGTATTACGGGTACGCGGACAGCCGGATCGTGTTTCGACGTTATTCGTCCGCGGGAACAGCGCGCGATGCCACCCCCAGGCAGGTCAGAGCAGGAGGAGGTTTCTCCGGTCTGGTACCCGGCGTGGTCGCGATGGACGCGGATGGAGATTTCGCCATCGCGTCCTCCGCCTTTCAGTACGACGGGCCGGGCACGGGCTGCAGCGGCACCTATGGAGTCAGGGTCACGCGTTATGCCGCCAGCGGGACTCTGCTCGGAAGCATCAACGTCTCCGAAGAGGACGACACCGACCCCACGGAGCCTTGCACCTCCGGGGCCTATGCCATCGCAATGGAATCCGACGGAGACTTTGTCGTCGCCTACGATTTCTTTGTGCCGGATACCTACGACTCCGGAGTCGGTGTCCGACGCTTCAACGCAGCGGGGACACGCCGGGATCTGAATTTCATCGTCGCCGCACCCGATGTCGATCTCGACGACATTGCGGTCAACAGTGCCGACATTGCGGTCAACAGCGCCGGGAATTTCGTCGTGACCTGGACCGAGTTGGACAGCTTTATCAATCCCACCACCGGCCAGGTGATGGCGCGGCGCTATACCGGTGCCAGTCCGGCGGGGCCCGCGATGCGGGTCAACGCTTCCAACACCGGCATCCATCGAAACTCCAAGACCGGGATCGCCAATAACGGATCCTTCACCGTCGCCTGGGAGTTGTTGAACTCCGCCAGTACCAACTCCGAAGTATTCCGCCGCAGCTTCGCCGCCAATGGTGCCGCAAGCTCCGGCGACGTCCGGGTCAACACCTTCACAACCCGCTTTCAGGACGACCCGGTGCTGGCCGTCAACACCGATGGCTCCTTCGTCGTGGCCTGGGAGAGCCAGAACCAGGATGGCAGTGGAGACGGCGTCTACGCACAGTGGCACGCGGGGGGAACTCCGTCGGCAGGTCCGACGGTTCAGTTCGCGCTGGCCGCGTCCAGCGTCAACGAAAACATCGGCCAGGTCCGTCTCTCTGCCGTGCTGTCGAGCCCCGCCACCGCGGACGTGACCGTTCCGATCAACGTCAGCGGTACCGCAACCCTGAACAGCGATTATCGATTGCCCGTGTCCAGCATCGTGATTCGCGCCGGGCAGACCCAGGCAAACTTTCGTGTGAACGTGGTGAACGACAATCGACGGGAAGGCAATGAACTCGTCACCTTGAGTATGGGGATGCCGTCCAATGCCAGCCTGGGGTCCACGGCGGCGCACCGGCTGACCATCCTGGCGAACGACTGAAGGCGCCGGTGATCGGGGCTGATTGAGGTTCTGCCGACCCTGGTGGATGCGCTTCGCTTATCCACCCTACGCCGCGCTGAGTCGTAGGGTGGATAAGCGAAGCGCATCCGCCGTCTCGGCGCTGCGCACACGGCGCCCGTCCACTCCCGCGCCCCCACCGCGACCGGTAAACTCGCGTGCCATCCGAGCCCTGCCGACGAAGTCCTGTGAAACCCATATTCCTGACCCAGTTCCTGATCGAAGAACAACGCGACCGCGGCGAACAGATGCCCGACCTGCGGCTGCTGATCGAGGTGGTGGCGCGCGCCTGCAAGCGCATTTCGATTGCCATCGGCAAGGGCGCGTTGGGCGGCGTGCTGGGCGAGGCTGGTACCGGCAATATTCAGGGCGAGGCGCAGAAAAAACTCGACGTGCTGTCCAACGATATTCTGCTGGAAGCCAACGAATGGGGCGGGCACCTGGCGGCGCTGGCGTCGGAAGAAATGGACGAGCCGCAGGTCATCCCCGAGCAATATCCCAAGGGCGGTTATCTGCTGTTGTTCGATCCGCTGGACGGCTCCAGCAATATCGACGTCAACATCTCGGTCGGCACGATCTTCTCGGTGCTCCGCGTGCCGCGGCGCGCGCCCGCGTCGCTGGAAGAATCCTTTCTTCAGCCGGGGACGGCGCAGGTCTGCGCGGGCTATGCGTTGTACGGGCCGAGCACGCAACTGGTGCTGACCATCGGCACCGGCGTGCACGTGTTCACGCTGGATCGCGAACTGGGCAGCTTCATGCTGACCCAGCGCGACGTGCAGATTCCCGCCGATACCGGCGAGTTCTCGATCAACGCGTCCAACGCGCGCCACTGGGAGCCGCCGGTGAAGCGTTACATCGACGAGTGCCTGGCCGGCAAGGACGGCCCGCGCGAGAAGGATTTCAACATGCGCTGGGTCGCCTCGATGGTGTCGGACGTGCATCGCATCCTCACCCGCGGCGGCGTGTTCATGTATCCGCTGGATGCCAAGACCCGGAGTCAGGGTGGCAAGCTGCGGCTGCTGTACGAGGCCAATCCCATGAGCCTGCTGATCGAGCAGGCTGGCGGCGCGGCCAGCACGGGGCGCGAACGTATCCTCGACATCAAACCGGGCAAGCTGCACCAGCGCGTGCCGGTGATCATGGGCTCGAGGAACGAGGTCGAAAGAGTCGCGCGCTATCACGTGGAGTCCGCGTAGGTCAGGGCGCATGTCGGCTCCGCCCGCGAAAAGCACGCGGGCTTGAGCCGACCTACGCCGACCTGCGGCCGACCTACAATCGCGGGCACGCCCAGCACCCGGTTTCCGCGCCATGCCCCGCAATGCCTTCTACGCCCAGTCCGGTGGTGTCACCGCCGTCATCAATGCTTCGGCCCAGGGCGTCATCGAGACCGCGCGAACGTACCCGGACCGGATCGGCAAGGTCTACGCCGGCCGCAACGGCATCATCGGCGCCTTGACCGAGGACCTGATCGACACCTCGCAGGAATCCGATTCGGCGATCGCGGCGCTGCGCCACACGCCGTCCGGTGCATTCGGCTCCTGCCGCCACAAGCTCAAGGGCCTGGACACGCATCACGCCGAATACGAGCGCCTGATCGAGGTGTTCAAGGCCCACGACATCGGCTTCTTCTTCTACAACGGCGGCGGCGACTCTGCCGACACCTGTCTCAAGGTCAGCCAGCTCAGCGGCGCACTCGGCTATCCGGTTCAGGCGATCCATGTGCCCAAGACCATGGACAACGACCTGCCGCTGACCGACTGCTGCCCCGGCTTCGGCTCGGTGGCCAAGTACACCGCAGTGTCGATCCGCGAAGCCGGCTTCGACGTGGCCAGCATGGCCAGGACCTCGACCAAGGTCTTCATCCTGGAAGTGATGGGTCGCCACGCCGGCTGGACCGCGGCCGCCGGGGGCCTCGCCGCGGAAAGCGAAGGCGATGCACCGCAGGTGATCCTGTTTCCGGAGATCGTGTTCGACCAGGCCCGGTTCCTCGGCGCGGTCGACGCCAGCGTCAAGCGCAACGGCTGGTGTGCGATCGTCGCCAGCGAAGGGCTGCGTCTGCCTTCCGGGGAATTCCTGTCCGAGGCCGGCGGCAAGGACGCCTTCGGGCACGCCCAGCTCGGTGGCCTGGCGCCCTTGCTGGCGCAGATGGTGAGCCAGCATCTCAAGTACAAGTACCACTACGCGATCGCCGATTACCTGATGCGCGCAGCGCGCCACGTCGCCAGCGCGGTCGATGTCGAGCAGTCCTATGCGGTGGGCAAGGCTGCGGTGGAACTTGCCGTTGCAGGAAAGTCCGGTCTGATGGTGACCATCGAGCGTCAGAGCGAGGACCCCTACGTCTGGACCACCGGCAGCGCGCCGCTCGACCAGGTTGCCAACGTCGAGCGCAAGATGCCACGCGATTTCATCCGCGAGGACGGGTTCCACATCACCGACGCCTGCCGCCGCTACCTGTCGCCGCTGATCCAGGGCGAGGACTACCCGCCCTATCGCAACGGTTTGCCGGAGTACGTGAAACTGCGCAACGTCGCGGTGCCGAAGAAGCTGGGCGAATTCAAATTGACGAAGGCGTAGGTGGGGTGTGGGTCGGCTCAAGCCCGCGTGCTTTTCGCGGGCGGAGCCGACATCAGCCCTCGACGAGCCGCAGTGTCGGTTCCGCCCGCGTGAAGCCGCGGGCTTGAACCGACCTACAGACTCCGGTGATTAAACGATCCCCGCGAGGATCCCCGCGAGTTCAGCCGTGCCGACGCTCCTGCGCCGAAGGCGGAACCACCACGCGATACCGCACGTCCCGGGTCGTCTCCGGCCTGCCGCCGTCCAGGCGGGGTCGGAGCTTGCTGGTCTTGATTGCCGTTTTCAGGCTTTCGCCCAGCGTGGCGGTAAATTCTGGCGGTAGCCCCTCGACGATCTCCACCTTGCGCGCGCGGCCTCTCGAATCAACCGTGAACTCGGCCAGCACGTGGCCTTGACGAGTCCTCCAGGCATCGGGGATTTGCGGCGGCCGGAAAGACAGGAAGGCAGGAACGCCGAATGCACTGGCCTGGCCCTGCTCTTTGGCGATCTCCCCTGCCTGCGCGTACGCACGCAGGGCTTCGCGACGCAGTCCAAACAGCCAATGCAGATCGCCCACCCGCTCCAGGGTCGTCATGCGTTCTGAGGGGGTTCCATCCGTGCGGGCCATTGCCAGGCGGTAGGCGCGCTTCAGCGTGACACCCGGCTGGTAACGAAAGGCCGTCGCCGGCGAGTTTTCACCCGGCTCCCATACCGCACCGGTGATCGCAAGGTCCATCAGCGGCCCGATCAGCAGGGAAGCCTCCGGACCTTTATCGCGTTGAATTGTCTCCACTGCCTTGGCGTGCAGGGCCAGCGCTTCGTCAAAGTCCCCAACCGTCCTGAACCATCGCCCGGCATTGACGTAATGCCAGGCCAGCGTCTGCACATCCGCGCGGTGCACCTGCTCCGCGACGAGTACGCGCCGCTGTTGCCAGCGCGTGGCGTCCTTGATGTCCCCCATTGCACGCGACGACAGGGCCAGCGCCCGCAGGAAATCGATCTGCTCTGCACTCTGCAAGCCGCGCGCGACACGGTGCTGCTGCAAGCCGTTTTCAAAAGACTCAATCGCTGCCGGCCAGCGGCCCAGCGCGTATTGCGCTGCACCCAGCCCGTAGTGAACTTCGGCCAGGCGCGGATCGCGCGGACTGGGTTCGGTTTCGGCCAGTTCGATGGCCTTGCGGAAGTCCTTGATCGCATCCAGCGCTTGCCCAGCGCGCAGCAGGCTGGTGCCGCGATTGCTTAGCGGAATGATCGTGCGCGGGTCATTCTGGCCATACTCGCTGCGGCTGACTTCGAGCGCGCGCGTGGCCAGGCGCAGGGCGGTCTGCGCATCGTCCTTGATCGCGGCGTACTCGATGTCCAGGGCGCCGGGCGCGCGGGCCGGTCGCACCGGATCCTTGGGCAGGCGCCGCTGTGGCGGGGCTTCTTCAGGAGGGGGTGCGAACAGGATTTCGACGGCACTGGCGGGCGCCGGTGCAAGCAGGACGATGGAAGTGATCAGCACGCCGCCAAGCATGCCGATGCGCCGAAGCAGCACAAGGGCGCAAGGTCTTCGGCGGTGTGGGTCCAAGCTCCTGCCCATTGGCGGCTCCTGTGTGGGCGCAATCCCGACGGAAGGCCCGCCTGCGCCCGGCGACGCAAGAAGCGAGCCCCTCCCCCTCAGCTTACGCCTGCCGCATGCGAGAAAGACACCGGCAAACGGGACTATCACCCATGGACATGGGCCTGCATCAGGTATCGATGCCGCAGCTCAGGTGTTGACACCGTAAATCTTGTGGCTGTGGTGCTCTGCCGGCTCCCACAGCCCGATCCCGGTATCGATGTCCGCGACCGGGATCAGGGTCTCGCCGCCGCGCGAGGCAACGTCCACGAACGCGGCTTCGAGCGTACGCACCAGCGCACGCGCGTTGCCGTGCCAGCGACAGTCGCGGATACGCTGCCAGGCCTCGTCGGTCAGACCGGAAGGCGGTTTCCAGGTCGTGACGCCTTCCGACAGGCGCGCCAAGCTGGTCGCGGTGACCGCGATCATGTCTTCCTCGCGCTGAGCGAGTTCCGGCACTTGCAGCGTCGCGGCGCCGAGGCGGGTGAATTCGTCGATGTTCACCGAATCCATCAGGTGCTGCCAGCCACGGTTGGTGGCGAACAGCAGGGCGCAATCGAGCTTCTGCTTGGCGGCCGCACCAAAAGGCAGGTACTGGCTGTTGTCGAGCGCTTCCATCAGCACTTCCATCACCGGTCCCATCACGCCGTGGCTCTCGTCCAGGAAGCACACGCCGTCGCGCGCCTGGGTAAAGGCGCCGATGCGCGCACCCGCGCCGGGAAAGGCGCCGGCGACGTGACCACAGAGCAGGGACTTGACCGCCGACTTGTCGCCGGTATTTTCTGCGGCGAGGTTGACGGAGACAAAGCGCCCGCGATTGCGCACCAGGAAATAGTAGTACGCCAATGAAGTCTTGCCGCTGCCGGGTCCGCCGAGCAGGTAGGCGCGATGGATGCCGTTCTGCGCGAAGGCGCGCACGCGTGCGACCAGGGTCTGGAGCTTGTTGCTGAAGACATAGAAGTTGCGGAAGCTCGCGTTCTCGACCTCGGTGGTCATCGGCATGCGGATGACATTGTCCTCCTTGACCGGGGTCATGCGATCGCCGAGCTGGGCCGATACCCCGTCGAGGTCCGCCGCGAGCAGCAGGCGGATGCCGCCGAGCCGGTTTTCGGAAGCGCGACGGTCCAGCCAGCGGCCGAGCGCGACGAGCTGCGAGGGCCGGACCGCGAGAATCAGGGTGAGCAGATGCCCACCGTTGCGGCGGGCGAGCACGGTGTCCGCCAGGGGATCGAGCTTGGCCGGTTCGATGAACAGGGCGAGCACGAAATCCGACTCGATCGACTCATGCTCGAAAACGCCGGGCAGGCCGCGAAACTCGAACCGCCGTCCCGCCGAAAGATGGTGATGGAAGGCGCCGACTCTTTCCTGATCGCGCAGCAACGTGTCGCTGGTGTAGATCACGAGGTCCGGGCGGGCCAGGCGGTCCGTGCTCGGATGGGTCTGGGATTTCTTGTTGGGGGTACCGAGCCGGAACATGGCGTCTCTCTCACGGGTAGTGCATCAAGCTAACCGGGCAGGTGCCCTGGCGTGTCCGACACCCGATGAACAGCGAGTCAATGCTGACCGGCGGACGGACCCAGCCTGTCTCTTCACTCCGACACCCTCCGCGAACAAAGGTGGGAGGGAGTGTGTAAGGTGCGGGTCGGGTGTAGGTCGGGTCAAGCCCGCGGCTTCATGCGGTCGGATCCGACATGCGACTTGATCCGACCTAGGAGCCTGGGCTTTCTGTGCCAGCGTGCGTTCCAGGGAATCAGGCCAATTCGCGCCACCCCACGCCCAAATCCTGTTGCGCACAGACGCACCAGGCCGGATCGGTTTCCAGGGCTTCGCAGGCCGCCGCGCGCGCCAGTCGCGGCGTGTTGTTCTTTTCCGACAGATGTGTGAGCACCAGGTGTTGCAGGCGCGAACGATCGACCGCGCGCAACAACCCGGCCGACTGCGCATTCGACAGATGTCCGCGCTCGCCGCCGACCCTGCGCTTGAGATGTTCCGGGTAGGGACCGGTCGCGAGCATGTGCGGGTCATGGTTGCACTCCAGCAGCAGGGCATCGCAGGCGGCGAGGGAATCGCGCACATGCGGCGTGATGTGGCCCAGATCGCTGACCACACCGAGCCTGCGCCCGCCGTACGTGAAAGTGAACTGGCAGGGCTCGCGCGCATCGTGCGGCACCGGGAAGGGCTGCACGTCCATCGCGCCGATCCGGAAGGCTTCGTGTGGCGAGATGTACCGCCGTTCACAGCCTTCCCAGTCCGCGGCACCCGCCGCGGTTCCACGCGTCAGGTACACCGGCAGCCGATAAGTCCGGGCGAGCCTCGCGACGCCGCCGATGTGATCCGAATGCTCGTGCGTGACCAGCACGGCATCGAGCGAGGCCGGGTCGAAATCCAGGCGCCGGCTGCGCGACTGAACCTCGCGCACCGTGAACCCGCAGTCCACCAGCAGTCGCACGCCGCCAGCTTCGACCAGGGTCGCATTGCCGCGGCTGCCGCTGCCGAGCGCTGCGAAGCGCAGCATCAGTTGCGGGTCTCGGGGAAGGTCATAGGAAACGTCAGGATCTTGTTTTCGCCGGTGGACGCCACCGCGCTGACGGTGATCCGCGCGGGCCCGGGCTTGTTGACCTCGTCGATCCGGATCACCGCGTGCAGGGGCACATAGAAACGCTCGACGTTCTCGAACTCGATCTTGAGCTTCTCCTCCGCCGGATCGACCACCACCGCGCTCTTCTCGCCGAACTGGAGTTTCTCCACCTCCACGAAGCCGGGCATGCTGCCGTGGCTCACACCCCTGGCGTAGATCTCATAGACCTTGCCCTGATTGTGGAAGCTGATGCGGTACAGCCGCGACTTCTGGCTCATCGTGAGTGGGCTACTCGGAATAGGGGGTACCGTCGCGGCGATTATCGAAGCCGCTCGTCGCAGGCGCAATTCAAATCGCTTTGCGGCGCGCGCCTACGGCGAATACATCCCCAGTTTGTCCAGCGTCTCTCGCAGTGCCGGCACCACCTCGGACTCGAACCACGGACGCCGCTTGAGCCAGAGCGTGTTGCGTGGACTGGGATGCGGCAGCGGAAGGAATCGATCCAGCAGATATTCGCGGTATCGACGCACGGTCTCCTCCAACGACTGCTTGCCTGTATCGAGATACCGAGCCTGCGCATACTGCCCCACAAGCAGGGTCAACCCTACGGCGGGCATATGTTCGAGCAACCTGGCGTGCCACTGCGGCGCACACTCGGGCCGCGGTGGCAGATCGCCACCGCGGCCTCGACCGGGATAGCAGAACCCCATCGGCATCACGCCGACGCGCGCGCCGTCGTAGAACCGCTCCCGGTCGAGGTTCAGCCAGTTCCGCAGGCGATCGCCGCTGGCATCGTTCCAAGGCACGCCGCTGGCGTGGACCTTGGTGCCCGGCGCCTGGCCGATGATCAGCAGGCGGACGCGCGGATCCACGCGCAGCACCGGCCGTGGCCCTAGCGGCAGATGAACGGCGCAGGTATCGCAGGCGCGAACCTGATCGAGAAGCTGGGAGAGCGTGGTCATGTCGGGACCGATTATGAGCGCCGACCCAGCTTCGTGGACCGCGCAACGCGGCTTAATGCATTGCCCTCGTGACGACGACGGTGGGCGGACGGTTGGGCTGCAGCGCCGGGTGCCCCCATTTGTACCCCCGCCGGTGGGGGCATGTCACGCCATCGGATGGGTCCGCATGAGACGACGGGCAATAAAAACCCTCGTTTTATCCGAGGGTTTGGTGTCTCTTGATACGTATTGACACTATAACTTGGTGCCGGCAGCAGGGATCGAACCCGCGACCCCCTGATTACAAATCAGGTGCTCTACCAACTGAGCTATGCCGGCGATGCTGGAATGGCCGGAGAGTTTATCCGAGCAGCGGGTTAGTGTCGGGCCTAGGCAGGAACTTCCATGCGGTCCACGGTCTGGAAGCCGCGCGGCAGGTGCCCGCCACGACTCGCGCGGGCGCCCAGGTAATTCTGAAGGTCTGCCGGCTTGAGCGTGAGCGTGCGTTTGCCGCAGGCAAGGGTCAGCGGCGCGTCGGCCCCCAGCACGGTGCTGGCGACGATGCGATCCTCGCCCTTGAGGGTGACCAGCTTGTTGCCTTTGCCTTTGGCCAGTTCCGGCAGTTCGGCGATCGGGAAGACCAGGAGACGTCCTTCGGCCGTGGCCAGTGCAAAGCGCTCGCTCCGAGGCTGCCGAACCCGCATCGGCGGGAGCGGCGGGCCTTCGAGCGTGATCACGGCCTTGCCGGCGCGCTGGCGCGATTGCAGCTCACCCAGTCGCACAAGGAAGCCGTAGCCGTCCGCAGAGCCGAGCACGTAGCGGTCCACGTCCTCGCCCATCATCATCGCGACGATGCGCGCGCCGTCCTGAAGGTCGAGCTTCGTCGTCACCGGCTCGCCCTGCGAACGCGCCGACGGCAGTTCCCGCGGGTTGAGCGTGTAGCAGCGACCTTTGCTGTCCAGCAGGATCAGCAGTTGGTTGGACTTGCCCGGCGCGTGCGCCAGGTACTCGTCGCCGGCCTTGTAGCTCAGGCTCAGCGGATCGAGTTCGTGGCCCTTGCCGGCGCGAATCCAGCCGGCTTTCGAGAGCACCACGGTGATGGGTTCTGCAGGAACGATTTCCTCTGTGCTCATTGCCTGCGCGGGCGGCCTGGCATTGACCGGGCAGCGGCGGTCGTCGCCATATTTCTTCGCGTCTTCTTTCAACTCGTCGCCGATCAGCTTCTTGAGCCTATCGTCGTCGCCTAGCAGTTCCTCCAGTCGAGCGCGCTCGGCGGCGAGTTCGTCCTGCTCGGTCTTGATGCGCATCTCCTCCAGCTTCTGGAGGTGACGTAGCTTGAGATCAAGAATCCACTCGGCCTGCACGTCGGACAGGGCAAACGTATTCATCAACTTCGCTTTCGGATCGTCCTCGAAGCGGATAATGCGGATCACCTCGTCGATGTTGAGGTAGGCGATCATCAGGCCTTCGAGGATGTGCAGCCGCTCGTTGACCTTGGTCAGGCGGTGATTGAGACGCCGCGTCACGGTGATGAAGCGGTACTCCAGCCACTCGACCAGGATCTCCTTGAGATTCTTCACCCGCGGCCGGCCGTCAAGGCCGATCATGTTGAGATTGACGCGGACGCTTTTTTCCAGGTCCGTGGTCGCGAACAGGTGCAGCATCAGGGCTTCCGCATCGACGCGATTGGATCGCGGGATGATGACGACGCGGGTCGGATTCTCGTGGTCCGACTCGTCGCGCAGATCCTCCACCAGTGGCAGCTTCTTGGCCCGCATCTGCTCGGCAATCTGCTCTTGGATCTTGCTGGGCGAGACCTGGTGCGGCAGAGCGGTGATGACGATATAGCCGGTGTCTTCGTCACGCTCCCAGCGTGCACGGGTGCGCACCATGCCGTTGCCAGTCTGGTAGATTTTGAGCAGGTCGTGCGGCTCGGAGACGATCTCGCATCCGGTCGGGAAGTCCGGTGCAGGGATGAATTCGCACAAGGTCTCGACCTGCGCGTTCGGATGTTTCAACAGGTGCAAACAGGCCTTCACCAGTTCGCGGATATTGTGCGGCGGAATATCGGTGGCCATGCCCACCGCGATGCCGGTCGTGCCGTTGACCAGCACGTTGGGCAGGCGCGCCGGCAGGCGCTGTGGCTCTTCCAGGGTGCCGTCGAAGTTGGGCAGCCAGTCCACGGTGCCTTGCCCCAGTTCGCTCAGCAGGGTCTGCGCGTAGGCGCCGAGCCGGGACTCGGTGTAGCGCATCGCGGCGAAAGACTTGGGATCGTCGGCCGAGCCCCAGTTGCCCTGCCCATCCACCAGCGGATAGCGGTAGTTGAAGGGCTGCGCCATGGTGACCATGGCTTCGTAACAGGCGCTGTCGCCGTGCGGATGAAACTTGCCGATCACGTCGCCCACGGTGCGCGCGGATTTCTTGTGCTTGGCGCCGGGCCCGAGCGCGAGTTCCGACATCGCGTAGACGATCCGCCGCTGCACCGGCTTGAGGCCGTCGGCGATATGCGGCAGCGCGCGGTCCAGCACGACGTACATCGAGTAATCGAGATAGGCCTTCTCGGCGAAGACGCGCAGGGGGAGGCGTTCGGTGTCGTCGGGCTGCATGAAGCGGGGCGCTGGATTTTGGGGGGCCGGATTATCCGTGATCGCGCCCCTGACGGGGTCAGGGCTCCGCCGATGCGTTCCAGAAGCGCGCGGCCTGGCGGCGCCAGGATTCGGATCGCAGGTGGCCATCCGCATCGCGCCAGATGCGGACCGCACCTTCCACGCCGGTCACCAGGGAGCGCGCCCCGCCAGCTTCGTACCGCGCCACGACCTCGGGCCGCGGGTGCCGGAAATGGCTGCGCCAGGCGGCGCCGAACACGACCAGCTCCGGCGACACCGCGCGCACGAAATCCTCGGTGGACGAAGTCCTGCTGCCGTGATGCGGCGCGATCAGCACGTCGGCCCGCAGACGGTCCGCGTGAGCGGCAAGGAGCCTAGCCTCGGCGTGGCGCTCGATGTCGCCGGTCAGCAGCGCGGTCAAACCGCCCGCCTCGATCCGTAGCACGCAGGAGCGATCGTTGTCCGACCACTCGTCCCCGTCCGGGTGCAGCACCTCGAAGCGCACGCCGTCCCACTCCCAGGCCTGGCCATCGACGCAGAGCCGATGACCCGGCGTGCCGACCTCGTCCAGAACGCGGACGAGCTTGCGCACGCTGGGCACGCCGCCGGCGTGATCGCTGTCGCCGTGCGAGAGCAGCAGCCGGTCCACGCGGCGCGAACCGATGCGCAGCAGGTAGGGCGCGACCACGGATTCGCCGGCGTCGAACCCGTCTTCGAACGCCGGGCCGGCGTCATACAGCAGCGTGTGATTCGCCGTGCGCGCCACCACCGCCAGGCCTTGGCCCACGTCGAGCACCGTGAGTTCCAGAGCGCCCGGCACCGGCGCGCGTTGCGGAACGAACAGGGGCAGCAGACAGAGCAGGGCCAGCGGCCGCATCGGCCAGCCGCGTGGTGCGAACAGCAACACGGATCCGAACAAGGCGAGCGCAATGGCGCTGGCCGACGGCGCGGCCGGCACCCAGGCGCCGGGCGTCCAGGCCGCGATCCAGGACAGCCCGGACTGGAACAGCGCCAGCGCGTCGGCGGCAAAATGCAGGGCAGGGACACCGAGCGCGGGGATCGCCAGCGCCAGCAGCACAGCCATGAGAACCAGCGGTGTGAGGACGGTCATCGCCGGCACCGCCAGGAGGTTCACCAGGGGCCCCGGCCAGGACGCGCCGTGGAAAAACCACAGGGTCAGTGGCGCCAGCACGATGCTCAGCATGATCTGCAACTCCAGCGCGAGCCACCACCGCGACGTCGGTCGGACGCGCGCGGTCGAGATGAAGAAGATCGCCGCGACCGCGCCGAAAGACAGCCACAGGCCGGGGCTCAGGACCGCGGCCGGATCGACGATGAGCATCAGCAGCCAGGTCAGCGCCAGCAGGCGGGAGGGCTGGCTGGTGCGATCCGGCAGCGCCGCCATCAGCAGCAGTGCGAGCATCAGCGCCGCGCGCTGTGCCGGCGACTCCCAGCCGGCAAGCAGACCGTAGGCGATGCCCGCTACGGCGGCCGCGATCAACCCGGCTTTTTGCGCGGGCAGCGAGAGCGTCAAGCGCAGGGACAGCGACCAGGCCCAGCGGGCAAGGAAATAGAACACCGCCGCGACGATGGCGACGTTGAAGCCCGAGATCGCAACCAGATGGCTGGTGCCGGTTTCCCGGAACGCATCCCAGTCCGCGTCGCTGAATCCGGAGTCGTCGCCCACCGTCAGCGCCGTGACCATGCTGCGGCCGCGGTGATCCCCAAGCCACTCGCCGATGCGATCCACCAGCGCCTGCCGTGCGCGCAGCACCCGGTAGCCGGATGCCACCCCGCAGGGTTCCGCCTGTTTCACGGTGGCCGTCGCGCCGACACCGCGACGGAACAGCCAGCCCTCGTAGTCGAAGGCGCCAGGGTCCAGACTCCCGCGCGGCGTGCGCATGCGCAGCCGCAGCGTCCAGCACTCGCCGCCGCGCAGGACCTGATCCGTTCGATACCAGGACACGCGGATGCGCGAGGGCAGCGTCCGGTCCTCAGGCGCGAACTCGAAACGCAGCGTCTGCTCGCCATCGCGCTGCGGATTTGACGATCGTTCCGGAAGGCTCACGATCGCGCCCCGGGCTTCGACTTCCCCGGCGTGTCGCGAGGCCGGCCAGCGCTCGTCCAGCCTCGTTTGCGCCTGCCAGAACGCGAGCAGTGCGCCGAGTGTCGCGGCTGACCATAACGCACGGCCGCGCCATGGCAGCAAGGCCGGCACACTCAGCGCGAACAGCATCCACGGCGGCGGCAGCCGCGCACAGAAATAGATCGCCAGGACGCCGACCGTCAGCGCAAGACTCAGGCCCCGGATGTCAGGCGCAGGCGCCCGGACTCCAGCGTCCACGTTCGATCCATGCGCGCCGCGAGGTTCATGTCGTGCGTCACCACGACCAGGCTGGTGCCGAGCTCGCGGTTCAGCTCCAGCATCAGGTCGAAGACTCTTGCCGCGGTCTTCGAGTCGAGGTTGCCGGTAGGCTCGTCCGCCAGTACGCAGGCCGGTCGCGTCACCAGCGCACGCGCCACCGCGGCGCGCTGGCGCTCGCCTCCGGACAGCTCGCCGGGCTTGTGCGCGAGCCGCTCGCCGAGACCGACTCGTGTCAGCAGTTCGCGCGCCTGCGCGTAGGCCGAGGCGTCTTTCTCGCGCCGGATCAGCAGGGGCAGCGCCACGTTTTCGAGCGCGCTGAACTCCGGCAGCAGGTGATGGAACTGGTACACGAAGCCGAGCGCGCGATTGCGCAGATCGCCGCGGGCGGAGTCGCTGAGCGCCGACATCTTCGAGCCCTGCACCCAGACCTCGCCCGCCGTGGGCGAGTCGAGTCCGCCGAGCAGGTGCAGCAGGGTCGATTTGCCGCTGCCGCTGGCCCCGACGATGGCGATGCGCTCGCCGTGGCCCACTTCCAGATCAACGTCTTCCAGTACGGTGAGGTTCAGGCGGCCATCGTCGAAGGTCTTCGACAGGCCAACGGCTTTGAGCGTGGCGTCGTTGTTCATTCGTAACGGAGCGCCTCTGCCGGCTGAACACGCGACGCGCGCCACGCCGGATACAGCGTCGATAACAATCCCAGCGCCAGCGACAAGCCCGCAATCCGGATCACATCCGAAGCCTTCAAATCCGAAGGCAGATCACTGATGTAGTACACGTCCGGCGACAGGAACTGCTGCCCGGTTGCGGCCTCGATCAGCGGCACCAGGGTCTCCACGTTCAGCGCCAGCGTGACGCCGCCGATCACGCCCAGAACGGTGCCGATCACACCGATGATCGAGCCCTGCACCATGAAGACCGCCATGATCGAACGCGGCCTGGCGCCGAGCGTGCGCAGGATCGCGATGTCCGCCTGCTTGTCCTGTACCACCATCACGAGCGTGGAGACGATGTTGAACGCGGCCACGCCGACGATCAGCGACAGGATGATGAACATCACCGTTTTTTCGGTACGCACGGCGCGAAAGAAATTGACGTGCTGGCGCGTCCAGTCGCTCACCGCAAGGTAGGGTAGTTGCACCCCCAGGCGCTGCGCCACCGCGGGCGCCTGCATCAGATCCTTCAGGCCCAGACGCACGCCACTGACTGCATCCTGCAGCCGTAACAGGCGTTGCGCATCGCAGAGGGAAAACAGCTCCAGCGCGCTGTCTTACACGTACATGCCGGCAGAAAAATAGCCGAGCACGGTGAAGCGTTTCATGCGCGGCAGCACGCCGGCCGGAGTGGCGCTGACCTCGGGAATCAGCACGGTCACCTTGTCACCCGGCCTGGCACCCAGCGCCCCGCCAAGATCACGCCCCAGAATAATGCCGAACTCGCCCGGTTTGAGTGCGGACAGGGTGGTGCCGCTGGTGTTCAAAGTCAGTTCGGCGACATCTGGCTCCTGCGCCGGATCGATGCCGCGTAGCAGCATGCCGCTAGCGTTGCCGGCAAACGAAATCATCGCCTCGGTCTCCACGTATGGGGCGCTGGCCTCGAC
>JBQTIX010000069.1:0-35198 GCA_052387695.1 Panacagrimonas sp. | reverse complement strand
TCTTCCGCTGGCAGCAGCTCAGCGTCCCCGAGACGCTCACCGATATCCAGCGCGCAGCGCGGTTCTTCTATCTGCAGAAGCTGACCTTCGGCGGAAAAGTGGAAGGCCAGACCTTCGGGTCCGCCACCACGTCCGGGCCACGGTTCAATCTGATGCGTATCGAGGAGGATCTGTCCGAAGCGCATCTGCGCCTGGCCGAGACCCTGGTGGAGCATCTGCCCTGGGATGACTGCGTGGTGCGCTACGACCGGCCGCACAGCCTGTTTTACTGCGACCCACCGTACTGGGAGACCGAGGGCTACGGCGTGGCGTTCGCGATCGAGGAGTACGTCCGCCTGGCCGAGCTGGCCAGGTCGATCGCTGGCACCATGATCATCAGCGTCAACGACCATCCCAGGATGCGGGACGTGTTTGAAGGGCTGGAGATGCGGTCGGTGCCGATCACCTACACCGTAGGTGGCGGCGACAAGGCGGCCGCGCGGCACGAGCTGATCATCGGTAACTGGCGCGGAGGCTGGCCGGAGCCTCCCTCACTGACCGCCCAGCTCGGTATATTCGGCGCCTGATCTTCCTCTCGTTACTCCATGAGCACGCTATACAGCTACCCAGGCCAGCCACCGCCGGGCTTTGACACTGAAGCCGCCATCACCCGCCACCGCAATGCTATCCAGGCAGCCATCGAGGTGTTCGGCGATGACGACTACCAAGGGGCCTGGGCTCACCAGTACAACGACCAGTTCGGCAAGAGCCGTGTCGGCGGCCCGCAGACGCCCGCCGGGGCTGCCTACGACAGCGAGGAAGGCTTGCAGCAGGTGCTCGCCGCGCTGGTCGAGTTGGCCAAGACCACCACCCCCAAGTGGAAGCCGAAAATCAAAGGCCAACGCGTCCGCTCCTGGAAGCCCCGCCGGTAGCCCGATATTTCTCGGATATTGCCGTTGCAAATCAAACGTCACTGCGTTGCAAATCAAATGTCGCCCTACAGACCGTGTTCACGACACCTGTGTAGACCTCCCGCTTGCGTGGTCCGCGCCTGCAAGCGCGGCGGCCTGCCGTGTCGCGGGGCGATCCATCAGAACTGGTATCCGATCCCCAGTTGTGCGCCGAGCGGCTTGCCCGGGCGCGCACCGAACGGACGGCGCGAAACGACGTACTCGCGGTCGAGCAGATTGTCGGCCCGTGCCGTCACGATCCAGTGCGGCGTGAGGGTGTACCTGCCGGCCAGATCGAGCACGGTGTAGGAATCGCTGCCGGTGCCGGGTTCGATCCTGCCCTCGCCGGCAAAGTCGCGCTGCTCGGACTGGTAGGTCGCGGACAGGCTGGTGGACCAGCGGGCGCCGTCGAGGCCCACGCGAAGATTGGCTCGATGCTCCGGGACGTACGGCAACTCGAAGCCCGGTTCCACCGCCCCGAATTGCGCGTCGCCGGAGGTGAAGCCCTCCTTGAATTCGCCGTGGGTGTAGGTGTACGTCAGCGCCACCGGCAGCCGCAAGGCTGCGGTCAGCGGCCAGCCATGCTCGTAGCCGGCTTCCACGCCGTAGACCTCGACCTTCCCTGCGTTGGTCTGCATGTCCTGCCCCGCACCGCCGCTGGATTGCGTGTCGGTCGCGGTGAGGTTGCTGTAGTCGCTGAAGAAGCCGATGACTTCGACCCTGCCGAATCCGCTGCGCCAGCGGCCGCCGGCTTCGTAGTTGATCGCCTCCTCGGGTTCCGGATCTTCAATCCGCACGGCCGGACCATTGTCCGTGTCCACGCCCGGTCCGACCACCGCCGGTGAAAAACCCTTGTGCACGCCGGCCAGCAGATTCAGCGCGGGCGAGACGGCGAAATTGATGCCCAGGCCGGGCAGGGCGATGCTGTAGTCGTTGTCGCGTCGGACGCCGTTCAGGCGGTTATCGAATTCGCTCGCGATGTTTTCCACCCGCAGGCCTGGCGCGAAGGTCCATCGGCCGAGCGTGATTTCGTCGCGCAGCCACAGCGCCAGCGCGACGGTGCGGCCGGTGTTGTCGGCGGTGATGGCGCATCCCGGATCGAACCCCGGGTTTTCGGCACGCGTGATTTCGCAGCTCGGGTTCGCACGCAGGACGTTGCCCCCCACCAACTCGAACGCAAACTGATCGTGCAGCCGCTGCACGCGATCGCTGTGCAGGCGCGCGCCGGCTTCGAGGCGATGCTCGCCGTAGGCGGAGAAGCTCCAGTTCTGCCGGGCCTGCACGCCCGAGGAGCGGAAGTCGCGGTCGTTGGTGCCGATCAGCAGGTCGTCGATGTCCGAATTCGGATCGCTGTCCTCGCCATCCAGCACCCGGTAGAGCAGTCCGGTGCGACCGCTATCCGGGTTCGCGAGCACGTCGCGGATGCGCTCGCCGCGAATGTCGTTGAGCTTGCGCCAGGCGCGCTCGAACTGGTGGCTGTAGGCGCTCGCCACCAGCTTTCCGCCGAGCAGGTCCTGCTGCCAGTCCGCGCGAACGCTGTTCCAGTCCCAGTCGAAGTGATCCAGGGCGCTGGCGCGGTAGCGACGATTCGGGTTGTCGCGAAAATCGTCCTCGGTCAGGCCCAGGTAGGTTTCGTCGGATTCTTCGTCCGCATAGCCCAGTCGCAATTCGAGAACGCCGGGACCCAGCGCATGCCGGGCCTTGAGCAGGCCCTCGTTCTTGATGAAGCCGGTGTCGCCGCCGCCGTCGAGATCCTTGAAACCATCGCTGGCCACATGCAGGAATTCGCCCAGCAGACCGAAG
The DNA here is from genome assembly GCA_052387695.1 of Panacagrimonas sp. Lineage (GTDB taxonomy): Bacteria > Pseudomonadota > Gammaproteobacteria > Nevskiales > Nevskiaceae > Panacagrimonas. The sequence continues at coordinate 32,466 of JBQTIX010000069.1, read as the reverse complement.
CCGCCCGCCGGCCCACCGGCACGCGCATGCACGCGGCGGAAAGCGTCCGTGCCGCCTGCACCTTCGATGAAGCCGTCCAGGGTGTCGGGGATCGGCGCGGACAGCAGGTTGACCGCGCCGCCGACCGTTTGCGGGCCCTGGCTGATCGCGGCCGGTCCCTTGAACACTTCGACCCCGGTCATGCGTGCGGTCAGCGGAAAGAAGTACGCGGCGGGCGCGGAATACGGCGCCGGGCCGAACAGTACGCCGTCTTCCAGCAAGGTCACTTTCTGACTGCGATCGCTTGATCCGCCGCGCAGGCCGATGTTAGGCCGCAGGCCGAATCCGTCCTCCTCGCGCACGTAGACGCCGGGCACCGCGTTGAGCACGCGGTTGATGTCGTCGTAGCCGTAGCGCTTGAGTTCGGCCTCGTCCACCAGGTGCGCCGAACCGGAAATCAGCGGCAAGGCCTCGCGCCGGCCGATGATGGTGATGGTGTCGAGCTGCGACGCGCTCTCGTCCGTTGGCGGCGTCGGTACGGCAGCAGGCGCGAGCGTTTGAGCGAATGCCGGCAGGGCGCACAACGCAAACGAGGACAGGACGGTCAGGCGAGTGAAGTTCATTCGGATGGGGTCGATGAGCGGGCGCGAAGGGGCAGAGGGGTCGGCGCGCTCAGTGCGTGGACGTGGAGGCGACCGGGTCCGCGTGCGACGGCAGCCTGAGCCGGGCCAGCAGCGGCGGCGGGCCCTCGGGCGCGGGCAGTATCCAGCCTGCGCGCGCCATGCCGTCGTCGATGCGGGCGAGGTCCGCCTGCGGATCGATCATGCGCGCCGCGGCGCGTGCGTTGAGCGAAACCGTGGAGTCTGCATACACCTGCACCGGTCCCACCCCGCGCGCGTCGAAATCATCGCGGATGTGGTGCGCAAGCTGAAGAATCATGTCCGGCTGGCCGGCCATTTCGCGGTACTGCTGGTCGGTCAGATACGCGTGCGGGCTGACCATCTCGCTGCCGCCATCGGCCTTCACGACGCGATAGTCCAGCGCCCCGGATTTCTCGCGCAGCATCACGCGCCACGAAAAGCGCATGCCCTGCTCGTGCCAGAGCACAGTGCCGGGGTAGGCCCAGTGTCGCAGGGGCAGCAGGAACTGGATCAGGCAGAACGCGCCGACGGTGGCGGCGAACGCGGCGCGCGGCGCGGTCCAGCCCGGACCCGTCGCTGGCGCCGTCGGCGTGTTCCGGTGCAGCCAGGGCAGCACCCGTCGCGGCCAATCCGGATCGAAAAAGATCAGCACCCCGAACACCATGATGAAGGGGAACAGGCCGATGTTGAAAAACAGGTGCGTGAACAGGTGGAAGACCAGAATCACCAGGAACGCGAACGGCCGTGCCCGCCGCCACAGCATGAAGGCGATGATGAAGGTGTCGAACAGGAACGCGAACCAGGAGAACGCGAAATGCACCCAGGGCTGGCCGAGCAGCGGCCCCAGCAGGGGCAGACCGGAATGCGCCGGCAGCCAGATATTGAGCGGCTGCGCGTGCAGCAGCCAGTCGGTCTCGACCTTGGCCATGCCGGCGTAGAAATACAGCAGGCCGACCTGGAAGCGCAGCCAGTACGTCTGCCAAGAAGGCAGGGTCATCGACGCGATCCGCGGCCGCAGCCAGGCGTCCACCGACCAGGCCCGATGCGGCGACAGGAAGCACAGGATCAGCGCCTGCAAGCTGACAAAGTAGTAGTGGTTCAGGTACGTCGTGACATCCATCAGCTCCGCGTAGGTGAACAGACACCAGAACGCGACGATGGCCACGCGATAGAACGCGCCCAGCGCGACCATCAGCGCCGACAGCGCGATGCCGCCGAACAGCAGGTACAGGCCGGTCTGTCCCGGAACCTGCACCCACTCGAAATTCCAGTACTTGAAGTGGAATGTGGGCGTGACGTACAGCCGCTCGATCCAGCCCTGCGCCATGAAGCGCAGACTGCCCACGCACATCAGCAGGCCGAACAGAACCCGGTACGCGGCCAGGGCTGCGATATCGAACGGCTGGTGCAGCCAGCCGTACAGACGGGTTGGAAGGCTTCGGCGCGGCAAGGGCTACCTCATCGTCGGTCGGTTCAAGCCGAAGGCGGAACCGACGTGGCGCTCACAGCACGCGAGCCGTTTCCGACCGGCGCATGTCGGGTCCGCCCGCGAAAGGCTGCGGGCCCTTCGACATCGCTCAGGACAGGCTTGACCCGACCTACATCCGATACCCGGCCTTGATCTAGTCATTGTCGCCCGCGGCATTGTCGGGAATCCTCAGATTCAGGGTCGCGGCGATGTCGGCGCGCAGCGTGTCGGCCGCTGCATCGACCAGACCGAGCAGTGCGCAGGCGGCGGGTGCGCCGGTGCGGTTTGCGCTCGCGTTCATGCACGCGGCGCGATCCTCGCTGTCGGCCGCCGCGGTATCGATGGCCGCGACCGCGGTCTCGAAATCCGGCGTGATCGCCGCCTCCGCGGCGAGGGCTGCATCGATCTGGGTCGCGATCCGGGTGGCCAGATCGCCCCGGTCTATGCCTTCGAGCAGGGCGTTGATCCCCATGCCGCCGCCTACACCGGTGAACACGTCGCGGAACGCCTGCAGGTTGGTGCGGATGTGATCGCCCGAGGCGCGCGCAAACACCGACTCCACCCGCTCCGGGCAGCTCGCTGTCACGCAGGCCGGCAGGCCCGTGGCGCCGATGCCGGTGGGGTTGGCGATCTTGCGATCCTTGGTTTCCTTCTCGGCATAGAAAATCGCGGTGGAGAGAGCGTCCAGCGCCATCTGCGGCGTGCTGAACGGCACGGTGCTACCGGCGCCCGGCGTGCTGAAGCTGCGCAGGAAATTTCCACCGGTGGGCTCCCAGGCCGTGCGCAATTGCGTCGCCACGGCGGCGATGCGATCGGCGACTCGCGATGCGTGCTGCGCACGCTTGGCCTGCGAGTTGACGCCGGCTCCTGGCAGGCAGGCCGCATTGTCGGTGTCGTCGAACAGCAGGTACTCGAGCGCGCCCATGCCCGTGCCGTCGATCGGCGAACTGCCCGTCACGGCTGCATCGGCGTAGGCCGCGATATGGACGCGGCAGCGGCTGAGCAGAGGGAAGGCGTAGATCTGGTCGCGCAGATCCATTCCACCTGGTTCGGAGGACCGCGCCGCCGGGCCGATCTGCAGCACTTCCGCGCGTTCGACAGCTTCCATCGCGGTGCGCCATCCGGCCTGCGCTGCGCTGCGTGCCGTGGCATCGGCCGGCGCCGCCGCGAGCGCCGCCACCAGCGGCGCGAGCGCTGCGCTGCGCGCGTCGAGGTCGCGCAGGGCCGGCAGGATCAGGTCCTCACCCAGATCGGCGAGCACCGCGCGGCGCGCATCGTCATCGGTCATCGGGGGCGGCGTGGAACCGCCGCCCCCGCCCCCGCCTCCACCACAGGCGCTGAGCGCAATAACCAGCAGCAAGGCGGAACAGGGTTTGGTGGTCATGGTGACTCCGGAGATATCGAATCCAATGAGAGAACACGTTTTCGTCAGCATCCGCTGTCGCTCGCTACAGGCTTTCGAGAAAACGCAGCAGCTCTTCGCGATCGGTCGCGGAGAGGTCTTCAAACCGGTCGCGCGCTGCCAGCGCTTCGCCGCCATGCCAGAGGATGGCCTCGCTGATCGAGCGGGCACGGCCGTCGTGCAGGAAAAACACCGGGCCACCCGCGACTTCCGTCGCCAGGCCCAGGCCCCACAAGGGTGGCGTGCGCCACTCGGAGCCGCTGGCCTGCCCGATGCGCGAGTCCTCGGCCAGGTCCGGACCCATGTCGTGGAGCAGCAGGTCGGTATGCGGAAAGATGATCTGGTTCTGCAAGGCGCTGGAGACTGCTGCACCGGTCTCGAAGCGGGGTACGTGGCAGCTCGCACAGCCGACGTCGGTGTAGATCGCTTCGCCGCGGTTCACGGCGGGATCGTCGAAGCGGCGACGTGCCGGCACTGCCAGGGTCTGGATGTAGAACTCGACACGCTGCAACAGCGCGTCGTCGATCTCCGGCGTGCCGCCGTCGGCCTGCGCCCGGCAATCGTCCTGCGCAGCGGTGCAAGGCTGTTCCGGGCGCAGCGTGGAGGTGATGCCGATGTCGCCCGCGAACGCTGCGGCGATCTGGCTCAACACGTCGGGCTGTTCGGCTTTCCAGCCGAAGCGGCCGATACGGCCGTCCACGTCTTGCAAGCGACCCGAAACACCGTCGCCATCGAGGTCATCGGGATCGGCGAGCGCTTGCAGCGCGGCGTCCGGAATCGCTTCCAGCAGCCCCATGCCGATGAGTTGTGGCGCCAGCCGCGGCACCGGGATCACGCCGGCCGAGAACGAACCGTGGCGCAGTCCGGCGAAACTGAAGCCGGGCCGGCGCAGGGAATATGCAGTGCCATCGGCGAACGCGCCCGGCTCCTCGGTGTACGTCACCTGCGGTCGGCCTTCGGCCTGGACACCGGGCACAGCAAAGTCCTGCAACTGGCTGCCGTAATTGAAATCCATCGCGGCCGGACTCGCGGCCCGCCCCACCAGGCGGAACAGCAGGCCCGGCGCCGCCGCCGGATCGGGGTTGCCGCGACCATCGCGAAAATGGCAGCTCGAACAGGAGCGCGCGTTGAACAGCGGTCCCAGGCCGTCGCGCGCGGTGGTGCTGTTGCCCGCGACGACCCAGTTGTCGCGGAACAGGGCGTTGCCGACCTGAAACGCGTTGTTCTCGTCGGAATCAAGCGCAGGCGCCGGCAGGCCGAACACGTTGGGACCCGCCCCGAGCTGGGTGGTCGCGCCGACCCCACCGGGGAATCGGGCGGCGGGATCGGGCGCTGGCGGCGTCGAACGATCGCTGCCGCCACCGCCACCGCATGCAGCGAGCAGCATCACGGGTAGCAGCGCGGCGCCAGCGCGGTATCGCACTTCATCCGCCCGTCGGAGTGGTGAAGCCATACGCCTCGAACACCGGCTCCATCGCATCGCCCACCGCTTCCAGCGCATCGATCAGGACGTTGACTCTTGCGCGTCCGTCGGGCGTCACAATCTCCTGGTCGAACGTCGGTTGCAGCGCCGTGGCTGCCGCGACCGCGGCGTCGATGGCGTCGCCCAGCGTATCGGCCATCGCCTCGCTTTTCAGCTCCACGGCCTCGCGCACGCCGCTGCCCGTCAGGGTCGTGCCGTCGCGACGCGGGTAACGGCCCTCGTACAGATTCTGGATGCCGCGGATGTCCTGCAGATGATCGACGTTGGTGTTGTCGGAGAAACAGGAGTGCTCTTCTTCCTGGCCCAGTTCCAGCGCCGGGCGCAGGCGTTCGCCGCCGGTTTCGAACACCGCCAGGAAGTACATGCCGATGAGCGCGCTGCGCAGCGCTTCGCGCGGGTCGGCCAGGAAGTCCCCGCGGAAGTTGCTGGACAGGGAATCGGGGTTCCATTGGGCTGCGACCTGCTGCAGGCGCGCGATCAGCAGCTCGCTGGCGGTGGTCAGGTACAGCCCGCGACGGTCCGCGTTGGCGCGCCCGGCCGCCAGGTAATCCGTGAACGGCCGTGCGCCGGGACCGTCCTCGTCCAGATCCTGGCCCCACAGCAGGAACTCGATGGCGTGATAGCCGGTGGCGATGTTCTTTTCGCCGCCCGCTTCGTTGAGCATCTCCAGCGATTCGGCCGTGATCGGCTGGATGGGGTCGTTGACGATTCCGGCCAGGGCATCGCCCTGAACGTAGTCGATGTAGAACTCGTCGAGCGGCCAGGCGTTGATCAGGCCCTCGGGGCCGTCGCTGGGGTTGTCGATCGGCCCATCGTAAAAACGGAAGGTTTCGGTTTGCAGATAGCGGGGGCGTGCGTCCAGCCAGGCCTGGCGCGCGGCGGTCAGGCGGGCCTCGCTCGGTGCCTGCACCAGGGCGTCCAGGGCGGCGTCCAGGGCCTGGGCATCGGCGACGGTATCCGAATACGCAGCGAAGGCAATGTCCGCGTGCGTGCTCGCGACCTCGGCCAGCACCTCGGCTTCGTTGGACCCGTCTCCCAGACCGTCACCACCACCGCAGCCGCTCAATCCCAGCCCGACCAGTAACCCCGCCACCAGTTGCAACTTGCGCATGGATGTCCGCTCCTCGACGTGAACGCGCCTGCGTGAACGCGGCGACTCGCCCCGTCGGCATCGAACGCTATCCGGGAATCCTAATTGAGAGGCAGTCTCATTACAATTCGTAGGGACTGCCGGAACATCGACCCGGCGCCACCGGCCCGGAGGCGCGGACAGCACTTTTGCGCGATGTCTCCAGGGAAGGTTCGCCCAGGTTCGGGAACACGATCGCGGGCATGGCCCGCTCCTACGGGATCCGTCGCTCTGTAGGAGCCGGCAGCGGGCGGTTGCGCGCCGTTGTCGCTGAGCAGACGAGTGCTTTCCCGAAGCAGGTCGGCCCCGGTGGATGCGCTTCGCTTATCCACCCAGGCCGGCGCCACAAGGGTGGATCAGCGAAGCGCATCCACCATCCCAGGCTCATATTTCAGTGCAGGCGGGCTGCGTCGCGACGGCTCGTGAGCTTCCGGCTCTGGTTTGCGCCCCAGCCGGCGAGCAGCCAGCGACTCACCTCCGAGGGCGAAGAGGCGACGCCCAGCAGGCCGGGAATCGACTCAAGCTGTTCCGGCGGCACGCGGCCATAACCGAGCCCGAGCGCCGTCATGCCCAGAACCTGCGCGGCGTACAACTCGGGCGGCCAATCGCTGAGCAGCAGATAAGCCTGCGGCGGCCGCTTCGTTGACTGGACAAAACTCGCGACGAGGGCCGGGCGTGCGCAGGGGCGCACCGCCTGCGGCGGGGTGTAAATGGTCGTGAGGGCCCCGATCAGGCGATGGCGTCGCACCAGCATCACGGAGGCTTGCGGCCCCAGGGTGGAGACGTAGTGCAGGTCCATCCCCTGGCCCGCGAGGGTGGGCAGCAGAGACTCGGCACCCGCGCGCATGGGAAGGCGCAAGCGAGTCTCCGGCTCACATGCGCGCTCACCCCGGCCGATGTCGAGCAGCAGGAATTCGAGGTCGAAAATGATCCCCGGGCGTGCAGCGGCGGTATGGTTAAACACGAAAACGTCCACGCGGCCGCGGCGCGAGCCCCTGCGCCAATGCCCACCCGGAAGCCGTCGCCGTCCCCAGCCAGATCAGGAACGCCGGCCACTGGCCGCACAGCGCGAGCACCAGGCCGGGAACCACGCTGGACCAGGCCAGCAGGCGCCGCTGTGATTCGGGAAAGGCAGGCCGTGGCCGCGCGCCCAGACGCGCGGCGGTGCGCAGCCGTTTTGGGTCGCGCAATGCCAGCGGGGCGAGGGCGGCCAAGCTGGCGAAAACGGCGCACAGCGCCCAGATCAGCGTGGTCATGCGACGGCCTCGTCGCCGGTAGCCGGCCCGGGCGACGTTGCGTGCGTGGTCTTGCGCCATGCCGACAGCAGGCACAACAGGCCGGCGACGCCCAGCGCGAGATCGAATGCCGGAATCGTGACCAACTGCCCGTCCAGCGCCGCCATCCAGCCCGGCCCGCCGGTGAACAGACGGACGAGCGGCAGGCCGATCAGCGCCAGGCCGGTGGCGCCGAGCAGCAGGCGGCGCAGGCGATCGGCATCGTCCATCCGCCACGCGAGCAGGGCGGCGACCAGCGCGGCGCCGAAGAACCCCACCAGCATGGCCGGCTCCAGTATCACGACTCCGGTGGCGCGGCCGATGAAGTAGCCCCAGGGCGTCAGGGCCAGTGCCAGCGGCAGGCCAAAGCCCACCCAGTGCACCGCGCGCGCCATGCGGCGCCAGGCCGGGGATTCCGCGCGGCGGGTGGTCCACAGCAGCATGCCGGTCAGGGCGACGTAAGCGCTCGCGAATCCCAGCGCAAACCACACCGCCTTGGACAACACTCCCGCGAAGTTGCCGAAGTGCAACGGACCCATCAGGCCGAACAGCGCGCCGCCCGCCGAAGGCACCAGGCCCAGGAAGGGTTTTTCCTGCACGAATCTGCCGCTGGGGCCGTCGTAAACCAGGCTGCGACCGTTGAGCGCGCCGTCTTCAGCTTCCGTGAACAGCGTGACCCGGGCGTCTGCGCGGCCGTAGTGCTCGACCGCCACGAAAGTCGGTTCCGCACGGGTGCGTGCGCGTGCGTCCGCGATCATCGCGTCGAGGTTGCCGGGCGCCGCGGGCGCGGTATTTTCCGCCGGCGGCGTCCCGATGATCGTCTCCAACAGCGCTGTCTGGTCGCCGCCGAAGGCCACCATCGCCATCAGCGGGATGCCCACTGCACCGGAGAAGCTGAAGAAACTGCCGGTGAAGGCCAGCACGAAGGCGAACGGCAGATTCCAGGTCGCCGCGATCACATGCGCATCGCGCCGCGCGAGCAGGGCCTCGCGGAAACGCCGGAGGGTGAACAGCTCCCTGAACAGGTGCCGGTGCATCAAAAAGCCGGTGACGGCCGCGACCATCATCGCCAGGCCCAGAATCCCGGTGACGAAGGACCCCCAGGGATCGGGAATGTGCAGGCTCACGTGCAGCTTCACCAGGAAGTCAGCGAGCGCATCCGAGGTCTGGCGCGGGGAGATGTCGTCGTCGAACGAACCCTCACGCCGGTCCATCAGAGCCAGGGTCTGCGGATGCAGGTCGAACTCGACGCCGAACTCCTGGGGCTGAGCCTCGCCCTCAACCCTCACGTGGTGATGGAAAAACGCCTGGATGCGCCCCCCTGCATTGGGGAAGAAGCTCAGCTCCTCATGAAACTTCGGATCGACCTGGGTTGCCAGTTCGCGCAGCCTGGCGTCGAGCCCCGGCGGAAACGGCGCGGCCGTCTCCTGTTTCAGCGGGCTCGACCAGTTGCCGATCTCCTCGGCGAACACCGCCACCACGCCGGTCAGGATCACGGCGTAAAGCAACAAGCCCAGCAGCACGCCGCTCCAGCCGTGAATCGCCAACAGCGTTTTCGTTCGTTCCTGCTGAAGCCGGATCATGGTGCGACCCCTTTACCGACAAACACCGTCGCAATCAGGCCGGCGTTGATCAGCAGCAGGCCCAGCGTGACCAGCCAGGCGCGCAGCAGATTCCGGTCCAGGCAGTTATAAAAAAACAGTGCCGCCCAGATGGCCGGAAACAGCACGATGGGCAGCACGATGTTGTCGATACTTGCCGCGCCTTTGGGAATCCACAAGGCGCCGCCGGCCATCACGACAGCGCTGGCGATGAAGGCGACGGGGCCGGCGAGCAATCCGCGCGACCAGGCGCGGCTGTTGGTTCGAAGGACGGGAACGGTCGATGTCATCTGGTTTCCGCCAATGGCCGATAAAAAAACGCCGCTCCACGGAGAGCGGCGTTTCGTTCATGCATGCTTGCGTGTGGCGATCAGTCGCCTACTTCCAGAACGACAAGCCGCGCGCCCAGCGGATCGCCATTCGTCGTCAGCGCGATGCGCTTGCCGTCCGGCGATAGCCTGGAAGCGAAGAACTGCGCAATGATGCTCGGATGAGGCAACTCGATGATGCCGTCGCCGTCGACGCTGGTATCGAGTTGGCCGTCTTCGGTGAAGACATAGGCTGCGGAGATACCGCCGAAGCGACCCACCTGCACCACGCGATCGTCCGGCAGCACCACGAGGTCGCGTCCGCGCTCTTCCTTGCTTACGGTGACGCGCCCCTCGCTCTGGATCACCTGGGCACCGTTGTTGCCCCAAGTGGTATCGACCGCGCCATTCGCCACGCGGAACGTCACCAGATCCTGCGCAACCGTGGGCAGGAAGCCCAGGGTGGAAGGCGTGGTGCTATCGGCGGTGGCGCCGCCATAGCCGGTGGTGACATAAGCACCGCTGCTTTGCCGTCCCGTTGCATAGCATTCGGCGGCGCCACCATCGGCCACGAGTGGATTGAACACTGCAACACCGGCTCGCGGAGGCGTCGTCAGACCAAAGCCGGTGAAGCTCGGGTCGAGTGCACCGCTCTCGGTCAGGCGCAGGAGGATGATGTGGTTTTCGAGTCCGTCACCCAGATTGGTATAGCCGGCGCTGAGGATGCTGCCGTCGGATTCCACCGAGCCACGCCGTGCGTTGTCGCCCAGCGTGCCCTCTGAATTGAAGGTGAAGGCCGCGCCGCCGTTGAAGTTGGGATCGATCTCGCCGGTGCTGGCCAGCAAGCGCGTCACGTAGCGGTCGTTGTCCACTCGCTGCTCGCCGCTGGAGACCTGTGCGGCCGAACCGAAACCGAATACCACCAGGCGCTCCTCGCTGCCGCTCTTGTCCAGACGCAGATCCCAGGCGGTATCGCGAGGAAATCCGGCGTGGGAGAAACCAGCGATCGAATCCAACTCGGGCACGGGCCACTCGCCGTTGTCGGTATTGGGCCACCCGAACAACACTTCCAGTTTGCCGCCGTCGCCGAAGCTCTCCACCAAGTCGCCGGCGCTGGAAAAGCGCAGCAGAAACACGCTGAGCCCCTCCTGACGGGGAGCCGTAAAGGTGTTGTCGTTGGAGGCGGTAATCAGTTCGCCGCCGTTGCCATCACCCGCGTTGACCGACACCACGACGTCGCCGTTGGCCAGTTCGACAATGCCAAAAGATTGTTCGTCGCCGCCGACTGCGACGTTTTGCTCCACCACGCCGTCGCCACCGAACGTGGTGTCGAGCGTGCCGTCGGCATTGAAGCGCGCGACCACCAGCATGCGATCCACCGGATCTCCAACATTCGCAGGTAGCGGATCGAAATGGCCGGAAGCGTAGATCTTGCCGTTGGCGGCAAAGACCAGCCCACGCAGATCGTTCGCCTTGTTGGTTGATGTATCGACTGCCTTGCTGATCTCTGCAGCCGGAGCCGTGTCGTCGCCGCCCCCATTGCCGTCGCCACCGCAGGCGGCCAGAAGACAGACGAGTGACCCCACCGCTACGACGGGAAAGCCGTTTTTGTAGTTCATAGTGCGAAAGATAATGGTTATCATCAACGAAACTAATCGTAGATCACCTGTTAAGCCGAGGTCAAGCTTTGGTTGAACGCTGCGCCGGCAGGCTCGGTGAGCGGCCCGAACGGATCAGAGATCGAACCTCGCGCTCAGCTTCACCGTGAGCGGATTGGCGATGGTGAGCACGCCGCCCTGGCCGATCCAGTAGTCCTCGTCGGCGAGGTTCTCGAGGCCCAGCGAGAAGCGCGCGGCCGTCTTCCCGAGCAAGGTCTCGTAACGCGTGCCGAGATCGAAGCGCGTCCAGCTTTCCAGCTCCTGCGTGTTGCCACTGTCCAGAAACTGCTTGGCGTTGTGATAAACGCCCGCGTTGAGGAACAGCCCCGGCACCGCGGTGAGACCGTAATCGGCGAACAGGTTGGCAGTGACGCGCGGCACGCTGACCGGGCGCTTGCCGTCGAAGTCCCCTTCATTGCCGTCGCCGTCTGCGTCCCCGCTCTTCTCGATCTTGGGATCGATGAACGCGGTGCCGGCGACGACGTCCAGGTTCGGCAACAGCCGTCCCGTGACGGTCAGCTCGACACCCTTGTGACGCTGCTCGCCGTCCTGCACGAAGCGACCGGCGCTGTTGACGAATTCCGACGGCCGCTTGAGATCGAACAATGCCAGCGTGTAGGTCACGTTGGCGCGCTCCAGCTTGGCGCCAATTTCCACCTGCTCGGTGATGAGCGGATCCAGCCTCCGACCCGAATTGAGCGTGCCGATCGGCGCCGTCCCGCCGGGTTCCAACCCCTCGGCGTAGTTCACGTACAACAGGCCGCCGGTGACGGGCTTGAACATCAGGGCCACGGTCGGCGAGGTTTCGGAAACCGAAGCGGCCTCGTCGCGAGCGAGCGTGGTGTCCGCATCCATTGGATCGGGATCGAAGAAATTGTCCTGTGCATACTTCGCGTGCCGACCGGCCAGCAGCAGCGACCAGTGTTCGCCGAAATCAACGATGTCGCTGAGCAGCAGGCTCGATCCGTGAAACTTGTTCTGCGGCAGGAGTGCCGGCTGCGGGTCGATGGCGGGCGGCTCAGGAGAATCCACAGGGTTGAAAATATTGGTGTTGAACGCGCCGGTGCCGCCGGCAAACGCGCTGAGGCTCTCGCCGCTGAAAGAGCTCATGCCGGCCGTGAGCCGGTGCGCGAGCGGACCCGTCGCGAGCCTGCCGCGCAGCAGCACCTGCCCGTTGTCGCTGTCGTTCTCGAACCCGTCCTCGAAGCCGAACAGCGTGGCGTTGCCGTCGTTGTCGTTGATGAAGCCGAAGCGCGCGCTCTTCACATTGGGCCGCCGCGTCTGGCTGCTGATCGCCTGCGCCGTGACCGTCCAATCCGGGGCGAAGGTCCAGTCTGCGCGCCCATACACGCTCTTGCCCTCGAAGCGGACATCGTCCCAGCTCAACGCGATGTTGTCGCTCGCGTCCGGTGCCTTGGGCACGCGGACACCCGGCGCCAGCGCGAAGAACGGCGGAATCTCCGGGAAATGGTTGTCCGCGTGCTCCAGGTGCAGGGCGAAGCTCAGGGTCTGCGTTGGCCGCCAGTCCAGTGCCAGGGTCCCGGCCTGCTGGCGCCAGTTGTAGCGCTCGGCCGCCTGTTCGCCTTCGCGAAAGCGCGCGTTGATGCGGTAGCCGAACTGCTTGTCGCTGCCGAAGCGCTCGCCCACGTCGAGCCCGACGCCATACAGCCCGCGATTGGCCGCCTCGAACTCGACGCTGCGTACCGGCTCGGCCGTGGATCGCTTGGGCACATAGTTGAGCGTGCCGCCAAGGCTGCTTGCGCCGCCCACGCCGCTGAGGAAGGCGCTCGGCCCCTTGAACACTTCAATCCTGTCGAAGCCGTCGAGCTGGTAAGCCTCCGACAGGGCGGTGTGCCCGGGCAGTCCGTCGTACAGATAACCGCCGGAGCCCCCGTCGCTGGCGCTCACTGCGAATCCGCGCAGGGAGAAGAATCCGATCGCCACGTTGCCGGCACTCACGCCCGGCACGTTCTTGAGATAGTCGGTGTAGGTCGTGGACTGCTGGATTTCGATCAGGTGCTGATTGACCACGTTGACCGAGTACGGCGCCTCGATCAGCGGCAGATCTCCAAGCACGCCGACCGTCGCGTCCTTGGCGGTGACGCCCCTATCCGGCCGCTGGCCTTCGACCACGATGGTGTCGAGAACCGCCGCGCTTTCCGGTTTTTCGGCCTCATCGGCAGCGTTCAGCGGCGAGTGGAACAGCAGCGCAAACCCCAATGCCGCAATCAGCGGCGGTGAATTTTTCATCGTCAGGCTCCCTGGATATTTCTGGAAGCGCGGAGGCTGGCGATGGCTGGCTTGGCGCGAGTGTCTCGGCGTGATGACGAGGGGCCGGTCCTTATTCCCGGCGGCCCAGCCCACCGTGACGCTCACAGTTTAGATGAGAATGACTCGCGTTGCCGAGAAGAGGATGCCGGTCAGCCGCACATCGAACATCGCGGTTTCTTGCCGTTTTTTTTTCGGAAACTTACCCTCCTGCAGCGGATCATTCGAATACATACGTGATGCCGGTTGTGACGTTGTATTCCGGCCGCGGGTCGAAGATCACCGGCCCGTTGAGGAATACGAAGTCGGAGGTGAATTCATCCGGCGAGTAATCGACGCCCAGCGTCGCGCTGATCGGGCCCCGGCCGACGCGGCCCTTGAGTCCGTAGATCTTCTGGCCATCGTCGTAGAGGCTGCCGTCCGCCGCGAGTGGACGCTTGCCGACGCGCTGGCCAAACAGGTCGGCGCGCAGCTTGTATCCGTTGGCGTCACCGAACCAGGAGGCGGTGAGCGTCTGGGTATCGTCCGGAACGGTGATGACCCGATCGGCGCCCGCGACCGCCACCTTCTTGATCTCGGTATCTACCGCGACATGGCCGATCTCCAGGCGGACATTTTCCAAGGGCTGCCACTGCAGCAGCAGTTCGTAGCCGTCGCGCTCGGTGGTGCCGACATTGACCACCTCGAAGGAATTGCCGGCGTTGGCGCCGCGGCGCAGTTCGCGCTTGGTGGTGGTGGTGAACACGTCGCCGGACAGTTGGAGTCCGTACGGCAGGCGCAGGTTGACCCCGGCGTCCGCGCTGTCGAGCTTGGCCACGCCGAGCGAGGAGTTGAAGCTCGCGGTCTGGCCTTCCGGCGGCGTGCGGTTCTGCGACAGCTCGGTGGCGGCCGGCGAGCGGAAGCCACCGCCGTAGTTGGCGAAGAACTCGACCTGCGGGATGGGCGTGAACACGGCCCCGACCTTGGGCGTGACGGTGTCCACCTTGGCGTCGCCCGACGTACCCGCAAAGCGGTTGTTGACGACGTCGATATAGAAGTAGTCGTAACGCAGTCCGCCGACGAGCTTGAGCTTGGGATGCACCAGCACCTGGGTCTGTGCAAACAGGCCGCCCGCCAGGGACTCGGTCTGCTGGTTGCGGCTCTGGTTGGCGATCACGTCGTCGGCCTGGCCGCTGGTCGCAGCGGTTTCGGCATCGGGGTCTCCGCTCACCACCGTGTTGCCGCCGACAACGGTGCCGTCGTCGAACTGGCCGTCGGTGCCTATGGTCAGCAGCACGCGCTGGTTCCACAGGGAATTGGAGGTCTGCTGCACGCGCCAGCCGGCGTAGGTGCGGTTGGCGATGGAGAACGAAGTGGGTTCGTAGGGTGTGACCCCGGTCGGCAACACCTCGTCCTCCTCGCCGTTGTCGTTGGGATTGGCCGAGGCGCTGGGCGTGTTGAACGCGGTGTCGAAGAACTCGAACTCGTCGCGCCCCAGGTAGGCGGTGGCGCTGATCCCGCTCTCGTCCTTGGGCAGGTAGTTGGCGACGGCGGTGTAGTAGTCGTTCTTGCCGCGGTCGAAAATCGAGCCGGCGGTGGCGCTGCGCCGGTCCACGGCGCCGCTGCGCACGTCGTCCACGCTCAGGAACCCGTTGCCCTTGTAGTCGCGGAAGCTGGCGTTGAAGCGCAGCGAGAGATTCCCTTCCAATGCCGGGAACGTGACCTTGTTGAAGCTGTTGACGCGCTTGTAGTCGCCGCGGTCGCGGTAGCCGTCGCGGTCAAGGTAGTTGAAGGCGATGAAGGGCGTGAGGCCCTTGTACTCACCGCCATAGATCGCCGAGCCGCTGTAGTTGCCGTAGCGGCCCGCCTGCGCCGACACGCTGCTCTTGTCGGAGGTCTTGGTGATGATGTTGATGGCGCCCGAGAGATTGAAATTGCCGTAGAGCGCCGAGAACGGCCCCTTGACGATCTCGATGCGCTCGATCAGGTCGGGTGTCAGCCAGTTGAAATCCACCGCTCCATGCCGGTTGGGACCGTTGGGCGCGTTGACAGGCACGCCGTCGATGTACACCGCCGCGTCGGCGCCGTGAAAGCTGGAGAAGCCGCGGATGCTCAAGTCGTCGCCGATGTCGCCGGTCGGGCTGGACGGGCCGAGCGTGATGCCCGGCGTCTGCCGCAGCAGGTCGGTGGCGTCGCTGAACGGCAGGGCTTCCACTTCCGCGCTGTCGATGACGTAGACCTGGGTGGGCAGGGCCTCTGGCGCGGTGGACAGGGCGCTCTTCGGCACTTCGCGCTGGCCTTCGACCACGATGGTGTCGATGGCGGTGGGCTCGTCGGCCGCGAGCAGCGGGTTCGAAACCAGGACCAAGCCGCCCAGAAACCATCGGTTCCGGCGGGCCAAAAGCGGATGCTTCAGCATGAGGACTCTCCCTTGAATTGAATGATGTGTCTGGCTGCGCTCAATCGAGCATGTGTTCGAGGTACAGCGCCTCCAGATCCGCATGGCCGATTTCCGCGGTGGCGAGCGTCTGCCGCAGCCGGCCTTCGCGCATGATTCCGATGCGGGTGCCGGTCTGCTTGGCGCGAAACAGGTCATGCGTCGCCATCAGGATCGCCACGCCCTGGTCTTTCAGCCGCGTGAGTAGCGCGCTGAATTCGTTGGAGGCCTTGGGATCGAGACCCGAGGTCGGCTCATCGAGCAGCAGGGCCTTGGCGTCTTTGGCCACGGCGATGGCAATGCCCACCTTCTGCCGCATGCCCTTGGAATAGGTGCCAACGCGCTGGTCCGCGGCGCCGACCGGCAGGCCCGCACCGTGCAGGATGTCCAGCAGCCGCAGGCGCGACAGGCGTCCGCTGCCGGACAGCTCCGCGAAGTAGGCGAGGTTCTCGATCCCGCTGAGGTTGCGGTACAGCGTCACCTGCTCCGGAATGTAGGCGATGCGGCGCTTGGTCTCCTGCGCATGCCTGGCCACTTCCAGGCCGTCGATCAGGGCCTTGCCGGCGCTGGGTTCGATGAAATCGAGAAACAGGTTGATGGTCGTGGTCTTGCCGGCCCCGTTGGCGCCGAGCAGACAGAAAATCTCGCCCGGTGCGATATGCAGATCCAGCGCGGCCAGCGCGGTGTGTTCGCCGTATTGCTTGGTGAGTCCCGATGCTTGCAGCACGCTATTTCCCCAGGCGGTAGCGACGCAGCCCGATCACTGTAAAGACCGCGAGCAGGAGCGTCGGAAGGACGATGCCGAGACCGTCGGCGAACAGGGCGTCGGCGCGTGCGGGCAGCGGCATGGCGAAGCTCGGCAGCCGATCGAAGTCGGTCGATTTCATTGATGCCCCCGCCTCGATCTTGGGCACGAGGGCAGCACGAAATAACGCCAGGTAGGCACGCACCGCGTCGCGGAACTGATCGCTGCGCGCGTGATCGACACCGGCCAGCCGGGTCAGTCCATCCTGGAAACATAGGGCCGGCGACAGGAAGCGCAGACGTCCGGCCCATTGCTGCTGCGCGTCGAGGCGCTGCTCGAAGGCATCGGCCACCGGCGCCACCAGCGCGTCGAGGCGCTGACTGACCAGCCAGTTCTTGAGGATGGCCTTGCTGCTCTCGAAGGTGTCGTTGCCGGCCGGATCGCTGGGGATCGGTACATCGGGATGCTGGAGGCTGAAATCGCCGAACAGGTCTTCGCTGCGGTTGCGCGCCTCGACCAAGGTCGAGCGCAGCGTGTTGGTCAGCGCCGCGCGGTCCGGCGGCGGCTGCACCGCGAGCAGCAGCAGGTTCAGCAGCGAGGGGATCACCAGCACCAGCGCCAGCCAGATACCGCCGAGGCTGAGCGCGTTGGCCGCCGAGGAGCGGCCGTACCCGTTGACCAGCGCCGCCAGCAGCAGCCAGAACAGGCCGTAGCCGAAGATCAACAGCGCGAGCAGGCCGTAGTCGACCCAGGCTCGCGCGTCGGCCGGTACGCCGTCGGCGAGGAGCAATCCCAGCACGAGGGCGATGGCCGGCAGCAGGATCAGCAGCACGCGCACCAGCAGCTTGCCGAGCACGATCTGGGTCAGCTTCACCGGCTGCACCAGCACCAGGGCAAGGGTGCCCTGCTCGCGCTCGGCGGACAGCAGGTTGTAGCTGAAAGCCAGCAGCAGCAGCGGCAGCACCGCGGTGAGCAGGAACACGCCGTCGAAGCGGCCCACGCTGAGCATCGCCGGGTTCTGGGTGGACGCGCGCGCGTCGTCGAACAGGCCGTAACGGCTGGTGGTCACGCGCAGGCTGGCCAGGGCCGGCTGCAGCTCTCCGGCATTGCTGGCCAGTGCGGCCAGCGGCAGTGACGGCAGGCCGGCGCGCGCGCCAACGGCGGTGGGCGACTTGATCCAGCCCGGATACCAGGGCGCGCGCTCCAGCGTGTGGCCCTGGCCGGATTCGTAGATGCGCAGGTCGGCCTGGAAATCGGCGCTGCGCTGCTGCGCCTGCTGCAGGGAGAGGTTCACGTCGGCATCGCGGCTGTCGGCCCAGCGCTGGCCGGAGGCCAGGGCGTAGATCGCCGCGGCGACGAACACCAGCAGGGCAATGGCCAGCGCACGATCCGCCATCGCCGCGCGGCGCTCGTGGCGCAGGATGCTGGCGAGCGTGCTCATCCGGCCTCCACCGAGGCGCGGCGGATGGCCCAGCCCGCGAGCAGCAGGGCGCCGAGCGACCACGCGAACAGCAGCGCGAGATCCGCGGCCTGGGGCGCCAGCGAGGCCGAAAGCGGTGGCGGCGAATACTCGAACGGCGGCGCCTGCGCCCACAGTTCCGGGCCGCCGCTGGTCTCGGTCCACACGTTGTACTGGCCGTGCGCCGTGTAGTAATCGTTGATCTGCTGGATGGTCAGACGGCGGTACTGTTCCGCCTGTTCGGTGAAGCTGCGATGCACCGTGAGGTCGGTCCCGGCCAGCGCCATCGATAGGGGTCGCAGGGCGACGATGGGCGACAGCAAGGCGAACGCGCGCTGCACCTCGGCCTGGCGACCGTATTGGCGCCACAGGGCGCCGAAATGCCGGTCCATGACGATGTTGCCGTAGCGCTCGCCCTCGGCCAGATCGATGCCGTCGAAGTTGATCGGCAGGTCTTCCACCCGGCTCACGCCGTACTTCTTGAACAGCTCCTGCTTGACGGCGTCGAGCCGCGCGTCTTCCGGATCGTGGCCACTGACGCCGTTCTTGATGTCTTCCGCCACCGCCTTGGCGAACGCCGAGACCGTCGGCACCGGCGCAAAGTGATCGGCGGCATCCACCGCCAGGCGCGGCAGCAGCAGGCTGGCCAGCAGCCAGAAGCCGAGCAGCAGCACCAGCGAGGCCCGCGACGAAGAGGCCCGCGCCGACACCGCCAGCGTGATGCCGGCGAAGGCCGTGAAGTACAGCAGGTAGCTCAGGCTCAGCAGCACCAGCCGCAGCAGGTCGATGCCCGTGTCGCCGTGATCGAGCCCGGCGAGCAGGATCGCCGTCGCGCCGATCAGGGTCAGCGGCAGCAGGATGATGGCCAGCGCTGCGGTCAGCCCCAGCGCCTTGCCGATCACCAGCCGACGCCGAGGCACGCCGACACTCAGCACCTGGCGGAAGGTACCGCTCTCGCGCTCCCCGCTGAACCCCGCGAAGGCCACCAGGATGATCAGCAGGGGCACCAGCAGTTGCAGCACCAGGGCCGCGGTCAGCTCGCCGAACACCGGCAGCAGCGCCGCGTCGTCGGCCGGCCGGGCGCGCGACGGCGTCTGCTTGTGTGCCTCCAGATAGACCGCGCTGCCGGCATAGGGGTTGACGCCCTCATCGACGAAAGCCAGCGGACCTACAGGCTTGAAGATGTAACGTCCGAAATGTGCCGCATGGTGAGGGTTGAGCAGGCCCTGGGAGCGCCAGATGCGCAGGTCTTCGGTTTGCGCGGCGACACGTGCGGTTTCGCCGCGGTGCCAGTGCTGGATGCCCACGCCCAGGGCCAGCAGCAGCAGCCCGAGCAGGATCGCGCAGGTCAGGCGCACCTGCCCCTCGCGCCAGGTGTCGAGCAGTTCGCGGCGGGCAATCAGGCCGATCAATGCATTTCCCCGTCAGGAATACCGATGTGCCACGTCCGACTCATGAATGCCGGTGCGGCGTGGGGGGTAGTATGCAGTATTATTATAAATTCATACTGCATACATCAATGCTAGATCCACCCCCTGAAACTGTCAGCGACAAAGCAACGAAAGACGCGCCGGTCTACGGGGCGAGATCGCAAATGCCGAACGCAAAGGGCTGAAGTTCAGGGTCTGAGCCAGTAGCGCACCACCGGATTGATCTCCGCGTTCTCGAAGTCCGTGTACGAGGCGCGCAAGTTCAGGCGCTCATAGGTTCGTTTCACCCAGGCTGTCGGGAAGGTCTGCACCGGTTCGATCTGGCTCGCAGCTCGATTCATGCCGAAGACGGAACCGACGCTGCGCGCCCTCGACGACGACCGGCGCATGTCGACTCCGGCCACGAAAAGCAGTGGCCTTGAGCCGACCTACACCCGACCTGCCCATGAATTCAGGCCTGAACAGCGTCCAAGGCTGGGTTGGCGCGTAGCGAAACCCAGCGGGGATGGAGGGTTCCGCGTCGTTCCGCCGGGTCTTCGCAATGCCTGTTATAGGCGGGAACGACCCTTGAATCAGAGCGAATACTTCACGCTGAGCAGGGCCGCGGCGGGCGAACCGAAGAAAGCGATCGCGCCCGGGCGGTCGGCGCCTTCGATATAAGTCTCGTCGGTGACGTTGCGCACCAGCAGGTTGATCTCCACGTTCCTGAAGCCCTTGTAGAAGGCATGCAGATCGAGCCGCTCGTAGCCGGGGATGGTGCCGGGGGTGAAGGTGCTCACGCCGCGGTCGTCGATGACGTAGACCGTGGCGCCGACGCCCAGACCCTTGACCGGACCCTGCTGGAGCTCGTACGCGGAGTACAGGCCCATCTGCCAGTTCGCAGTGCCGCCCGGCTGGTGGCCGAAGAAGGCGTCGCGCCTATCCTTGAAGTCGGAATTGACCGTGTTCCAGACCGCGCTCACATCCCAGCCCGGCAGGGGACGGCCGTTGACTTCGATCTCCATGCCATCGGAGCGTTGCAGGCCACTGGAAACGGAGTAGTCCTTGGTGCCCTGCGGAACGTCCGCGCTGACGGCGATGTTGTCGCGGTCCACGCGGTAGATCGCCGCGTTCACACCCAGCCGCCGGTTGAACCATTCGGTCTTGGCGCCCAGCTCGTAGATCTCGCCCGTTTCCGGGTCCAGCAGTTCGTCATTGATGTCCATGGCGAACAGCTCCGGGCGGAACGACTGCGCGTAGACGCTGTACAGCGAGATCTGTGTGTTGATGTCGTAGGTGAGGCCGACGCGGCCGGTCACGTCGTCCAGCGTCTCGCGTGCACGCGGGGGCGCCTCGCCGTCGACGGCGTGATAGCCGATGTTGCTCAGCCTGACCTCGTCGTAGCGCGCACCGAGCAGGATCTTCAGCCGTTCGCCGAGCGGAATCTGCGCCTGCGCATAGGCGCCGAAGCTGCGCGGCTCGCCGGAGGTCTGGAAGCCGGGAAACAGCCCCGGGTTGGGTTGCGGGAAATCGTCGTCGTAGAGATTGCCGGTGGTCGCAAAATCCGTGTACATGCCCCGGCGCGAATACTGGTTCTCGTTGAAGTCGGCGCCGAAGCCGAGCTTGGCCTCCCGCCCCGCGATGTCGATGCGTCCGTTGAACTGGAGTTCGCCGGAGAAGATGTCGCGGTCGATGGCGAAGTCGTTGCCGGCGATGGTCGTGTCGCCGCGGCGCTCGACCACGTCGGCGGTGGCCGGATCATCGCCTTCTTCGCGGAATCCGTAGACGTAGGCGTCGGTGCGGATGGGCGTGTCGTTGTTGCTGTTCGACAGGCGCAGCGAGGCCAGCCAGCGGTCGCCGAGTTCCTGATCCAGCTGCACCATCACCGAATCGATGGTCCACTCGTAGGGATCGCGCGTGGCGATGCCGTTGTACTGGCGGCGGCTGATATCCGGCGCCTTGAAGTTGGAACCGTCCCTGCGCAGCGCCAGGCCGGTATTGGGAATGATGCTCTCGCTCTGGTGCAGGGCCTGCACCAGCAAGCGGGTGGTCGGCGTGAGATCGAATTCCGCGCTGGGCGCGAGCACGGTGCGCTGCGTGTCCACCCCGCGCACGAAAGAACCCGAATCCTCGTACACCGCTACCAGCCGTCCGCGCGCCTTCGTGGAATCCAGCAACGGTCCGGTGATGTCGACGTCGCCACGCCAGGTGTCGTAGCTGCCTGCGCTGAGCTCCATCTCCGTGCGGCGTTCGGCCAGCGGTTTCTTGCGCACCCGGTTGATGAGGCCGCCGATGCTGCCGCGGCCGTACAGCATGGAATTGGCGCCCTTGACCACTTCCACGCGCTCGTAGATCGCCAGGTCCGGCACCGAGAAGTACGAACCGCTGACGAAGCCGTCGTCGCGAAAATCGTACTCGTCGTCGATCGGTATGCCGCGGATGGTGGTCTGGTTGAAGCCGAACGAGGGCTGGCCGCCGAAGGGACCGGTGCCGCTGAACTGCGTGACGCCTGCGGACAGTTCCAGCGCCTGTTGCAGGTTGAACACCTGCCGGTCGTCCAGCGATTCGCGCGTGAACACGGTGATGGACTGCGGCGTTTCGCGGATCGTCAGCGGCAGCTTGCTGCTGACCTGGTCCTCAGCCTTGAAGCCCTTGTCGGGACGTTCGCCGGTGACGGTGATCGTATCGACTTTGACCGGCGCGTCATCCTTGGGCGGCGCCGCGGGTTCGGATTTCGGTGCGGCCTGCGGTTCCGGTTCCGCAGCGCCAGTCGATAAGGTGAAACCGGCGACAGCCGCCGCCAGCAGGGTTTTCTTCCACATCAGCCATCTCCCAGTTCATGGATTCGAGAAGGCTGGCGGCCCGGAGTGGGCGAGCTGGCTGAGGTGTTGCTGCCGCGGCGTAGTTTACGGACATTCACCGTCCGGAAGTGGCGAACCCTAGCCCCGGCGATTGCCGCAGACCGGGCACTGCACCTCCAGGCAGTGGCCGAACCAGATGCCTTCGCAGGCGCCGCACCATTTGCCGAAGGTCTGTTCGGCGCGCAGATCGAGTTGGCGCACCAGCGGCGTGATGCCCAGGTCCTTGTAGCGAGCGCCGGGGCGAGAGGAGGGGCCTTGGTGGTCCTGCGGGAAGTAGGCGGTCATGAGCGTGCGGACATCGTGGGTGAGTGAAGGGGAAGGGAATGGGAGAGTGCTTTTGTTGCAGTGCAAAAAACGCACCGGCCTGCCCGCCATATCGGGTGCTGGCGATCACGCTGCGGGTGGAGCCGTAGTAGCAATTGGTCGTGCCGCAGGACGACCGGTACGCCTCGTCCGCAAGCTTGCTGGCGTTGACGGCCATACGCCATCCGCGCGCCTCGTACGACAGCGCGGCGTCGTAAGGCATGAAAGTCTTCTTCAACATCAACCATCTCCCAGATCAGGAATTTGAGATGGCTGGCGGCCCGGAGTGGGCGTGCTGGCGATTGTGAATACGGTCGCGGGCATGGCCCGCTCCTACGGCGCCCGGCGTCTGTAGGAGCGGGCCATGCCCGCGACCGTCCTATGCGGACGCTGCTACATGCGACGTTGGCGGTCGCTGCGAAGAAAAAGTGGACAGGGGCGTTTTCATGTGAGTACGCATCGAGCCCCGCTGCGAACCCGGCCGATCACTGAGCCGACTTCTGCGCCGCCGCGCCCAGGGTTCCCGGTGCCGTGACCCACTGGTCGAAAATCTCCGCAATCTGCTCGTCGGACACGGTCTGCCCGGTGCGCACGGCTTCGGCCTGGATGAAGACCGGCGTGATCAGCGCCATGCCGTCCACCGTGGTCTTCAGGCTCAGGCCGTTGCCGGTTTTGAAACGCGCGTCCCACTGCGTGCGCACGCGCGCCCAGTAGCTCTGCGTCGCTTTCCAGTAGTCGTAGGCCGGGGTGAAATCGAAGCCGCTCACGCGCCGGTAATCGTTGAAGCCGAACTCGCGCACCAGGGTTTCTTGGGTTGCTTCGCCGGCACGTACGGTCTTGGTGTTGTCCTGCTCGTGGGTCCACCCGGCGGGCGTGATGGTATGACGGTTCTCGGCGTTGACCGCGTTGTAGTCGCTGCGCGTGGTGTACTCGCGGCGCGGCAGCGGACGCCAGGTGCGATCCGAAGTCCAGGTCGCGACGCCGTAACGATGGTTCCATACGCCGGTGCCGCAGTAGCGCGGCGCATCGCTTACCTCGTACACGCACTGCGTCCACGCGCCCTTCGTTTTCTCAGCGGCGAGCGGGTGCATGCGCCAGGTCTGGTCTTCGCTGAATTCGAAACGGTGTGGGGCCTCGTACGTCCAGTCCTGCCGCCAGTGCTTGGTGACATGGCCGCCGTCCTCGGACACCAGCAGGTGTTGCAGCACGATGCGCGCGCCATCGTCCTCCACCAGCATCACGGTCTCGAACGCGCCGGTGTCCTTGGATTTCTTGCGCTCGTAGCCGGCGCGCAGAATCACGGTCTCCTCGAAGTGGAAGCCCACTTCGTATTCGCCGAGCATCGCGAGGACAGCGGCGCGATCCTTCTCGAACGGCGTCGCCGCGGACGTGATCGTCGCCATGCGCGCCGGATCAGGCTGGGGCTTGGCCCTGTGTGCGGGGACCGCAGTGTCCGGCGACGGAGCGCGGCTGGCACAGGCAGCGACCAGGCTTGCGCAGGCAGCGAGCGCCAAGGGGCGAAGATTCATTAGCAGGCAGGACCGCATCACGGGCTCCGGTAGGGGCTGGCGACGGGCTGGCCGGGTTGAAGCGGCCGAAGCTCGCTTCTCAAATAAGAATATGTCGCATTAAGCTGCCAGGTCAAATGGATGGAGCGTCCGGCCGATCGATCGCCCGCATCACGGTGTCCGTATCGATCCGATCCCGTCGGACGATGCGCGGACCGTCATCGGCAGCCACGCGCCGGTGCTATCTTCGGGCCGACCGATGAATGCCATGGAGAACCCGGTGAGCGACGAGACGCCCTCATGCGAAAGCGTCGTTGCCCGTTTCGAGGTGCGCCTGACGCGCTTCCTCGATGCCGAAGGCGCGGAACTGGCACCGCTGCCGCCCTTCGCGACGGCGGAGGAGTTGCGCCGCATGTACGGCGTGATGGTCGAGACGCGCGCCATCGACCGCAAGGCGGTGTCCTTGCAGCGCACCGGCCAGCTTGGAACCTATGCCTCGGGCCTGGGCCAGGAAGCCATCGGCGTCGCGACCGGTCTGGCGCTGCGCAACGAGGACATTCTCATTCCGGCCTATCGCGATTACGCCGCGCAGTTCCTGCGCGGCGTGCCGCCGGAATCGACGTTTCTGTACTGGGCCGGCGACGAGCGCTCGATGTGCTTTCCGCAAGGCACGCCCTCGTTCCACGACTTTCCGTTTTCGGTGCCGATCGCCACCCACGTGCCGCAGGCGATCGGTGTGGCCTATGCGGTGAAGCTGCGCAAGCAGGCGCGCGTCGTGGTCGCGGCCTGTGGCGACGGCGCCACCTCGAAGGGTGATTTTTACGAGGCGGTGAGCAGCGCCAAGGTCTGGAACCTGCCGCTGGTGTTTCTCGTCTCCAACAACCAGTGGGCGATCTCGATGCCCCGCGCGCGCCAGACCGGTGCCGGAACCATCGCGCAGAAAGCCATTGCCGGCGGCATTCCGGGTGAACAGGTCGATGGCAACGATGTGATCGCCACGCGCTACGTCATCGAACGTGCGCTGGCGGCTGCGCGCGCAGGCGAAGGTCCGCGCCTGATCGAGGCGATCACCTACCGCCTGCACGACCACACCACGGCCGACGACGCGCGCCGCTACCGCTCCGAGGACGAGGTGAGAGCGGCCTGGGAGCGTTGCCCGATCAAGCGCCTGCGCGCCTGCATGGAGGCGCGCGGCTGCTGGAGCGCGGCCGAAGAGGAGTCGCTGGCCACCCAGGCGGCCGGGAAAGCGGATGCGGTGGCCCGTGCCTATCTCGCGGTAAAGCCGGAGGCGCCCGAGGCGATCTTCGACTCGCTGTATGCCCACCTGCCGCGCGCGTTCGACTGGCAGCGCGCCGAAGTGATCGCTGCCGGCTCCAAGGCGCACTGACCATGCCCGATCTCAACATCATCGAGGCCATCAACCTCGCGCTGAAATCGGAGATGACGCGGGACGAAAACGTCGTCGTGCTGGGCGAGGACATCGGCCGCAACGGCGGCGTGTTTCGCGCCACCGTGGGCTTGCTCGACCAGTTCGGCGAGGCGCGCGTGATCGACACCCCGCTGGCTGAAAACCTGATCGCCGCCATGGCCATCGGCCTGTCCACCCAGGGCATCCGTGCGGTGGCGGAGATCCAGTTCAGCGGCTTCATGTACCCCTGCGTGGACCAGATCACGAGCCACGCGGCGCGCTACCGGAATCGCACGCGCGGGCGCATGTCCTGCCCGCTGGTGATCCGTGCGCCCAACGGCGGCGGCATCCACGCGCCCGAGCATCATTCGGAATCGCTGGAGACCACGTTCGCGCAGGTGCCGGGTCTGCGCGTCGTCGCGCCGTCCAACCCGGCACGCGCCTACGGCCTGCTCCTGGCCGCGATCCGCGATCCCGACCCGGTGATCTTCCTGGAGCCGACGCGCTGCTATCGCCTGTTCAAGCAGGCGGTCGAGGACAACGGCGAGGCACTGCCGCTGGACACGGCCTTCGTCGAGCGCGAGGGCAGGCACCTGAGCCTGCTGAGCTGGGGCGCGATGATGCATGAGGCCCGTCTGGCGGCCGACCGTCTTGCCCTGGAAGGCGTCTCCGCCGAGGTGATCGACGTGGCCAGCCTCAAGCCGCTGGACATGCGCACCCTCCTCACCAGCGTGGCCAAGACCGGGCGCTGCCTGATCGTGCAGGAAGCGCCGCGCGCCTACGGTCCGGCGAGCGAGATTGCGGCCAACCTCGCAGAGCACGGTTTGCTGAGTCTGTTCGCGCCGGTGCTGCGCGTGTCCGGTTACGACACCGCGATGCCGTACGCACGCCTGGAGAGGTCCTACCTCCCGGACGTGGAGCGAATCCTGAAGGAGGTGCGCAAGCTGCTGGAGCTGGCGCCGCTGTGACTCGAAAGCAAAACCTCAGGGAAGCTCCGCACCGGTTCGATCCGGCTCGCAGTTCGGTTCAAGCCGAAGGCGGAACCGACGCTGCGCGCGCTTACGACGACCGGCGCCTATCGGCTCCGGCCACGAAAAGCCGTGGCCTTGAGCCGACCTGCACCCGACCTGCCCATGAATTCAGACCTGTGCAGAGCGTCCTCAAGCGCCCGCACCCCGAAAAATCCCCGGCTCGGCTCCTCCCGGACCGGACTACCGGATAACCCGAATGATCGACTTCAGGCTCCCCGACCTTGGGGAAGGACTTCAGGACGCGGAGATTCGCGAATGGCACGTCAGCGAGGGCGATACGGTGAAGACCGATCAGCCGCTGGTATCGGTGGAAACCGCCAAGGCGGTGGTCGAGGTGCCGAGCCCGCAGGCGGGAAAAATCGTGAAACTGCATGGAAAGGTCGGCGACACCATCGAGGTCGGCAAGCCGCTGGTCACGTTTGAGGGCGGGAACGAGCGTCCCGCGGAGCCTGGGAAAGCCCGCTCGCAAAAGGAGGATGAGGCCAGCAAGGAAGCGATCCGCGACACCGGCGTCGTGGTCGGCGCGATGACGCAGTCGAACGATGTCGTGAACGAAAAAACCACCACGGTGGGCACGGCCGCGGGGCTCAAGGTCGCGCCCGCGGTGCGCGCGCTGGCGCACCGGCTCAACGTGGACCTCACCATCGTCACGCCCTCGGGACCGGACCGGATCATCACTGCGGCCGACGTGCAACGCGTGCACAAGATCCTCACCGAGGTCGGCCCGCTGGAAAAGCTCAGGGGCGCGCGCAAGGCGATGGTCCACAGCATGAGCCAGGCGCGCGACGAGGTGATGCCGACCACGATCACCGACGACGCGGTGCTGCACGCCTGGACCACCCGGCAGGACGTGACCCTGCGCCTGATCCGCGCGATCGTCGCCGGCGTCAAGCGTGAGCCCTCGCTCAACGCCTGGTTCGATCAGGCCGAGATCGGCCGTCGCGTGTTGCCAAAGGTACATCTGGGCGTGGCGGTGGACACGCCCGAGGGTTTGTTCGTCTGTGTGTTGCAGGACGTGGGCAGCCGCACGCCGGAGTCGCTGGGCGAGGGCCTGAAAAGAATGGTCGCCGACGCCCGCAACCGCACCGTGCCCGCCGAAGAGCTGCGTGGCTACACCCTCACGCTGTCCAACTTCGGCAAGTTCGGCGGCCGCTACGCCACGCCGGTGATCGTGCCGCCGACGGTGGCGATCGTCGCGGCCGGCTCGATGCGCGACGCGGTGGTGCCCATCGACGGCCAGATCGTGATCAGCAGGGTGCTGCCGCTATCGCTGAGCTTCGATCATCGCGCGGTGACCGGCGCCGAGGCCGCGCGCTTTCTGGCGGCGCTGATCGCGGATTTGCAGAAACCCGATTGAATCCAGGAACGCCGGGCGACCACGGATGACAGCGATGGACACGGATCAGGACAAAGGCCCGACATCGATCGGCGCAGCGCGGGGGAGTGGTCATCGGGCCGGCCCCCGATCCTTCCTTCTGATATCCCTTATGTCCGTGGTCTTCGCGGCGGCCTATGCAAGGACCGAGGAGATCACGGTCACGGCCGAGCCCCCGCTCACTCCGGCCCGGGGCATGGCCCAGTCGAGCGTGATCGATCGCTTTGGCGAACCGGCCGAAAAGCGGGAGCCGGTCGGCGGCGGCTCCAGCCGCCAGCCTCCGATCACGCGCTGGGACTACGAGGGCTTCACCGTGATCTTCGAGCACGGTCAGGTGATCGATTCCGTGGTGACGGGCAGGCCGGCGCCGATCAAGGTGCGCGAAGGCCTCAGCGGCGGAACACCCTGAAGCATCTTTCCGGTAACCCCGTAGGTCGGGTCAGGCCCGCGTGCTTTTCGCGGGCGGACCCGACGGGCGTGCTTCGTCGAGCACGCGCGTGTCGGATCCGCCTTCGGCTTGATCCGACCTACAACCGACAATGACTTCTAAACTTCCCCGCCCAATCGTCATGAATTCCATCCTTCCGCCCGAATGGGCGCCGCAGTCCGCCGTGATGCTCACCTGGCCGCGCGCCGACGGCGACTTCGCGGAGCACTACCTGCCGGTCGAAGGCAGCTTCGTCCGCATCGCCGCCACCATCAGCCGCTTCGAGCCGGTCCACATCAACTGCCAGGTCAACCCGTTCAAGCTGCGCGAGCGGCTGGCGGTGGCGGGCGGACAGGTGCAGCGCATCCGCATCTTCCAGGTCGAATCCGACGACGTCTGGGCGCGCGACCACGGGCCGATCACGGTGCTGCGGGAAGACGGCCAGTGGGTGCATCTCGATTTCACGTTCAATGGCTGGGGGGGGAAATTCCCGTCCGGGCGCGACGACCAGCTGACCCGTCGCCTGCAACAGTTCGGCGCCTGGAAGGCGCCGGTGGAGACGCTCGACTTCGTGCTCGAAGGCGGCGCCATCGAGGTCGACGGTCAGGGCACCCTGCTCACCACCGAGCGCTGCCTGCTCGCGCCCACCCGCAACCCGCAGCTCGACCGGGCCGGCATCGAAGCCGTCCTCAAGCCGCGCCTGGGCGTGGACCGCGTGCTCTGGCTCAGGCGCGGTGATCTGATCGGCGACGATACCGACGGGCATATCGACACCGTCGCGCGCTTCTGCAATCCGGGTCTGATCGCCTACCAGGCCTGCGGCGATCGCAAGGACGCGCACTACGACGAGCTGCTGGCGATGGAAGCCGAGCTGCGTGCCTTCCGTAAGCCGGACGGTTCGCCGTACAAGCTGATGCCCCTGCCGATGCCGCAGGCGGTGTTCGACGAGGACGGCCAGCGGCTGCCCGCCGGTTACGCCAATTTCCTGATCGTCAACGGCGCCGTGCTGGTGCCGGTCTACGGCCTGCCCCAGGACGAGCTGGCCCTGGCCTGTCTGCGCCGCTGCTTTCCCGGCCGGGAGATCGTTCCGGTCGATTGCCGCTGGCTGATCCGCCAGTACGGCAGCCTGCATTGCGTGACGATGCAGATACCGGCGACGGCTTAGTGCGCTGGCGGATGCGCTTCGCTTATCCACCCTACGACAAGGGGTAGGGTGGATAAGTGAAGCGCATCCGCCACCTCGCTAGAGAGATGGCAACAGGCGCTCGGCTATCATCCGCGCCGCCTTGAAGTGGAGCGTAGAGCATGAGCCGCGAACTGCGGGTGGGACTGGTGCAGCAAGCCTGCGTGGACAACCGCGAGCGGAACTGCGCTGCGTCGGAGGCAGGCATCCGCGAGGCCGCCGACAGAGGCGCCGAACTCGTGATGCTGCAAGAGCTGCACACCTCGCTGTACTTCTGCCAGCACGAATCCACCACGCTGTTCGATCTGGCCGAATCGATCCCCGGCCCCTCGACGGAATTCCTGGGCAGGCTCGCGAAGGAACTCGGCATCGTGCTCGTCGGATCCTTGTTCGAGCGCCGCGCGCCGGGCCTTTATCACAACACCGCGGTGGTGCTGGAGAAGGACGGCAGGCTCGCCGGCCGGTATCGCAAGATGCACATTCCGGACGATCCCGGCTACTACGAGAAGTTCTACTTCACGCCCGGCGACCTCGGCTTCACGCCCGTTCAGACCAGCGTCGGCAAGCTGGGCCTGCTGGTGTGCTGGGACCAGTGGTACCCCGAGGCGGCGCGCCTGATGGCCCTGGCCGGCGCCGACCTGCTGCTCTACCCCACCGCCATCGGCTGGAACCCGGCGGACGATGCCGACGAACAGTCCCGCCAGCGCGAGGCCTGGGTCACCATCCAGCGCGCGCACGCCATCGCCAACGGGCTGCCGGTGCTGGTCGCCAACCGCATCGGATTCGAGCCCGATCCCAGCGGCCAGACGCAGGGATCGCACTTCTGGGGCCACAGCTTCGTTGCAGGTCCACAGGGTGAATTCCTGGCCCGGGCGACCGAGGGGCCGGAGGTGCTGGTGGTCGACGTGGATCTCGCCCGCAGCGAGAACGTGCGGCGCTGGTGGCCCTTCCTGCGCGACCGCCGCATCGACGCCTACGAGGATCTGACGCGACGCTTCCGCGACGGCTGAGCGCGGGTTCCCGGCGTTCGAACGGATCGCACGCAAGGGTTCCGGGTTGCGACAATACGGGTAACCACCCGCTTCTTCCGATTCACCCATGATGGCATCGACAAAACCTTCCTCGATCAGTCCTGCGGCCAGCGTCCCGACGGCCGCAGATCCGAGACCGCGGGTCAGCGTCGTCATCCCCACGCACAACCGGCTGGAGATGATGCAGCGCGCCCTGGCCAGCGCCCTGGCCCAGACCGTGACCGATATCGAAGTGATCGTGGTGGACGACGGCTCCAGCGACGGCACTGCCGCGTGGCTCGCGGCGCAGACCGAGCCGCGACTGCGATTCATGCGGCACGACCCGGCCCGCCGCGCGCCGGCCGCGCGCAACGCCGGAACCCTGCTCGCTGCGGGCGAGTGGATCGCCTATCTGGACGACGACGACGTCTGGTATCCCCACAAGCTGGAGCGGCAACTGGCGCTGACGGAAAACGCGATCGGCGTGATCAGCAGTTTTCGCTTTGCCGGCTCCGGCGGGGGCCACAGAATCCTGCGGGGGCGGCGCCTGGGGCCTGAGCACCTGCGCAAGGGCAGTCCCTGCGGATGCAGCGGCATCATGGTCCGCGCCGACATTGCGCGGGCCGTTCCCTACGACGAATCGCTTAGGATTTCGCAGGACTGGGATCTGCTGATGCGCCTGCTGGATCGCGGCACGGTGAATCTGTGCCCGGAGATCCTCTACGAAATGCACACCGGCTCCTGGGACCGCATCACCACGGCGGCGCGCGGTCGTTCGATCGACGAGCGCGAACGCCTGGCGGCCGCCACGCTCAAGCACCGCGCGCGACTGGGTGACTACTGGTTTCGCTACCGCATGTCGCGCGAGATGACGACGTATCTCTCGGCCGATCCAAAGCGCTGGAGCCGGCTCGGCGCCGTCCTGCGGCGTCACGGCGTGTTGCCGGTCGCACACGTTTTCCTCGACCGCCTGCTTGCGCGATTCGGCTGAGGCCGAATCTTGCCGCCCATTTTTCTGCCGCAGTTCCAACACCGGTTCCAGACACAGAAATGAACGCAACACCTCCCCTGGTCACCGTCATCATCGCGACGCTCAACCGCGCGCAGCTCGTGCCGGAGGCGATCAAAAGCGTGCAGGCGCAGACGATGTCGGACTTCGAGATCATCGTCGTCGACGACGGCTCCTCGGACGGCACCTCGGACGTGGTCCGCGCGATCGGCGATCCACGCATCCGCGTGCTCCGGCACGAAAGCCGGCGCGGCCTGTCGGCGGGTCGCAACACCGGCTTGCGCGAGGCTCGCGGAACCTGGGTGGGTTTTCTGGACGACGACGACCGCTGGCATCCCGACAAGCTGGAGCGCCAGCTCGCGGTGTCGGAGGACTGCGTCGGTGTCGTTTGCGGCTACTGGCTTCCATACAAGCGCAAGCGGCTGGTCGTGGACGTCGGGCACATTGGTCTGAATCACCTGCGCAAGGGCAATCCCTTCAGCAGCAGCGGCATCGTGGCCAGGACCGACGTAGCCAAAAAACTGGGCTTTGACGAGACCCTGGTGCGCGCCGAAGACTGGGAATTCCTGGTCCGGCTCATCGCGCAGGGAAGCGTCGCCTGCGTACCCGATGCGCTCTACGACTTCGACGATACCCCGCGACCGCGGATGACCGGAGAAACGCGCGGCCAGACCTCCGTCGAAGCGCTCGATCGCTTCTGCCGCGCCACGGTCAAGCACCAGCAGACCCTGGGGCCCTACTGGTCCAGCTACCGCATGGCGCGCGTGCACCTGGGCTTCATCACGTCGGCGCCCAACAAGCGCCAGCGGATCGCCGCCGTGGCAGGCCGGTTCGGATGGCGGCCGACCTTGCACGTGCTGTTTGATCGGACGGTGCGGCGGATCGGGTGATTTCGGTTTCGGCGCTCGTCCTCACGCCCTCTCGGAGCATCGAGCCTAAAAAGGATGGGGGACTAAAGGCTATCGCCGCATCAGCACGCTGCATTTAGGGAAGCTCTGCTCAGGTCTGTCGCGGGGCTGGGCCCCGCCAACGGGAGCAACGAAACGGGGGAGCGGGGCCCGCCCCCCACCGGGTTGTGGAAACAGGGCCGAACGAACATAGGGGTGCGCCC
>JBQTIX010000068.1:0-38373 GCA_052387695.1 Panacagrimonas sp. | reverse complement strand
CCGTCTTCGCGCGTCGTACCAAAGCGCGCGCCGCTTCCACATGCTCCAATCCGCTTGCCGTTCTGGCCATGACGTTCTCCGTTGGTCATAGACAGTTATTGTTTCATCTTCTATTGCGGATTGGAATAATAAGGTGCCGAAAGCCATGGCCGGTCTGCTTGCCAAGATAGCCCAAGCGCCGAAACATCGAGTTGAGCGTGTTATCAGACATGGGTTGCATATAGCCATCGCGATTCGGGAACATCAGCTCGCCTTTCCCGCTGATCACCTTCAATTGATCCAGGAGATCCACTGCCTGAGAAGGCAGAGGCACCGTGTGTTCCCGTCGCATTTTCATTCGCGACGGCGGAATCACCCAAATCTTTTTGGCGAAATCGATCTCGTCCCATCGCCCACCCCGCAGTTCGCCGGGACGAAGGCCCGTGAGGATCAACATGCGGGCAGCGATTCTCGCTAATTGACCTCGTTCTCCGCCGTAGCGGTCCAGCGCCGCCAGCAGGCGGGGTAGTTCGGACAGCGGAAGTGCGCATAGGGGGTCTCCGCTCCCTTCTTCTTCGCGACTGCGAGCAGCTTATCTGCAGGATTGACCGATAGACGTCCCAGCGCCATTCCGTAATCGAACATTCCCTTGAGCCAGCCGCGAATCTTTTCAGCCGCCTCTGGAGCACGCTCCTCGATCTTGCGAACAAAGTCCGCCAACTCGTTTCGCTCGATGGACGTGACGGGCCTGCCGCGGAATTTGGGTATGACGTCTCGGGAAAAATAGAACGTGGCCTTGGACTGGCTAGCCTCCCCCCAATGACCGCCCTCCTTCTTGTGGGTCAGCCAGTCGCGCCACAGCCCCTCAAAAGTGTTTGCGCGTTCCGCCAAACGAGCGCGCTCCGTTGATTTCCGCCGCTCCGCTGGGTCGATTCCATCTCTAAGCTGCCGCCGCATACGATCGCGAATGTCACGCGCACCGTCGATCCATTGATTCTGGTTGCCACGGTCTTCTCGACCAACCAAAGGCACCTCGGGGTAGGTGCCCAGTGACAGCATCTTCTGCGTCCCACCTCTGGGGAAGCGGTAGCGGAACCGCCACCACTTGCCCCCACGCGGGGTGACGATCAGCATCAGACCGCCACCATCCGCAATCTGATAGGGCGTTTCTCTCGGTGCAGCTCCGCGCACCTTGGCATCCGTCAATTTCATTTGAGAGTAACTTCAAGAGGTGTATTTTCTATATGCACATTGTTACTCTCACTTTGACGAAATTTCAAGGTACATAGCAGACGCCACATCGAATACGTATGCAATAAAAAAGCCCACAATTATGTGGGCTTGATTACATTCAAGGTGCTACACGGTACTACTCAAAACGCTCCGGTATACCCCTGTTGGTGCCGACGGAGGGACTCGAACCCCCACGACTTTCGCCGCTACCACCTCAAGGTAGTGCGTCTACCAATTCCGCCACGTCGGCAAACTCGCCCCGCAAAGTAATTCGCTACTTCGACAGGAACCCCAGGCGGGGGCGCGAATCTTAACGACTCGACTCCCGTTTGTCTTGAAACTATTCAGGCACCTTCGGAGACCCGGAAGGACTCGCCGCCGTAGCATCGGGCTGTACGGCGGTCGGAGCATCGGCGGAATCGGGCACTTCTGTGACAACCGGAGCAGTCGCTACGGGGGGTGTTTTTTCCAGCGAATCGACCACGCTCCCGGAGCCGATCTTTCCTCCACTGACCAGATAGGCCAACGCCAGACTGGTCACGAAGAATGCTGCCGCCAGCCAGGCAGTCGCGCGGGACAGAAAGTTGGCCGCTCCGCGAGCGCCAAACACGGTGCCGGACGCACCACTGCCAAAGGCGGCTCCCGCATCTGCGCCCTTGCCGTGCTGTATCAGCACAAACCCGATCAGAGCCACCGCGACGAGAACCTGTACCACCACCAATACCGTATGCATGCTTTTCAGACCTGTGCTTGAGCGGCAACGCAGATGGCGAGGAAATCACCGCTCTTCAATGAGGCACCGCCGATCAATCCACCGTCCACATCCGGGCAGGCAAACAGTTCCGCAGCGTTGTCCGGCTTGACGCTTCCACCGTAAAGAATCCGGACCGAGCCTGAAATCTTAGCATCGCGAGCCGCCATCAGGCCACGCAGGAACGCGTGCGCGGCCTGAGCCTGGGCCACGCTGGCGGTGCGCCCGGTACCGATGGCCCAGACTGGCTCGTAGGCGATGACAGCGCTGGCGAACGCATGGATTCCACATCGTTCGAGCGCCGCATCGAGCTGGCGTCGGAGGACAGCCTCGGTCTGACCACCGTCTCGCTCCTGCAAGGTCTCGCCAACACACAGGATCGGAATCAGGCCGAGCGCCTGAGCGATCTGCATCTTGGCTGCCACCACTGAGTCCGATTCCCCGTAGAGGGCACGCCGCTCAGAATGTCCGACGATCACATGCGTGCAGCCCACATCGCGCAGCATGGTCCCGTGGATTTCGCCGGTAAACGCGCCGGCCTTGTCCTGGTCGGCGAGATTTTGTGCGCCGAGCAGAACGGACTGGCCTGCAATCAACTCTCGAACTTGAGCAAGATACACAGCCGGAGGGCACACAAGTACTTCGATGCCCCTGCACGTCGACAGGCCGCCGACGATTCCGGACACGAGCTCTCGATTGGCCTCGATGCCTCCGTTCATTTTCCAGTTGCCGGCCACCAGATATCTGCGCTTCATTTCGATTCCCCTCGCATTTGTTGTTGCATTTGTTCAGCCCGTAACGGCGCGCACCTCGTTGGCGATGAATTCCGCCGCCGCGCGCGTCTCGCCCATATCCTGGGCCTCAACCATCACGCGGATCAGAGGTTCGGTTCCGGACGGCCTCAGCAGCACCCTGCCGCGAACTCCGAGCCGGCGTTCGGCCTCGATCACCGAGGCCTGCACACGCGGCGCGGTCATGACGGGACCTGACGCGCCCGAAAGCCGCACGTTGATCAGTACCTGCGGAAACTTTGTCATGCCTGAGGCGAGTTCTGCCAAGCTCCGCCCGCTTTCGAGCATGGCGGCCAACACCTGGAGCGCTGTGATGGTGCCGTCGCCGGTGCTGGTGCGGTCCAGGCATAGCGTGTGGCCAGACGTTTCGCCGCCGAGCTCCCCGCCATGAGCCTTGAGCATCTCCAGCACATAGCGATCGCCTACCCTGGCACGCAGGAAAGGCACGCCGAGGGCCTGTACCGCACGCTCAAGGCCGAGATTGGACATCAGGGTCCCGACGATGGGTCCGCGCAAATGACGCTCCGCGTGGCGGCTGCTCGCGATGATGAACAGGATTTCGTCGCCATCGACCTCGCGACCGTCCGCGGTCAGCATCAGGCAGCGGTCGGCGTCCCCGTCCAGCGCGATACCGAGATCGGCCTTGCGCTCGATCACCGCACTTCTCAGCGCTTCCAGATGGGTGGAACCGCAGTTGCGATTGATGTTGATGCCGTCCGGATGATCGCCAATCACATGCACATTGGCGCCCAGTTCGATGAAAACCTTCGGCGCCGTGCGGTACGCAGCGCCATTGGCACAATCCACCACCAGGGTCATTCCCGAGAGGCTGCTATTGAGCGGGAAGCTGCTTTTACAGAACTCGATGTAGCGTCCCTGCGCGTCATCGATGCGAACCGCGCGTCCCAGTCGATCCGAGGCCACGCACTGCATCGGTTGCTCGAGAAGGGCTTCGATCTGGGCCTCCACGTCCTCGCTCAGCTTGCCGCCGTCGGGGCCGAAGAATTTCACTCCGTTGTCATGATGCGGGTTGTGCGAGGCCGAAATGACAACGCCTGCCTGGGCACGCAACGCGCGTGTGAGGTAGGCCACTCCAGGCGTGGGCAAAGGTCCCAGCATGTTGGCAGCCACTCCCGCCGCCGCGAATCCTGCCTCCATTGCCGACTCGAACATATAACCGGACAGCCGCGTGTCCTTGCCGATCAGGACGCGAGCCCCCGCGCTGCCGGCCAGCGCGCGGCCAGCAGCCCAGCCAAGCTTGAGCGCGAAGTCGGGAGTCATCGGCGGCTGGCCAACCGGACCACGCACCCCGTCCGTGCCGAAGTATTTTCTTGTCATCGTTCAGCTTCCTGCCTGTTACGGACCGCCGCGGCCACCGCGACCGCATCCCGCGTCTGCGACACGTCGTGCGTACGGACAATCGCGGCACCCTTGAGGACGGCAATCGCCGCAGCGCTCAGCCCCGCCGCCAACCGCTGGTCTACCGGCGCACCGGCAATTTGGCCGAACATGGACTTGCGCGACAAGCCCACCAGCACGGGATAGCCGGCGTCGACCAGGGTCTCCAGTCGCGCCAACAGCGCGAGGTTGTGTTCAAGCCGCTTGCCGAACCCGAAGCCGGGGTCGATCAGGATAGCGTCGCGCGCGATGCCTGCTGCTTCACATTGCGCAGCGCGATCCAGCAGCAGAGACCGCACTTCGCTCACGACGTCGGCGTAATTCGGCGCGTGCTGCATCGTCCGTGGTTCGCCCTGCATGTGCATCAGGCAGATCGCCGCTCCGGTCGAGACCGTAACGGCCACCGCACCGGGAGCACGCAGCGCGTTCACGTCATTGATCAGTTGCGCGCCCGCTGCGCACGCGGCCTTCATCACGGCGGGCTTCATCGTGTCGATCGAGATCACGCAATCGGCCTCCAAGCGCAGCCGTTCGATCACCGGGATCACGCGGTCCAGTTCTTCCTGCTCGGTGACGGCCTGCGCCCCGGGGCGCGTCGATTCTCCGCCGACATCGATGAATTCGGCACCCTCCTCCACCATCTGGCGCGCCCTGGTCACCGCTACCTCGACCGAGGCCCAGCAGCCGCCGTCGGAGAATGAATCGGGCGTTAGATTGAGCACGCCCATGACCTTGGGCGTGCTCAGATCGATGACGCGGTCGCGAAGTCGCAGATTCATGCACATGAAAAAGGCCGCCGGAACTACCGGCGGCCCTGAAAACTGAAGATGCCAGACGTGCGCGCGATCAATTGCTCGCCGGCTTCGGCGCACCAGGAGGAATCTGGCCGGCAACACCGCTCATCCGCGGTGGCGGATTGCTGGGCGGACGACCAGTGTCGTTCCAGCTCTCGGGCTGCCCCGGGTCGAGGCCCTGCATAAGGCGCTTGATCTGTTCGATGTCGATGGTTTCGTACTTGAGCAGGGCCTCGGACATGGCATGCAGCTTGTCCATGTTGTCTTCGAGAATCTTCTTGGCCGTCGCGTAATTCAGATCGATGATGGTGCGAATCTCGCGGTCGATCGAATTGGCGGTGTCGTCCGACACGTTCTTGGTCTGCGTCACACTGCGGCCCAGGAACACCTCGCCGTTGTCTTCGCCATAGGACAGAGGTCCAAGCACGTCGGACATACCGTACTTGGTAACCATGCTGCGCGCGATGCTGGTTGCCCGCTCGATGTCGTTGCTTGCCCCGGTGGTGATCTTGTCGATGCCGAAAATCATTTCCTCCGCCAGTCGGCCCCCGAACAGCGAGCAGATCTGCGAGTTCAGCCGCTGCTTGGTGTAGCTGTAGCGATCTTCCTCGGGCAGAAACATGGTTACACCCAGGGCGCGACCGCGCGGAATGATGGTGACCTTGTATACCGGATCGTGTGCTGGCACCGTCATGCCGACGATGGCATGACCGGCCTCGTGATAGGCGGTGAGCTTCTTCTCGTCCTCGGACATCACCATGCTGCGACGCTCCGCGCCCATCATGATCTTGTCCTTGGCGCGCTCGAAGTCATCGTGATCGACCAGGCGCTTGTTGCCGCGGGCGGCGAACAGCGCGGCCTCGTTGACCAGGTTGGCCAGGTCGGCGCCGGAGAAACCGGGCGTGGCGCGCGCGATGATCTCGGGCTTCACGCCGTCGCTCAACGGCACGGCGCGCATGTGGACCTTGAGGATCTGCTCGCGGCCGCGCACGTCGGGCAGCGGCACCACCACCTGCCTATCGAACCGGCCCGGACGCAGCAGCGCCGGATCGAGTACGTCCGGGCGGTTGGTCGCGGCAATCACGATCACGCCCTCATTGCCCTCGAAGCCATCCATCTCGACCAGCAACTGGTTGAGGGTCTGCTCGCGCTCGTCATGACCACCGCCGAGACCGGCGCCGCGATGACGGCCGACCGCGTCGATTTCGTCGATGAAGATGATACAGGGCGCGTGCTTCTTGGCCTGCTCGAACATGTCGCGCACGCGGCTGGCGCCGACGCCGACGAACATTTCCACAAAGTCGGAACCGGAGATGGTGAAGAACGGCACGCCGGCCTCGCCCGCGATGGCCTTGGCCAGTAGGGTCTTGCCAGTACCGGGCGAGCCCACCATCAGCACGCCGCGCGGAATCTTGCCGCCGAGCTTCTGGAACTTGCCCGGGTCCTTCAGGAAGTCGACGAGTTCGCCCACTTCCTGCTTGGCCTCTTCCACGCCCGCCACGTCATTGAACGTGACCTTGACCTGGTCGGCATTGAGCATGCGCGCGCGGCTCTTGCCGAAGCTCATAGCCCCGCGCCCGCCACCACCCCCCTGCATCTGGCGCATGAAGTACACCCAGACACCGATCAGCAGCAGGATCGGGAAGGCGTTGAACAACAACTGCAGGGGCCAGGGCGTGCCCTTGGGCAGCTCGCCGGTAAACTTGACGTCGTTCTCGATCAACGTGCCGACCATCGAGCGGTTGTCGGTTTCGGGGCTGATGGTCTCGAAGCGCGTGCCGCCCTTGAGCTCGCCGGCAATCGCGTCGCCCGCAATCGTGACCTGAGCCACCTGTCCCTGTTTCACCTGCTCCAGGAAATCGGAATAGGCCACGGCCTGCTGCGTGCGGCCGCGATTGGCAAAACTCTGGAACACGCTGATGAGCACCACCAGGATCACCACCCAGAGCAGCAAGTTCTTCGCTAGATCGTTCAAAGCCGTAACCTCTCGAAATCCTTACGACGCAAAAGCCGCGCCGATACGTATCTGACCTTACACCTGACGGAAGCTTCTCGCCAGCAAGTAAATCTCTCTACTGCGCGGACGTGAGGCCTTCGGCTTGCGAATCGCGACGCTATCAAACGCCTGTCGAACGCTTTTCAGAAATGCGTCCGACCCTTCGCCCTGAAACACTTTCATCAACGCATTGCCACCGGGCTTGAGCTGCCTGACCGCAAATTGCAGTGCCAGTTCGCATAGATACAACTGGCCGGCCTGGTCTGCTGCGTCGATTCCCGAGACGTTGGGGGCCATGTCGGACAAAACAAGATCGACCGCCCGCTCCCCCACTCGCGACTCCAACTCCCTCAGCACCGCTTCCTCGCGAAAATCGCCGATGATGATGTCCACGTCGGGCAAGGCGTCCATCGGCAGTATGTCGAGGGCGATCACCCGTCCCCGCGGTCCGAGCAAGGGCCGGGCCAGTTGGCTCCAGCCGCCCGGTGCCGCGCCGAGGTCCACGACCACCTGACCGGGTTTCAGCAAGTGGTCACGCTCGTTGATCTCCTTGAGCTTGAACACCGACCGCGAGCGATAACCGAGCTTGCGCGCGTCGCGAACGAAAGGGTCGGACTCGTGCTCGGCGATCCAGCGCGAAGAACTGGCACTGCGCCTGCGGCTCATGCAGCGCCTCCCAACACTGAATAGCCTGTCGGCGAGTTCTGGTCTGCTATCGGCGCACGGTCGCCACCCATGCTCACACGTATTCGACTTCGAGAATCTCGAGTTCACGCCGGCCACCGGGCGCGGCAACTTCCACTACGTCGCCCTCGAGCTTGCCAATGAGTGCTCGCGCGATCGGCGAGTTATAGGAAATGAGGCCGGACTTGGAGTCCGCCTCGTCGTCTCCGACGATCTGGTAGCGCAGTTCGTCGCCGCTGGTGGTATCCGCTACCTTGACCGTGGCGCCAAAAACGACCTTGCCATTCGCGTCCAGGGTGGTCACGTCGATCACCTGCGCGGCGCCGAGCTTCCCCTCGATTTCTGCGATGCGGCCCTCGATGAAGCCCTGTTGTTCCTTGGCCGCGTGGTACTCCGCGTTCTCACGCAAATCACCGTGGGCCCGCGCTTCGGCAATGGCCGCGATCACCTTGGGTCGCGCGTCCGACTTCAGTCCACGCAATTCTTCGCGCAGTTTCTCCGCACCCCGCTTGGTGATCGGTACCCGACTCATGATTTTGACCTTGGAAAAATTACGAAAACACAGGGCGCGCAGGTCACCCTACCTGGAAAACCAACGATTGATCGACGGGCGCCGCACAGTCGCCGTCGGAAATTATCCCTCAGACCACCGCTTCATGCAGCGTCTGCAGGCAGTTCACGTCCTGCCGGTCCATGAATTCCATCGCCACCGCCGCGGCGTGGGCGCCGGCGATGGTGGTGAAATAGCAGACCTTGTGCTGGATCGCGGCAGAGCGGATCGAACGCGATTCCTCGATGGATTTCTTGCCGTCGGTGGAATTGGCGATGAAGTTGATCTCGCCGTTCTTGATCATGTCCACGCAGTGCGGGCGGCCTTCCTTGACCTTGTTGATACCCTCGCAGGCCACGCCGCCGGCGCGGATCACCGCCGCCGTGCCGTGGGTGGCGACAACCGTGAAGCCGCGCGCGCTCAGCAGGCGTGCCACGTCAACCGCCTTGGACTTGTCGCCATCCCGTACCGACAGAAAGGCCCTGCCGCTGCGCGGGATGGGATTTCCGCCGCCGAGCATGGCCTTGTGGAAAGCCTCGCCGAATGTGGCGCCGACGCCCATCACCTCGCCGGTGGAGCGCATCTCGGGGCCGAGCAGGGGATCGACCGACGGGAATTTGTTGAAGGGGAACACCGCCTCCTTGACCGAGAAATAGGGCGGGATCAGTTCCTTGACGATGCCCTGACTGGCCAGGCTCTGGCCCACCATACAGCGCGCCGCGATCTTGGCCAGCGGCCGACCGATGGCCTTGCTTACGAAGGGGCTGGTGCGCGAGGCGCGAGGGTTGACTTCCAGCAGGTACACCTTGTCACCCTGCACCGCGAACTGCGCGTTCATCAGGCCGATCACGTTCAGCGCCTTGGCCAATTTGAAGATCTGCTGGCGGATGTCATCAAGCACGCTCTGCGGCAGCGAGTACGCGGGCAGCGAGCAGGACGAGTCGCCGCTGTGTACGCCCGCCTCCTCGATGTGCTCCATGATCCCGCCGATCACGCAGGTGTCGCCGTCGCTCAGCGCGTCCACATCCACTTCCACCGCATTGTTGAGGAAGCGATCCAGCAGCACCGGGGAATCGTTTGAAACCTTCACCGCCTCGGTCATGTAGCGGTTCAGATCGCCATCGTCGTGGACAATTTCCATCGCCCGGCCACCGAGCACATAACTGGGCCGCACCACCAGCGGATAGCCGACCTTGTTGGCCACCGCGAGCGCCTGTTTCTCGCTCTTGGCCGTGCCATTGGGCGGCTGCAAGAGCTTGAGCTTCTCGACCAGCTTCTGGAAACGCTCGCGGTCCTCGGCCAGGTCTATGGAATCGGGCGAGGTGCCGATGATCGGCGCGCCCGCCGCTTCCAGTGCGCGGGCAAGCTTCAGCGGCGTCTGCCCGCCGAACTGCACGATCACGCCCTTGGGCTTTTCGAGGTCGATGATCTCCATCACGTCCTCGAAGGTCAGCGGCTCGAAGTAGAGCCGGTCCGAGGTGTCGTAATCGGTGGACACGGTTTCCGGGTTGCAGTTGACCATGATGGTCTCGTAACCATCCTCGCGCAGGGCCATCGCCGCGTGGACGCAGCAATAGTCGAACTCGATGCCCTGCCCGATGCGGTTAGGCCCGCCGCCGAGCACCACGATCTTGTCGCGCGCGGTCGGCGCGGCCTCGCATTCCTCGTCGTAGCTGGAATACATATAGGCCGTGGAGGAGCGGAACTCCGCGGCGCAGGAATCCACGCGCTTGTACACCGGGCGGATGGACAGCGCGTGGCGGCGCTTGCGCACGGAGTCTTCCTTGACGCCCATCAGCTTGGCCAGGCGCCGGTCGGAAAAGCCCAGGCGCTTGTAGCGGCGCAACTCGTCGTGCTCGATCTGCGAAACCTTGTGCTGCGCGATCTCGCTTTCCACCGCCACGATTTCGGCGATCTGGTCCAGGAACCAGGGGTCGATCTTCGAGAACTTGAACACCTCCGGCACCGTGAGACCGGCGCGGAAGGCGTCCGCCACGAACCAGATGCGCTTGGCGCGCGGCGTCACCAGCTCCTCGATGATGCGGGTGAGGCTGGCCTCGCTGCCTGCCTTGACCTGCGGCTCGAAGCCATCCGAACCCACTTCCAGCCCGCGCAAGGCTTTTTGCAGCGACTCCTGGAAGTTGCGGCCGATGGCCATGACCTCGCCCACCGACTTCATCTGCGTGGTCAGGCGCGAGTCGGCCTGGGGAAATTTCTCGAAGGTGAAGCGCGGAATCTTGGTGACGACGTAGTCGATGCTCGGCTCGAAGCTCGCCGGGGTCACGCCGCCGGTGATGTCGTTGCGCAACTCGTCCAGCGTGTAGCCGATGGCGAGCTTCGCCGCGATCTTGGCGATGGGGAAGCCGGTGGCCTTGGACGCCAGTGCCGAGGAACGCGACACGCGCGGATTCATCTCGATCACGATCATGCGCCCGTCGTCAGGGTTGATCGCGAACTGCACGTTGGAGCCGCCGGTATCCACGCCGATCTTGCGCAGCACCGCGATGCTGGCGTTGCGCATGATCTGGTATTCCT
Organism: Panacagrimonas sp.; assembly: GCA_052387695.1. Lineage (GTDB taxonomy): Bacteria > Pseudomonadota > Gammaproteobacteria > Nevskiales > Nevskiaceae > Panacagrimonas. The sequence continues at coordinate 27,662 of JBQTIX010000068.1, read as the reverse complement.
TGTCGGTCAGCGTCTGCGCCGGGGCCACCGTGATCGAGTCGCCGGTGTGGACACCCATCGGATCGAAATTCTCGATGCTGCACACGATGATGCAGTTGTCACGGCGGTCGCGGACCACCTCCATCTCGAACTCTTTCCAGCCGAGCAGGGATTCTTCGATCAGCACTTCGGTGGTCGGCGACAGGTCCAGCCCGCGGCTGACGATGTCCTCGAATTCCTCCAGGTTGTAGGCGATGCCGCCGCCGGTGCCGCCGAGCGTGAAGCTGGGACGGATGATCGCCGGGTAGCCGATGCCGGTCTGGATCGCGCGCGCCTCGTCCATCGTATGCGCCACGCCGGAGCGTGCAGAGCCGAGACCAATCTCGGTCATCGCGTCGCGGAACTTGGAGCGGTCTTCGGCCAGGTCGATCGCGTGCGCATTGGCGCCGATCATCTGCACGCCAAACTTGTCCAGCACGCCGTGCTTGGCCAGATCCAGCGCGCAATTCAGCGCGGTCTGCCCGCCCATGGTCGGCAGCAGCGCGTCCGGCCGCTCCTTCTCGATGATCGCCGCCACGGTCTGCCAGCGGATCGGCTCGATGTACGTCGCGTCGGCCATTTCCGGGTCGGTCATGATCGTCGCCGGGTTGGAGTTGACCAGCACCACGCGGTAACCCTCCTCGCGCAGCGCCTTGCAGGCCTGCGCGCCGGAGTAATCGAACTCGCAGGCCTGGCCGATGACGATGGGGCCGGCGCCGATGATGAGGACGGATTTGAGGTCGGTACGCTTGGGCATGGGGTTCAGTCTGTTCTGCGACGTGACTCAAGCAAAGTCAGTGTTGTTTTGATAGGGAAAAGCGCTTCGCCACAAGCAGCGAGCTTGCATGGCACGCCCTGAGAACACCCAGTCCGCACATTATCGCAGGCCGCATCGGCGCTGTGAGGTACTCCAGTTGTTTTCAGTCGATGGCCCCCCACATCGGACCCGGAGCCGATCCAAGGATGGCCGCTTTTTCGGCGTCAGGCCCTACAGCAGTTCACTGTGAAGGGCGAGGACGGTGGCGAGGACGTATTCGACATCAGGAAGAACGTTCTGCTGCTCAGGGCCGCCGTCGACCAAGGCCCGGAGTCCCCGCACAATTTCCGGGTCGGCGTGTGCGGCAGTTGCGAGACCCGGCTGGTCTCGGGGCGCGTGAGCCCGATGGTCGAGCCCGCGACGGAGCGCGCGCTCGTGGGCAGTGCGCACTACGGCTCCCGTTGCATGTCGAGCGCCTCTTCACAGGATTCGCGTAGCGACTCGATGGAAATGTCGGCGGCGACTTCACGCGCCGTGAATACCGCGCGTGCGCTACCCGTGTTTCCAACCACGCCCGCCCAACTCCGAGGTTCGGCCGACAGGTTCAGGCCATGCGGCTTCTGGATCGTCGATTCGTGTTCCGGCGCAGGACAGGCGATAGTCGATGCCGGCCATTGCGTTGGCGTAACACCATCGAATGCGAGCAAGGCCGGAATGCGATGGAAGCGCGCGATGTTGGAAATCGTGCTGAGCGCGGCACTCCAGGCTTGGGCATCCGCAGGCAGGCGCCGTTCGCACAACAAGATGGCCGAGGCACCGGATTGAGCAAACTGGCGTGACAGCGCGGACAGCGCGCGACCGGCGAACTCGTAGGCTTCGGAACTGAGCGACGTGTCCACACCCAGCAGATCGGCCAGCAGCGAGGCCGGCCCGGTCAACGCGACGAGAAGCACCGGCTCACCAGATTGTGTTTTCGATAGGCGCTTGGTGGCTTCGAGCGAAGCGGCCAGCGCATCGGATTGCGACCACAGTTCATCGAAATCGGCGAGTTCGATCACGCCCGGCGAGGCCGACGTGGATATTCGGGGGGGCCAGACTTCGCGATCAACACTGGCGCCCAGTGCCTCCGCTTCCATGCAGCTTGGGGCTGCCATCACAAACGGCACGGTGCCGAGCACTCGACGCAGTTCGATCAGGCATTTGCCCAGACGCGTGGGATCGGCTGTGACGTCGGCTGGAGGCAAGGCCTCGATCTGGCTTGCCACGCCATAAAGCAGAGGCGCAAACAGCGGCGCGTGCGGCTTGCCGATGCCGCGGCCAAGTTCGGACAGGCGACGACGCCAGGGGGGAGCGGGAGCGCTCATGATCAGGCCCGCATCAACACCTTGTTCGGCTTGGCGTCCGGCCAGGTGCCGTAATACTCGAGGATCGCATCCGAAGGTTTCAGCTTCAGCCACTCCTTCTCGAACTCCGCGTACGACTTTCCGCGCTTCTTGCGCGCATCGAACTCGCCCTTGCGCGCAGCCTCGGTCGCCATCTTGTCGACGCGGCGCGAGGGCTCGTCCCAGATGACCTTGTAGATGCGCAACGCGGTCTCTGCCGTGACGGTGCCCTTGTCGAGATCGAGCGCAACCGAATCCGGATCGCGGTCCAGCGGATCGCCGTAGCCGGTGCCGCCGGCCGAGAAACCGAACGTGATTACGTCACCGTTGTTGTAGGGCCGCACTTGGCGACCGAGGAACTCGGTCTTGTAGTCGCCCTCGACAGTCTTGTTGCTGAGAATGTCCTGCATGTCCAAGGTCAGCTCGCCGCGCCCGGCCATCTGCTCCATAACCTTGCTGTTGCTGATCGACACGCCGGGCACCGTGCAGGGCGCATAGCCGCCGAACAGCGGCTGCGGCGTCTGCAGCTTGGAGTTGTCGGCGATGCACATCATGTAGACCGCCGGCACGTGATGCGCGACCCACATCTGCACCGTGCCGACACCCCCGCGGTACTTGCCGTGGCCGCAGGAATCGATCCAGTGATTCGACAGCGGGATCAGCAGCGGGAATTCGTTCTCGACGTTCTCGGTGTTCGGCGCGCGGCCGCCATGCGCCCAGGGGAATCCGTAGGCGTCCATGCCGTCCTGGTCCGGGCGCGCGCCCTGGCCTTCCGAGTTGATCGAATAGGCGAGCATGTCGGCGAACGGCACGCCCCACTGCGAGAGGCCGGCGAGCACGAGCGCATTGCCGGCATTGGCCATGCTCGCGCCGGCCTGCCGCCAGTTCGTCGTGGAGAACATGGTCTTCGCGAAGCAGTTGTGCACGGCCGACATGATGCCGGTGGAGATCATTACGGAGTTGCTCGTCGCTGCGCGTGGATCCGGGGATAAGCAGGTGCCTTGCTCGAACACGAAGTCGATGTTGTTGAACGTGCCGTTCGACAGCGGCAGCTCGTGGAACAGGTACTCGTAGATGTAGTTCGTGAAGTGGGCGATGGCGGCCTGCGGATGCGCGTTGTAGCTCGACGGCGTCTCAGGGCCGGTGCCGGTGAAGTCCACGACCAGACGGTCGCCGTTCTTGTTCAGGGTCATGTAGCAATTTCGAATCAGACCCTGTTTGAGACCCACGCCATCGGAGAAATTCACGCAGCGAAATTTTCCATCCGGCCACTGGCGGATGAGGTCCTTCGCGCCCGAGTCGGCGGTCTGGATCATCTTGCGGAACAGTCCCTTCACGAATGCCGGACCTTCGCGGTCGCACATCTCGATCAGGCGAGTCCGTACGCGGTCCGCCGTCGTGCAGCGCGCCTTCAAGTCCACCGCAATCATCTGCGGTGCGCGCAGCCCGAAGGCCTGGAACATGGTCTCGATATCCGGCGAGAGCTGGAAGTTCTGGCCGATGCGCATCGGCGGCAGGTTCATGCCCTCCTCGAAGCGCGTCGTCGCCGACACTGGCATGCCGCCCGGTTCGATGGCGCCGGTTTCGGTGGTGTGCACGAGCGCGACGGTCCACGCGACCAGCTCGTTCTTGTAGAACACCGGCATCATCACGCCCTGGTCCGGGTTGTGAACGCCGCCGTACACGGCGTCGTTCGCGAACCACAGGTCACCATCGTTCACGCCGATGTTCTTGCCGAAGGTGTGGATGATGTACTTGATGATCAGCGGCGGAATCACCGCGTGCAGATAGGTGCCCATCGAGCCGTTCACGATGTCACCGGCCGCGGTGCAGATGCCGACGAGCGAGTCGCCCGCGACGCCCATCGCGCAGCGGCAGGAGCGCTGAAACACGTCCATGCCTTCGTCGAGAATGTCATTGGTGCGCTGGAAGCCGATCTCGAAACGCGCGGCGTCGATGGCGTCGGCTGCGGCCTGTTCCTGCTTCGTGGCGGGAACGGTCTTGAGCCAGGCGAGTTTCTGTTCGAGGGTGGGGATGGCCATGTGTTCTTCTCGGTCGCGGCCTCGCGGCCACTTATCTCAATAGATCGTCGTCATTCCCGCGAAAGCGGGAATCCAGCTGCCGCTCGCAGAGCTGAGCGCCGCTGGGGCTGAGGGACTGGATTCCCGCTTTCGCGGGAATGACGGAAACTTGTATTCACGCTTTCGCCGCCTGCTTGGGTTCGGCCTTTTTCTTCGCCGCAGCCTTCGCCGGCGCGATGCGTTCGAGAATGCCGAGCCGGTGCATGTCGATGGAGAACTTTCGTCCCGGCGGCACGACGACCGTCGTCAGCTCCGCCTCGATCACCGCGGGTCCGAGCAGTTCGTTACCCGGCTGCAGCTTCTCGAACTGGTAGATCGCCGTAGGCGCGGTGCTCTTGAGCTCCATCCAGTAGCACTCGCGCGTGCCGGTGCGTGCGGCCGATGGATCTGCACCTTGCAAGGGGTATTCGGGAATCGCCGGCTTGCGCACGGGCACGGTGACTCTCAGCACGAAGTTGTCGAGATACACGCCGCCCGGACGGTTCACGACCAGCGGGCTGAACGCAGCGGAGAATTCCTGCTCGAAGGCGTCGTAAGTTGCCTGCGCGTCGGCTTCGGACTCGATTCCGAGCACCGGGCAGCTCGTGCGCTTCACGTTCACCTGGCCGCCGTACAACATGTCCAGCTCCAGCGTGTATTTCGCCTCCTTGGGATCGAGATTCTCGGAAACCAGTTCCTGGTTCGCCTTGGCGATCATCTCCTCCACGACGGCATTGAACGTCGCGCGGTCGATCAGCAGCTTCTCGCTCACCGGCTCCATGAACACGAGGCGCTTGGACTGCTCGTAGAGATGCACGATGTCCATGATCGAGGAACCCATGGCGCAGAACACCGGCGCGGCGGGGAACACGACGGCCTTGGGCACATCGGCCTGGAAACCGGAGACATGCGTCGGGCCCGCGCCACCGATGGCGAACAGAACGAATTCTTCCGGGTGATAGCCGCGCATGTGCACCTCCCGCTTGATCGCCGAGGCCATGTTCTCGTCGATGACGTTGCGCATCATCGCGGCGGCTTCGTGCACCGTGACGCCGAGCTTGTCGGCGATCTTGTCCTTGATCGCCTTCTCGGCCTTGGATTTGTTCAGTGGCATCTGCCCGCCGAAGTAAGCGTCCGGGTTGATGTAGCCGAGCACCACATCAGCATCCGTCGTCGTCGGCTCGGTGCCGCCGAGGTCGTAGCACACCGGTCCTGGCATAGAGCCCGCGCTGCGCGGACCGACCGAGAGGCGGCCATTCTTATCCACCGCAGCGATCGATCCGCCGCCCGCGCCGATGGAGATGGTCTGCATCATGGTGACGTTGACCATCCAGCGGTCGATCACCGGCTTGAATTCGTAGTTGCGCACACTCGACTCGACCACGAGCGCGACGTCGAAGCTGGTGCCGCCGACATCGCCCATGATCACGTTCTTGTAGCCGAGCTTGTCGGCGAAGTACGCGCTGCCCATGAGGCCCGCGACCGGCCCGCCGTTGAAGGTGCGCGAGGCCGGCGTCTTGAAGATGTCCGCCGAGCCGCCGGAGTTGTGGATCATCAGGAAGCTGCCGCGATAGCCCTTGTCGCGCAGCTTGTCCCAGGTCGCGCAGATCTCGGTCTGCATCGCGTGCTGAAGATACGCATCGAGGATGGCGGTCATCGCACGCTCGTACTCGCCGAGCTTGGCCGTCACCGCATGGCTCATGACCACCGGCACGAAGCCGACGTGGTACTCCTTGTACTCGTCGCGGATGATTTCGCGGATGCGCTTCTCGTGCACCGGATTCGAGAACGACCACAAGGTGCAAACGACGATGGCGCGCGCGCCGCGGTCCATCAGGATACGCAGCTTGCGGCGCACGTCCTCCTCGTCCAATGGCCGCACGATCACGCCCTTGGAGTCGATGCGCTCCTTCACACCGACGACCAGATCGCGACTGATGAGCGGATGCGGCTTGTTCTGCGCGCAGAGGTTGCGCCGCTCGGAAATGATCTGGCCATCGACCCACTGCGCGCCGCGGCCGATGTGGATCATGTCCTCGTGGCCCTCGGTCGTGATGAAACCGATGCGCGGGCCCTGGCGTTGCAACAGTCGGTTCAATGCAACCGTCGTCGAGTAGCGCACGATGTCGATACGCGGCAGCAGTTCCTCGATGGTCAGCCCGACCTTCTCGGCACCGGACTCGACCGCGTTGACGAAGCCGACCGAGAGATCGTGCGGCGTGGTCGGCGACTTGACGATGCTGCGCTCGCCGTCGAGCGTAAGTACAAAGTCGGTGAAGGTACCCCCGACGTCGATGTCGATGGAGTTCATTACGGCAGTAGTCTTGCTCATGCCACTTCCCCAACCGCCAGCTTGCCGCCCCGAATTAGCAGATCGCCGGACGCGAGGCGCCGCTTGAGGCTGTCCACATCCAGCTCGATGTCGTGCGTGATCGGATGCCCGGGCGGCAGATACTCGGTCTCGATCTGCCGCCCACAGCTCGGGCAATAGAACTCCACGATCCGCGCCCACTCCGGGTCCGGCGAGAAGCTGTACTCGCCTTCGAGCACGGCCGCGTGGATCTCCCGCGGGTCGCGCTGCGCGACGAGGCAGCCCTTCTTGTAGTTCTCGCGCGCCGAGATCAGCGCGTGGCTGCACGTATGGCAGTGCCACATTTCGTGCTCGACGTCGAGGTCGAGGTTTTCGGTGAAGCGGATTCGTTCTGCCACTTTGGCTCCTCCAGCGTCTCGTAGGTCGGGTGTAGGTCGGCTCAAGCCCGCGCTTTATGCGGGCGGAGCCGACGAGCGAGCCCGACCCGACGTCGGCTGCGGCCGCTTGAAGCCGCGGCCTTGAGCCGACCTACGATTCATTTCTTTAGGTGCTGATCGAACCACTCGACCGCTGCTTTCGCCGACGGATCGACCCACTCCGGAGAGTAGATCTGGTAGTGCGTGATCGGGTATTGCACCCAGTGCTTGGGTTCGCCGGCCGCATCGAACACGGCCTTGTAGCCGTCCATCACGCAGAGCTTGTCGTGCTCGGCTCCGATCAGCATCAAGGCGCGTGGCGCGATCCGGTGCGCCATGTCGATGGGCCGGTATTCGAGGGTCGATTCGGCGGACTGCCAGGGAATCTCGCAATAAAGATCAGGCAGGACCGCGAGTCCGGCGGCGAAGAAGTCCTTGGTGTCCTGGCTCGCAAGCAGGGTTCCGGTATCGGCGTGTCCGCCCTTTCCGGTGAGCACGCGCTGCTCGCGATCCGCAGCCAGCGTGGCGAGCAATTCTTCGCGCTCGGCCGGCGTGCGGCCGTCCATCAACAGACGCCGGCCGTCGCCATAGCCGACCTGGCCAACCGCGCACTTTACGCGCGGGTCGACACCCGCGGCATACACCACGTGTGCGCCACCGTTGGAGGTGCCCCAGATGCCGATGCGATCAGCAATCACCTCCGGCTGGCATTCCAGGTACGTGATGGCGTTGCGGATGTCCTCGATCTGTTCCAGCGCCTGGATGCGCCACCTGGTGCCTTCGCTGCCGCCGTAGCCGCGATAGTCGAAGGACAAAGCGATGTAGCCGGTTTCAACGAAATACTTCGCGTAGTCCGCCAGAATCACCGAGCGGATACCGCTGTAGCCGTGGCACAGCACGATGCCGGGGCGCTTGTCGCCGGGCTTCAGATCGTCAGGCAGGAAGTAGTCGCCTTCGAGCCTGGCCCCTTCGCTGTAGAAATGCACGACGCGTTGCTTCATGGTTCGATCTCCTCGGTAGGTCCGCTCAAGAACGACCACGTCGAGCGGTCGTTCGGAGCCGACAACATAGATCACTTTATTGCGCTGCGGCTCGTCGGTTCCGTGCTTCGTGCTTGAGCCGACCTATGCCGCTTTTGTCATCGACGCGTTGCCGTACGCGTCCACCGTCAAGGTCCACTTCGGCGGTACCGGGCAGGTCAGCGTCGCGCCGTTGATCATCGCGGGGCCGACGATGCGGTCGCCGACGTTGAGTTGCTCCCAGACATACGCCGGCAGCAACTCCGAACCGCGGCCGCTGAACTGTATCGGGCGATTGAACGGCGTGACGCGCGCGCGCCGGCCGGCCGGCTTCTGCAAACCCTTGGCGCCAACAGTGAGGCGTGCCGACAGACGCAGCAACAACACCGGCTCGCTGGACTGGGACAGACCTGCATCTGTGACGGCCTTGTCGGCAGCGGCGATGAAATCCTCGCCGGGCTCATGTTTGAATTCGAAACGACAGGCGCCTGTGGTCTCATCGTTGCAGCCGAACTCGAACTCGCAGCAGAACGTCGCAGCATCGGGATCGAAGCCCTCACCTTTCAGGTCACGCACCGCCTGGGTGTAGAGCCGTTGCGCGCTGTTCACGACGGCGGCGTGATTGCCAGCCTCCCATTTCAGTCCCACGCCGCGCTCGTACACGTGCGCCAGGTCCGAAACCGAGGAGCCAAACGCACCGAACACCGGGCCGAAGTCGAAGGCATAAGCCTGCCCGATGCCAAGGCGTTCGGCCACGAGGGCACCGAACATCGGTCCATTGCCTCCGAAGGAGAACAGTGAAATTTTGGACGAAGTATCCGCGGCCTTGAACCCGGCCTCGGCGAGCGTGTTGGAAATCAGCTCGGCCATCATGCTGACCGCCTCGTCGCGAATCACCAGCGCCGCCTGCTCGACGCTCAGGCCGAGCGGCTTGGCCACGTTTTTCTCGATGATCTTTTTCGCGTGATCGACAGAGAGCTTGCGACGCCCACCGAGGAAGCGGTCCGCGTCGAGATAGCCGAGCAGCAGGATCGCATCGGTGAGCGTCGCCTCACGCCCGCCCAGCGCATAGCAAGCCGGACCGGGCGCGGCGCCTTGGCTCTCGGGGCCGAGCATGAGTCGTCCGCTCTTGACCCGCGCGACCGAGCCGCCGCCAATGGCCGCGGAGCGCAGCATCGCGAACGAGGTCTGCACCGGAATCTCCATCAGCAGACCGCCGCGCTGGAACACCGGCTCGCCGTTGCGCACGATCGAGGCCTTGGTCGTGGTGCCGCCGACGTCGCAGCACACGACGTCCCTGAGCCCGTATTCGCGTGCGATGAAAGCGCCACCGAAGGTGCCGAACACGGGCCCGGATTCGATCGTATCCACCGACTTGGTCTTGCCGATGCGCGCCACACCGCCGCTGGTCTGGCCGATCAGCAGCGCGCCGCGCCAGCCGTGCTCGTCACGCAGGATGTCTTCGGCCTTGAACAGGCTCGTGGCGAGGTGAGTGTGCGTGTACGCGTTCATCGCCGAGTAGTGCGCGCGCGTCTGGTCGTGGCCGATCTGCGCCATCTCCGAGCCCAGCAGCACCGGCACCGAACCGATGATGTGATCGGGGTACTGTTCCTCGATCACGCGCTTGATCGCGACTTCGGCGCGGTTGTCGGGGAAGGAGCCGGCGAGCGCGACGCAAATGCGGCGCACGCCCGATTCGAGCAATCGCTTGACGCCGAGCAGGATGTCTTTCGCGCCAGGATTTTCCGGCAGGCCGATCACCGCATCGGCCGCGACCAGCTCGTCGATGATCGCGGATTGGCCTTCGCCGTACAGGTCCAGCTCGTGGCCCTTGGTCACCAACAGCCCGACCTTGGCGCCGCGGCGTTCGGCAAGGACGTTGGTGGTGATGGTCGAGGACCAGCGGATCAGGCTGACCTTGGCGAGAAAATCGTCCAGCTCGTCGATGCCGTAAAGCTGGCCGGCCTCGATCAGGCAGGTCTTGAACGCGACCGTGAAATCGTGCGGCGTGGTATCAACCTTGATGCAGTGACGCGTCGCGCCATCGGTGATGAGCGCATCGGTCATGGTGCCGCCGGTGTCGATGTCGATGGTGAGCATCGCCCCTCCTCTTCGAGCCGCGCTGGACCGCGCGGCTCGTGCATTTGTTGAGGAAGAGCTTAGGTCGTGCTCCGCGATCGCGTTAGAGGAGCGATTCCCTAAGCGCTAAAGAAAATCCGTAGGCCCGATCCGAAAAGGAAGAACCGCGTAATGCTCGACGCGAATCAATCGGTACCGAGCGTGCTGGAGTTGCCAATGCCCAGGAAACCGCTGTCCCTGGAACCATCGGGACCGTCGGTGCCGAGCGTGCTCGAATTATTGATGCCCAGAAATCCGTTGTCACCGTCGTCGCGCCCCGAGCCGTCGTTGTCATCGGTTCCAAGCGTGCTGGAATTGCCGATGCCAAGGAACCCGCTGTCGCCGTCGTCACGTCCGGAACCATCGCGCTCATCGGTGCCCAGCGTGCTGGAGTTCTCCACACCCAGGAAGCCGTTATCGTCGGAGTCATCGTTCGAGCGCTCGTCGCGTGAATCGCGCTCGCTCATGCCCACCAGCATTTGACCGAGCGGCCGCGTACCGAAGCGCTCCGCGCGCTCGGCCCTGCGATCCGCTCTGCGCTCCGCTCCGGCAAGACCGGGAAGCGCGCTGCTGCCACCCAGTCGATTGAATCCGCGTCCACCATTGGCGCGATCCAGCGCCACGGCAACCCGCAGGTTCCCGACGGCGACATTGAGTCCCCTGGGCCGATCCGAATTGCCCTGCGCCCGGGCATTGGCGTCGAACCGGTTGTTGAATGCCGGGCCTCGCAGACCCAGCGTGTTCACGGTTCCACCCAGCATCCCGCGAACGATGCCGGGCCGGCTGCTTGATGCACTCGACTGGGCCTGTGCAGCGCCGGTACAAAGCAAGGCTGCGATCATCACGATCGGCTTGAGAATCGACTTGTTCATTCTGATGCTCCTGATACAGACGGACGAGAGGTCGTCCTGGCATCCACGGCACCGCATCGCGCGTGCCCGGCGACTGAAACGCGCTGCGACAGGCGTGCTGACGGGCCGCGTCGGTGCGCGATGCACCCCTCCCTCAGGTCAACAGCTCTATTTGCATCGAGGGCAGACGCGATCGGAGGTACGGGTGCCCTCGCGATTCAGAAATTGACCACGAGTTTCTACAGCGAGCCGGCCGACCCCTTCGCCATTTTTTTGTTCCGGAGGACGCGACGCCGCAATGCCGAATTGTCTTAGCGGGTGAGCACGCAGCACTTCGGATTTGACAGCAGATCGCGAACCTTGGCCTCGGCCGCCTCCAGGTCCACCGGGCGCAGTCGCGCACGAAGCTGTTCGAGCATCCGCGCCAACTCGCGTTCACGACCGGCCGCGTGCTGCACCTGATCGTAGGCACTCAGGTAGGCATAGGCTTCGGCCGTGTCGGGCGGCCCCATTTCCTCGTTGAGCGCCCAGCTCCCCACCGTGCGCAATGCCTCGACCGACCCTGCCTCCAGCGCCCGGGTCACGCTGGCTCGCGACTCCTCGCGCAGCCTTGCCATGAACGCGGCCTGGTCGGCACTGCAATCCTCGATGAACTGGCAGTACTCGGCCTTGGGCAGGTAATACATGAGGTTGAGCTGTGCCTCGATCAGCCCGCCATCCGCCGCGCGCTTCATCCAGTCGCGATGTTGCAGGCGGGCGTTCTGCGGAATGCCGGCGCAGTCGGCGTACTCACGGCGCAGGGTCTGTTCCTCCTGTACGGGATCGCTCACGTCCCAGCCGTTGAGCCGCCGGGTCTGGTGAACCTGCTCGACTTGGCGGGCCAGTTCAGCGTCGTCGGCCGGCACCTCGCGGCACTGATACAGCAGCAGGCCGAATTGATACTGTTCCAGCGGCGGCGCCTGCTCGATCCGATGCTTCGACGCCTCGTAGATCGGGCCGTAGGGCGGCTCGGGACCATCGATGCGCGGATTGCGTTGCAGTCGCAGCAGGATACCGGACGACGTCGTGGCACGCGTCACCCTGGGTACGCTGGGGACCGTCGCTTCCACTGCTGCGGTCTGAGCATCGACATCGCTTTGGGTCTTGTGCCCGACCGCCGGTTCTTCGGCCACGGGAAAATCCGACGGCGGCGCCGGTCGCAACCACCCCCACACCAGTACCGCCAGCGCCACGCCGCCGAGCGCGAACAGAATCGCACCGCGATGCTTCATCGTCCGCCGCGCACGTCGTTCTGCCGCTGCCGGAACGCTTCGTAAAGACACACCGCGGTCGCGGCCGAGACGTTGAGGCTCTCGGCCTTGCCGAGCATGGGAATGCGCACCAGCCGATCGCAGGTCTCGCGCGTGAGGCGACGCAGGCCCTCGCCTTCGGCACCGAGAACCAACACCAGCGGACCGGTCAGATCGACGTCGAACAGCGTTTCGGTCGCCTCGCCGGCGAGCCCTGTCAGCCAGTAACCGCGTTCCTTGAGGCGCTCCAGTGCACGCGACAGATTGGTCACCGCCACGACCGGCACGCGCTCGGCCGCGCCGGCCGCAACCTTGCGCGCCACCGCCGTCAGACCCACCGCGCGGTCCTTCGGCACGATCACCGCGGCGACGCCCGCCGCTTCGGCCGTGCGCAGGCAGGCGCCGAGGTTGTGAGGGTCCTGCACACCGTCGAGCGCGAGAAACATCTGCTTGGAACTCGCCGGCGCTTCCAGCACGTCCTCACCCGAGTACGTCATCTCGGGCATCAGCGCCAGAACGCCCTGGTGACGCAGCCCAGGCTCCTTGAGATCGAGGTCGCCTCGCGAGGCGATCCGGACCGGAATCGAATGCTGATGCGCCAATTCGCGCACGCGGCGCGCGCGTTCATCATTGCGCGAATCCGACAGCAGGATTTCGAAAGGTTTGCGAGCGGCGTCTTCCAGCGCGGCCGTCACCGCATGAAAGCCGCCAATGTAGTTTTCCGACGCCATCATTCCCCGCCGCGTTGTCGATCGAACGTCAGTGGATTATCCCGCGGCTCAAAATGAAACGGGGCGCCTTGCGCCCCGTTTCCGCCCGCGACCTGACTCAGCCTCCGAGATAGGGCGGCGGCGTCCACGCAGCCTGCTCGTTACCCTCAACGACCGGCTTGAGGACGATGTCCACGCGCCGATTCCGGGTACGCCCCTCAACCGTTCCGTTGTCCGCGACCGGCTCGCGGTACCCGCGACCCTCTTCGCGTACGCGCGCAGCGACCACGCCATTTTGCGCCAGATAGGTGCTCACCGACGCCGAACGCCGCTCCGACAGGCCCTGGTTCAGCTCCGCACTGCCGGTGGAATCCGTGTGCCCGACGACGTGGATGACCGTCTTGTCGTAGGTCTTGAGAATGCTCGCGATCTTGGCGTAGGTGTTGAGCGCATCGGGCCGGAGCGTGGCGCTGTTGATGTCGAAGCTCACGTCGCTGGCGATGCCGATCTTGAGCGAGTTGTCCGGCAAGGTCACGATGTGCAGCTCGTCGCGTGAGGTCTCGGGCGCAAGCTGCTGTTCAAGTTCGCGCTTCTGCTTGTCCATATAGTTGCCGACCGCCCCACCGGCGATGGCGCCGACCACAGCGCCGACGATGGGACCACCGCGCGCATGACTGACCGCATCGCCGATCACCGCGCCGACCACGGCCCCGGTGCCGACGCCGATCTTGGCGCGTTGATTGGGATCACCGGCGCAGCTTGCGAGGCCGACAACCAGCGAGGAGATGAGCAAAGGTTTTACGACGAACTTCATTTTGATTTTTCCTTGACGCGCGAGGGTGCCGCGGATTTTGGACGGGAGCCCTTAATTGGTGATGAACCCTCAGCGGCCGCGGCGAGTTCGAGATCGATCTTGCGCTCGTCGAGGTTGACGCGGACGACGCGCACCCGCACGCGGTCACCCAGACTGTAGACCTTTCCGCCGCGATCGCCGATCAGCCGGTGATGCCGGGACTCGTACTGGTAGTAGTCGTTGGACAGGCTGCTGACATGGATCAACCCGTCCACGTACAGACCCCCAAGTTCCACGAACAGCCCAAAGGGCGCGACGCCGGAGACGATACCGTCGAATTCCTCGCCGACATGGCTGCTCATGTACTCGCATTTGAGCCAGACCACCGCATCGCGCGTGGCCTCGTCCGCACGCCGCTCGGTCATCGAGCAATGCGCGCCGTGCCGCTCCATGTCTTCGATCGGATACATGAACGTGACCGGCTTGCGCTTGTGGATGAGGTGCTTGAGCGCGCGGTGCAAGAGCAAGTCTGGATAGCGGCGGATCGGCGAGGTGAAGTGCGCGTAATGGGTCAGCGCGAGGCCGAAATGTCCGGCGTTCTCGGCACTGTAGCGTGCCTGCATCAAGGATCGCAGCATGACGGTCTGGATCAGGCTGCGATCCGGCCGCTTGGCCGCACGTTGCATCAGCTGGGCATAATCGATCGCCTCCGGCCGATCGGCGCCGCCGAGCTTGAGTCCCTGCGCGGCGAGAAACTCACGCAGAGTCTGGACCTTCATCGCGTCGGGCTTTTCGTGGACGCGGTACGGTGACGGAATCTTGTGCTTGGCGACGAACTTCGCCGCCTCCACGTTGGCCGCGATCATGCATTCCTCGATCAGCCGATGCGCGCGATTGCGCCGGACCGGCACGATACGCTCGATCTTGCGGTCCTCGCCGAACACGATACGCGTCTCGGTGGATTCAAAGTCGATCGCCCCGCGCCGCTCTCGCGCCTTGTGCAGCGCGCCGAAGCAGTCATTGAGGGCATGCAGGTGCGGCAACACAGGCTCCGGCACCTTTCGCTTGTCCCCCTCTCCTGCCCGGGGCTGCGCGCCCTGATCCGTCGCGCCCTCAGCCTCCAAAACCGCCGCCGCATCCTCGTAAACCAACCGGGCCTGCGACCGCATCACGCCTTCGAAGAAGCGCGACTTCGTGACCTCGCCCTCGGTATCCACGCGCATCTCGCAGACCATGCACAGACGATCGACGGCGGGGTTGATCGAGCACAGACCATTGGAGAGCTTTTCCGGCAGCATCGGAATCACGCGACTGGGAAAGTAGACCGAGTTGCCGCGCTCCGCCGCCTCGCGATCCAGCGCCGAGCCGGGCGTGACGTAAGCCGCCACATCCGCAATTGCCACGATCAGCGACCAGCCACCGCCTCGGATCGGCCGGGCGTAGACCGCGTCGTCGAAATCGCGCGCGTCTGGCCCGTCGATCGTCACCAGCGGAACCTCGCGCAGGTCTGCCCGGCCTTCCATCTGCACGGCTCGCACGGTCTCCGGAATTGCGGCGGCTTCAAATTCGACCTCATCCGGAAACACGTGCGGCAGGCCGTGCGCGCGGATCGCGGCCTCGATCTCCATCCCTGGCGCCAGATGCTCGCCGAGCACTTCCACCACCCGGCCAACCGGCAGGGTCCGATGTCCCGGTGGCGCGGTGATCTCGGCCACCACCATCTGACCGTTACGCGAATCGCCGCGCGCATCGGCCGGAATCAGCAGGTCCTGATGCACGCGCGGATTGTCCGGAATCACGTAGGCCACGCCCTGGTCCACGTGCAGCCTCCCCACGATCAGTCGTGAAGCACGCTTAAGCACTTCCACCACCGACCCCTCGGGCCGACCCTTGTGGTCACGGCCGACGATGCGCACCAGCGCGCGGTCGCCATTCATGAGTTCGCGCATCTGCCGCGGCGGCAGGAACACGTCGGGCGGGCCGGTATCCGGAATCAGGAATCCAAAGCCGTCACGATGAGACTGCACCGTGCCCGCGATCGCATTCATCTTGGTCACGGGGCCGAACGCGCCGGCGCGGTTCTGCACCAGTTGTCCGTCGCGGATCATCGCGCCCAGGCGCTTCTCGATGGCGGACTGCTGGTCGAGTCGCGCGAGTTGGAAATGGCCGATCAGTTCATCGACGTTGAGCGGCCCGGCGTGTTCGGCCAGCGTGTCGAGAATCAGTTGGCGGGAAGGGATAGGGTCGGCGTAACGCTCGGACTCCGCTGCATGTGCCGGGTCCTGGGTACGCCAGTCATGGGGTGTGTTCTTGGATTTTCTTTTCATTGACATCGATAGATCGCCTCTCCACAATTCGCGCCCTTGCCGCTCAGCCACAAGCTTTGTTTAGGGAGCCAATCGCCGAGATGGCGGAATTGGTAGACGCACCAGTTTCAGGTACTGGCGGGTAAAACCGTGGAGGTTCGAGTCCTCTTCTCGGCACCAAACAACGTTGAACGGCAAGGATTTTTAAAGCTCATGGGGTCCACCTTGGGGTAATCGTTCGAGGCTTTTGCCGCGACGAACTGCCCCAAGGAACTTCCCCCGCCTGGACCACCTGCCCGGCCGTTGCGACACAGCTTAACCGCATCTCCTCATCCCCGTTTCAGGCGCCGATTCACGGCTGGCCCTGGCTCGACGGCGGATGCACCCGGATCGAATTGAATCCCGGCGGAGCCCCAGCATGGCTAGACCAAAGCGCTGCGCGAAAACGCCTCCCGCAAACGGGCCACGGTTTTCTTGCTGACGCCGATGCTCATGCGGCCGCCGTGCTCAGAGCAGCTGAATCACCTGACCGTAATCCACCGGCAGGATAGCGCCGTTGATGTAGGAACCGGCGTCGCTCGCGAGCAGCAGCAGCGCGCCGTCCAGCTCCTCCACGCGGCCGACGCGTTTCGGCGGCAGGCGCTGGATATCGGCCTTGCCAGCATCGGTATCAAAGTACCCTGAGACCATGTCGGTCAGGAAATAGCCTGGCGCGATCGCGTTGCAGCGGATGTTCTGATCGAACAGATCGCGCGCGATCTGCTTGGTGAGCTGATTCACCGCCGCCTTGATGCTGCCGTAGGTCGGGATGCCCGCCATTACCTGCATACCGGTCACCGAGGTGATGTTGACGATGGCGCCCGGCTCGCCGGCCTTGATCAGACGCTCCGAGAACGCACGCGCCATACGCATGGTCCCGGAGAAATTGACATTGAGCAGGTTGTTCCAGGACTCGTCGGTGATGGCCGGGAAGGGACCGAAGTCGAGCTGCGCGGCGGCGTTGACCAGGACGTTCACGCGGCCGACGGATTTCTCCGCTGCATCGAAGACGGCCTCGACGCTCGCGGTGCTGCCGATATCCAGTTGCAGCGGGACGGCCTTGCCGCCCGTCCTGACGATGCTCGCCGCAACCTGCTCGATACGATCGACGCGCCGCGCCGCGCAGATCACGTTGGCGCCGGCATCGGCCAGCGTGTGCGCGAAGCGCTCGCCCATACCAGAGGCGGCACCGGTGACCAGCGCAATCTTGCCCTTCATTGAAAACAGCTTTTCGATGTTCGACATACAAAATTCTCCTCTTTGCTTGGGTTGTTATTCGCGGCCGAGGCGGGCGACGCCCCAGGCGCGATCACGCAGCGTCTTCTGCCGGGCCTCTGGCGAGACGGCAAGGATCGAAGCAGGCAGCGACTCGCGCAGCTGCGAGAGCTTGACGCGACGCATGTCCGGAATCGGCGTGGAGTCCGGCTCGTAGTAGCGGATCGCGAGCAGGCCCTGCTCGTGGCCGCCGGCGTCGAGCCAGTTCGCGATCCCGGGGTCGCCATGCGAGATCACGGCGCGGAACATCCCGTCTTCGTCGATCTGCGCCTGGTGCCCGTTGAGCGAGGTCTGACGCAGGTGGTAATCACGCGCCTCCCAGAAGTGGCTGCAAAGCTGGATGCTCCAGTAGTACGACTTCGGAAGCCGTACTTCCAGGATCAGCGCCTCGTCCGGTGCGCACTGGTAGAGGCCCTTGCCGTACTTCAGCGACTTCCAGCCGAAATCGATGGTGTCGAACACCATCGAATTGGCAGGCGCGGTGTAGTAGGTGTTAACGACCTGCTGGAAACGCTGGGGTACGTCGCGCAGCCAGTCGCAGAATAGTTCCATGCGCTCGGCGATCGCCGCGGCGGTGAGCGCAGGCGGCGGGTACTTCGCGTTCTCGTTGACGATGGTCAACCGCGCGGGCTGCTCGGTGTTCCAGTCGTAGTAGTACTGGCGGTAGATGAGGTTGCCCGGGCCTTCGGCGAGCTGAACCCAGTTGCGCACACCGGCCGGACGCTCGCGGCTCACGATGATCTCGACCTGGTTGTTCGGTCCCACCTCGCAGGTGGGCAGGCGGTCGTGCAAGGTCCAGTCCGCGATGTGCGCGAAGTGGTTCCTGCGGGTTTCGATGTCGAAGATGCGCGCGGTGCCGCGGTCGCCGCTGATGCGGTAAACGTTATCACCGTGCACCGGCGCCCACTGGTAATGACAATCGGTGGCGGGCAGACCCCAGTGGATGCGTGTATTGAGGAAGGTCAGGAATTGCGGGTAATCCGGCGTCAGCAATTCCACCGACATCGGCAGCGCGCTGGCGATCAGGCGCGTCAGGTATCGCACGCCTTCCGCGCGGGTCAGGTCGTCCTTCACCAGCGGATCATTCCAGACCAGCCGTTCCATCTCGCCGATCACGCGCGTGATTTCGCGCCAGATGGCAGGGGTCGCAAAGCCCAGGCTGCCGAGTTTGCCGGTCATCCGATCAGCCACGAGCGGTCTCCTTGACGGCCACGCGGCCGGAATCGATGAAGCGCGTGCGGTAGGTGGCGAAGCGCCGGTCGATCATCTCGGCGGTGTAGCCGTAGTGCGCTGCCGAATATTCGTACTGGCCGAAGTGGTGCTCCGGCCGGCGCACCTCGTACTCCTTGAACGCGGCGACGGCCTGCGGGGTGACTTCACGTCCCGCGGCGGCATAGATGCGGCGGATCACGGCGACCACGTCAGCGCAGATGTCCTCGAACGCGATATCCAGGATGCGATCCGCTGGCAACTTCTCGCGGTCCACCATGTAGCGATCCAGCGAGTTCGCCCAGTATTCGCACATGTCGCGGCCGACTTCGACCGGGTCGACGTGATCGCTGCCGATCTTGCGGCCTTCCTCAATCAGCGAGGCGAAGGATGGAATCACCTTCTGCAAGTCGCGATGGCAGTGCACGAGCACCGCGTCCGGAAAAGTCTCCAGCAGCGTCGGCAGTGCGCCGATGTGCACCGGCGATTTCATGATCCACGGCCGGCCGCGCGCACCGCCGTCCTGCCACTGCAGGTACTGCAACTGCTGGTACAGGTGCTGGTACATCGGCCGCGGATCGCAACTGGAGATGTACGCGTAATAGGAGGGCACGCGCGAGAACAACCAGGCGATCACGCACTCGAAGGATCCGTCCATGATGTGCAGCTCTTCGTCCGGTTCCAGCGCCTCCATCGGATGGCGTGCCATCCAGCCCGGGAACATCGTCGTCAGCGTCTGCTCCACCAGCAGCGCGGCGTCGATGCGACCCCTGGGATTGCCCGGTTCTTCCCCGGGGAAAGGCGCGGGGTTGATCGTGCGCCAGAAGTCGAGGCGCTGCACGGTGGGATCGGCCGACAGCACGCGCTGCAATTTCGAGGTGCCGGTGCGCGGCAGGCCGAGGATGATGATCGGCTCGACGATCTTCTCGTCGAGAATTTCCGGATGGAGTTTTATATCGCGCGCGTAGCGCAATCGGTTGCACAACAGGCGGTGGATGCCGCCGTACACCATCTGTTCGCCCACCGCGTTGAGTGCGGCCTCGCCCGGCAAGGCCTGCACGAACGCACGCAGGCCGGTCATGAAGTAACGGTCGCCAAAATCCTCCATGCCCGCCTCGGCAATGGCGGCGGCCAGCAGACTTTCCACCGTGTGCGGCGGCGCGGCGGCGCCAACGATGCTCTCCATCGACGTGCTCATTTCTCCTCCACGGTCCGTGCTCGTCGTACTCATCCTTGCAATGCGATTCACGGATCGTCGTCGCATCGCTGTATCGCGGCTACCAGATTCGTCTATCCATTTATCCGGATCGTCTACGACGGCCGATCCGACAGATCATGTAGCACCTCAAGCCGGCGGAGGCGGCAAGGTCGTGAACACGTAGGTCTTCTCCGCCGGCACGGGCGCCGCGCCCTGCCTGACCAGTTCGGCGACCGGCACGCCGCTGCGCAGCTTCTCCAACAACATCCCGGGATCGAAATCCACACCGATCGGATTGGCCACAAACGCGGGCGATGCAAACCAGCCCTTGCACTCTTCCATGCTGGGGAAGTTGTCGACCTGCAGCTCGATCTCGTTGCCGTCCGGATCGCGGTAGTACATCGAGGTGCTCATGCCATGGTTGATGCACCAGAACGGCGTGATGCACGAGGCCTGCAAGCGCTCCCAGGTGTGCAGCAGTGCGGGCAGGTCCTCGTAGGTGAAGGCCACGTGATCGACGCCGGTGCGCATCGTGTCCGGCTCGGGCAGGTGCGCGGTGTTCAGAAAAGCGATGCGGTGGTGCTCCTCGTCGTAGGTGAGGAAGGCGATCACCGGCGCTTCGAACGAGGTCCGCAAGTGGAACACCTTGCGATACCAGGCGAGCATTTCCTGGAAGCGTTTCGCGCGAATCACGTAGTGCGCGAGCTTCTTCGGAACGACGACGGCGGCCGCGGTCTCGGCCAGTGTGGGGGCAGGGCTGTTTGCGTTCATGGTCTCCTCCAGATCGCGCCCGTTGTGTACTTCCGGGGCGCTTGCAGTCTGCATATTTTTACCATATGGTCAACTCACGCGATGCAGGATCATCGCGACGAATCCAAAGGAGAGTTCATGCGACTGGCCATGTTCCGCACGTCCGGCAGCAGCCGTCCGGCCTTGATCGTTGGCGAGGGTGTTCACGACATCGGCAAGCACCTGCCCCATGCGCCCGGCAGCATGGCCGGCATTCTCGAATCGCTCGCCACGCTGCGCGCCGATTTTGATCGACTGGCGAAGCGACCCGCCGATCACGCGCTCGCCGACGTGCAACTCACCGCGCCGATTCCGCGTCCCGGAAAAATTCTCGCGCTGGGCTTGAACTACCGAGATCATGCGGCCGAGGCCAACATGGCTTTGCCGGAGCACCAGACCTGGTTCGCGAAGATGACGACCGCGACCAACGGGCCCTTCGATCCCATTAACCTGCCACGCGTTTCCACCCGGCTCGATTACGAGGCGGAACTGGCCATCGTGATCGGCCAGCGCGCGAAGCACGTCTCGAAAGAGCAGGCGCGTGCGGTCATCGCGGGATACTGTGCCGCCAACGACGTGAGCGTGCGCGACTGGCAGTTGCGCACCACGCAGTTCGTGGTCGGAAAGTCCTTCGACACGCACTGCCCCTTCGGGCCGTGGATTGTCACCGCCGATGAAATCCCGGACCCGCAGGCGCTGGGCATCCGCTGCACTGTGAATGGCGAGAAGCGCCAGGACTCGAACACGCGCGAGATGGTGTTCGACGTGTTTGCGATGATCGAGCACCTGTCGCAGGCGATGACCCTGGAGCCGGGCGACCTGATTCTCACCGGCACGCCGGCCGGTGTCGGCGCCGTAGCTAAGCCGCCGCGGTATCTGAAAGTGGGCGACGTGGTGCGTGTGGAAATCGACGGCATCGGCGCCATCGAGAATCGCGTGGTGGCCGAGCCGGGCTGAGAACCTGTAGGAGGGGCTTCGCCCCGACTGAGGCCGAGGGCGTGACCGCAGTTCGATGTTCGAGCGCGCCGTCGGGGCGGAGCCCCTCCTACGAGGGGCGCGTTGGTTTGTTGAGAGGAGACGACATGCAGGACCAGACTTCACTGCCGCCGGGCTACGAGGAACTCGAACCCCTCGTCGAGTACTGGGCCGGCGCAACCAACGACATCCGCTGGGACCGGCGCTCGCGCGCTGCGATGCCGGAGATTCGCCGTTTCTACGACGCGATGTTGCCGCGTGCCGACGAGGCGCTGAGCTATCTCGAACAGTTCCCGCTCGGCGACATGCCCGCAAACGCGACGCGCCTGTTCTGCCTACTACTGTCCTTGCCGCATGCGGCGATGGCCGTCGAATTCCACCGCCAGCCGCGCGCCGCGTCCTCGCCGTTTCCGCACGGCATGAACATCCAACCGGGACCCTGGCCGCAAGGCGGGTGACATCCAGGAGAGAGCCAGATGACCCAGCATCAACCCGACATCCAGCCCGAATTACTGAAGAATATTTTTCCCAAGCTGACCGAGCCCAATGGTCTCGGCACCGGGCCGATTCCTATCGAGCCCTATATCTCACCGGAGTGGTTCGAGCGCGAACGCAAGCAGGTGTTCGGCCGCGCCTGGCTGTGCATGGGCCGGGTCGAGCAACTGCCCGAGCCCGACACTTACATCGTCAAGGAGATCGAAATCTGCGGTGTCATCGCGCTGATCACGCGCGACAAGGCCGACAGGATTCGCGCCTTCCACAACGTGTGTTCGCACCGCGCCAACATGCTGGTGCACGAACCGGCGGGCAAGGGCAGCCGCTTCGTCTGCAAGTACCACAACTGGGGTTATCGCAACGATGGCGACTGCATCGGCGTGCCCGATCGCGCGAACTTCTTCAATCTCGACATCAAGAAATGCGGCCTCACGCCGATTGTCTGCGAGGTCTGGGAAGGCTGGATCTTCATCAACCTGCAGAAGCAGCCTGAGGTTTCGCTCCAGGAATTCCTTGGGCCTTTCGGCGAGGCCTTCCGCGGTGCGCCGGCCCCGTTCGCCGACGAGGCCTTCACCGTTAACGTGTCGAACATGCGCGCCAACTGGAAGGTGACCATCGATGCGTTCTGCGAGTCCTACCACGTCCCGGTGCTGCACCCTGAAACCATCGGCACGACGTTCTCGAACGAGACCAACCCGCACTCGCGGCCTCTGAGCGGCAACGTCCGTGGTGCTCACCGCACCATGACGACCTTTGGCAACCCCTACTACCAGCCCTCGCCGGAGTCCTTGGTGGAGCGGCTGGCCTACAGCAATGTGGACACCGGCAACACCTTGGGCGGCAGCGCCGCGGCGGAAGTGCAGGCCCTGCAGCATCACCCCGCGATCAATCCGAACAAGGTGCCCAACTGGGCCACCGAAATCGCCTGGATATTCCCCAACTTCCTGATCTTCTATTCGCCCGGCGGTTTCTTCACGCTCGAATTCTGGCCGCTCACCGTCAACTCGACGCGCTGGTTGGCGAAGATGCATATCCCGCGCGCCAAGGACGTCCGACAGCGCTTCCAACAGGAGCATCACAACTGCCGGATGGCGGAAATCTTCCTGGAGGACGTGGGCAATCTCGAGCGCCAGCAGCGCGCGATGGAATCCGGTGGCAAGACCGAAGTTTTGTTCCAGGACGGCGAGTTCCTGCTGCGGCATTCCATCGAGACGGTCCAGAAATGGGTAGCGGCGGCGAGCGTGCGTGAGGCCCTGAGCTGACACTCCTTCCCCCGCGTGCGGGGGAAGGCTGGGATGGGGGCGCTCGCAGTACGAAATGCCGTTTGTTCTGAGAGAGCCCCCACCCCAACCCTCCCCCGCTGTCGCGGGGGAGGGAGCAAAAAAGGAGAGGTGAAATGAATTCGTATTTGAGAAACGCCTGGTACGCCGCAGCCTGGTCCAGCACTCGCGCTCCGGTGCTGCCGGTCGTCTGATCACACAGAGGTCATCGCCGATGGATCAATCATGAAAAGAGAAGTTGAGGTTCTGGTGGTGGGCGCGGGGGGCTGCGGTCTCAATCTCTCGATTTTTCTCGCCGACCTCGGCGTGGATTTCCTGACCGTGGAGCGCAACACCTCGCTCGCGAATCTGCCCAAGGCGCATTACCTCAACCAGCGAACGATGGAAATCCTGCGCCAGCACGGCGTGGCGGCGGACATCTACGCCGGTAGCACTCCACCGCAGAACATGTCGCGCGCCATGTGGCTGACCACGCTCGGCGGCGACGGCCCGCATGATCGCAAGATCATCTACGAGATGGACGGCATCGGCGGCACCGGCGAATCGCAGCGCGCGCGCTACGAGCGCGACAGTGCGTGCGTGTGCGCGAACCTGCCACTGATCCGCTCGGAGCCAGTGTTCAAGCACCACGCGGACGCGCGCGCGCCGGGCCGCTTGCGCTTCGGCCACGAGCTGCTGAGCTTCACGCAGGATGCGGAGGGCGTAGACGCGCTCGTGCGTGATCTGAACTCCGGCGAAGAATTGAACGTTCGCGCGAAGTATCTGGTGGGCGCGGACGGCGGCCGGACCATCGGCAAGGCACTGGGCAACAAGATGGCGGGGCCTTCGGGACTGGCGAAGAACGTGACCGTGCATTTCAGCGCCGATCTGTCGAAGGTGCTGCTGGACGATCGCGTGATGCTGCACTTCTTCATCCACCCCACGCGGCGCGGACCGCTGGCGAGCGGTGCGCTGGTGCCGGCGGGCGGCGACGACTCTCGCTGGGGGCGGCACAGCAAGGAATGGATCTTCCATTTCATGGTGGCGCCGGACGATCCCTCGCGCTTCGACGAGGCGATGGTCTCTCAGCAGATCCGCGAGTTGCTGAAGCTGCCGGATCTGGCGATGCAGGTGCACAAGATCAGCCACTGGATGATCGAGGCAGTGCTGGCCGAAAAGTACCGCTACGGGCGCGTGCTGATGGCGGGCGACGCGGTGCATCGCCATCCGCCGGCCTCGGGCCTGGGGCTCAACACCGGCATCCAGGACGCGCACAATCTCGCGTGGAAGCTCGCGCTGGTCACGCGCGGCCAGGCCGGCGAGGCGCTGCTCGACAGCTACGAACAGGAACGCCGGCCCATCGGTTCGATCAACGTGGCCTGGGCACTGTCGAGCTACTGGAATCACCTGCTCAGCGCCGCCTCGATCTTCGCGATCCATCCGGCGAACGTGTACGAGATGATCGGCCAGCCTGATGAGGATAACGAGATCTCCGGTCTGTTCGCGGACACGTCCGATGGCCGCATGCGCCGCGCGCGCATGCAGGAGGTGTTCGCCACGCACCGCGTGGAAATGTTCGATCACGACATCGAGCTGGGCTTTGTCTACGAGCGAGGTGCGCTGGTGCCGGACAGCGCGCCGCCGCCGGAGCGCGATCCCTGGGGCAGCGATTACCGGCCGACGACGCGGCCCGGCCATCGCCTTCCGCACGCCTGGCTCGAAGTCGAAGGCAGGCGCGTGTCGACGCACGACCTGCTCGATGACAAGGCCGGCTTTCTGTTGTTGACGAACGCTCGCGGTGCCTCGTGGGCCGCGACGGCGGCGCAGGCCGCGCGAGCGCTCGGCGTACAGCTTCGTTGCGTTCGCATTGCGCCCGATGGCGACGCGCTGGACACGGATGGCGACTGGCGCCGCCTGAGCCAGATCGGTGAGGACGGCGCGGTGCTGGTGCGGCCGGATGCGATGGTGGCCTGGCGTGCGCAGTCGGCGTCGCAGGACGCGATCAGCGAACTGAGTGCGGCGCTGCGCCGCGTTCTCGGCCGCGATTGAACAACTTGAGGAGCCAAAGGAGCCTTTGATGAGCCACTCCTATCTGCACAACGCCTGGTACGTCGCCGCGTGGTCGAGCGAGGTCGGACGCGAGCTGCTGGAGCGCACGATTCTCGATCAGCCGGTACTGCTTTACCGCAAGGAGAACGGCGAGGCGGTTGCCATCGGCAATGCCTGCGCGCATCGCCTCGCACCTTTGTCGATGGGCAAGCTGATTGGCGACACGGTGCAATGCCCGTATCACGGCCTGCGTTACGACGGCAGCGGCGCCTGTGTGCTCAATCCACATGCGGACGGGATGATTCCACCGCGCATGAAGGTACGGCGCTACACGCTGGTCGAGCGGCACGGAATGATCTGGCTGTGGTTCGGCGACGAGGACAAGGCCAATCCCGCGACGATCCCTGATTTCAGTTGCCACCTCGATCCGGAACTCGCCTTCGTCGGCGGCGTGATCGAGATGAAGGCGAATTACGAGTTGATCGCCGACAACCTGCTCGATCTCGCGCACGGCGAGTTTGTGCACGAGGGCCTGCTGTCCAGCCCGGCCATCACGCGCAGCAAGCTCGAAACCATCGAGAAGGGCACCACGATCTGGTCGAACCGCTGGATGCCGGACGGCGAGGCGCTGCCCGCGCACGCGATGCTCTGGGAGCACTACATCCCGAACAAGAACTGCGACCAGTGGGCCTACATGCGCTGGGACGCGCCAGCGCACATGCTGCTCGATGTGGGCATCACTGGCATGGGCCGCCCGCGCGGCGAGGGCGCCTGGGTCTACGGCACCGACATTCTCACGCCGAAGGATCCATTCAACACGTATTACTTCTGGGGCATCACGCGCGGCTACAAACAGAACGATCCGGCCGCCGGCGAGCTGTGGCGGCAGGTCATCAAGGGCGCGTTCGAGGGTCAGGATCAGGTCGTGATCGAGGCGCAGCAACGCATTCTCGGCAAGCGCTCGCTCGAAGACGCCAATCCCGTGATGTTCGCGTCTGATGTCGCCGCGCAGCGCGCGCGCAAGCTGCTCGCGAAACTCGTCGCTCAACAGGCTGCGCCGGCGCCGGACAACACGTCGCTGCGTGAATTGCGCCAGCGCGCCGGCGAAACGCGCACGCCCGTTCTACCCATCGTCTAGTCCCCGCGAAGTAAGAGGCTACTTCGCGGGGACCCCGACTGAATGCCTACGGAGGAGACATGAAAGCCCAGCCCTATCTGCTCAACGCCTGGTACGTCGCCGCTTGGTCGAACGAAGTCGGGCGCACGCTGTTGGAACGCACCCTGCTGGAGCACCCGGTGCTGATGTACCGCAAGGAGAACGGCGAGGCCGTCGCCATCGGCAACGCCTGCGCGCACCGCCTCGCGCCGCTGCACCTGGGCAAGCTGGTGGGCGACACAGTGCAGTGTCCGTACCACGGCCTGCGCTACGACGGCACGGGCAAGTGCGTGCTCAACCCGCACGCCGACGGCATGATCCCGCCGCGCATGTCGGTGCCGAGTTACCCGCTGGTGGAACGTCACGGCATGGTCTGGTTGTGGATGGGTGATGCGGATAAAGCGGACGCGACCCAAATTCCCGATTTCAGTTGCCACACCGATCCGACCCTGGGCTGCGTCAGTGGCGTGATCGAAATGCGTGCGCACTACGAACTCATCACGGACAACCTGCTCGATCTCGCTCACGCCGAGTTTGTGCACGAAGGAATTCTTTCCAGCGAGGCGATTACCCGCAGCAAGCTGGAGACCATCGAACAAGGCACGACGATCTGGGCCAATCGCTGGGCGCCCGACGGCATGCCGCTGCCGGCCTACGTGCCGATGTTCGAGGGTGTGCGGCCCGACGAGAAAGTGGACCAGTGGTTCTACATGCGCTGGGACGCGCCTGCACACATGCTGCTCGACACCGGCATCACGCGGCCGGGGCAATCGCGCAACGAGGGCGCCTGGGTCTACGGCACCGACATCCTCACGCCCAAGGACGAGACCACCACGTATTACTTCTGGGCGGTGACGCGCAACTACAAGATCACGGACGCGGCGGCCGACGAGTTCTGGCGCCAGGTCACCAAGGGCGCGTTCGAGGGCCAGGACAAACCCGTCATCGAGGCGCAGCAGCGCATGCTCGGCGCGCGCTCGCTGGAGGAAGCCGGTGCGGTGATGTTCGCGTCCGACACCTCGGCGCAGCGAGCACGCAAGCGGCTGGCAGCGCTGGTCGCGGCCAACACCGCGCCGCAGCCGCGCAACCCGGAACTCGCGCAACTGCGTGAGCGCGACGGCGCGAGCACATCACCGGTGTTGCCCGCGGTTTGAAGCGAGAACACGCGGCGCTGGCCGCAGCATGAGA
>JBQTIX010000067.1:0-37573 GCA_052387695.1 Panacagrimonas sp. | reverse complement strand
GTGGTTGTCCCTCCCCCACGTGTTCTTTTTTCTCTTTGTGGGGCGGGGGCCGCCCCCCCCATCTGCCTGCTGGCGTTCGGGGCGCGCGGCCCCCCCCCGCGACCGTGCAAGGGTTGCAGGGACGCTCGCGTTATCGCTGGACTTGGCGTCTGATGCACGGATGACTCAGGGAAACACGCTACTGGGAACGCTGATTGCCGAGCGCCTGAGAGGGTCGCATGGGCAGTTGGCGCAACAGTTTTCGAGCACCGCGCCGATCCGGTATTTCGTGCTCGACGACCTGCTGCCGCGTGACGTCGCCACCGACATCCATCGAGCCTTCCCTGCACCCGCAAACATGCGCCTGCGCGACACGTTTCGCGAGCGCAAGTACGTGTCGGCGCAGATGGACAGGCACGATCTGCGGGTGGAAGCCGCGCTGTTCGCGTTTCATGCAGAGGCCGTCGTGCAAGCGGTTCAGGACATCACCGGCAAGCACGACTTGCAGCCGGACCCGCAGCTCTATGCCGGCGGCGTGTCGCTGATGGGGCGCGGCCATTTCCTCAATCCGCACATCGACAACTCGCACGACGCCGAGCGTGTGCGCTGGCGCAATCTCAACCTGCTGTTCTACGTGACGCCGGACTGGCCGGAGTCCGCGGGCGGCGACCTGGAGCTGTGGCCAGATGGAATCCGCTCCGAGCCCGTCGTGATCGGCGCGCGTTTCAATCGACTGGTTGTCATGGAGACGCACCAGCGTGCCCTGCACTCGGTTCGGCCGGTGGCCCATGAGGCGCCGCGGAGCTGTATCTCCAACTACTACTTCGGCGACACGCCGATGCGTGACGACCAGGCCTTTCACGTCACCTCGTTCCGCGCGCGGCCCGGCCAGCCGATCCGCGACCTCGTGTCGCGCGCCGACAGCGCGCTGCGGATGTGGGTGCGCCGAGGTGTCCGCAAGGGCCTGGTCAGGAGCGACCAGCGCTACCAGCGATGAACCTTCGGCGATACCGAAGCTGAATTCGTCCAAGAAACGTCAAGACTCGCCGCGTGCCGGGGCCTACGGTATGGGCTCACGACGCAGGCGCTGCTCGCGGGTGTCCGAGGTACTCACTCGCGACTTGAGCCGGCAGCTTCGTGGGTTCGCGGACCCCGGGTTTCGCGAGTTTTTTCCCGCAGGACTCACTCAAGCAATGGAGGACACAGACATGAGCGCAGTAAATCCAATCGGCGAATTCTCTTTGAAGATCATCACCTCGACCCTGACACCCGGCCCCGCCGGAACCACCCTGATCGCGTGCAACGTGGAGGGCGTCGCCACGGGTTACGGCTTCACCGCCGGCACGCTCACTGCGTGCAGCGCCGTGCAGAAGGGCGGCACCTGGAGCTGGTGCGCGGCGAGCTATCCCGAAGAGGGCGAGAGCGTCACCGGCCGCGGCGAGGGCACGTTCCGCACCGCTGGCACAAACCAGTGGCAGATGCCCGGCATCCTGAACATTTCCGACGGACGCTCGTGCCGGGTCGAGGGCATCTTCGACATGGTGGCCCGCACCTGGGTCGGGCGCATTTTCGAGCGGGGCTGAGCACAGCAAAGGAGATTTCCATGCGTATTCGTAAATATGATTTCAACTACAGTCGTCGCGTTTTCATGGAGAAGGTAGCCACGGGTGCAGGAGCCGGCGTACTCGCTCCACTGTGGCCGACCATCGCAAATTCCGCGAACGACGTCAGCAAGGCCTACCCGGACGAACTGCTATTGATCGAGGTGTACACCAAGGGCAAGGTCAAGCCCGGCGATGTCGTCACCCAGAACAACGTCGAGGTGGTCAAGGATTTACTCGATCCGATCACTTACGAGCAGGTCAAGAACCACGACCGTCGCATCAACATGGTGCAGTCCAGCCAGGACGTGACCAAGCTGTTCAATGCGACGATGCTGGAAAAAACACTCAAGAATCAAGGGCGTGCCAAGATCGGAGAGGACGGGAATATCTGGACCGACGGCGATACGACCAAGCCCTGGATCGGTGGCGTGCCCTTCATGGACGCCAAGACTGGCTTTGAAGTGCAGGCCAACCTCACGCTGAGTTGGGGCCGGCACGATTACAGCCAATACGTCGCCGTGTTCCACAGCCTCAACCCGGACGGTGAAGTCGGTTACCGACACGAAGTGGTGTGGTGCGAGTTGAACACCACGGCCCGGACGGACGACACCATCTTCATGGGCATGAAGGACAAGCTGCGCTTGCAGTCGGTGTTCTTCACTGCGCCGAACGACACCAAGGGTTCGTCTTTCCTGTCGGTCTGGTATTACGACCAGCGCAAGTTCCCGGACCTGTACGGGTACTTCCCGGCGTTCAAGCGTGTGCGTCAGTTCCCGACCAACCAGCGTTTCGAACCGCTGGTTCCGGGCGTGACGTTCTTCCTGTCGGATGCCTGGGCCGCTGGCGACCCCATCCTGACCTGGGGCAATTACAAGATCGTCAAGCGCGGTCCGATGCTCGGCGCCATCTCCGGCTTCCACAACTGGCCGGGCGGCAAGCACCCGAACTGGGATCAGACTGTCCACGGCGGCCCGAAGGGCAAGACCTTCTACGACACCTGGATGGAACTGATCCCCGAAGCCATCACGTTCTCGGCCGAGCCTACCGGCTACCCGCGCGCGCCGGTGGGACGCAAGGAAGTGTATGTGGACGCCCGCAACATGATGTTCCCGAGCCAGGTGACGTACGACCGTCGTGGTGCGATCTGGAAGCAGTTCGAGCCGGGCTTTGGCCAGTACAAGACCGACAAGGCTGAGGTGCTGGACAAGAACGGCAAGCCGGACTGGAACTGGTTGGACTGCCACATGCACGACATCCAGTCGGGCCGCATGACGCGCTTCCGCCACGAGAAGTCGGTCAAGGCGGGTTACAAAGCCAAGTACGACCCGCAGGGCGAGGACGCCTACAACAAGTACCTCACGCCCTCGGCGATGGCGCGTCTGGGAACCTGAGTGACAAGGCCAAGTTCGTCGCCACACACAGGAGGCACGTATGTTGTTCGCAATCAGCTATCAGTTCCGTGCGGATGTCACGGAGCAATCGCAGAAACGTTCGCTCACGCGATTTTTCAAACTGGAAGCCACCCGCGGCTTACGTGTTCAAGGCGCACTACTCCTATGCCGACGGTAGCGGAGGGCTGGCCTTGGTCGAAATCGATTCCGCAGCCGCTGCGCTGGAGGCTCAAGGCGTCTGGACGCCCTTCTTCGAAT
Organism: Panacagrimonas sp.; assembly: GCA_052387695.1. Taxonomy (GTDB): domain Bacteria; phylum Pseudomonadota; class Gammaproteobacteria; order Nevskiales; family Nevskiaceae; genus Panacagrimonas. The sequence continues at coordinate 34,341 of JBQTIX010000067.1, read as the reverse complement.
TCAAGATGGTGCCTATCGTCGAGGTCGCGCAGGGTCTCCAGATCGGTTTCGGCAACGTCAGGTGGCGAGAGTCGATCTCGTAAAGCGGCCAGCGATTTCAACCGCGGCAGGCTGATAGACTTTCATCCGTCAAGCTCAGCTCGGAAGCTGCGGATGAACTACCACGACCACTTCCTGATCGACCCTCATACCTGCGGGGGCGAGGCTGTCATCAAAGGCACTCGTGTGACACTGCGGACGATTCTGGCAAGCCTGGCCGAAGGCGCAACGGTGGGAGATGTTCTGACTGCTTTCCCGACGGTTACCGCAGCTAACGTGCATGCGGTCATCGCTTTTGCCGCCGCCGCCGCGGCCGACGATCTTCCGCCGCCGCTTTCGCGCGCGGCATGAAAATCAAGCTCGACGAAAACATCAGCGTCGAGCTCGCGCCTTTGTTATCTCGCAGCGGCCACGATGTCGACACGGTCGCCATCGAGGGCCTGCAAGGGCAGCCGGACTCCGCGGTCTGGGCCGCCGCGCAAAGCGCCGGAAGAATGTTGATCACCCAGGACCTGGACTTTGCCGACATCCGGCGCTTTCCACCGGGTACCCACCACGGGTTGATTCTGCTGCGGCACCGCGCCGGGACGTGCCGCGCAACTCGCCTATTTCGAGGGTCTGCTGCGCCATTACAAACTCGATCACTGGGCCGGCTGCCATGTGGTGGCCTCGGAGGCAAAGGTGCGCGTGTCACGCGGCGAGTCGGAGTAGCTTGGGGTGAGCTCGCGAACCCCAACACAGGGCGACTCATGGATCGACGACCGTTGGGGTTCGCTGTCGCTCACCCCACCCTTGTGCTGGACTTACGCACCGGGTCCATCACCCCAACTCCTCGCGAAGCGCCGCAGCTTCCCTCAGGTCGGGTGTATCGAAGCCTTCTGTGAACCATTCGCAGACTGGCCTGAGCAGCGCGCGGGCTTCATCGCTCCGGTTTTGACTCTGCCACAGTCTGGCCAGACCGAGGGCGGCGCGTAGATCGAAAAACTTCGACTGTTGCGCGCGCGAAACTTCGAGCGCTTTGGCGAAGCAGACTTCCGCACCCACAACATCGTGCGGCTTCTCGTGCAGAAGCAGCTCGTCCTGCACGCGGTGCAATTCCGCGTCCCAGTAATGCAGAAGCCATAGGCTGCCCAGAGCGCGACCGAGCAGCGCCGGGTCATCGAGCTGGCCGCATCTATTCAGCATGTCGCTCAAGGCTTCTTCGACCGCGGCATGGCCGAAACCAAGCGTCCACGTGCGGCGGACGCCGACGCACAGCCGCAGCTCGACTTCCAGAAGATTCCGCGCCGTGCTCGGCATGGGTCAGGGCCTCGTTCATCGAGATCACCGCGACGGTGGTCTCGGCGGCCTGCTTGTACCAGCGCGCCGCAGTTTCGAGCTTGCCTGCGTGCTCGAAGTGCAAGGCCAGCAGGGCCGGCTCGTGTTTCGCGGTGTCCGGGAATTGCGCTGCGAGCGCATCCGCAATCCGGCCATGCAAAGCTTGGCGCCGGGTCTTGAGCAGGGTGTCGTACGCGGCATCCTGGATCAGCGCGTGCTTGAACACGTAACTTGCCTCTGGCGGCGTGTCGCGCGCATGCAGCAGTCCGGATTCGCAGAGTGGGCTCAGGCGCTCGCGCAGCACAGGTTCTTCGAGACCGGTGACGAGCTGTAACAGGCGATACGGCACCTCGCGCCCAATCACCGCCGCGATCTGGATCAGTTCGCGCGCGGCGCCGAGCCGGTCCAGACGCGCGAGCAGCAGGCCGTGCAGGCTGACCGGGATCGCGAGGTCGCCGAGCGGCACACGGGCCGCGAGCTGGCCTGCGTGCTCGACGATCTGGCCGGACTCGATCAGCGAGCGCGTCAGCTCCTCCACGAACAACGGTACGCCGCCAGCGCGCTCGAAGATCAGCAGGCTCAAGTTCGGTGCGAGTGCGGCGCCGCCGGCGAGCGAGTCCAGCATGCGTTCGACTTCCCACAGCGGCAGCGGATCGAGGCTGCGCAGGTTCAGCGTCCCGCTCGCTGGCCAGGGTGCGCTGAACTCCAGCCGCGTGGTCATGACGAGCAGGAGGGGCAGGCGCGGCAGGCGCTCCAGCAGCACGCCCAGGAATTCGAGCGAGGACTCGTCACACCAGTGCAGGTCCTCGAACGCGACTACGAGCGGCTGCTGATGCGAGAGCCGCTCGATACACTCGGCCAGCAGCTCCAGCGTGCGTCGCCGTTGCTGCATGGGCGCCAGCGGCGAGGGCGGGTATTGAGCCGTCGGCGCTATGCCCAGCAGCGGGCCGATCAAGGGCACGGCCTCGGCGCAATCCAGGGCGATGTCCGCGAAGCCCTGTTCGAGGCGCGCAAGGCGCAGCATCTCGTCGTCGCCCTCCTTCAGCGCCAGGCCGCTGCGGATCAGCTCGATCACCGGGTGGTAGGCGCTATGCCGGTTCAAGGCGTCGGCGCGGCACTCGTGCCAGGAGTAGGGGCGGCCGGCGAGGCGCGCGCGAACTTCCATCAGCAGTCGCGATTTTCCCAGGCCCGGCTCCGCACGGAACAGGACGGCGCGGCCCTCGCCGTTTACCGCGTGCTGCCAGCAAGCTTCGAGCAGCCCGATCTCTACCTCGCGGCCGACGAAGGGCGTGAGCCGGGCCGCTGCGGCGAGCCGCGAGCGCACGCCGCTGGGATGGATGGCCTGGTGCACGCGCACCGGCTCGCTCAGTCCGCGTATTTCCTGTTCACCGAAGTCGCGCGTCACGAACAGGCCGGGCACCAGGCGGAACGTGGCGTCGCTCATCAGGATGGTGTCCGGCTCGGCCAGGGCTTGCAGGCGCGCGGCCAAGTGCAGGCTCGCGCCGGTGGCGAGCAACTCGCCGCCGCGTTCGAATTCGCCGATCAGCACGGCGCCGCTGTGGATGCCGATGCGCAGCGAGAGCGGTGCTGTTGCGCTGCGCTGCCGCTTCAGCGCAGCGAGCAGCTCGCAGGCACAGCGCACGGCGCGCTCGGCGTCGTCGTCGTGTGCAGCCGGATAGCCGAAGTACATCAGCAGGCCGTCGCCGGACTGCTGCGCGAGGTGCGCCTCATAGCGCGCGCCGATGGCGTTCGCGGTGCCGCGGTAGGCGATCAGCAGATCGCGGAAGGCCTCGGCGTCCAGCGTGTCGGCTAGTCGCGTGGAGTCCACAAGATCGCAGAACAGCAAGGTGAGCGGGCGGCGCTCAGCGTCACGGCGCTCCGCGGTTTCGGGCAGCGCGAGTGGTTCGGACGCGGGCAGAGGCGGCGCCGCGGGCGCAGCGGTCGTCTCTGCCGCGCCGCGTTCGAACGTCTCCACTTCCAGCTCGGCGACGAAGCGATAGCCGAAGCCGTGGTGCGTGCGCACCAGCGCCTGTGCGCGGTCCTCCAGCGCATCGCGCAGGCGGCCGACAGACTTGGCCAGCGCCCAGTCGGTGACGATGCGTCCCGGCCACACCGCGCGAACCAGTGCGTCCTTGGTCACGACCTCGCCAGCGTTCAGCAGCAGGTGGCGCAGAACCAGCAGCGGCTTGCGTTCGATCTCGACCGTCTTGCCGTCGAGCTTCAGGGCCAGTTCGTGCTCGTCGAACTCGACGCGGCCGAATCGCCAGCGCCGCAGCGGTGCTGCTTGCTCCTCGTTTGGCCGCATGGCTCCCCGGCTTTCGGCGTGGATGGGTGGCGGCACACAGCTTACGGAGCGTGTGTAGGTGCGGGAAGCCAATACGGCGACTGCTTCAGGCCCTGCCGTAGATCAGGTTCGCGCCGGACTCGTTGATCGAACTCAGTGGAATCACCTCGACGCGATCCGCCAGGCTGTAGCGCATCTCGCCCGGATAGATCACGGTCAGGCGTTCCAGGCCGAGATCGTCGAGCGCGATCTGCATCGAGCGGCTCAGCGTGGGCGCGTCGGCCCGCTTGAACTCGACGCCGTAGCGCCTGCTCTTGTGCAGCAGCAGCAGGTCCAGTTCGGCGCCGTTGTGCGTCGCCCAGAAGTAGCTCGCGTCGGCCTGCGCGGCGTGGAGAACCTGCTCCAGCGCATAACCCTCCCAGGACGCACCGGATTTCGGATGGTTGAGGAGCTGCGCATGGGTTTGCAGGCCGAGCAACTGGTGCAGCAAGCCGCTGTCGCGCACGTAGACCTTCGGTGCCTTGACCTGGCGCTTGCCGAGATTCTCGTGCCAGGGCGGCAACTGGCGCGCCAGGAACAGGCCCGACAGCAGATCGAGATAGCGCCGCACCGTCGGCTCCGACACGCCCAGCGAACGCGCCGGCTCGGCGGCATTCCAGACCTGCCCGTGATAGTGCGCGAGCATGTTGAGAAAGCGCAGCAGCGCGGCGGGTGGAATCTGCACACCCATCTGGCGCAGGTCGCGCTCGATGAAAGTACGGATGAACTGCGTGCGCCAAGCTAGGCTATCGGACTCCGACCGGGCCAGGTAGGACAGCGGAAATCCGCCGCGCAACCAGTGCCGCGAAAGCTTGTCGCTGCTCAACTCGTCGAGCGAGAAACCCATCAGTTCGATGGTCTCGACCCGTCCTGCGAGCGTTTCGGAAGTCTGTCGCAGCAACTCCGGCGAGGCGCTGCCCAGAATCAGGAATCGCGCCGGCAAGGGCTTGCGATCGGCCAGCACGCGCAGCACCGGGAACAGGTCCGGCCGGCGTTGAATCTCGTCGATCACCACCGTGCCGCGCAGCCCGCGCAAGGCGGTCATGGGCTCGGCCAGCCGCGCGAGACTGACCGGATCTTCCAGGTCGAAGTAGTTGGCCGAGTGCAGTTCGACGAAGCTCCGCGCGAGCGTGGTCTTGCCGCACTGGCGCGGTCCGACCAGCGCCACGACGCGACTGCGTCGCAGTGAGCGGCGAATCGTATCGGCCCATCGGGTGCGCTCGACCATGTCCGAACGTACCATGAAAAACGAATATCCGATATTGTATTTTCATGAATAAATCGGGCTGGAAAAAGTACTGGATGCACGTGTTGTCCCGGCAGGGGGAGTGCGGTCGCGGCTCGAATCGTCGGAGCCCCACTGGCAATCCGACGCGGCTTCGACACCACAGCGCGGACAAGATCCGACAGTTCCCGTCATGTGCTGCGGGCGCCGATTCAGCGGATCACGCGCACCGCATCGACGTAACGATCCATCCACCAGCGGTTGCCGACGGGTGCCACGATCACCTGCTTGCCGGTGGACGGCGCGTGCACTGCCCGGCCGTCATCTGGGTACACCGCCACATGATCGATGCCGCTGCGGTTGAAACTGCAGAACAGCAAGTCGCCGGGTTCGGCCTCGTCGAGGTCGATTTCGTCACCGGCCTTGTGTTGCTCGCGCGTGGTTCGCGGCACCTTCAGACCCCGCTGCGCGAAGACGTACTGCACCAGACCGCTGCAACCGAAACCGTCCGGCGTGGTGCCGCCGAAACGATAGGGGCGACCGATCTGCCCGAGCGCGTCGAGCACGATGCGGCGCAGGGCATCAGTTTCAAGGCTACCTCCTCCAATCGTTCTTGTCCGGGGAGACTGCCCGGCCTCCGATTACGATGCAAAGACTGCCTTCGCAGATTCACCCGTGGTGGTGAGCGTCGTGGCCTGTGGCGTTCCGCTTCGTTGCAGGCCGCATCGCTCTACGATCCAATAGCGTGGCCCGAATTTTCGGGGTGCGGGAGTTGTGCCATGAGGGAAGCGGTTCCGGCCGCCGTGCTGTTCATCGATATCGCCGGATCCACGGCGCTGCGCGCCAGGGTGGGCGATGCCGCGGCGGGGACGATCATGTCCGGCATCCTGCGCAGTCTGGTCGCGATCGTCACGGGCCATGGCGGCGAAGTGCTCAAATCCGATGGCGATGACCTGCTGGTCCTGTTCCGTACCGATGCTCCGGCCAGCTCCGCCGCCGAAGCCGCCGTGGCTTCGCAACGGGAGGCCCGCGCGCAGGACCAGGCGCTGTATGCCGGTATCAGCTTCGGGCCGGTGCAAATGGTGGAGGTGCTGGGCCGGCCGGATATCGAGGGACTGAGCGTCAATCTCGCCGCGCGCCTGCACAAACTGGTCCCCAACGATCCCGGGCACATCTTTATCGATGAGCAGACGGTCCGGCAGCTGTATCCGGAATTGCAGGCGCTGTGCCGCCCGTTCGGGCCGCGACATCTCAAGGGCATCGGCGAGGTGAACGTTTTTTCGATGGACTGGGATGACGCCCGCACCGCGGCGGCGACGCAGGTGGCCGGGGTGGGGCAGCGCGCCGCGTTGCGCGTGCTCAGACTGGGCGTCGGCAGGGTGCAGCACACGTTCGATCCGGAAATGAAATCCATCGCCATCGGTCGATCATCGAAATGCGACCTGCTGCTGAGCGCGGCGGTGGTGTCGAGCCGGCATGTCGAATTGAGCTGGGAAGGCGACACCTGGTCGGTGAGAGATCTGAGCCGTAACGGCACCTGGGCGCGCTTCCAGGGTTCCAGCGCAGACCTGCAATTGCAGGGTCGCGTCGTCCCGCTGCCAACGCGGGGCTCGCTGTGCCTGGGTCAGCGTTTCGAGGACGATGCACAGGGCACCACCACCGTCGAGTTCGAGCAGACCGCCAGGCCGTGTTGAACCCCGGGAAAATTCTGGAGAAGGGCTGGCAGATCGAGAACTTCACGATCCAGCGCAAGCTCGGTCGCGGCGGTTTCGGGGTGACCTATCTGGCGACCGAATTCGCGCGCTCCAGCGGTGTCGCCCAGGGCGGCACCTTTCAGCGAGACGTCGCGATCAAGGAGTTCTTTCCGGAAGGACTGGCCTGGCGCGCCGAGCAGTCGCGCGTCATCCCGGCGCAGCGCGAGGGCGCCGAGGTCGCCTTCATCGGCGGACTCAAGGCGTTCATGCGCGAAGCCAACACCATTGCGCAGCTCGATCACCAGAACGTGGTGCGCATCTACAGCGTGTTCGAGAGTCACGGCACCGCGTACTTCGTCATGCCCTACCTGCAGGGCATGTCGCTCAAGGGCTGGCTGCGTCAGCGTCGAACGCTGACCCAGGTCGAGATCGAGCGGGTGGTTCTGCCGGTGCTGGACGGCCTGGAAGAAGTGCACGGCGTCGGCGTCATTCACCGTGACCTGAAGCCGGACAACATCATGATTCGCGAGGGCAACCAGCGGCCGGTGCTGATCGACTTCGGCGCCGCTCGGGTCAAGGCGGCGGACGACGCCCAGCAGTACACGCGCATCTCCGAGCTGGTGGCCTATACGCCGGGTTATGCGCCAATCGAGCAGTACGCGCGCGCCACGTCGGACAATCGCCATGGCGCCTGCACCGATCTCTATGCCTTCTGCGCCACGCTGTACGAGTGCGTGACCGGTGCGCCGCCGCCCGAGTCGGCGCTGCGTTCGCTCGACGTCCAGTCCGGCCGGCCGGACCCGATGCCGCCCGCCAGCCGTGATCGCTCCGCCTCGGGCGCTTACTCGGAGGGCCTTCTGGCCGCCATCGACTGGGGCCTGGCGATCATTCCCGAGCACCGGCCGCAGACCGTGACCGAACTGCGCGATTGCATCAACGGACTACGCCCGGTGCCGCCGCGGGCGGTCACGCAATTGACGATGGTGCTGCCACCCCGCGAGCAGTCTGCGCCGGCATTGGCGGTGGCCGCGTCGCTGGAACCGCGCACACCCAGCCGGCCGCTTGTTCCAGCCACGACTCAGCCGGTGCTGGCCGAATCGGCTCCTGGGCCGATCGAAGCCGCGGCAACGCAGAAGGCCGCGACACGATCGTCGCGCTGGCCCTTGATCGTCGGCGCGATCGCCGCCATCGGCGTGCTCGCCGGCATCGCAATGGCGCTCCTGCCTGGCCCACGCCGTTCCGCAAACCCGGCCCAGGCCGACGGGGTGCCCGCTCTGGTCACGCCGCCGGAGCCTGCTGCAAACGCGGAAGACCCCGCCTCGCGGCAGCGCGCGCTGGATGCCCGCGAACAGCTCCAGGCGCTGCTGATGCAGATGGACGCAGCGTTGAGCCGCGAGGAAGCCCCTGCCTCTGTGCTCGGTGCCGCCCGTGATCGGCTCGCGATCGCGGAGACGGCGTTCGCCGCCGGCGACTTCGAGCGGGCGATCGTCGGATTCGAAGAGAGTCGGCGGCAGGCTGCCAGCAGCGCTTCCAGCTATCTGACCGGGCTGCGCGGCAAGTACGCGACGCTGGCGACGCGCAAACTCGACGCCGGCGACACGCGCATGGCTGAAATGGCTCTGAACCGTGCCAAGGAGATCGACGGCCTGCTGCGGGAATTGAAATGACCGGCGCCGGCTTCCGGCCTATCCTTGCGTCCCTGAGGGCATCTCCCGGCAAAGAGGCATCGGTGTGTTGAAGCGAACGATCATGAATTTCCTGGGTGTCTGCACGCTGGCCGTCGTTGTCGCCAGCGGCGTTGGGCCCGTGCCTGCTGCGCTGGCGCAATCGGACGACCTGGAGGCTCTGGAAAGGCGCCTTGAGGCCGAAAAGAGGAAGCAAAACGAAGAACCCGCAGCGGAGCCGAGAAAGAAAAAGCTGCAGAAGGAGAATGTGCCCGCGCCCGTCCCGGACGAACCTGCCAATCCGGTTGAAGAGCCCGCAAGCGAACCGTCGCTGCCTGCCGATCAGGCGCCGGCCGAGAGCCCAGGGGCGCCGGCGGGCGCAGCGCGTTCCGGCGTGATGCGCCTTCCCCTCCGCGACGCCTTCAAGGCGCCGGCAGCGATCGAGAAACTGGATCCCGGGATCAGGTTCTTCTTCGGCAGGCAGTCCCATCCGAGTCCGACGCGCAGGCTTGGCAGTCATACCGCCAACAAGAAAACCAATTTCTTCAACAAGTCCGACAAGGAAGGCTGCGAATGGGTCTGGCTCTCCGCCATGCTCGCGCTCCAGCAGCGGGCCAAGACCGAAGGCGGCAACGCCGTGATTGAAATCAAGAGCATCTATAAAGGACAGCCATTCGTCAGCAGCACCGAATACGAGTGCGGTACGGGCACGTTTGTCGGCGGCGTCGCGCTGCAAGGCACGGTCGTCAAGCTGCCCTGAACCGGTAACCCTGGAAACCGCAGTGGGTCGCGGATTCCGCTGCGGAATGCGGGTCTCACCGAGGCCCTGGATGCGGTTTTCGATTCGCCCGATGGATCAGTCAAGGCGAGCCCGTCTGGTGTCGATCTGATCGGCCTTCCTCGGCGCATTGACGTCGCACGGGGCCAGCGACCGGCCTATCCGCGACATTCTGAATGTGTGGGAACGTCGTTTGCGGGTGCGTCGATGGCGTGCCGGAGTCCCGCAGGATTCCGGCGCCAGGCCACCCGCATGAGCAAGCGTCCTCACCCAGGAGCGATTCGATGAACCCGGCACCCTTCTTCCCCGTCACAGGGGACGCGCCACGCTGTTCGAGGACGCCGGGCGATGTGCAAGCCGTCATGCGAAAGCAAGCGCATTTCACCGGATCGAATCGGGGACCTGCGCTGTTCGCGCTGACACTCGGACTCACTGCAGCGATTGCGAACGCGCAGTCCTCGCCTCCGATTCCGGTCACCTCAGAACAGGTCCTGACGGCCACGCAGGAAACGGTTGGCCCGGGGTACAAGGGCGCTGCCGCGGTGCGGGCTCAGATCCTGCTCGACCGTGCGCGTTTTTCGCCTGGGGAAATCGACGGCGCGTACGGATCGACTCTGCGGGGCGCGGTCTCCGGCTTTCAGAAAGCCCGATCCCTGCCCGTGACCGGAATCGTGGATCCACCGACCTGGGACGCCTTGAACGCGGAGGGGGCGCCGAGTCTGGCGAAGTACAGCATCTCCGATGCAGACGTGGCCGGACCGTTCCTGCCCTTGCCGGACGACATGATGGAAAAGGCCAAGCTGCCAGCGCTGCAATTCGGCTCGGTGGCCGAAGCCTTCGGAGAGCGTTTCCACGTCAACCCCGAGCTGCTGCAACAGCTCAACGTGGGGAAGGATCTGGCCCGGGTGGGGGAGGACATCCTGGTTCCAAACGTGTCTCCCCCGACGGCGGTTGCGGGTGCGGAAAGCCTGACGGTCGACAAGTCCGCATCGACGGTGTCGCTGCACGATGCATCGGGGAAGGTGCTCGCACAATTCCCTGCAACGACCGGCAGCAAGCATGACCCGCTGCCGGTCGGGCGCTGGAAGGTCAACGGCGTGGGGCGCAATCCGGAGTTCAAGTACAACCCCAACCTGTTCTGGGACGCCGATTCCGCGCACTCCAAGGCCACGATTCCGCCGGGTCCGAACAATCCCGTCGGCGTGGTCTGGGTGGATTTGAGCAAGCCGCACTACGGCATCCACGGCACGCCGGAACCGTCCAAGATCGGCAAAACGCAATCGCATGGGTGCATCCGCCTGACCAACTGGGACGCCAGTACCCTGGCGGAGTCCGTGTCCCCCGGAATGCGTGCAATCCTGCAGCGATGAAGCCCCGGTTTCTCCCGCGATCGAGGGCGCTCGGGCTTGCGCTTGCCGCAGGACTTTACGCAGTCAGCGCGTGTGGGCTCGACGCCGCACCCGACGATCCACCGGCCGGAACTTCATCGACGCCGGACGCGATGTCGGACGAGCGGCTGAAGTTGATGCACTCCTGCTGGCCACTGCTCGTGCCGGTCGCGGGCGTCGCTGAAAAAGATCTGGTCGACAGTTTCGACGACCGCCGTGGGACGGATCGGGCGCACGAGGCGATCGACATCCTGGCGCCGCGGGGCACCGAGGTCGTCGCGGTCGATGATGGCGCCGTCGTCAAGTTGTTCGACAGCAAGCCCGGCGGCCTGACCGTCTACCAGTTCGACCCGACGCTGACGCTCGGTTATTACTACGCGCATCTGGATCGTTACGCAGCCGGACTGGCTGAAGGACAGAGTCTCAAGCGGGGAGACCTTGTCGGTTACGTCGGAAGTTCCGGCAATGCGGACCCCGCGGCACCCCACCTGCATTTCGCGGTGTTCGTGCTCGGCCCCGAACGTCAGTGGTGGAAGGGGACGGCGATCAATCCGCGGCCCCTGTTCCGGACGCATGCCGAGCACCTGCCGCTTTCACCGGTACGCGCTGGCTCGCCGTAGTGCAGGCGAGGTAAGGTGAGCTTTTCAACCACGCGGGGTCGGGGTAGTAGGCGAACAGGTACTGCTCGTGCTTGAGGCTGTCGATCAACGGCCGTGCAATCGAGCGGCGCACTGCCGGGCATCCAAAGCTTCTTCCGAGCCGGCCCGAAATCTTGATGAAGGCGTCGCTGACGTAATCGGCGCCGTGCATCACGATCCGACGCTCGAAGGCGCGGTCGTTGATCCCCGGCTCCAGGCCTTCGAGGCGCAGGGAGTAACCGTTGGACCCGTCGTAGGTATCCAGGGTCCGGAACAGGCCCAGGCTGGACGTATAGCTTTCAGGCTCGTTGGAAAAACGAACGGCCCTGGCTTCCCCCGTGCCCTTGCCGTGGGCGACCTGTTCACGAAACAGCGTCTCGCCGGTAGCCAGATCCAGCACCCAGAGGCGAGGTAGGTTGGCCGGCACGCTGTAGTCGATCAGCGCAAGTCGCTGCGCTTTCGGAAGACCCGCAGCCTCGGCGCAGGCGACCGCCTGAAGTCCCAGTTTCATCATCTTGACCCGGGGCGCCGCGGCTTGCCTGCTCTTGCTCTGTCCGGGCAATTTTTTGACCGATCCAGTGGCGCCGGCGTGTGCGGACCCCGTGCCGAGCAATAGCGCGCAGACGAGCAGGGCAAGCCAGCGGGGGACCGACATCGACATTTTATTGATCAGGTCGCGTGATTCGGGGGGGCAGGCGAGTGTAGCGTGCGCATCGCGCACGATCCCGCTACGGGCCGGCCTGGTAGTGCATCAGTTTGAAATCCGTTCGCACCGAGTAGCGCCATTGCGCAGCAATGCCGCGTATCGAGGTGCCGGGCATGCCCGATACGCGACGCTTCCCTCGGTACGCCCGCTGCGCGGCTACTCGGGACGAACGGGCCGGCGCTATTCGGGCCGAACGGGGTTCTGGAATTCAAACTGATGCACTACCGCCGGCCTCATTCGGTCCAGGCTTCCGCGAACTCCGCCCAGTGTGGTGCCGGGCTGGTCTCCAGGAACTCGCGCACGCGCAGGATCTCGGCCTCGTATTCGTCGTCCGACAGATGTCCGCGCATGTATTGAAAGCGCAGGTATACCAGCCAGGTGTTCATCACGTCGGTCTCGCAATACGCGCGGATCTCAGCGAGACGGCCGGCGCGGTACGCGGCAAACACCATCGACCCGTCCATCCCCAGCTTGCCCGGCAGGCCCAGCAGCAGCGCGATCTCGTTGAGCGGTGCGTTCTGCCGGCCGGTGTAGAGCGCCAGCACGTCCATCAGGTCGGTGTGTTTGAACTCGTAGCGCTTGAGGTAATTGTTCCACTTGGCGTCGCGGTCGAAGTGACCGTTGTCCCAGTAGGCCTGGGCACGCACGCCATGGATCAAGCCGCGGTAGTGCAGCACCGGCAGGTCGAAGCCACCGCCGTTCCAGGACACCAGGGTCGGCCGGAACTTGTCGATGCCGTTGTAGAACTTCTGGATCAGCTCGGCCTCGTCGGAGGTTTCGTCGCCGATCGACCAGCACTTGAACGCCTCGTCTGTGCGCATGACGCAGGAAATCGCCACCACGCGCTGCAAGTGGGCGGGCTGGAACTCCGTTCCTTTCTCCGCCCGTCGCGACGTGCGCATCGTGTTCCAGATGTCGTCGTCGCTGGCCAGCGGCAGGCCGAAAATCCGCCGTGCACCGTCGAGATCGGGGATGGTCTCGACGTCGAAGACGAGCGTCGCAGCAGTCACGCGGGAAACACCCCGGTCGAGACGTAGCGATCGCCGCGGTCGCAGATGATGCAGACGACCACTGCGTTCGAAGCCCGCTTGCAGACTTCGACCGCCGCGAAGATCGACCCGCCCGACGAAGGTCCGCAGAACAAGCCCTCCGCGCTCGCCACCGTGCGCATCATGCCCTCGGCGTCGCGCGCTTCCACTTCCAGGATGCGGTCGATCCTGGTCGCGTCGTAGATCCGCGGCTCGTACTCTTTCTGCCACTTGCGGATGCCCGGAATGGAAGACTCGCCAGCCGGGTGGACGCCAACGAGTTCAATCGTCGGGTTCATTTCCTTCAGGAACCGGCCGGTGCCCATGATGGTGCCGGTGGTGCCCATGGTCGCCACGAAGTGCGTGACCCGCCCGTCCGTATCGCGCCAGATCTCCGGCCCGGTGGTCTCGTAATGCGCACGCGGGTTGTCGGGATTGGCGAACTGGTCCAGCACGCGGCCCTTGCCCTGGGCCTGCATCTCCAGCGCGAGGTCGCGCGCGTACTCCATGCCCTGCGCCTGCGTCACCAGCACGATGTTGGCGCCGAAGGCCCGCATCTGCGCACGCCGCTCCGCGCTCATGTGCTCCGGCATGATCAGCACCATCCGGTACCCGCGCATCGCCGCGGCCATGGCCAGCGCGATGCCGGTGTTGCCCGACGTGGCCTCGATCAGCACGTCGCCCGGCTTGATCTCGCCCCGCTCTTCGGCGCGTTTGATCATCGAATATGCCGGCCGGTCCTTCACCGAACCCGCCGGGTTATTGCCTTCGAGCTTGGCCAGCAGCGTGTTGTCGCCGATGCCCGGCAGGCGCGTGAGCCGTACCAGCGGCGTGTTGCCGATGGTCTCGGCGAGGGAGGGAGTATTCATGGTGCGTCGATTCTATTCGATGGTTGCCGCCGGGCTGCCGTCCAGGTCTCAGCTCGCCTGCCGATGCTCCAGCACCACAAAGGCCATCACCCACTTCCCCTCGTCGGTCAGGGAAACATGCCCCCCGCCGACGCCGCGATCGTCGAGCCGGTGGCGCATCGCCTCGGAATAGACCAGGTGCGGCCGGCCCAGTTCGCCGCGCACCACGCCCACGTCGGGGTTCGCATAGCCGCGCACGCCGGTACCCAGCGCCTTGCCGAAGGCTTCCTTCACGGCCCAGGACTTGGCGAGAAAGTTCGCCGGATTGCTCGCGTTGGAGAACTGAGCCAGTTCTTCGGGATGCAGCAGCTTGGCGACGAAGCGGCGCTCGTGGGCGTTGAACACCGCCTCGATACGATCGACCCGGATCAGGTCGGTGCCGATGCCGTAGATCATGACCGGCGTCCGCTCATTCGGACCTTTGCGCGCGGGCCTCGACCATCGCGCGACGCATCTCGACGATCGCGCCCGGCAGGCCGATGAACACCGCGCGCGCGACGATGGCGTGGCCGATGTTGAGTTCGACGATCTGCGGAATCGCGGCGATGGGCGCGACGTTCTGCACCGTCAGACCGTGGCCGGCATGCACCTCCAGCCCGGCTTGCGCGGCCTCGCGGGCGAAGCGGGCGATGGCGTCGCGCTCCGCCGCGCGCGCCGCGCCTTCGACCTCGCAGTAGCGGCCGGTATGGATCTCGATATGCCGCGCGCCTGTTTTCAGCGCGGCTTCGAGCTGGCGCGGATCGGCGTCGATGAACAGCGCCACCGCGATGTCGGCATCGGCCAGTTCCGAGCAGGCGTCCATGATGCGATCGAGGTTGCCTGCCACATCGAGTCCGCCCTCGGTGGTGATCTCTTCCCGCCGTTCGGGCACCAGGCAGGCGTAACGCGGCCCGGCGCGGCTGGCGATGGCGAGCATCTCGTCGGTCACCGCGAGTTCCAGGTTCACCGGCACCGGGCACACCGACACCAGGCGCGTCAGGTCATGGTCCTGGATGTGCCGGCGATCCTCGCGCAGGTGAAGGGTGATGCTGTCCGCGCCCGCGCCGGCTGCGACCAGGGCAGCGTCCACCGGGTCCGGGTAGGTCGTCCCGCGCGCCTGTCGCAGGGTGGCGACGTGATCGACGTTGATGCCCAGGCGGATCGGTGGAAGGGCGGCTTGGCTGGCGGAATCGTTCATGGTCTTGGAATCGCTCGATGCCCAACGGATGATACGCCGCGCCGCGGGCATTGCCGTGCCGCCGTGCTTCGGCTATCTATCCACTACAAATAATGCGGGGGGAGAACTCATGAGGGCGATTCGCGCGATGTTCGAGGCACGCTTCTTCGTGCTGGTGGCGGCGGTTGGCGTGTTTCTGGTGAGCGTGCTGGTGATGCCGCAGGTGATGCCCTGGGCGGCCGCGGTGATCGGCATCGTTGCACTGGTCTCGGGTTTTCTGGTCGCGGTGGGGCTGTGGGACATCACCCAGAAAAAACAGGCGATCCGGCGCAACTACCCGATCCTGTCGCACATGCGCTTTTTCCTGGAGTTCATCCGCCCTGAGATCCGCCAGTACTTCCTCGAAACCGACCAGGAGAAAATCCCGTTCTCGCGTGCCCAGCGTGCCCTGGTCTACCAGCGGGCCAAGAACGCGGTGGACAAGCGGCCGTTCGGTACCCAGCTCGACGTGTACGCCAACGATTACGAGTGGGTCAATCACTCGATGAACCCGATCCACATCTCGGACTGCAACTTCCGCGTTCGCGTGGGTGATCAGACCTGCCGGCTGCCTTACGACATCTCGCTGTTCAACATCTCCGCCATGAGCTTCGGCGCGCTGTCGGCCAACGCAGTGCTGGCGCTGAACAAGGGCGCCAAGATCGGCAATTTCGCGCACGACACCGGCGAGGGCTCGATCAGCCGCCACCATCGCCTGCATGGCGGCGACCTGATCTGGGAGATCGGCTCGGGCTATTTCGGCTGTCGCGATGCCGACGGCGTGTTCAACGGCGAAAAATTCGCGCAGAACGCCCGCGACCCGCAGGTGAAGATGATCGAGCTGAAAATCTCGCAGGGCGCCAAGCCCGGCCACGGCGGCGTGCTGCCGGGGGCCAAGGTCTCGCCCGAGATCGCCGAGGCGCGCGGCGTCCCGGTGGGAGTGGACTGCATCTCGCCGGCCACCCACTCGGCTTTCAACACGCCGATCGAGATGCTGGAATTCATCGCGAAGCTGCGCGAACTGTCCGGCGGCAAGCCCACCGGCTTCAAGTTCTGCCTGGGCCATCCCTGGGAGTTCTTCGCCATCTGCAAGGCCATGCTCAAGACCGGCATCACGCCGGACTTCATCGTGGTGGACGGCGGCGAAGGCGGCACTGGCGCGGCGCCGGTGGAATTCACCGACCACGTCGGCACGCCGCTGCAGGAAGGGCTGCTGCTGGTGCACAACACCCTGGTGGGATTGAACCTGCGGCCGCACATCAAGCTCGGTGCCAGCGGCAAGATCATCAGCGCATTCGATCTGTCCCGCACCCTGGCGCTCGGCGCCGACTGGTGCAACAGCGCGCGCGGCTTCATGTTCGCGCTCGGCTGCCTGCAAGCGCAGGCCTGCCACACCGGCCACTGCCCGACCGGTGTCACCACGCAGGACCCGATCCGCCAGCGCGCCCTGGTCCCGGAAGACAAGGCCACGCGCGTGGCCAATTTTCATCGCAACACGCTCGTCGCCCTGGGTGAACTCACCGGCGCCGCCGGCCTCTCCCATCCCGGCCGGCTGGGGCCACAGCACATCGTGCGCAGGGTCTCCAACAACGAGGTGCGCCTGCTGTCCACGATGGTCAAGTTTCTCAAGCCGGGGGATCTGCTGGAGAACCGCGCCGAGCACCCGGTGTACGCGGTGTTCTGGAAGATGGCGAGCGCGGAGTCGTTTGCGCCGGTGACTTAGGGAAGGTCTGCACAGGTTCGATCTGGCTCGTAGGTCGGTTCAAGCCGAAGGCGGAACCGATACTGCGCGTCGTTCAACGAAGGACGCCCGTCGGGTCAACCCGCGAACAGCACGCGGGCTTGACCCGACCTACCCATGAATTCAGACCTGTGCAGAGCCGCGTAGGGTGGATAAGCGGATCGCATCCACCGGGGCCGGCTGAACCGCCGGATTCTGCCCGTGGACGCAAGATGCCGGCACGTGTCGCAAACCGACAGCAGCGGTCATGGTCCCCTGTGACGCTGTTCACACTTCAGTGCTCATGTCATTGATTTTTATTGAATCGGGACGCTCGAACGGAGCGGCACGGAAGCGGCGAAAGGCAGACCAGACCCAGGTTCCGGGTAGCGGGTGGACTGCCAGGAACCCCAACGATTTTCGGCGACTCCCTCTCCCCCCCGTGTCGTCGAAACGGCCCGTCCGGAAGCTCGGACGGGCCATCTTCAATCCATTCCAGCGCCGCGGGATCCCGAGAGCCACAACGACATGCAGTCGCGCCTGCCGCCGAATCACCAGAACGCCGTCGCGCGACGCTTTGGTCAGGTGTGTGCCGTCTCTTTCGCCACCTTCCTCACCTCGGGTCTCGGGCTGCTGATGTATCTCGATGGCGTGGACCAACCGGCGTGGCTGCGTGCAATCGTGGTGATGGCAGCGGCTACCGTCATCTTCTCGTTTTTCGGCTGGCTGATCTTCAGCCTCGCTTCGCGATGGCGCAGCCTGCGTCACGCACACTGAGCCGCCGCTCCCCGTCCCCGGTTTGCCCTCAGAGCTTGTGAATCTTTCTACTGCGCTCGGCATTTCGCGTTCCGGCGGTGCTCGGAGTCCTCATGTATCTAAATACACTGCGGCTCCTGCGCTCCGGCGGAACGCGAACTGCCTTCGCTCGCGACGAAATCTTCACAAGCCCTCAGACGTAATCGTCGATCAGGCTGCGACGGATCGCGCGCAAACTCGCCGACGACGACTTCGGCCTTGCGCCTCCGATTTCCGCTGCCGTCAGGAGTTGCCCCGGCGAGGAAGGCGTGGGCGTCAACGCCCGGGCCTGTGCGAACACCTGCGCCTGATCGAGGGCCAAGCCGCGGGCGGAGAGCATCGCCGCCAATTGCGGCAGCGAGGTCTGCACCACATCCCGCACCGCCACTTCGGCGGTGTCGAAGCGCAGCTCCACCCGCTCGCCTTCCAGCCTGATCCGGATTTCGATTCGTCCAAGTTCGAGCGGGTGCAGGTCCAGGCTGACCTCGTGCACCCCCTGGTCGAGATGCCAGGCGATGCGCTCGGTCAGATGTGCAGGCGCCAGCGGGTGACGCAGATCGAGGACCTGCGGGGCCGCCGGTGGAACGTCCCGCAACACCTGCGGGGCATGTGGCAGGGAGGCTGAACCTGCGAACGCCAGAGTCGATGGGAGGACCGAGGTCGGTGGGTTGATGGCGTCGTCCTTGATCGTGACCCTCGCGGCCTCGCCGACGGAAGTCCCGGCATCGAATACGGCCAGAATCTCCACCGGCATGCCGGTTTCGACAACGGCGGGAGCGACCGTCGGATCGTCTGCGACAGCGGCGTCCGATGAGGAATCGGCCCGATTCGGCATCGCAGGTTGTCGCGCGACGGCCGATGGCCCCGGTGCCGCCGGAGCGTCCGGATCGGACACTGGAACGGGGCCTGGAAACCAGATCGCCGCCCAGGCGCCGCCCGGAGTCGTCGGTTCGTCATCGCGGGTCGGGGCTTGCGCCTCGGCCGCTGCGGTTGACGAGGGATCACCCGGGACCGAGGTTCCCCGGTCCAGCCCACTGATCAGCAAGCACAGAAACGTCGCCATGCTGCCTTCCGACGGAGGCCCGGCCTGGAGTTCCGCCGGACCCGGACCCCTGGTCCCCGGAGTCGCGATGCCGCCTGTCGTCGGCGCGATCACGCGCTACTCGCCGAGCGCGGCGCGGCGGGCGGTGAAATCGCGCAGCGCGAATTCATCCATCCCCTGCTGGGCCCGGCGTTCGGTGATGCTCGTCGTGCGCGCCATCGCTGCGGCTTGCAGCGTCTGAAACTTCTCGCCGTCGCGGCGTCGCTCGACCCAGCACCGGGTCGAATGCTGCACCGTTTCCTCCGCCTGGGCGACGCTGCGGCGCTGCTGGACTTCGGCTTCACCCAGCCGGGCAAGGAAGCGTTCGCTGTTCGCGATCAACGCCGGCAGGTGTGGCATCGAGCGGCCGCGGTACTCGCCGAGATAGCTGCTCAACTCTTCCAGCCGCCGCCGCTGCTCGTTGAGACTGTCCTGGCGCTGGCCCAATTCGCGCGCCGCGTTCGCGGTTCTGGCGTCCGACACTTTCAACAGCAGGCTCAGCCGCTCGACACTCATGTTCATGGCGTTCTCGTTCTCCTGGCATCACTTTCCGGGCATCAGCGACGCCAGCCGGGCCACGCTGTCGCCGAACGCCGCGCCCTGGTCGGCGTTCTGCTGCATGAAGTCTTCCATTCCCGGCCAGGCGAGCAGCGCCGCATCGACTCTCGGATCGGCCCCTTGTCGGTACGCACCGATCGCGATCAGGTCGCGATTCTGGCGGTAGGCCGAGTAGAGCTGGCGGAACTTGCGCGCACCGGCCTGGTGCTCGGGCCGGATGATTTCCTGCATGACCCGCGACACCGAAGCCTCGATGTCGATGGCCGGGTACAGGCCGGCGTCGGCGACCGATCGCGACAGCACGATGTGACCGTCGAGAATGCCGCGCGCGGTGTCGGCGATCGGATCGTTGGGATCGTCGCCCTCGGTCAGCACGGTGTAGAACGCCGTGATCGAGCCGCCACCCTCGGCGCCGTTGCCGGCGCGCTCCACCAGGGCCGGCAGCTTGGCGAACACCGAGGGCGGATAGCCCTTGGTGGTGGGCGGCTCGCCGACCGCCAGACCGATCTCTCGCGCCGCCTGGGCAAAACGCGACAGTGAATCCATCAGCAGCAGCACGTGGCGTCCCTGGTCGCGGAAAGCTTCCGCGATCGAGGTCGCGAGCCAGGCGCCGCGCATGCGTTGCAAGGGCGGCCGATCCGCCGGCGTGGCCACCACGACCGCGCGCTTGAGCCCTTCGGCGCCGAGATTGCGATCGATGAAATCGCGCACCTCGCGCCCGCGCTCGCCGACCAGCCCGACCACCACCACGTCGGCCTGGGTAAAGCGGGTCATCATGCCGAGCAGGGTCGATTTGCCGACGCCGGTGCCGGCAAACAGGCCCAGCCGCTGGCCGCGACCGACGGTGAGCAGGGCGTTGATGGCGCGCACGCCGACGTCGAGCGGCTGGCGGATCGGCTGGCGCAGCAGCGGATTGATGACGGTGTTGCGGAGGGATTGGCGCGTCACGTCCTTGAGACGGCCGAGACCATCCAGCGGCTGGCCCTCGGAGTCCACCACTCTGCCGAGCAGGCCGTCGCCGACCGGAAATTCCGGCCGCCGCGTCAGCGGCACGACACGCGCATTTGGCAGCAGGCCATGCATCTCGCCGGCCGGCATCAGGAAGGTTCGATCCCCCGAGAAGCCGACGACCTCGGCCTCGATACTGGCCTGGTCCGTGGCATCGATCCGGCAACGTCCACCGATCTGCATGCGCAGCCCCGCCGCTTCGAGCGTCAGGCCGACGACGCGCTTGAGCGTGCCTTCGACCACCACGGTTTCGTGCTCGCGCACGAGGCGGGTGCGGTCTTCGAGCGCGCGCAGCAGGTGTGTGTTGCGAGCCTGGGAGAACGGGTTCATCCGTAGGTCGGCTCAGGACAGGCTTGAACCGACCTACGTCGATATTCATGGCGGTGGCCGTCTGCTGCACCACTCACGTACCCTCCCCCAACAGCCGCTGCGCCAGCTGCGCCTGCCGCGTATCGAGCCGCGCATCCACCCGCGCCGATTCATTCTCGACGATGCAATCGCCCTGCATCAGTTGCCCATCCGGAACCAGCACCCAGGCATCGATGCCGGTCGGCGCATCGAGGTGCCCTGCTACCACGCGCAGGTCTTCGGGATTGAGCCGCACTCTCAGGTTCCTGACCGGCCCTGCCAGATGGCCGACGGCATCGCGAACGATCGCCAGCATCTTCGCGGGTTCGAGTGCGAGTTCCTGTTGGACGAGTCGGCGCGCCAGTTCCAGCATCAGCGCCACCAGCGCCTGCTCGGTTTTGGCATCCACGTCCGCGACCGGAGCCGCGAGGTGATCGAGCAGCGCCGCCAGGCGCCCGGCCTGGGCCCGGACCTCCGTGCGTCCTTCGCCCAGACCTTGCGCGTAACCTTCGGCATACCCGCGTTCCTGGCCCTCGCGATGTGCCGCGGCCTCGATATCTTCGAGTGCCTGTGCGGTCGGCGGCGGAGGCGGCCGGCGCAGGAAGGCATCGAAATTCGGCAAGTCCCAGATCGCGGCGGACGTGGCATCGCCCGGAAGAATCTGGGCGAAGGAAGAACCCCACTCCGATGTCGGGTTCACACCATCTCCTCGGCCTTGCCGCCGAGCACGATCGTTCCGGCCTCCGCAAGACGACGCGCCGCGGTCAGGATTTCCTTCTGCGCGGCTTCGACGTCGGACAGCTTGGCCGGACCCTTGGCTTCCATGTCCTCGATCAGCATCGCCGCCGCGCGCTGCGACATGTTCTTGGTGATCTTGTCCCTGACCTTGTGATCGGCGCCCTTGAGCGCCATGCCCAGGGTGTCCGTGCTGATCTCGCGCAGCAGGGTCTGGATGCCACGGTCATCCACGCCCCCGAGATCGTCGAACACGAACATCAGTTCCTGGATGCGGGTGGCCAGGTCGTTGTCGATCTCGCCGATGCGCAAACTGATCGCCTGCTCGGAGGCAGAGTCCATCAGGTTGAGAATATTGGCGGCCTTCTTCACGCCGCCCACGCTGGAGGACTTGATGTTGTTGTTGCCGGAGAACTGCTTTTCCATGATCTCGTCGAGTTCGCGCAACGCCGCCGGCTGGATGCCGTCAAGCCGCGCGATGCGCATCAGCACATCGGAGCGCATGCGCTCCGGCAGCATCGGCAGGATTTCGGCCGCCTGGTCCGAGTCCAGATACGCCAGCACGATCGCGACGATCTGCGGATGCTCGTTGCGCACCAGGTCCGCCACCGCACGCGTCTCCATCCACTTGAGCGCTTCCAGGCCCTTGCTGTTGCGGCCGAGCAGAATCCGGTCGATCAGGCCGGACGCCTTGTCCTCGCCCAGGGCGCCGACCAGCACCCGTCGCACGTAATCGTCGGAGCCCACGCCGATCGAGGTCTGGGTATCGAGCAGCTTGCAGAAATCGGACATCACCAAGGTCGCGCGTTCCCGCGAGACATTGGTGAGCGCGGCCATCGCCTGGCCGACTTTCTGCACGTCCTTGGGCGCCATGTGCTTGAGCACCTCGGCGGCCTCGTTCTCGCCGAGCGACATCAGCAGGATCGCTGCGCGCTCCGGGCCGGGAATGCCGGCCGGTGCTTTTGCGCCGTCGGCCATCTCAGGCGCCTCCGTCTTCGGCGAGCCAGCCCTTCACCACCTGGGCGACGCGCTTGGGGTCCTGCGTCACTGCGGCGCGAGCGGCGTGCAATTTCCTGTCGTAAGGCGCGGTCGACGCCGGCGGCTCGTCCTCGTCGTCCGGCGCGGCGCCGAGCGCCTGGCGCTCGCGACGCGATTCGATCGATTGCGGACCCCCGCCGTCGGCCGGCAGCAGCACCGCACCACCCGATGAGGTCAGCGCACGCGCAGGCTGCGGCCCCAGCAAGACCTTCAGCGCCGGGCGCAGCGCCGCGAAAATCAGCACCACGATCGCCAGCAGACCAAAGCCGTGACGCGCGAGGGTCTGCACCTGCGGCTGCTGCCAGATCGGCAGGTCCTCAGCCGCTTCGAGCGGAGAGGACGGCAGGAAGCTGACGTTCTGCACCGACACGCGATCACCGCGCGCGCTGTCGAAGCCGACGGCGTCCTTGACCAGGGCTTCCAGCTTCTTCAGCTCGTCCTCGCCCAGCGGCTGGAGTTTCACGTCGCCCTTGGCATCGGTGCGCGGCAGATCGTCCAGCAGCACCGCGATCGACAATTTCTTCAGCCGGCCGACCTGCTGGCGCGTGTGCGAAACGGTGCGATCGACCTCGTAATTGCGGATCTGGCTCTTGCTGGAATTGGCCGATGCCCCGGTACTGGGCTGACCCACCAGCGTATTCAGCGGCAACGCCGGAATCGCCTGCGGCGGCTGGTTGGACAGCGCCCCCGGAACGCCCTGCGCCTCGACGGGACCGCGCGTGGTCTGCTCACTGGTCTGCTCGCTGCGCACCGTGGATTTCTCCGGCGCATAGGTTTCACGTGCCTCCTCGGTCACTGAAAAATCCATCTCGGCGGAGACCTGCGTGCTGAGTTTGCCGGGCCCGGCGATGGGCCCGAGCAGTTGCTCGATGCGGCGCACATAGTCCGCCTCGACCCGGCGCGTGTGATCGAACTGCTCGGTCGACACGCCCATGCCGTCGGCCTCGTCGCCGTTGCGGCTGAGCAGGCGGCCAAACTGATCGACCACCGTCACCCGCGCCGGCGCCAGATTCGGCACGCTGGACGCGACCATGTGGACGATGGCCTGCACCTGGTTGCCTTCCAGCGTGCGGCCGGAATGCAGTTCCACCAGCACCGAGGCACTGGCTCCCTCGTTGGGTCGCGCGAACGCGGAAGGCTTGGGAATGGCCAGATGCACTCTCGCCGCCTTGACCGGTGCCAGCAGCGCGACGCTGCGCGACAGCTCGGTCTCCAGCGCGTGGTTGTAACGCGCGCCTTCCATGAAATTGCTGACGCCGAAGCCCTGGTCCTGCTGCATCATCTCGAAGCCCTGGGCGCCGCTCCTGGGCAGTCCCTGGGCGGCGAGCAGCAGGCGCGCCTGGTGGACCTTGTCCGCGGGCACGGTCAGCGCGCCGCTGACCGGATCGAGTTCGTAAACGACGCCCGCCGTGCGCAGCGCGTCCGCGGCATCCGAGGCGTCCTTGCCGGACAGGTCTGCATACAGCTCGACCTGGGCCGGCTTCTGCGACCAGTTGAACACCGCGACTCCGCCCGCGACCGCGGCGGCGATGCCCGCCAGCAGCAGCACCTGGCGCACGATGGGAAGTTCCTTGATGCCGCGCAGGCTGGTCGGCCAGGAGGCGGGGACAGCGGTCTCGGCCACGGTCTGGGTGTTCCTCACAGCGGCATGTTCATGATGTCCTGATAGGCGCGCACCATGCGGTTGCGCACCTCCACCAGGCCCTTGAATTCAACGTGTGCACGACTGGACGCGAGCATCACGGAAGCCAGATCGGTATTCGCGTCGCCGAGCTGGAACCTGCTTTGCAACTGGCTCGCGGTGTCCTGCGACAGGCTCACGCGATCCAGCGCGGCGCTCATCACCCGGCCAAAACTCGCGGGCCCCGCGGCCGCAGCGGCATCGGTGGGAAGGGATACCGGCTTCGACAGATGGCCGGTCTGCGCCTTGAGCGCCCGGATCTGCGAAAGCACGGATGAGACATCGATGTCGGACATGCGCGACGGGGTTTTGTCGGATGAGGCGGTTCGAGCAACTCCCGTACCTGTGATTTCCGCGACGGGATTCCGGCATGGGCGGAATCGAGGAGCTCCCGTCGGCACTCGCAAACCGGGCCCGCTCAAGGCTGGCCTACACTGCGGGGGGAGGAAGCAGGTTTCCAGTATCGTCCACCGAGCGCACCCGCAGATGGCAAAGGACAAGACCCCACAACGCCCGGCCGTCGGTGGCGCTCGATTCCTGAAGATGGCGGGGATGACCGCCGTCATCGCCAGCCGTTATGCGGGCCACGCCATCGCCAATGGCTTTCGCAACGCCGAGGAGCGCGCCCAGGCTCGCGAGGCGCTCGATACCAAGGCCGGAGAACATCTGGCGCAGACGCTGGGCGAACTCAAGGGCGCGGTGATGAAACTGGGGCAGCTCGCCTCGCAGGCTGCCGACTTCCTGCCCAGCGAGATCGCCGAGCCGCTGAAGAAACTGCAAAAAGCGGCGCCGCCGATGCCTTACGCCGTGATCGCAAAACAGATCGAACGCGAACTGGGCAGGCCCGTCGCCGAGCTGTTCCGGGAACTCGACCGCAAGCCCTACGCGGCCGCCTCCATCGGCCAGGTGCATCGCGGGGTGCTGCCGGACGGACGCGAAGTCGTGGTGAAGGTGCAGTACCCCGGCGTCGCCGCGTCCTGCGACACCGATCTGAAGCAGCTCAAGTTCGCACTGCGCATGGGACGCTTGGTCAAGGTGGACAAGCGGGTGCTCGACGCGCTGTTCGAGGAAATCCGGGTGCACCTGAAGGAGGAACTGGACTACGTCAGGGAGGCCCGCAACATGGACCTGTTCCGCGAGTTCTTTGCCGGCGAGCGCCACATCGTCATTCCCGCCACCGTCCCCGGCATGTGTACCCGCCAGGTACTGACGATGATCCTGGAGCCGGGCGATCATCTGGACGAGCTGCACGAACATTACGACCAGGCGTTGCGCAACCAGCTCGCAACCCAGCTGTTTCACTTCATCGCCCGCTCGGTGTTCGAGCTGCAAGCAGTGCACGCGGATCCCAATCCCGGCAATTTCGCGTTTCGCCGCGATGGCAGCCTGGTCATCTACGACTTCGGCTGCATCAAGAAGCTGGAGCCGGCGACGGCCGTGGCCTATCGCGACGGTATCCAGGCGGGGCTCGACCAGGACTGGCCGGCCCTGGAGGACGCCCTGCTGCGCCTGGGTGCGAGGGTGCCGGGTTCCCGCGCCGTGGGGGGCGACTTCTACGAGCCCTGGCGGCGGATCGTTCTGCGGCCGTACATCACCGACGCGCCGTTTGATTTCAGCACTTCGACGATGCACAAGGCGGTGATCGGCAAGTCATCGGAACTGCTGCAACGCATGGACCAGTTTCAGCCGGCGGTGAAAACCGCCTACCTGGATCGCATGGCCGCCGGCCATTACTGGACCCTGGTCGGGCTCGGTGCCCGGGTGGCGCTCGCACCCCTGCTTCGGGACCACCTGGAACGCAGCCGGCGCGGGCCGCCACGTCCCTGAGTCTGGGAGCGCCGGCTCAGAGCTTGTGAATCTTTCTACTGCGCTCGGCATTTCGCGTTCCGGCGGTGCTCGGAGTCCTCATGTATCTAAGGAAGCTCTGCGCGGGTCTGAATTCAAGGGTAGGTCGGGTCAAGCCCGCGTGCTGTTCGCGGGCGGACCCGACGGGCGCCCTTCGTCGAGGGCGCGCGGCGTCGGTTCCGCCTTCGGCTT
This sequence comes from Panacagrimonas sp., assembly GCA_052387695.1. Classification (GTDB taxonomy): domain Bacteria; phylum Pseudomonadota; class Gammaproteobacteria; order Nevskiales; family Nevskiaceae; genus Panacagrimonas. The sequence goes on along the minus strand of JBQTIX010000067.1, from coordinate 8,437 downwards.
GAACCGACCTACGAGACGGATGGAACCGGTGCAGACCTTCCCTAAATACACTGCGGCTCCTGCGCTCTGGCGGAACGCGAAATGCCTTCGCTCGCGACGAAATCTTCACAAGCTCTCAGGCCGCGGCAGTCGCCGTGACGACCGACCGGGTGACCCCGACCGTGAAGCCGGTCAGAACGGCGTTGCCGCTGGGAACATCGATATCGAATTCCGACGCGATCAGGTTGGAGTTCACGCCGGGCCGCGTCAGCGCGTACGACAGCCGCGACCCCGGTGCGTCGTGGCCCCAGCCGTGCGGCAGGCTGATGACGCCGGCCATGATTTCGTCCGACACGGTCACCGGCACGGTGATGAGCTTGTCGCCGCGCGTGATGTCCACCTTGTCGCCGGCCCTGAGCTGCAGGCGCCCGGCATCGGCCGGATGCAGCAGGGCGGTGCACTTGTCCGGACCGCGGTTGAACGCGCGGATGTTGTGCATCCAGGAATTGATCGAGTGAAGCTGGCGCCGGCCGATCATGATCATGCGGTCGCTGGCCATGTACCCGGCCATGGCCTGGCGCAACCGTGGCATCTCGTCCATCAGCAGGCCCGGCGCGAGTTCCACCTTGCCGCTGGGTGTGCCGAGGGCCTGCGGCAGCCGCTCGAACAGGGGGCCGAGATCGATGCCGTGATCGGCCGCCTTGACCTTGGCCAGGGTCAGGCCATCGGGCCGGGCACCGAAGTGGTCACCGAAATGATGGCTTCGCAGCAGAATCTCGTAGATGCGGTCGCTGCCGTGCCGGGCTTCGAGCAGGTCCTGCGCCTGGGCTGCGGTATGGCCGCCGAGCGCGCCGCGGGCTTCCGCGCCCTGCAGGAAATAACCGGCGAGCGCGTCGTCCGTCGCCTGCTCGCTGGCGCCGGAAATCCGGGCGGCGAGGGCCAGCATGATCTCGCCGTCGGACCGGGTGCCCGGCGCCGGCTCGAAGACCTTGTCCACCCACTTGGCGACGTGACGCACGGCCAGGGTGGTGGTGAAGATCGGCCAGTCGGATCGCTCCAGGTGACCGTTGCCAGGAAGAATCAGGTCGGCGTGGCGGCTGGTCTCGCCCACGTACACATCCACCGCGACCATGAAGTCCAGCGCGGCCAGGGCTTTCGACAGCTGCGGCCCGTTGGGCGCGCTGATGACGGGATTGGCGCACATCGTCAGCAGGCCGCGAATCTTGCCCGGGCCGGGCGTCAGGATTTCCTCGGCCAGGACCACGGCGGGAAACTGGCCGGCGCACTCCGGCAGACCGCGCACCCGCGAATGCCAGCGGTGATGCGGCCCGACACCGTCCTGGTAGCGCTCGTTGAGAAAGATCGAGGGCGTTACGCCCATCGGGATCATGGCGCCACCGGGACGGTCGAGATTGCCGGTCACGGCGTTGAGGACGTCGATCAGCCAGCTCGTCACCGATCCGAAAGGCTGCTGGCTCGATCCGGTCCGCCCGTAGCAGGCGGCTGAAGGCGCCGTCGCGAAATCGCGGGCGATCTGCGCGATCGTCGCCCCGTCGATACCGCAACTCGCGGCCAGGTCGGACATCGAGAACGACCGCGCCAATGCGGCGATTTCCGGCATGCCGTTGGTATGCGGCTCCAGGCGACCGAGCCTTGCGAGCGTGTCGCCGAAGACCACCTGCAACAGGCCGAGCAGGAAGTAAGGGTCCGTGCCCGGCCGGATCGGCAGGTGACGGGTGGCCAGTTCCGCCGTTTCGCTGCGGCGTGGATCCACCACCACGATCTGCCCGCCGCGCTGGCGGATTTCCTCCATGCGCCGGCCAAAGCCCGGCGCGGTCATCAGGCTGCCGCCGGAGATGCAGGGATTGGCGCCCAGGATGAGCAGGTAATCCGTGCGATCAACGTCCGGCACCGGGATCAGCGACTGGTCGCCGAACATCAAGCCGGTGGACAGCACCTTGGGCATGTGATCGACCGAGGTCGAGGAGAACAGCGAGCGTGTGCCCAGCGCCATCGCGGTGCTGAGCGTATAGAGCAGGCCGCCCGGGTTGTGCGCGGTGGGATTGCCGACATAGATCGCGTTGGCGTCCGCGCCGTGTTTGCGCGAGAGGTCCTTGAAGCGCTCGGCCGCCAGCTCGAAAGCCTCGTCCCAGCCGATCTCTTCGAAATCGCGACCGCGTCGTCGCAGCGGCCGGGTCAGCACGTCGCGATCTTCGCGCAGCACCTTCATGCCCTGGCTCTTGGGGCAGACGAAGCCGCGGCTGAGCGGATCGTGCTCGTCGCCGCGGATGTCGATCACCTTGCGCAGCGCGGCATCGACGGTCACCACCACGCCGCAACCCGCTTCGCAGATGGGGCACTTGCGCACGTGCCGGCTCAGGCCGCCTGCCATGTGTTCGACGCTCATGTCCTGGTTCCTCCACGTTTATTGTTGCAATACATGTCGATCAATCGCCCTGTGGCTGCTCGCTGAAATAGCGCTCGAACTTGCCGGGCTGGCCCTTGTACCGATCGGCGTCCGGGAAGTCGCTGCGATGTTCGAGCATCTGTGGCCAGATGCCCGAGAAGCGCCTGTTGAGTTCCAGCCAGGGCGCGGAAGCGGGCTTGCTGCCCTCGACGATGGCGTCACTCGGACAGGCCGGCACGCAGGCGGCGCAATCGATACAGACCACCGGATCGATCACCACCATGACCGCGCCGCCGTGAAAACAATCGACCGGGCAGGCGTCGACGCAGTCGGTGTACTTGCAGCGAATGCAGGCGTCGGTGACGACAAAGCTCATGGACTGCTCCAACCCGGGGAGGGTCAGTATCGCCGCTATTGGAGGCTCAGTTCCATGCGCACCGCACCGGACTCGCCGAGACGGGAGGCCCGGCGCGCGGTCAGGAAAATCCGCTCCGGCGGGATCTCCGGATGGGCCAGGATGGCGGCTTGCACCGCTCGTGCCCGGGCCGCGGCCAGGATCTCCAGTTCGGAGGGCTCCGGCAGCAGCTTGCCCAACAACGCCGATTCGAGGATCCCGATGCGAGCGGTCTGCCTGGCGTCGCTTTCAAGCGCCTCGGTCGCTTCGGGATAGACGGGTGCGATTCCCAGCAGTTCTCCATACAGGGCGGCCAGCGCGGCCAGCCGATCTTTCCCGGCCCTTTCCGGCGCGACCTCGGGCGCTGCCGGTGGGACGCGCTCGTCGAGCTTGCGTCGCGCGATCACCTGGCCGTCTTCGGCATCGGCCTGCGCCAGCGGCACGTCCAGTCGGAGTTGCGGGCGCTCGATCAGCGCCCCTGCGAGCTGCTGGAGCTTGCCGGTTTCCGTCTCGCTCAGTTCCGCGCTGCCGGGTGCAAAATCGACATAGGCCAGCTCATCGCCTCCGCCGATCAGCGAGGCCAGCGCGGAGAACGGCGAGGTGACGGCCTTGGTCAGCAGGTTGACCAGCACCTTCCACACCAGCGGCCCGACGCGGAACGTCGGGTCGTCCAGGTTGCCGCGAACCGGGAGGCCCAGGTCGATCAGGCCGTGGCGATCCTTGAGCAGGGCCACCGCCAGCTTGATCGGCAGCGGCACCGCATCCTTCGACCCGGTGGCCTCGCCGAATTCGAGCTGGTCGAGCACCACGTGGTGCTCCGCCTCCAGCTCACGGTCGTGGATTCTGTACTTGAGATCGGTGGTGAGCTTGCCCTTGACGATGTTGTACCCGGCGAAGCGCCCGGAATACGGGTTGAAACGGATGAGATCCATGTTGCGGAAGCTGAGCGCGATATCGGTGTCTCTGGAAAACTCGGCCGGGATCAACTGCCCGTCGATCAGCACCGGCGCGAACTCGTCGACCTTGCCCTCGAGTCGAATCCCGGCGCGGGCCGTGGGGTCGCTGGACAAGCCGCTGACGTCTCCGTTGAGACCGAAAATGCCGGCGGAGAATTGAGGACTGATCGACAGGTCGGTGAACTGCATGCGGCCCTGGTCGATGCGCAGGCGCTTGACCCGGATCGGCATCGGCCGCGACGCCGTTTCAGTCGCGGCCCTGGCCGGCGTGTTTCCGGGATCGGTCGGAGTCGCCGCGTCGGGCGCCCGCAGCGCGCGCGTGATGTTGATCTCGCGGCTTTCCGAAATCACCACGCGGGCGTAGGGCTCGGACAGATCGACCCGCGCGATGCTCAGGCTCTGCGGGGTGCTGCGAAAATCGACGCCGGCCAGGCGCAGCTCGCGCCACTTGAGCAGGTCCTCTTTGAGAGCGCGGTCCTGCACGTCGAGTTTCGAGACGCTTGCCTCTCCGCTGAAATCGATCGCAGGTCCGGCGTCCGCTTCCTGCGCGATGGCCAGCTTGCCAGCAACGGCCAGGATTCCGGACCTGAGCCTCACGCCGGTGCGGCCCGTCAGGTAGGGCTGCAAGACCGACAGGTCATAGCCCTGAAGGTCCAGGGCAAGCGTGGCCGATGGCGGTTGCAAGCCGATCTCGCCCTGTACGCCCAGTCTGCCCTTTTGATCGATCCCGAGGTGGGTGTCGAGTTTCAGCCGGGTGCCGGGATCGGTGCTGAAACCGGTGAGCGTGCCGGCGATGCCGGCCAGCACCATGCGCACCGCCGGCTCGACCGCGCGGTCTTCGACCTCGATGCGGCTGTCGCCGATCTCGATGCTGTCGACGGCGACGCGCCAGGGCGTGGGCTCCGGTTCGGGGGCTGCCGCTGCCGGTATCGGCGCAACCGGCGCAACCGGTGCCGCGTACAGGCGCGTGAGATTGAGCTTGCCGTCGCGCTCGCGCTGCACCTGCGTCCGCAGGCCCTTGATCCCGATGCGCCGCAGGCTCACTTCGCGACGGGTCAGCGACAGGTCGAGTTCGTGCAGCACGAGTTCGGCGATCGACGCCGGCGATCGGGCGCTGGCATTGGCGGGCTCACCGAGCGCGAGTTCGCGTATGACGATGGCGGGCAGGTGCAGGTCCAGCGAGAGCGAAGGGTCCAGGCTCATGCGGTAATCGCCGCCGAGTTCGGCGACGCCGGAAACCAAGCGCACCGGCAGGCGCTCCTGCAGGTAGCTGACCAGCGTCGAGGTCTGTAGCTTGCGCAGCGCAAAACGGCCCTGGGAGCCGATGGGCTGGACGGTGAAATCTCCGGTCCACTCCAGTTCTTCACCGGTGCTCGCGGTGCCCTTGAACGCGTACGCGTTCTGGTGGCCGGGCCCGGTGCCGAAATCCCGGAGGCTGAATTCGATCGGACTCAGATCGATCCTGAACGGCTGTGGCCGGCTGCGATCCTCGATCCCGATGCGTCCTTTCTCGATGCTCAGTTCACCGACTCGAACGTGGGGCAGGGATGTTTTCGGCCGTGGCTCCGCGGCGGGCGGAATCAGCCGGCCCAGATTGAGCGAGCCGTCCGCCTCCACGACCAGGGCGAGGTCCGGCCCGATCCACCGGACCGCGTCCAGGACCAGGCCGCGCTGCCGGATCGAGTCGAGCACGTCGGCGTTGACATAGAGCGATTCGAAGCCCAGCAAGGCTGCTCCCGCGTCCCCGGTCAAGCGCAGCCCGGTGACGCTCAGCTCGAAGCTGAACGGGTTGAAGCGCAGCTCGCCGAGCTCGAGCTGGTGCCCGAGCCTGGCCAACTCGTCGCGGGCGACGGCCTGTACCAGTCTGGGGACACCGAAGAAACCCGCGAGCGCGTAGCCCAGCACCAGGACCAGCAGGATTACCGTCAGGAGGGCCGGCAGCTTCCACCAGCGATGTCTTTGAGGCGGGTCGGACGGCATCGCGGCGGTCTTGCGGGTCAAAGTGGAGAGGCGAACTTTCGCAGCGCAATCCGCCGAGCGTCAACGGATTCCCCGGGAAAGCCGCACCACTGCGACCAGCCGGCTATGTGGCGTTCGGCCGCATTCGAGACCGGCGCTGGGTTTGCGTCGGTTTTGCCTGCCCCGGCCTTGATGCCCCCAGCGCTTGGGAATAAGGTCATCCCATGAACGGTCAGACTTCACCCAGCTTCGATCCGCAGGAATCCGAGGAGCGCCTGCGCTTTGCGCTCGACGCCGCCCACCTCGGGCAGTGGGACCTCGATCTGCGCACAGGCAGGGCGCACCGGACCTTGCGCCACGACCAGATTTTCGGCTACGCGGAGCTGCTGCCGGAATGGACCTTCGATCTGTTCCTGGAGCATGTGCTGCCAGAGGAGCGGGATGCGGTCGATGAAAGCTTCCGGCGGGCTTTCAAAGGCTCCGGGGTGTGGGAAGTGCAATGCCGCATTCGTCGTGCCGATGGCCAGGTGCGCCGTATCTGGACCCGCGCCCGCATCCAGCGCGACGCCTCGGCCACGGTGATACGGATGATCGGGATCGTCGGCGACGAGACCGAGCGCCGCCGGCTCGAGCAGTCGCTGATCGAAAGCGATGCCCGCCTGCGGCTGCTCGATGCGGTGGGCGAGGCCACCCGCAACGCGCACGATCCGCAGAACGTGATGGCCATCACCACGCGCCTGCTCAGCCAGCACCTGCACGCGACGCGCAGCGCCTATGCCGACGTGGATCCGGACCACCTCGGCTTCACCATCCGCGGCGACTGGGCCGAGGAAGGCGTGAACTCGTCCACGGGTGCTTACTCGCTGGCGCTGTTCGGCAGCCGGGCGGTGGCGGAGCTCGGACGTGGCGAAACCCTGGTGATCCACGACGTGGACCGCGAACTGTCGCCGCAGGACGGTGCGGACATGTTCAATGCCATCGGCGTCAAGGCCATCATCTGCTGCCCCCTGGTCGAGGACGACGGACTGCGCGCGATGATGGCCGTGCACAGCGCGATCCCGCGAGCCTGGACCCGAGACGAGGTCGCCCTGGTGGAGGCGGTGGTGGAGCGGTCCTGGGCGCATATCGAAAGGGTGCGGGCCCAGGCCCGGCTACGTGAACGCGAGGCGTTTCTCGATGACCTGATCCAGACCGTGCCGGCTTTTCTCTGGGCCGCCACCGCCGAAGGGGAGATCAAGTACACCAGCCGCTGGTTGCATGTCTTCACCGGACTGGGGTCGGACCAGATGCAGGCTCGCCACTGGCGGCTGTTCGTCCACCCCGACGACCTGCCGGAACTCGAGCGGAAGTGGGCGACTGCCGTTGCCAGCGGCCAGCCCTACCTAAATCACGCCCGGTTCCGGCGGGCCGACGGGGTGTATCGCTGGTTGGCTCTGCGCGCGGATCCGGCGATGGACGGGAACGGGCGTGTATTGGGCTGGTATGCGCTGGGCGTGGATGTGCACGAACACAAGGAGACGCTTGACGCGCTCGCCGGCAGCGAAAGCGCATTGCGCGATGCCGACCGCCGCAAGGATGAATTCCTGGCCACCCTGGCGCACGAGCTGCGCAACCCGCTGGCGCCGATCCGCAACGGCCTGCACCTGCTGCGGATGGCGGCCGGGGATCCTGCCGTGACCCACCGCGCCCTGGCGATGATGGAGCGCCAGTTCGGGCAACTCACGCGCCTGGTCGACGATCTGCTCGATGTTTCACGCGCGACGCTTGGCATCGTCGAACTGAACCGGCAGCCCGTGTCGGTGGTCGCCGTGCTGGATAGCGCGGTCGAGACGAGTCGGCCGCTCATCGACCAGTTCGGTGTCGAACTGATCGTATCGCTGCCGGGCGAGCCCCTGATGATCGAGGCCGACATCACGAGGCTGACCCAGGTCTTCGGCAACCTGCTGAACAACGCTGCCAAGTTCAGCCGCCGTGGCGGTCGCATCTGGCTGGAAGCGGGCCGCGTGGACGGTGCGGTCCGCGTGGCGGTACGCGACGAGGGCATCGGCATTGCGGAGGCCATGCTGTCGCGGGTGTTCGAGCTGTTCGTGCAGGCGGATCGCAGCCTCGAGCGCAACCGGGGTGGCCTCGGCATCGGCCTGACCCTGGCCCGGAGGCTCGTCGAGATGCACGGCGGCAGCATCCAGGCGCACAGCGGCGGCTCGAATACCGGCAGCGAGTTCATCGTGCGCCTGCCGCTTGCCGACCCGGCGGCCGCGGCGATCCCCCCGCGCCCGCGCGGGTCCGGGTCCGGTGCGTTGCGGATTCTCGTGGCCGACGACAACGCCGATGCGGCCGATGGCCTGGCCTTGATGCTGGGCCTGCTCGGTCACGAACTCAGCGTGGTTTACGACGGCGCGCAGGCGCTCGCGCTTGCGCGGGAGTTCAGGCCGGATGTGGTGCTGCTCGATATCGGCATGCCGCTGCTCAACGGGCTGGATACGGCGCGTCAGTTGCGCGCCGAGCCCTGGGGGGCGGCGATGAGTCTGATCGCGCTCAGCGGCTGGGGTCAGGACGAGGACAAGAGCCGCTCCCTGGACGCCGGCTTCGATCATCACCTAGTCAAGCCGCTGGATTTTGAACTGCTGGAGCCACTGCTGGCCAAGGCTGCGAGGGCGATCCGCTAGGGAAGGTCTGCAAAGGTCTGTCGCGGGCATGGCCCGCTCCTACGGGATCCGTCGTTCTGTAAGAGCGGGCCATGCC
>JBQTIX010000066.1:0-16794 GCA_052387695.1 Panacagrimonas sp. | reverse complement strand
GTGCGCGTCTAGGGCCGGACCCTCCGCAACCCGCTTCTGGGTTTCCGGGGCCATCGCCCGCGACAGACCTATGCAGCGAGTCCTTAGGCACTGAGACTTCCGAACCAATACACGGCGAGGATCGCGGCGGAAACCACGAGCAGCCAGCCTTCGAAAATACGGCGCCAGACCGGCGGGGCTTCACGTAGTTCCATGAAGTCCAGCACCACCAGTCGCCCCTTGAGATAGGCGATGAGCAAGGTGCCGGCCGCTGCCGTGATGCCGACGAATCCGTCCGCGCGCAACCAGAACGTGATCGCGGTGGCGATCAGCAGAAGCAGCCAGCTTCTATGAATCGCAACTTGTAGTAGCGCGAGCATGGGCACTTATCGAAGCAGGTATAACAGGGGAAAAAGAAACAGCCAGAGCAGGTCCACCATGTGCCAGTACGAAGCACCCGACTCCAGTCCCTTGGTGTTGCCGGAGTGATACAGCCCGCCGCGAGCGTTGGTCCACAGGACGATGAGAATGATCGTGCCGGCGATGACGTGCAGCAGGTGGATGCCGCTCAGGCAGTAGTAAAACATGTAGAAATTATTGGTCGTCATCGTGATCCCGGCGCCGAGGCTGTCCGAGTATTCGAAGTATTTGACGACCATGAAGGCGATGCCGAGCAAGACGGCCCCGCCGAGATATCGCGGCACGTGTTTCAGCCGATTCTGCCGCGCGGCGCGTGCGCCCGAGGCGACGAGCCAGGAACTGGTGATGAGGAACACGGTGTTGAGCACGCCGAGTTCGCGGTGCAGCACCTGTTGCGAGGTGTTGAACAGCTCGATCTCCCACGCCCGGTTGATGATGTAGGCGATGAAGAACGCGCCGAACATCAGCAGTTCGGCAAAGATGAAGATCCAGAGATCCTTGTCGCCCGGCAGATGTCGAGCCGAGTCCGAATCAAGGGCCGGGTTTGCGGTTGCGGTGGTCACGAGGGTGCTCGCCAGGGTCGAGGCAGGGTTCGCCTTGAAAAACAAACCGTCATGCCCGCGAAGGCGGGCATGACGGTTACGGGTGTTGAAAGACGCTCGCAATCCGCGAGCGTCTCAAAAACAACTAGCTACCCATCGCCGAAGCCAGCCGTCCGGCCGGCGCCGCAGACTCCTGCGCCACCATGCGACGGCGCACTTCCTTGATCATGTAGATGCTCGCGGTCGAGAACCAGCACAGCCAGCAGAAGTAAGGGATGTAGTAGCTCAGCGCGCCGCTCCAGGCAAACGGCCCGGTCTTGAGCACGCCCGTGAGGCTGGCCGGGAAGAAGCTGATGCCGCACCAGATGGTGAGGTAGCAGACCCAGCGCGGGAACAGCGGCACCTTGCTCTTGTCGGCCAGGCCCACCAGTGCGGCGGCGACCATCTGCAGCGTGGTGCAGCAGTAGCACAGGTCGATGATCAGCCAGCCGGTGTCGGTCATCATCTGGAACGTCGCGGCCGGGGCTTCCGGGCGGAACGCGGCGACGACCCAGAACACGGCGCTGAACGACACCACCATCACCGTGAGCGCGCCGCCGATCAACTGCAGGTAGGACAGCACCGGCATTTCCGAGCCTTCGATGCGCCGCATCTGTGCCGCCAGGACGCAGGTCCAGGGCATGTAGAAGCAGACCGTGATGAGCGAGACGATGAAGCCCAGGCGGATTTCGCCGAGGTTCGCGAGGTAGCGCTCCTTCAGCACTTCGGCGGCGAGCGCCGGCGAGGGGTTCGGGATGTTGTGCCCGACGAAGCCCCAGAAAAACACGAAGGTCAGCAGGAACGCCGGGCCACACCACGCGCAGATCAATTGGTACCGCAACCTCATCTTCTCATCCATTTCGCATCTCCTGTTTTTCGTCGAAAGCCTCGACGATGGGCGGTCTCAAAGGGTGTGATTCACGCGGCCGCGCGCAGGGCATGCGCGCTTTTATCGAACGAGACGATCAGCTTGCGCAGCAGCCCATTGAGCTGGGCGAGTTCCTGATCGTTGAGTTCCGAGAAGGCGACCTGCAAGGGTTCTGCGATGCGTGGAACGGTCTCGCGAACCTTTTTGCGACCGGCAGCCGTGATGGTGATGATCTGCCGCCGCCCGTCTCGTGCCGCCGCAACACGGGTGACGTATCCGTCCGAATCCAGTTCTTCGAGAATGCGGGTCATGTTGGCGCGGCTGGTACCGACCATCTCGCTCAGCTCACTGGGCGATTCCGAACCGCCTTCGGCGGCCACGAGCAGGCACAACACGTGAAACGAATTCTCGCTCAGGCCGATTGCGCGGAACACCGGTTCGAAGAAATCGCTCATCCCGAACACGCTGATGCGCAGCAGACGCACCATCACGGTGCCGTCCATCGGCATCTCTGGCAGAGCCCGAGCCATGCGGGGTGTGCTGCTGTCCACGTGTCGCAGTCGTTGATTGCCTTTCACAAGCGTCTACCGATATTTCAGCGATGAAATATCATGTCACGAGACAATGAAAAATAGCAACTGCCAATTGGACTCGGTGTACAAAAAGCCGACGCGGTTGGCGGACAGCATCGCTGCCACGCTTTGCGTATGGGAAGGCTGGCATCTTCCAGGCGCGGCGACCTCCAACAAGGGCGCGCCCGGCACCTCGATACGCGGCATTGCTGCGCAATGGCGCTACTCGGTGCGAACGGAATTCAAACTGACCCACTACCGCGCAGGCTCGCGCCTTGACATCGAAACTTCACGGACACTAGCGTTGAGCTACCGCAATCCGGACACCACGCCATGTCGCCGCAGCTTGATGCTCGCGCAGCAGAACTGCTGAAACTGCTCGTGGAGCGCTACATCCGCGACGGCCAGCCGGTCGGTTCGCGCACGCTGGCGCGCGCCGGGTCGCTGGATCTGTCGTCCGCCACCATCCGCAACGTGATGGCCGATCTCGACGATCTCGGCTTCGTGGTGTCGCGTCACACCTCGGCCGGTCGCGTGCCGACGTCGCGCGGCTATCGCTATTTCATCGACCAGTTGCTGACGCCCGAGAACCTCGGAGAGATGGAATCCACGCGGCTCGCCGAAGCCTTGCGGGGTCCGAGCCGGCAGGCGGCCGATCTCGTGCAGGCCGCCTCCAGTCTGCTGTCGCAGCTCACCGCGATGGCCGGGGTGGTGACCCTGCCACGGCGCAATCTTTCGATCCTGCGCCGTATCGAATTCCTGCCGCTGTCCGGCAACCGCGTATTGGCCATCCTGGTGGTGAACAAGCACGAGGTGCAGAACCGTGTGATCCACACCGAACGTGCCTATGCGGCAGACGAGCTGGAGACCTTCGCCAACGCACTCAACGAACACTTCGCCGGCCGCGATCTGGTGGGCCTTCGCCGTGCGCTGCTCGACGAGGCGATCGATGCGCAGAACCGGGTGAATCTGATCCTGCGCGACGCCGCCGCGATGGCTGCGCAGGCCCTCGGCGAGGAGCGCGAATCCGACTATGTGCTGGTCGGCGGCGCCAATCTGATGGGTTTCCATGAACTCGGCGACGTGCTGCGGCTGCGCGGCTTGTTCGAGGTGCTGGACCGCAAGCGCGAGCTGCTGAACCTGTTCGATCAATGCCTGGACGCGGACGGCGTGCAGATCTTCATTGGCGAGGAATCCGGCTACCGCGTGCTGGACGAGATCAGCGTCGTCACGGCGCCGTATTACGTCGACGGAAAAATCGCCGGTCGGCTCGGTGTGATCGGCCCCACCCGCATGGCTTACAACCGCATCATCCCCCTGGTCAGCCAGGCGGCGCGCCTGTTCGGAGCGGGGCTCAACGAGGAGCGGTGAGGGTGGCCATCGGTCGGGCAGGTCGGATGTAGGTCGGATGTAGGTCGGATCAAGCCCGCGCGCTTTTCGCGGGCGGATCCGACATTCGCCCTTCGTTGAACGGCGCGCAGTGTCGGTTCCGCCTTCGGCTTGAACCGACCTACGAGACTATCTCTCGCGCCCTTCGATAAACCGCGCCAGCCACAGCAATGGCTCCGCTGACTCCCCGGGAAAAAGGTCCAGCGCGCGGCGCGCGGTTTCGAACAGGTCTGCCGCCCGTTCCTTGGCCGCGCGCAGGCCCATGACCGCCGGATAGGTGGACTTTTGGCTCGCCTCGTCCTTGCCCGCGGTCTTGCCCAGGCTGCCGGTGCTGCCTTCGATGTCGAGCACATCGTCCTGAATCTGGAACGCAAGGCCGATGCACTTGCCGTAGCGGTCCAGCGCCTCGAATGACGACGTGTCCAGATCGCCCGCCGCGTGGCAGGCCAGCCGCAGGCAGGCGCGGATCAGCGCGCCGGTCTTGTGGATGTGCAGGGCTTCGAGTTCGGCCAGGCCGAGCTGCTTGCCTTCGGATTCGAGATCGATCGCCTGGCCGCCGACCATGCCGCGCGAGCCGGCGGCCACGGCCAGGGTGTCGATCATGCGCAGCCGCCGCGTCGGTGCGATCGCCTCGTCGCGCGCCAGCGTCTGGAACGCGAGCGTCTGCAGGGCATCGCCGACCAGGATCGCGGTGGCCTCGTCGAATTTCTTGTGGACGGTGGGTTGGCCGCGGCGCAGATCGTCGTCATCCATCGCCGGGAGGTCGTCATGGACCAGCGAGTAGGCGTGGATCAGCTCCACCGCGCAGGCCGCGGCGTCGATCCGTTCGGGACCCAGGCCCAGCACTTCGCCGCTGGCATAGCAGATCAGCGGTCGCAGGCGCTTGCCGGCCGCGGTGGCGTAGCGCATCGCCTGGTGCAGGCGCGCAGGATGCTGCGTTGCGGAGGGCAGCTGCTGGTCGAGCGATGCGCTCAGCCGCGAGCGGTAGCGCTCGACCCGGGTGGCGAAAGACTCCGCGCTCATTCGGACTCTGCGCCCTGCCCGGATTCGTCGAGGAGATTGCGTACCTTGAGTTCCGCGCTGTCGAGCGAGCGACGGCAGGAGCGTGCGAGCAGGGTGCCGCGCTCGAACAGCTTCAGCGAGTCCTCCAGTCGCAGTTCGCCTTTCTCCATCTGCGCGACGATGCCTTCCAGTTCCTGCATCTCCTGCTCGAAGCGCGCCACCGAGTCGTCCGCTTCGCTGGCGGCCAGGGGCGCATCCGGCACCGGTCGCGGTTCCGACAGGGGCAGGGTGGGTTCGGCGGAAGGACGACGGGGCATGGCAGGCACGGGCTCCTTGAGTCCCGGTAGTGTAACGGTGGCAAACGCATCCGAAGCGCGTTGCGGACAGTTGCGACGGCGGGGGGCATCCGATACGGTTCGCGCCGCTTTTTCGCCTCCCGTCGATCCGGTACCCATGGCCGATTCCAATTCCAAGAACTACGGCGCCGAAACCATCGAGGTCCTGCAAGGGCTCGACCCGGTACGCAAGCGGCCGGGGATGTATACCGACACCACGCGCCCGAATCACATGGCGCAGGAAGTGATCGACAACGGCGTCGATGAGGCACTTGCCGGGCACGCCACGCGGATCGATGTCACCGTGTTTGCGGACGGCTCCCTGCAGGTGTCCGACGATGGTCGCGGCATGCCGGTGGATATTCATCCCGAGCACAGGGTCAGCGGCGTGGAACTGATCCTGACCAAGCTGCATTCGGGTGCCAAGTTCTCCAACAAGATGTACCAGTTCTCCGGGGGCCTGCACGGGGTGGGCGTGAGCGTGGTCAACGCGCTGTCCCTGAAACTCGAAGTGCGCGTGTGCCGTGCCGCGACCGAGTATTCGATGGAGTTTCGCGACGGCAACAAGCACACGGAGTTGAAGCCGGTCGGGTCCGTGCCGAAGTCGCGAACCGGTACCACGGTGCGCTTCTGGCCCGACCCCAAGTACTTCGACAGCCCGAAATTCTCGTTGCCGCGACTCAAGCAGATCCTGCGCGCCAAGGCGGTGCTGTGCCCCAATCTGCGCGTGTCCATCGACGACCAGATCAACAACGAGCAGTTGGTCTGGCAGTACGAAAACGGCCTGACGGATTATCTGCGCGATGCACTCGACGGCGCCGAGACCTTGCCGGCGGAACCCTTCGTCGGCAGCTTCAAGGGCGAGCGCGAAGTCGCCGACTGGGCGCTGGTGTGGATCAACGGCGATGGACCGGCCGAGCCGATCGCCGAGGCCTATGTGAATCTGATTCCGACGACGCAGGGTGGCACGCACGTCAACGGTCTGCGCACCGGTTTGACCGAGGCGATCCGCGAGTTCTGCGAGTTCCGGAATCTGCTGCCGCGCGGCATGAAGTTATCGCCCGAAGACGTGTGGCAGGGCTGTGCCTACGTGCTCAGCGTGAAGATGCAGGATCCGCAGTTCGCCGGCCAGACCAAGGAACGCCTGTCCTCGCGAGAGACCGCGGCTTTCGTGTCCGGCGTGGTCCACGATTCCTTCAGCCTGTGGCTGAACCAGCATCCGGACCAGGGCGAACTCGTCGCGCAATGGGTGATCGCCAACGCCAACGCGCGGATGAAGCTGGCCAAGCAAGTGGTCCGAAAAAAGATCACGAGCGGCCCGGCGCTACCGGGCAAGCTGGCGGATTGCGTGCTGACCGATCTGAATCTGACCGAGCTGTTCCTGGTCGAGGGCGATTCCGCGGGGGGCTCGGCCAAGCAGGCGCGCGATCGCGACACGCAGGCGATCATGCCCTTGCGCGGCAAGATCCTGAACACCTGGGAGGTGGATGCCAACGAGGCGCTGGCGTCCAACGAGATTCACGACATCAGCGTGGCCATCGGCGTCGATCCGGGTTCACCGGACCTGAGCCAGCTGCGCTATGGCAAGGTCTGCGTGCTGGCCGATGCGGACTCCGACGGCCTGCACATCGCCACCCTGCTGTGCGCGCTGTTTCTCAGGCACTACCGGCCACTGGTCGAAGCGGGGCACGTGTACATCGCCATGCCGCCGCTGTTCCGCATCGACGCGGGCAAGAACGTCTATTACGCGCTCGACGAGGCCGAGAAGCAGGGCGTGCTGGACCGGCTTGCGGCAGAGGGCAACCGGTCGAAGATCCAGGTCACGCGCTTCAAGGGCCTGGGCGAGATGAACCCGCTGCAACTGCGTGAAACCACCATGGCGCGGGACACGCGGCGCCTGGTACAGATGACGCTCGATGTCGAAACCCCGGAGGGTCCACGACCCGCCGAGCAGATCATGGACATGCTGCTGGCCAAGAAGCGCGCGGGCGATCGCAAGGACTGGCTGGAGCGCGAGGGCAATCGCGCGGAGGTGTAGGTCCGGTGCAGGTCGAAAGCGCCGTGTCGGTTCCGCCTTCGGCTTGAACCGACCTGCGCCGACCTACGATGCTGGCAGGTATGGAACTCACTTACACGGAACTTCACGCCGCCCTGAAGCGCTGGTTCGGCTTCGACTCGTTTCGTCCCGGCCAGGAGGCGGTGGTCCGCGAGGCACTTGAAGGTCGCGATCTGTTGGCGGTGATGCCGACCGGCGGCGGCAAGTCCCTGTGCTTCCAGTTGCCGGCCCTGCTGCGGCCCGGCGTGATGATCGTGGTGTCGCCGCTGATCGCGCTGATGCAGGACCAGGTGCGCCTGCTCAGGAACATGGGTATCGCCGCGGCCTGTCTCAATTCCAACTTGAGTTCACGCGAGGCCGCGCAGGTGCGCGGAGAGCTCATCGACGGCGATTTGCGCCTGCTGTACCTGGCGCCGGAGCGACTGCTCTCGCCCGACTTCGTCGACGACCTGCTGCCGCGTCTGCGCGAGTCGCGTGGCGTCTCCGGCATCACGGTCGACGAGGCGCACTGCGTGTCCGAATGGGGCCACGACTTCCGGCCGGAGTATCGCCAGCTCGGGCATTTCCGTGTGCGCTGTCCGGACGTGCCGGTGTTCGCGTTCACCGCCACCGCCACCGAGCGCGTGCGGCGCGACATCGTGGCGCAGCTTCGGCTCGACCAGGCTTCGGTCCACGTCGCGAGTTTCAACCGGCCCAATCTGTTTTACGCGGTGCGGCCCAAGACGCAGAAGACCTTCGGTGAACTGCTGGCGCAGGTGCGCAAGGGCGGCAGCGGCATCGTCTACTGCCTGTCGCGCAAGCGCGTGGATGAACTTTCGATGCGATTGCTGGCGGAGGGCCTGCGCGCCGCGCCGTATCACGCCGGGCTGGACGCGGCGACCCGGAGAGAAAATCAGGACGCGTTCATCCGTGACGACGTGCAGGTGATGTGCGCGACCATCGCCTTCGGTATGGGCATCAACAAGCCCGACGTGCGCTGGGTCATTCACTACGATCTGCCGCGGACGATGGAGGGCTACTACCAGGAGGCGGGTCGCGCGGGGCGCGACGGTGATCCCGCACGCTGCATGTTGTTTTTCGGCGCCGGGGACATCCACACTGCGCAATTCCTGATCGGGCAGAAGATTCATCCCGAGACCGGCGAGCCGCTGGTCGAGGAGCAGCGCATTGCGCGTCAGCAGTTGCGCCAGGTGCTTGACTATGCCGAGTCACCGGACTGCCGCCGCGCCGTCCAGTTGCGTTACTTCGGCGAGACGTATCCGGCGCCCTGCGGTGCCTGCGACAACTGCACCGAGCCGCGTGCAACCGAGGACCGGACGGTCGACGCGCAGCAACTGCTGTCCTGCGTCGCGCGTCTGGCCCAGCGCGGGCAGGGTTTCGGCGCCGGGGCGGTGATCGACATCCTGCGCGGCGTCGAAAACCAGAAGATCATCGATCGCGGCCATCAGCAGCTCAGCACCTACGGCATCGGTCGGCACCGGTCTGCGGACCAATGGCGTGAGCTGGTGCGCACCCTGCTCCATCAGGGTCTGCTCGACCAGACCACCGACGGCTATCCGGTGCTGCGGCTGAACGCCGGGAGCCGCCCGGTGCTCAAGGGCGAGCGCAAGGTGCTGGTCGCAGCGACGCCCAAGCGCGAACGCGAACCGGCGCGCAAGGACCGGCAGGCGATCCCTCCCTCATCGGCGCCTCAACCGATGGCGCAAGTCCTGTTCGAACGCCTGCGGGAACTGCGCAAGCGTCTGGCCGACGAGCAGGGCGTGCCGCCTTACGTGGTTTTCGGTGATGCGAGCCTGCGGGAGATGGCCGAGCAGCAACCTTGCGATGCGAATCGATTCGAGGACATTTCTGGCGTTGGTAGCGCCAAGCTGCGGCAGTACGGCGAGGTTTTCACCACCCTGATCCGCGAGTTTCGAACCGCCAACGGACTGCCGGTGGACATCGGCGCGCAGGGAACCGAAGCTTTTGTCCGCACCCGGGAACCGATACAGGCCCCGCAACCCGGTGACAGTGCCGACCTCAGTCGCCGCCTGTTCGAACAGGGCCTGTCGCTCGATCAGATCGCACAACAGCGCGGGATGACGGCCGTCACGGTGAGCCAGCATCTCGAAGCCTGCCTGGAGGCGGGCATCGCGCTCGATCTCGACCGCCTGGTCGCGCCGGAGAAGATCCAGCGGATTGCCCAGGCGCTCGGCGCAGCGCCCGGTCATCGGCTCAAGCCGGTGTTCGACAGCCTCGGCGGCGCGTGCAGCTACGACGAAATCCGGCTGGTACGGGGCTGGCTGCGGGGGCGGGGGCATTGAGTCAGCAGAACCTGCCCCACGGCGGCTCCGACGGGTCCAGCCCGGATGGTGCCTCCGTTTGAAATTGCCCCCAACCCGTCCATCCCGAGTAGCGCCGGCCCGTTCGTCCCGAGTAGCCGCGCAGCGGGCGTATCGAGGGAGCGCGCGATGCCTCGATACGCACTGCCCCCTCGATACGTTGCTACGCAGCTACTCGGGAGCAGAGGCTACTCGGCACGAACGGAATTCGAACTGAGACACGACCCCAGCCCGATCAATCTAGCCCGAGCCTGACCAAGCCCCTAAACTACGGCGTTAACAGGCCCGACCCCCGCCCCCAGGACCCTCATGCGCATCCGTAAAGCCGTATTCCCCGTCGCCGGTCTCGGTACGCGTTTCCTTCCGGCCACCAAGGCCAGCGCCAAGGAAATGCTTCCGGTGGTGGACAAGCCCCTGATCCAGTACGCGGTTCAGGAGGCGATCAGCGCCGGGGCCGAGGAGCTGATCTTCATCACCGGCCGCTCGAAGAACTCGATCATGGATCACTTCGACAAGGCCTATGAGCTGGAGGCCGAACTGGCCCAGCGCGGCAAGGAAAAGCTCTTGCAACTGGTGCAGGAGATCCTGCCGCCGGGCATCACCTGCATCTTCATCCGGCAGGCCGAGGCGCTCGGTCTGGGGCATGCCGTGCTGTGCGCGTGGCCGGCGGTCGGCGACGAGGATTTTTCCGTGATCCTGGCCGATGACCTCATCGACGGCCGCCTGCGGCCTTGCCTGGCGCAGATGCAGCGGGTGTACCAGGAATACGGCACCAGCGTCATCGCCACCCAGCGCGTACCCAAGTCGGAGATTTCCGGCTACGGCTGCGTGGACGTGCAGCCGGTGGGGCCGGGGCTCGGCGAGATTCGCCGGATCGTGGAAAAACCGCGGCCGGAGGACGCACCGAGCAATCTGGCGGTGGTTGGCCGCTACATCCTGACACCGCGCATCTTCAAGCTGCTGGAACGCACCTCCCGCGGCGCCGGCGGCGAGATTCAGCTCACGGACGCGATCAGCGCGATGATCCAGGAGCAGACCGTGCTGGCCTACGAGTTCGAGGGCACGCGCTATGACTGCGGCTCCAAGCTGGGCTATCTCAAGGCCAACGTCGAATACGGGCTCAAGCATCCTGAATTGGCCGTGGAGTTCCACAGCTACCTGGCGGAACTCACGGCCGACTGGCAGCGCGAGCGCCTGACCAAGACCGGGACTTGATCGGCATGGCGTAGGTCGGTTCAAGCCGAAGGCGGAACCGACGTGGCGGCCGATAGGGCGCGGGTCGGCTCCGGCCACAAAAAACCGTGGCCTTGAGCCGACCTACGCCGACCTATCCGCGAAACACCGCTCGAAATGATCGCCGCGATCACCTCCCTTCATCCCGAACGGCCCCGCAAAATGGGAAACTGAACGCCTGTCCAGGGGGACAGGCGGGCTACACCCGCCAGAGCGGGAGGCAAGGACCATGACCACCAGCAAGTATCAGAGTTATATCGCCTCGTCTTCGATCGGAGGCGGCAACGCCGCGTTCGTCGAGACCTACTACGAGCAGTTTCTCGAAGACCCGGAGTCGGTCGAGCCATCCTGGCGCGCCTATTTCCGCAACATCCAGGACCAGAGCGCGCCGCGCGAGATCGCGCACAGCGACGTGGTCGCGCGCTTCGAAGCCATCGGCCGCGACAAGCGCCCCGGCACCGTCCTGGTCTCCGCCGAAGGCACCCTCGATGCCCGCGCGGCGGAGAAGCAGGCCGCGGTGCTGCGTCTGATCAACTACCACCGCGTCCGCGGCCATCAGGCAGCGCGACTGGACCCGCTGGGCCTGGCGTCGCAGGAATTCATCTCGGACCTCGACCCCGCCTCCCAGGGTCTGGGCGCGGCCGACATGGACACGGTGTTCAACACCGGAACGCTTGCCAGTGCCGAGCGCCTGTCGCTGCGCGAGATTCTCAAGCTGATCAAGGCGGTGTACACCGACACCATCGGCGTCGAGTACATGTACATCACCGAGACCACGCAGAAGCGCTGGATCCAGAAGCGACTCGAAGGTGCGGCGTTCAAGCCCAAGCTCGGCGCGGATCGCAAGAAGGGGACCCTGTTGCAACTGGTCGCGGCGGAGGGCCTGGAAAGGTATCTGCACAACAAGTACGTCGGCCAGAAGCGCTTCTCGCTGGAAGGCGGCGATGCGCTGATTCCGGCGATGGACGAGGTGCTGCGCGCCTGCGCCGAACGCGACGTGGAGGAGATCCTGATCGGCATGGCGCACCGCGGGCGCCTCAACATGCTGATCAACGTGCTCGGCAAATCGCCCAAGGATCTGTTTGCGGAGTTCGAGGGCAAGTACTCGGCGGAGTCGCTATCCCGTTCCGGCGACGTCAAGTACCACATGGGCTTTTCGACCGATGTCGAGGTCACCGGCAAGCGCCTGCACATGGTGCTGGCGTTCAATCCCTCGCATCTGGAAATCGTCAACCCGGTCGTGGAAGGCAGCGTCAAGGCGCGCCAGACCCGGCGCGTGGACGAGAAGGGCGATCGCGTGATTCCCGTGCTGATCCACGGCGACGCGGCGTTCGCGGGGCAGGGCGTGGTGATGGAGACCTTGCAGCTTTCGCACGCCAAGGGCTACAGCACCGGCGGCACCGTGCATCTGATCATCAACAACCAGATCGGCTTCACCACGCCCAATCCGATCGAGGCGCGGCCCGGGCACGAGGCGCGCACCTCTCGCTACTGCACCGATCTGGCCAAGATGATGGAGTCACCGGTGTTCCACGTGAACGGCGACGACCCCGAGGCGGTGGTGTTCGTCACCCGCCTGGCGATGGACTTCCGCAACGAGTTTCACAAGGACGTGTTTGTCGACATCTGCTGCTATCGCCGCCTGGGGCACAACGAGGCCGACGAGCCCTCGGTCACCAGCCCGGTGATGTACGAGAAGATCAAGCGCCACCCGACGCCCCTGGCGCTGTACGCGAAGAAGCTGGAAGAGGAAGGCGCCATCGCCAAGGGCGAGGCCGAGGCCCTGGTCAAGAAATATCGCGACGGACTCGACCAGGGCGAGAACATCGCCCGCACCACCCTGGGCCTGGTCGGCAACAAGCACACGGTCAACTGGAGCAACTACGGCAAGGGCGAGTGGGATACGCCTTCCGACACCTCGGTCAAGCTCGATCTGCTGCGCACGCTGCACGAACGCGTCACCAAGCTGCCCGAAGGCTTCACCCTGCACCCTCGCGTGGCCAAGCTCTACGAGGACCGCGCGAAGATGGCCGCCGGCGAGCAGTCGATGGACTGGGGCTTCGCCGAGACCATGGCCTATGCCAGCCTGGTCAACGAGGGCTTCTCGGTGCGCCTGTCCGGACAGGACGTGCGGCGGGGCACTTTCTTCCATCGGCATGTGACGGTTCATGACGCCAGGAACGGCAACCGGGTTACGCCGCTGCGGCATCTGGACGCAGACAAGTACCGTTTCGTGGTCAACGATACCTTGTTGTCTGAAGTCGGCGTGCTCGGCTTCGAGTACGGCTATTCGACCACCGACCCGGACACCCTGGTGATCTGGGAGGCGCAGTTCGGCGACTTCGCCAACGGCGCGCAGGTGCTGTTCGATCAGTTCATCGCCAGCGGATTTGCCAAGTGGGGCCGGCTCTGTGGGCTCACCGTCTTTCTGCCGCACGGCTACGAAGGGCAGGGCCCCGAGCACTCGTCCGGGCGCCTGGAACGTTGGCTGCAACTGTGCGCCGGCAACAACCAGCAAGTGGTCGTGCCGTCCACGCCCGCGCAGATGTTCCACATGCTGCGCCGGCAGATGAAGCGCTCCCTGCGCCTGCCGCTGATCGTGATGACGCCCAAGTCGCTGCTGCGTCACCCGCTGTCGGTATCCTCGCTCGAAGACCTGACCAAGGGCCGCTTCCAGCCGCTGATTCACGAGACCGAGGCGCTCGATGCGCAAACGGTCCGCCGCGTGGTGTTCTGCTCCGGCAAGGTCTACTTCGATCTGGTCCAGGCCCGCACCAAGGAAAAGCTCGACGACGTCGCCATCGTGCGCATCGAGCAGCTCTATCCCTTTCCGCGCGAAGACTACGAGGCCGCGCTGGCCATGTATCCCAACGCGAAAGAAATCGTCTGGTGCCAGGAGGAGCCGGAGAATCAGGGTGCCTGGTATCCGGTCAAGCACCGCCTTCAGACTTATTTGCAGCCTCGGCACCAGATGTTCTACGCCACGCGCCCCGGCATGGCGACCACCGCGGGCGGATACTTGAAAGTACACAACAAGGAACAGGAAGAGCTGGTCCGCGAAGCCCTGACGGGCGGCAAGGTCGCCAGGGGCGGCTGACCCCACCCACTCATAAACCCCTGGACGGCGCGAAGCGCGTCGCACAAAAAGAATGACGGAGAACAGAACAATGGCAATCGAAATCCGCGTCCCCAACCTGCCGGAATCGGTGTCTTCGGCGACCGTCGCGACCTGGCACATCAAGGCCGGCGATGCGGTGAAGCGCGAGCAGAACCTGGTCGATCTGGAAACAGACAAGGTGATGCTGGAGGTTCCCGCCACCGCCGACGGCGTGCTCACCGAACTGCTCATCGCCGCCGGCGCGACGGTCAAGGCCGGCGATGTGCTTGGCGTGATTCAGGAAGGCGCTGCGGCGGCTCCTGCGCCTGCCGCCGCGAGAGTCGAATCGCCCAAGGCGGCTGCGACCACTGACGATCCGCAAAGCCCCGCGGTGCGCAAGCTGCTCGCCGAGTTGAACCTGTCCGCGTCCGGCATTCCGGCCAGCGGCAAGGGCGGGCGCCTGACCATCGAAGACGTCAAGGCTTTCGCAGAAAGGAAACCGGCACCTGCGGCTCCGTCCGCTCCAAAGACCGCCGCGCCAGCACCGGCGGCGCGATCGATGATTACCGGCCTGCGCGAAGAACAGCGGGTGCCGATGACGCGCATCCGCGCGCGCATCGCCGAGCGCCTGATCGAAGCCCAGGCCACCGCCGCCATGCTCACCACATTCAACGAGGTGGACCTCAAGGCGGTCGGCGATCTGCGTGGCCGTTACAAGGAGAGCTTCGAAAAAGCCCACGGCGTCAAGCTCGGCTACATGAGCTTCTTCGTGCGCGCAGCGATCGAAGCGCTGAAGAAATACCCGGCCGTCAACGCCTCCATCGACGGCAGCGACGTGGTCTACCACGGCTACTACGACCTCGGCGTGGCGGTCTCCACCGAGCGCGGCCTGGTCGTGCCGATCCTGCGCGACGCGGACTCGCTGTCCTTCGGCGACATCGAGAAATCCATCGTCGATCTGGGCGTCAAGGCGCGCAACGGCAAGCTGACGATGGACGATCTCACCGGTGGCACGTTCTCCATCACCAATGGCGGCGTGTTCGGCTCGATGATGTCCACGCCGATTCTCAACCCGCCGCAGGCCGCGATTCTCGGCATGCACGGCATCTTCGATCGCCCCATCGCGGTCAACGGCGAGGTCGTGATCCGGCCGATGATGTACCTCGCCCTGACCTACGATCATCGTCTCATCGACGGTCGCGAGGCCGTGCTGTTCCTGCGCACGATCAAGGACAGCCTGGAAGACCCGGCCCGTCTGCTGCTCAATCTTTAGAGCGCGGTGAGAGCGTCGTGGAGGTCTACTGGATCAGCCGGGAGGGCCTGAGCCGGCACAGCGCCATCGAGGTTCCGGAACTGCTGCTACGCGAAGACGGGTTCCTCTGGCTGGACATCGATCAGCCCGATTCCGCCTGCACCCGCCTGATGTCCGAAGTCCTGCACTTCCATCCCCTGGGTGTGCGCGAATGCCAGTCGCGCGTGCCGATCCCCAAGATGCACATCTACGCCGACCATTTCTTCATGGTCTTCTACAGCGTGGAGATCACCCCGCAAGGCGTGATGCGCCTGTTTCAGACCAGCGCCTTCATCAACGAGCGCAAGTACTTCGTCAGCGTGCACGGTCCGGGCAAGTTCGAGCCGGCCGATCTGCTGGAACGCGAGACCGAACAGGTGCGCGACCAGATCGAACACGGCAGCTTCCGGCCCGGCACGCCGGGCGAACTGGGTCACGCCATCATCGATCTGATGGCGGACCGGCTGGAGGACTGCGTGGTGCGGGTGGCCGATGAGGTGTCGCGCCTGGAGAACAGCGTCGCCCGCGGCCGCCTGCGCGAGTACGAGCGCATGCTCGAAGGCATGTTCCAGGTGCGCCATAACCTGCTCACGGTGCGGACCATCGCCGCGCAATCGCGCGAGGTGCTCGGCCGCATGCTCGCGTTCTCGCGCGGCCTGGCCGATCACTCCACCGTGTTGCTGCAAGACCTGCTGGATCACTTCGAGCGCCTGCGCAACGTCTGCGACGGCGAGAAGGAGCTTCTGCAGGAAGTGCTGGATCTGTACCAGACGCGAGTCGCCAACGATCTCTCGCAACTGGTTCGCAAGCTCACCGCGTTCGGCGCGATCCTGGTCGCCGACACCCTCGTCGCCGGCATCTACGGGATGAATTTCGACCACATGCCGGAGCTGCACTGGGCCTGGGGCTATCCGTTCGCGCTTGGCGTCATGGGCGTGATCAGCGTCCTGATGGCGATCTATTTTCATCGCAAGGACTGGTTGTAGGGCGGTCAGGAGCCGGAGAGCCCATGCACAAGAGCCGATTGGCCGGATTCATCATTGACTGTCAGACCCCCGATCTACCGGACGCAGCGAGGTTCTGGGGCGGAGCACTGGGCCTGGAGATCCGTCAGCTTCCCGCTGAAGAGGGAGGAAAGTATATGCAGTTGGTGGATCCGACCGACGCACTGCACATTGAAGTTCAATCCGTCGATCATCCCAGCCGGGTGCACCTGGATATCGAGACCGACGACATCGAGGCCGAGGTGCAAAGACTGGAAGCGCTCGGTGCGCGTCGCCTGAAGCAGATCCATACCTGGTGGGTGATGGAGGCGCCGACCGGCCAGCGGTTCTGCGTGGTGAGGATGCAGTCGCCGGGATTTGCGCAGAGCGCCAACACCTGGCCCGACCAGGACCCGTGATCCTCTGGCTCGGCCGGCCATGAACCCGAGGTTGCTGCTGGCGAAGCGGGCGAGGTTGGGAAACACCGTCGGCAGGTCGAGACCTCGCGGTAGTGCATCAGTTTGAATTCCAGAACCCTGTTTGGCCCGAGTAGCGCCGGCCCGTTCGTCCCGAGTAGCCGCGCAGCGGGCGTATCGAGGGAAGCGTCGCGTATCGAGGGCACGCCCGGCACCTCGATACGCGGCATTGCTGCGCAATCAGCGCCGCT
>JBQTIX010000065.1:0-5171 GCA_052387695.1 Panacagrimonas sp. | reverse complement strand
CCTTGATCGCAAGACACCGGATCAGGTCTACTTCCAACCACTGCCTCTGGCCCTGGCAGCTTAAAACCCCGCAGAACATCCACTTATAAATTCAGGCCCGCTGTACAGACAAACGGGGCCAGCTCTGTCATCACGATTGATGCGGTTCATTTCATTCACCGCATCGTACGGGCTACATCGCCGTTATGGTGCGACCGACACCGCCGCGTCGCAGAGCTCGGTGCCAAACAACTCCGTTACATCAAATGCCACCAGTTCGCGGTCGTAGAGACGCACATCGTCCAGCACGCCATCGAATGGATACTGGAACACGTTGTTGCCGAACAGGGGTGCCTGTGCTCCCAGGAACAGATCGTCCTGGCTGAACTGGGTGAAGTCCGCGCCCCTCTGCCGCACCATCTCGTGTCGCCGGCCATTAGATGTACAGGCTGAACTTTCCCTTCTTCTGATTGAAGGTATAAACGACGTGGACCCACTCGCCCAGTTTGAGATCCACATGGTCAGCGATGGTGAAGCCCGAGCTGGACTGGAAGGCACCCACAACCACCGTAGCACCCTCCTCCCCACCTTCAGGAGGGTTGGCGGCCAACTCGGTGAAGAGGCCACTGCGGTCGTGACTCTTCGCCAGAGGCATCTGAATGCCGTAGGCGAGGTACTGATTGTTGCCGTCGATTCCCGCAAATGAATTGAACTTGGCCCAGTAGGCAATGCTGAAGGTCTTGCGCAGGCTGATGGAGGGCGTGTTGGGTACGCGAACGTAACCCAGGCTATCGAAGCCCCCAAACTGGGCCCCCTGGCCAACCCTGCCGGGCACCACGGTGACATCGCCGGCGGCAATACCGTTGTTGCCGTTGCCAGAACAGTCGGTCACTGCGTCGAGCTCAAAGCAGTAGTGGGCGCGCAAGCCGGTCACGGCGTCGGCATGTACCGCCCCCCCGACGCAGCGAGGATCAGCAGGCAGGTGGCGCTCCGGGCCAGGACTTTGCGAGTGAAGCGTGATGGGTTTCGGATCGTAGACATGGTCGTTTCTCTTGATGCGGTCGGCGCGCCTGCACGACGACCGCGGAATGGTTGAAGCAGGCTCAACAATGCTGCGTCGGCGACTGAAATTAATCCTGACGAAATCCTGAAGAAAAGCTGAATTTTTCCTGAAATCGGCACAAGCTCGTAGCCGGAGCCACAGAATCACTCCCTCGCAAAGGATCACTCGGAACGAGAAAGCAAACTCCGGACGGCCGATACTGAATTCACGCCTTTTTGCAGGCGTGCCGACGCCTCGATCAATACACGGTGCGCGCCCGCCTCTACCGGGCCGGTCTGCACTACCTGCCTGAACTAGGGACGAATCCTTATGGCGGCCCGAGGGGGCCTTGGGCGACCATCGCGCCCCCATCCGTAGAAACCCCTGGAGAGAACCCCGTGAAACTGCTCAGCTCGTTTGGCCCGAATCCGCGCATGGTGCGCATGTTCATGCTGGAAAAAGGCATTGATGTCCCGACCGAAGAGTTCAACCTGCTCGCAGGCGACAACCGCAAGCCGCCTTACACCGACAAGAATCCTGCCGGCCAGTCGCCCGCGCTGGAACTCGACAATGGCACTGTCATCGCCGAGACCGTTGTGATCTGCGAATTCCTAGACGAGCTGCACCCGAAAAATTCCCTCGTCGGTACCAACGCCGAAGAACGCGCCGTGTCGCGCATGTGGCAGCGCCGCGTGGAACTGAACATCACCGAGGCCGCCTACAACGGCTTCCGTTTCGGCGAGGGCCTGGGGCTGTTCAAGGATCGTGTGCACACCATCCCGGAGGCCTCGGCCGGCCTGAAGGCGGGCGCGCAGCGCAACCTCAAGTGGCTGGACGGGCTCATGGGCGGTCGCGACTACATCTGCGGCAGCCAGGTGCGCCTGGCCGACCTGATCCTGTACTGCTGCCTGGACTTCGCCCAGGGCGTTGGCCAGCCGCTGGACCCGTCGCTGACCCACATCAACGCCTGGTTCAAGCGCATGGAGGCCCGTCCCAGCGCCAAGGCCAGCCTGCACCCGGCTTCCGAGGAGTTGAAGATGCGCGGCTGAGATTCGGCACACGCGTTTTCGGGAAAGGCCGGTGCTTGCACCGGCCTTTTTCGTTGTGCGAACCGGCC
Source organism: Panacagrimonas sp. (assembly GCA_052387695.1). Taxonomy (GTDB): domain Bacteria; phylum Pseudomonadota; class Gammaproteobacteria; order Nevskiales; family Nevskiaceae; genus Panacagrimonas. Next base: position 3,033 of record JBQTIX010000065.1, on the reverse strand, counting down.
GACACGCACCCGGACGATGAAGCGCTTCACCAAAATTTCTCTGGCACATCCCGTCTTTGCGTCGGACAATGGCACGACATTCGCACGCGTCGCGCAGCGTATGTCGCGCCGGTTTACGCTAATGATCGAACCATGAAAAAACTCACCGCGCTGGACCTGGGCTTCATCTTTCTGGAAAAGCGCAACCAGCCCCTGCACGTCGCCTCCCTGAACCTGCTGCGGCCGCCCGCCGACGCGCCGCCAGACTTCGTGCAGAAACTGGTCGAGCGCATGCGCTCCTACGCCGCGCCGCTGGCACCCTTCAACCAGCGACTGGAGAGCCGCTTCGGCGCGGCCTACTGGGTGGAGGACCTGGAGTTCGACATCGACCAGCATGTCATCCACCTCGCCCTGCCCAAGCCCGGCCGCATCCGCGAACTCCTGGCGATGGTTTCGCGCATGCACGCCAGTCACCTGGACCGCGCCTACCCGCTGTGGCGCACGTACGTGATCGAGGGGCTGGAAGGCGGGCGCATCGCCACCTATTCCAAGGTGCATCACTCGGTGGCCGATGGCGTGGCCGGCACACGGCTGATGCTCAAGTCCATGTCCGCCGATCCGGACGAAGTGGTGCCGCCCACCTGGGCCGTGCCGGCACGTGGCCGGCGCGAGCGGGCGCCCAGCCTGCTGACCGCACCGGTGACCGGCGCCGCCAAGCTCGCCGGACGATTCTCCGACGCCTTCGGCAGTCTGCCCGCCATCACCCGCGAACTGCGCCAGTCGGTGCGCGAGATGCGCGAGAAGCACCCGGATTTCGTCTCCGGTTTCGCCGCGCCTCCGTCCATCCTCAATCGACGCATCAGCGCCTCGCGTCGTTTCGCGGCGCAGAGTTATTCGCTGATACGCGCCAAGGCGGCCGGAAAGGCGCTGGGCTGTACGGTGAACGACGTCGCGCTGGCCATGTGCAGTCATGCCCTGCGCAAATACCTGCTGGAACTCGATGCCCTGCCGGACAAGCCCCTGATCGCGGCGGTGCCGATGTCCACACGCCGCGACCATAGCGAATCCGGCAACCAGCTCGCCTTCATGCTGGCCAATCTGGGTACGCACCAAGCCGACCCGGCCGAACGCCTGCGCTGCATCCGGGGTTCGATCGAGCACAGCAAGCGCCGTTTCATGAAGATGAAGCCGGGCGAGATTCTCGGCTACGGCACCGCGCTGATGGCGCCCGGCCTGCTCAACATGGTGGCCAGCTCGCAGCCCAAGTGGCTGGCCTTCAACCTCGTCATCTCCAACGTGCCGGGCCCGCGATCCCAGGTGTACTGGATGGGCTGCAAGCTGGAGGGCATGTATCCGGTGTCCGTGGTCGCCGACGGCATGGCGCTCAACATCACCCTGGCCAGCCGCGACGACTCGCTCGACTTCGGTGTGATCGCCTGCCGGCGTACCTTGCCGCATGTGCAGGTGCTGATCGATTATCTGGGCGAGGGACTGGCGGAGCTGGAAGCGCTCGCGGGCACGGTGGCGTAGCCGGCCCCGGTGGATGCGCTTCGCTTATCCACCCTACGCGGCGCCGACTTGTAAGGCGGATCAGCGAAGCGCATCCACCGGCCTTGGTCAGGTGTCGCGCGGTCCTTGTTCCTGCTTACGCGAGACTCCCGGATAGAAGGGGGCGGGCGCAGAGTTCGACCCGCCGCGCCGTTCGCTCAATCCAGTGTGCGCCGGAACCGGCTCAGCCCGAATCCGAGCACCACCGCGATGAACAGCAGCAGCGGCCACAGGTGGGGCCATAGCTCGGCGAGGCCGTTGCCCTTGAGCAGGATACCGCGCACCACGCGCAGGAAGTGCGTCAGCGGCAGCACGTTGCCGATCACCTGCGCCCAGTCCGGCATGCCGCGAAACGGGAACATGAACCCGGACAGCAGGATCGAGGGCAGGAAAAAGAAGAAGCCCATCTGCATCGCCTGCATCTGGTTGCGTGCCACCGTGGAAATGGTGATGCCCATCGCCAGGTTGGCCAGGATGAACGCCTGCGCCAAAACCAGCAGCAGTGGGAGGCTGCCTGCCAAGGGCACCTGGAACAGGAAGGCTGCCGCCAGCAGGATCAGCACGATCTGCACGTTGCCGATGGCGACGTAAGGCAGGATCTTTCCGAGCAGCACTTCCAGTGGCCGCACCGGTGTCGCCAGCAGGTTTTCCATAGTGCCGCGTTCGACTTCGCGGGTGACCGCCAGCGCCGTCATGATCATCATGGTCATGGTCAGGATCACCCCCATCAGGCCCGGCACGATGTTGTAGGCGCTGATGCCTTCCGGATTGAAGCGGCGATGCACGCGCAGCTCCAGCGGACCCGGCTGCGTTGCCAGCGGAGCGAGCGGTCCAACCAGGTCGTATCGCAAGGCCGAGCGCAGCAGCGGCTCCAGCGCGGCCAGCGCATTGCTGCCCGCCGCGGGATCGCTGGCGTCGGCCTCGACCAGCAGCGCGGGCCGCTCGCCGCGGATCAGCCGTCGCGTGAATCCGGCGGGCAGGTGCAGCACGAACTGTACTTCGCCGCGTTCGACCAGCCGATCCGCTTCACTCAGGTTCTCGCCGGTCCAGACGACATGGAAGTAACCCGAGTTCTGCGCCGCCGCGATCAGGCTGCGGCTGATCTCGGTGCGATCCGCATCGACGACCGCGGTCGGCAGGCGCTTCGGGTCGTTGTTGATGGCGTAGCCGAACAGCATGAGCTGCACCAGCGGGATGCCGACCATCATTGCGAACGTCAGACGATCACGGCGCAACTGGATCAACTCCTTGCGCACCACCGCGAAAAATCGCGTCCAGGACCAGAAGCGACTCATCGAGGATCCGCCTTGTGCTGCATCACGCGGATGAACACGTCCTCCAGTCGCTCGACGCCGAACCGAGCGCGCAACTCATCCGCCGTGCCCTCCGCCAGCATCTCGCCGAACGCGATGTAACCCAGGCGCGTGCAACGCTCGGCCTCGTCCCCATGAAGACCGTGTTCATGCGTGCTCACCGGCGCAGTCGGCAGGCTCATCGCGGGTCCGC
>JBQTIX010000064.1:0-17239 GCA_052387695.1 Panacagrimonas sp. | reverse complement strand
GCCCCCGCGGGTGGCGGCCTTCTAATCACCCCCCCCCCCGGGCGGGGGGGCTTGGGTTTTTACAGCTACCCCAACCCACCATTCCAGGCTCAACGCGCCGCCAGCCAGCGCCGCAGTTCTTCCTCCTCGGCGCAGCCGAAGGCGCACAGCTGGCGCAGTTTCTGAAGCTGCATCAGCGCCAGATCCACGTGCCCCATCTGGAGATACAGCTCGCCGAGATATTCGTGGGCGCCGAGATGCTGGGGGTCGATTTGCAAGGCCTGCGCGTAATAGGCCTGAGCCTGATCGAACTTGCCGAGCTTGCGGTGCGCAAAGCCCAGGTAGTTGAGGATGCCCGCGTGGGGTCCAAACGCGGCCTCGCTCTGCCGCAGGGCCTCAATGGCGGCGCCGTACCGCTCGCGATGAATCAATTCGACCGCGGCGATGTAACGCTGCTCGCCGTCGGCACGGCCGGCGGGCAGCGCGCTCACCTTGTCGTCCGCCGGTTTGCCCTGGAGCGCGGCGTTGAGCGCGTCGAGCGCCGCCTGGATTTTCGCCTGCTCATCGGCCGGGCATTTGGCGGCGCAGCGGTCCTTGGCTTTTTGTAGATCGGCCAGTTCGTCGTCTGCGTCGTCGCGGTCCCCGAGCTTGAGGCTTACGATGCCCAGGCGAGCCCGCGCCTCGTACAACCTGGGCTCCTTCTTCGTGGCTTTCTTGAACGCGCGCTGCGCGTCCTTGTAATTCTGCTGGCCTTCCAGCGCCATGCCCATCAGATAATTGGACTGGCCGTGATCCGGAATGATCTTGAGGACTTCCTTGAACTCCTTTTGCGCCGCCTCGTATTGGCCGGCCTTCAGATTTTCGAGGCCCCGCTGGTACGGCAGGGTGGGATCTTTCTTGGGTCCGCTGGAGGGGGCGCCACCACCGCCGCCACTCGACGCCAAGGCCGGCAAGACAAGCAGGGCCGTCAGCAGGAAACCCAGAAAGCCGCCGATGCGACGGAGTGGCGACCGGGTTTCATTGGTTGCGGTATGCATGAGAGCGGCTCCGTTGTCGTGGGGAAGGACGCAGCATTTACGTCCGTGGTCTGGTGCCCGGACGCAAGACCGTCATCCCATGGCTGCCTCAGAAGTATTTGCGCAGATCCATGCCGGCGTAAAGCGAGGCCACCTGCGGATAGCCGTTGAACATCAGGGTCGGCCGCTTGAACAGCTCGCCGATGCGGCGCTCGGATTTCTGGCTCCAGCGCGGGTGCTTCACATCCGGGTTCACGTTGGAATAGAAGCCGTACTCGCGCGCGTTCATGGTGCTCCATGCTGTCACCGGTTGGCGCTCGACGAAGCGGATGCGGACGATCGACTTGATGCTCTTGAAACCGTATTTCCAGGGCACCACCAGGCGCAGCGGCGCACCGTTCTGATTCGGCAGCAGGCGGCCGTAGAGGCCCACGGCCATGAGCGTGAGCGGATGCATGGCCTCGTCGATGCGCAGCCCCTCGCGGTATGGCCAATCGATCACCGAGGGCCGCACGCCGGGCATCTGCACCCGGTCGGCCAGAGTGGTGAAGGCCACGTACCTGGCCTTGGAAGTGGGCTTGGCGAGCTTGATCAGGTCGGCGAGGGCGAAGCCGGTCCAGGGAATGACCATGCTCCAGCCTTCGACGCAGCGCAGGCGGTAGATGCGCTCCTCCAGTCGCTGCGGTTTGATCAGCGTGTCGAGATCGATCGCGCCGGGTGCTTCGCACTCACCCTCCACCGCGACGGTCCACGGTTGCGTCTTGAGGGTGTGGGCATTCTTGGCCGGGTCCTCTTTCCCGGTCCCGAACTCGTAGTAGTTGTTGTACTGCGTGACGTAGTTCCAGGGTGTGAGCGTCTCGCCGCCCGCCATTTCGCGATTCGCGCCGATCGGCCAGGGCAGCTTCGCGGTGGGGTTCTGCACGTCGGCCATCGCAGGTTCGCCAACAAAGGCACCGGCCGCGGCCCAGGCGAGGCCGGTCATGAGGCGACGACGATCACAGTAGATCGCCTCCGGCGTGATTTCGGAAGGCCGGATCGGGGTGGGGGAGGGGATTCGTATGAGCATCCGTGTTCGACGGCAGCGCAATATCAAGGTCGCAGCAGCTTACGCAGCACCCTGTCGGCGGGATGCGTGCCGCGTTTCAGGTCTGGGCGTCCCGCGCACGGCGGAACTGGCTGGGCGTGGCGCCCGTCAGCACATGGAACACCTGCGTGAAGTGCGACTGGTTGCCGAAGCCCACGTCGAGCGCGATCTGCGCCAGGCCCTGGCGCGTCGAGAGCAACAGTTCCTTGGCCTTCTCGACGCGGCGCAGCGTGATGTAACGGTGCGGCGACATGCCGGTGACATCGCGGAAGCGGCGGATGAAGTGAGCACGGCTCACGCAGGCGCGGTCCGCGAGTTCATCGATCTTGAGCGGATCGGTGAGCCGCGAGTCGATGAAGTCGAGCATCGCGTCGAGGCGCAGGCCGGAGTCGCTGCGCGAGATACCGGTGTCGATCTCCGCGCGGAACCCTTGCATGAGATGCAGGATCAGTGCGCGTGTCATCGCGTGCACGTAGGGGAAGTTGCAGGCGCCGCCGCGACGCGCCTCGCCGAGCAGGTTCTCGATGCAGGCGCTGGCGAAGGCATCTTCGAACGCGAAGCGGAAACCGGGTTCCTCGACCAGGCTCGGGCCGGCCAGCCCGCTCAGCAAACGGCGCGGTACGTGGATCGACGAGAAGCTCACCTCGCCCTCGATGGTGTATTCCACGCGGCGATCCGGCGGGATCACGCTGATCAGGCCCGGCGTGGAGGTGGTCTGGCTCCAGGGGCCATTGCAGGAGGCGCGAACCTTGCGCGAGCCCTCACTGTGGTGGGCGATGATGAAGTCGTCGTTCTCGGCCAGTTCGAAGCCATCGAGAAAGGGCAGCTTCCACTCGCAGACCGCTACGCCGCCCCAGGCCTCGGGGTCGTTGGCCACCACGGGCGCCCGGCGCACGCCGCGCTGGAAGGCATCGACCGCGCGTCGCTCCACTGACACTGCTGCAACACCCATTGCCTTCTCCTCGCGGCAGCTGTCGGGGGCGACGCGGCCACTTTAGTACGAGCACTTTTCGAACAAAGCCGGTAGCCGGATTCGAAAGATCGGCCCAAGCTGTGTTCGTAAGCTCAGTCTCAGCTTACTTGGACCCGGATGGTGGGGGACAGTACCCACCGTCGCCCCGGCCGCCCCCGACCCGGAACAACAACGTGATCACCGACCGCGACACCGACTTCCACACGCCTGCCGATGCCGATCACCGGCATGCCGAGACCAACTGGTTCTGCTTCTACATTCCCCAGGAAAAGATCATGGGGATCGTCTACACCGTGGCGCGTCGCGGCGTGGGCGTGCAGTCCTGCGATGTCTCGCTGTACGGCGCGCTGGTGGATAACCGCGTGGAGACGCTGTATCTCGACTCGCAGATGGCGCTTCCCTGTCCGCCGAAGCTGTCCGAGTACACCACGGCCAACGGCCTGACCGTGAAGGCGCACAACATCCGCGACTACACAGTGCGCTACCGCGGCTACGACGACACGGAGATCGACTTCGCGTTCCGCGGCCTGATGGAGCCTTTCGACATCCACGACAAGAACCACAGTCCGATGGCCAAGGACGACATGGCCGATCAGCACGCGGGTGCCGGCATGGGTTCGGGTTACGGCGGGCACTTCGACCTGACCGGGCAGTTCAAGGGGCGGTTGAAGTTCCGTGGCCAGGAGTACCTCATCGACTGCGTCGAAACCATGGATCACAGCTGGGGCAACCGCGCGGAGATCTTCGTGCCGACGATGGGCTGGTCGCATTGCCACTTCGGGCCGGACTTCGCGATCAAGTGGATCAACCACTGGCACCCGGAGAAGCCGGTCGATCAGCAACAGTCGCTGGCGCACGGCTACGTGATGGAGAAAGGACAGGTCTACGGACTCACCGACCTGAAGCTCGTCACGCATCGTCTCGGCAGCGTGATTCATGCGGTGGAAGTCACGGCGACGGACAAGCGCGGCAAGGTCTGGCACGCGCACGGCGCTGCGGAATGCGGCGGGCCTTGGATCTGCTACGTCGCCTCGCATCTCTATGTCGCGCAGTGTCGCTGGACCTTGCACGACGGGCGCGTCGGCTATGGTCTGGCTTCCGAGATCACGAACATGCAGGATCTGACGCGGCGACATGGTCGGCGCTGGACGACGTCTTCGGGGCACCTTACGTCGTGAGCGGCAGACAAGCATTTTTGCCGTGGATGACGCGGATGAACGCGGATCAGAAACAATTCGCTGGCCTTGCTTTATCCGCGTTCATCCGCGTCATCCGTGGCCAGATCATATTTTCGGGATGAGGAAGAATCGATGATCGATAAGGACAAACCCTCGCCGGACTTCATCGCGAAAATGCGCAAGCAGTTCGTGGTGGAGCGCGAGGTGGATCGCGCGCTCACCGCGAAGCTCGAAAAGCGCTCTGGTCCCGCGTACACGAAGCTGCCGCTGGACGCGCTGGTCAAGGGCGTGACCTCGCTGATTGGTTCACAGCTCAAGACGCCATTCGAGATCGGGGACGCAAAGTGGCTCGCAGGCGGTGCCTCGAAACTGCAGATGGGTTTCAATCTGACCTGGGATCGCCCGCACGTCGGTCGCGAGACCACGCGCATGGTGCTGCGCACCGACCTTGCGGAATCGCTGCACGCGACCAGCCGCCTGCGCGAGTACCAGATGGTCAACGCGCTCAAGGGCCACCTGCCCGTGCCGCCCGCGTTCTGGGTGGACGCAACCGGTGAGCACCTGCCGTATCCGGGCCTTGTCTATGGATTCGTCGGCGGCGTGACCAAACCCTCGACCGCAAAGAGCGGCGTGTCGGGCCTCGGCACCTGGATGCCGGAGGACGTGCGCAAGCAGCTTTCGCCGCAGTTCGTGCGTGACCTCGCGAAGTTGCACACCTTCGATTTTCGCAAGGCGGAGCTGTCGGCCTTCGACGTTCCCAAGGCGGGGACCGAGAACGCGCATTGGGCCGTGAATTGGTGGGATCGCGTCTGGGCCGAGGATGCGGAGGAAGAAGTGCCGCTGGTCGCGCTGGCATCGAGCTGGCTGCACAAGCACGCACCGAGTGTGGAAAAACTCTCCGTCGTGCACGGCGATTTCCGCACTGGAAATTACCTGTTCAACGAGGCCGACGGCCAGATCACGACCTGGCTGGACTGGGAGCTGTGCCGCATCGGCGACCGTCACCAGGATCTCGCATGGAGCACCAGCCACGCGTTCTCGACGATGGCCGAGGACGGCAAGACCGTGCTGATTTCCGGTCTGATGCCGGAGAACGAATTCATCGAGACCTACGAGAAAGCCTCGGGCCTCAAGGTCGATCGCAAGTCCCTGCACTGGTACCAGGTGTTCAACGCCTATTCGATGGTCGCGATGACCCTGGGCACGAGCTACCGCGTGGCGCGCAACGGCAAGTCGCACCAGGACATCCTGCTCGCCTGGCTGCTCGGCGTGGGGTACATGCTGCTCGATGAAATCCGTGACCTGATCGAGATGGGAGCCTGAGCCATGCGGAAGACCGCCCTTCGTAGCCCGGTTTCGCCGAAGGCGAAGCCGGGATGCGCACCCCGACAGACATCCCGGCTTGGCTTGCGCCAAACCGGGCTACACCGAGGTTGAGCCATGCAGATGCGACCCGCTTTGCAGATTCAAACCATCATCAAGGCGATGATGGAAGACGTGCTGCCCGCGCTGGATCAGACCAATCAGCTCGCGATGCAGTCGGCGCAGCTCACCATCGGCACGCTGCATCTCATTTCGCAGCATCTGCCGCTGGAATACCGCTACGACTGCGACGAACTCGCGCGTCTGCTCGCGACCGCGGAGACCTTGCGTGGCCAAGCCAAAGATGGCGAGAAGACCAGAGCCGCCCTCGCGGACCTCGATGAAGCCGGTCGCGTCGGCGCAGACGTGCTCAATCGCGCGCGTGCCGAGCCGTCCGAAATTCTCGGTGCCGTGCACGGACTGCGCGCGGCGACGGCAGAAACGGTGCGCGCGGTGTATGCCGAGGGCAGCGAGTCGGCGCAGGCCGCCGTCGAGAAGACCGTGCTCGCGATGTCCAAGGAGCAGCTGTTGCGCGACCGCTCCTGGCTGTTGACGCAGGGCTGGGAACCGGACCCGAGGGCCGTGCCGGCCATCGACACGCTGCTCGCCCCCATCAACAAGGCTTGATGCCGATACCCGCTTTGGACGCCATGACAGCCGATCTGTCTTCACCGATGCAGCGCCGTGTGGTGTTGAGCGGCGCGGTCAATTTTCGCGATCTTGGCGGGTATCCGACGGTGGACGGTCGGCGGGTGAAGGCGGGCACCGTGTTCCGCGCGGATCAGCTGGCCGACCTCAGCGACGCAGACATCGAGATCGTGCAAGGCCTCGGACTGCGCACGATCTGCGACCTGCGCGGGGACAGCGAGCGGGAGCGGAAGCCGAACCGTGAGGTGCCCGGGACGGTCGTCCACGCCATCGGCTTCATTCCGCAGAGCGCTCTGGGGCTGATCGCCCAGGTGAAATCGCTGACCGTCGAGCAAGTGGAGCGATGGGTCAGCGGGATCTACCGCGATTTCATCGTCGAAGGCAGTGCGATGTTTGCCCGCCTGTTCGAACGGCTGCTGGAAGGCGATGCCTATCCGCTGCTGTTTCACTGCACCAGCGGTCGCGACCGCACCGGCACCGCGTCCGCGCTGCTGCTGACCGCCCTGGACGTGCCGCGCGAAACCGTGGCGGCCGACTACGACTTGAGCAATCTGTATCGGCGGGACATCGCGTTCCAGATGGGCAGCGGTATCGATCCGGTCGTGATGGCCGCGGTCACGCGCGCACACCCGGCGTATCTGGCGCGGGTGTTCGAGGTCATCGAGGAAGGCTGGGGTTCCGCCGACGAATATCTGCGCAAGGCGCTCGGCCTGAGCGCTACAGCGCGCGAGCGCCTGAAGGCCTTGCTACTGGAGGCGCCTGCACGACAGATATGAAGGTGGATAGCACGCATCTCGTTCACCTGATTCATTCGTAAATACCCGGACGCCCTTTGACGAGGGCGCAGGCAAACGCTTGGAGGCTGCGATGGGCAACATACTGAAGGACACCGAGTTCAAATTCCCGCTCGATTGCGGAGCGCCGGAGGGCTCGCTGGAAGGGCGCTCGCCGCCGGTCGATAACGGGCTCGACGTGATCGACCCCTCGCGTTACTACTCGCGCGAATTCATGGCCAAGGAGTGGCAGACGCTGTGGCCGAAAATCTGGCTGCTTGCCGCGGTCACGGTCGATATCAAGGAGCCGGGCGACTACACGCTGTTCCAGCATGGCCACGAGGAGTTCCTCGTCGTGCGTCAGGACGACAGGAGTATCAAGGCGTTCTACAACGCCTGCCCGCATCGCGGGAACCGCGTGTGCCAGGTGGATCGCGGCAGCGCGAGCAGCTTCACCTGCCCGTTCCATAGCTGGGAATTCGGCTGCAACGGCAAGCTCAACAAGATCGTCGATGAGGAGACCTTCAACCCGAAGCTGATCGCGCATAGACCCGGTTTGACCGAGGTGCGCTGCGACTCGCTCGGAGGTCTCGTGTTCGTGAACATGGACGGCAAGGCGCCGCCGCTGAAGGAATGGCTCGGCCTGCCGGAGGGCTATCTCGAAGCCTACGGCATGGACACGATGAACCTCGTGCGCCACACGCGCAGCGAGTGGAGCAGCAACTGGAAGACCGGTGTCGATACCTTCTACGAGTCCTATCATCTTCCCCATATCCATCCGCAGACGCAGGGTTCGATCGAGGAATTCAGCCAGGTCGATCTCTACAAGAACGGCTTCTCGCGAATGATCATGTGGTTCGGCATCAAGTCGCACCGTCACGAAGTGCAGCACGAACACGATCTGGACGAAGGCGCGAAGATTTTCCTGCGCGATGCGGGCATCGAACCGGAGACCTACACCGGCACCGTGCACGACACACGCCGCGACATCCAGATCGCCAAGCGCAAGCGCGCCAAGGAACTCGGGCTGAAGGAGTGGGACAAGCTCACCGACGGCCAGCTCAGCGACGGCTGGATCACCGGCATGTTCCCCAACGTGCAGATGGGCATGCACGCCGAGGGCGTGTTCATCATGCGCTTCGTGCCGCATCCGACCGATCCCGAGAAGTTCATCTACGACAACGTGCTGCTGTATCGCCACGTGGATGTGCCGAACTACGACGTGCCGACCTGGATGGCGATGCCGAAGGAACTCGACCTCAGCGGCGAGACCCGGCCTGACGTCGAGCGCTGGCCGGCAAACGAGGTGCCGGGCATTGGCCCGGTATTGCTTCAGGACTGGGAGCTGGTGCCGAACGTGCAGAGCGGCCTGAAATCGCGTGGCTTCAAGGGACCGATCTGGAGCGAGCAGGAAGCGCGCATCCGTCACTTCCACAAGGAAGTGGACCGCTACATTGCCGGAGGCGACCTCTGGTCGCGCGACGGCAAGAAGTGAAGCACGCCGTGTGCAGGCTTTCGGAGCTTGGCGTCGACCGCAACAAGGCGTTCACGGTCGAGGGTCGTTCGGTGCTGCTGTGTCGCACCTCGGCCGGCGTGTTCGCCGTGGAGAACAAGTGCACGCATCAGCTTGCGACCCTGGAAGGCGGCAAGATGCGCGGCGTGCACCTGTTCTGTCCCAAGCACGGTGCGCGCTTCGACCTGCGTACCGGCATACCGAACGGGATGACAAAAATCCCGATCCGGACTTACCCTGTCATGTTGACCGAAGACAGCATCGAGATAGAACTCACAGAGGAGAGAAGCGCATGAGCACACCCGAGCAGAACAAGCAGACCGTCAAGCATTTCATGGAAGTTTTTTCCACCGGCAACGTCGATGCAACCCTGGCGCTGCTGGCCGACACCGCGACCTGGTGGGTCGCCGGCACCATGCCGATTTCCGGCACCTACAACATGACGCAGTTCCGCGAGCTGCTGTCAGGCGTCGGCGGGAGCTGCAAGGGCGGGGCGATCAAGCTCATGCCCAAGGCCTTCACGGCGGAAGGAGATCGCGTGGCGGTGGAAACGGAGTCGCTTGCGGATCTCAACAACGGACGCCACTACAACAACCATTACCACTTCCTGTTCACGGTGCGTGACGGGAAGATCGCAGGCGTGAAGGAGTACCTCGACACCATGCACACGAACGCGATTCTCTGCATGCCCTGAGATCCAGCCCATGACCGCCAGCCGCGAAGCCGCTTCGCTCGTCCACGAGTTCACGTTTACCGCCCAGGTGCAGCCGCCGGTCGATGTCGGTGCCACGCCCATGGGCGGAAGAATGTGCTTCACGATGGGCGAGGGCAGCGTCAGCGGCGAGCGCATTCGCGGGAAGTTTCTGTCGGGTGGCGACTGGTTGCTGATCGGCGCCGATGGTTACGGTCGAGTCGACGTGCGCGGCCAGATTGCGACCGCGGACGGTGCGTTCATCTATGTGAACTACGTCGGCTTCCTGCAGATGAACGAGAAGATCGGTGCGGCGCTTCAGACCGGCGCCGGCACCGAGTTCGCGGACGCGTATTTGCGCACCGCGCCGAGGCTGGAATGCGGCGACCCGCGCTACGCCTGGGTCAATCACACACTGTTCGTCGCCGCCGGCCATCTGCTGCCGGGCGGCATCGTCGAGTACCGCGTTTACCGCATCGACTAAAGGATCAAGAAATCATGAACCAGAATCCGGAAGCAGTCGTGCGCGCATTCTTCGCTGAACTCAGCCGTGGCGGCGGTCTGATCTCGGCGGTCGAGACCTACTGCGCTGACGACTGCAAGTGGGAAAACACCGGCCTGCCGACGGCGCCGAACAAGGCGGTCATGCTGCAGATGATGCGGGGCTTCATCGAGGGCTATCAGCTGCACGCGCTCGTGATCGACGTGGTGGCGCTCGGCGTCAGCGGCGAGACGGTGCTGACCGAGCGAGTCGATCACATGGACACCGCCGACGGCCGCCGCCTTCTGTCCTTCCCGCTCGCCGGCACGTTCACCGTGCGCGGCGGCAAGATCGTGCGCTGGTCGGATTACTTCGATCCGCGTCCGCTGCTGCCGCCGGCGTGATTCGTCGGTGAGCGCAGCCGATCAGGCGGCCTTGACCCGGATCTCGGTGAGAAACTCGAAGGTCTTGAACGCGACTTCCAGCTGCGACTGAACCGACGCGATCCGGTCGGTGGCGACACCGGCCTTGATGATGACCTTCGGCCGACGGCCACTCTCATCCACTGCGACATCCACCGCGCCCCCGACGATCCCGCCCGCCACCTCGGTCGCAACACGCCGCGTCGCGTCGACGCGCAGAGTCGGCTTGTTGATCTTGCCCACGGCAGTCATCGGCATGGCGGGAATAACGAAGATCTCCACCGGCACGCCGGCACGTTCCTGCACCTTGTCCTTGCACAGTGCGATCAGCTCGCCCGGCTCCACGCTCTGGCCCTGCTTGAGCTGCACGTAGGCAATCGGCATCTCGCCTTTCGACGCGTCCGGCTTTCCAATTGCGGCGGCGATCTGCACCGCTGGGTGGCAGACCAGCACTTCCTCGATCATTCGTGGATCGATGTTGTGACCGCCGCGCACGATCACGTCCTTGGCGCGGCCGAACATCCAGATGTGGCCGGTCTCGTCCACCGTGCCGAGATCGCCGGTGTTGGCCCAGCGCAGACCGTCCGGCATGTCCCTGACGAAGAATTCCGCATCCAGCGAGCTGTCCACGTAGCCCGGCGTCACGCCCGGTCCGCCGATGATGAGCACGCCGCGTTCGCCGGGCGCGCATTCGCGCACAAATCTGTTCTGCGCATCGACTTCGATGGCTTTCACCGGATGCCACGGCAGGTGTACGCCGACGGATCCCGCCATTGGCTCGCTGTCCGTACCCGGATGGCTGGACACCGCACCGTGAATCTCCGACATGCCCCACAGTTCACGCAGCCAGACGCCATAGCGCTCATGGAAGCCGCGCAGCAACTCGACCGGAATCGTGCTGCCGCCGGCGTTGAAGCTCCGGATGCAATGCCCCTCGGACATCACCTCTGGCGGCAGCGCCAGAATCGCCGCGGCCGTGGCCGGCGTGGAGATCAAGGACGTCATGCGGTACGTGCGCGCGATGTCCCAGAAATTCTTCACCACGCCCGGGTTGCGGAATCCGTCGGTGGTCAGGGTGAGCACCGTCTGGCCGAACAGGATCGCGCGCAGGGACAGGATCACGCTGCCGCCGACGTGAAAATTAGGCATGGCGTGGCCGACTACGCAATCGGATTCGGACCCCGCCAGTCCCCCCATGATCCAGGCCGCGAGCAATTGGCCTCGGTGAGTCATGCGCACCAGCTTGGGCGCAGCGGTAGTGCCGCCGGTGGGCAGGTATACGGCTTCGGCGTGCGGGTCATTCCCGGGCTCGAAGCCCAGTCCGGGGCCTTCGTTCGCCAGCGCGCCCGCAAAGTCGTCGGGGGAGTCCGGTGCATCGACGTACAACACCCGTATGAGTGTCGGCACCTGGCCGAGCAGTTCATGCAGCTTGTCCCAGGCACCGGGGCCGTACTTGCGCGTGGTGGTCACCAGCACCGTTGCGCGCGCCGCATTCATGATCGCCGCGACCTGCCGGATTTCCAGGTAGGGATTGATCGGATTGGCAATGCCGGCCGTGGCCGCGCCCCAGGACGCCACCAGCGCCTCCGGGAGCATCGGAAGGATGATCGAGACCGCGCTGCGCTCCTCGCCGGCGAGTCTGCGGAATAGCGTGGCCGCGCGTTCGATCTGGTGGAGAAGCTGCGCGTACGTCAGCGTCAACGGGGCGGCAGTCGGGTCCGCCGACAGGAGATGGAGGATGGCTGGCTTCGACGGGTTTGAATCGGCAGCGGCGCGCAGACAGGCGTAAATCGTCGCGCCCGGCAGCACGGCGTCCGGCGATACGCGTTCGACCTCGGCGATGGCCAGCGCGGATCGGAGCAAGGGACGGGCCAGGCGACCTGACCGCGGTTCATGATCCTTGAGCCACGGGAACGTGGTCAGCCCGGAACCGTTGGGTGCAGCTTTGTCCATCGTATTTCTCCCGAAGGGGCGACTCAGCAATCCTGCACTGCGGTTCATCTGCCGGCCAACACACGGACGGCTGTTTCGTCAGACCCTGCCCCAGACTCGTCGATCCGTAGTGATCCATACGATAACCGCGAGGTTTCGCACGGAACGCGATAGTCCGCCCGGTGGGGTCATACAAGATATCGAGATTCAACCACATGCGCGGCGTTGATGAGCATATCTTGATATGCCTGATGCGGCGCAAATACCGAACAGCCCGATCAAAATTCATCGCGCAAGCACGTTTTTGATATGGTCGGGAGACTAATACGAAAGACGCAACCTGCACATCCGCTTAACTTGGCGTCGGGACATAACAAACACTGCGTGACGTTGGAGGAGATTTGCATGAACGAGGGAAGCCGTCTTAAAAAGCTGGCGTGGGTGGTTGCAGTAGAGCTGGCCCTGATGCAACCCGCGTTTGCCCAGGACGAGGCTATTGTCTCGCCGGACCCCGAGGCCAGCGTCGCCACCGAGCCGGTTGCTGCCGACGCGCCTCCCGCCGGCGAAGCGCCGCTCGACACCGTTCCCGTCGCCGGCACGGAAGCCTCCGAAGCTGCGCCGGAAGAAGCGGCGGCGGAGGAAGGCGGAGTCAAGAGCCGCCTGCTCGAAGAGATCGTGGTCACCGCGCAGAAGCGCGAAGAAAATCTCCAGGAAGTGCCGTCCAGCGTCCAGGCCTTCAGCGCCGGCCAGCTCGATGCCCAGGGCGTCAACGACATCAAGGATTTGCAGCTCGTCACGCCGGGCCTGACGTTCGACTCGATGGCCAGCTACTCCATCATCTTCATTCGCGGCGTGGGCGGCGACGCCTTCCAGGCCGGTATCGACTCCTCGGTTGCGACCTACATCGACGGCCTTTACCTGCCGTTCACGTTCTCCTCGGCGCAGGCCCTCGGCGACGTCAAGCAGATCGAAGTGCTGAAGGGACCGCAGGGTACCCTTTACGGCCGCAACGCCATCGCCGGCGCCATCAAGGTCGAACTCAAGGAGCCCTGCAATGAGGAGTATTGCGGCGACTTCCTGCAGCAGTTCGGCAACTACAACGACACCAAGACCAAGGTCGGCTTCTCCGGTCCGGTGCCGTTCACCGACAACACGCTGAGCTTCGGCATCTCAGGCCTGTATCAGGACCACGACGCGCACGACATCTACCAGCCCAACCCCGACCAGAAGTACCGGCCCTACCGCAACGCCAGCCATCGCGGCGTGCTGCGCTGGGAGCCGAATGACGACTTCGACGTCCAGGCGTCCTACTACGATCTGCGCAACCAGGATGCCGATTCGGTCATCACGGTGCTGATCAGAGCCTCACCCTTGTTCACCCCGGCCCTGACCGCGATCGACGAACCGCACAAGAGCGGCAACCAGCCCAACGTGGGCGTGGAAGCCATCACCCGCATCCGGACGGCGACTGCCAATGCGCGCTGGTTCGACGCCTTCGATATCAAAGCGGTCTACGGCAATATCACGGCGGAAAGCACCATCCGCTTCGACTACGACTCCGCTCCCGAGCCGGTGCTGGACATCAGCGCCATTCCGAACACGGCGGATTCCGACATCGGCGAACTGATCTTCAGTTCCAATCCGGCCAACACCCCGGATTGGCTGGAGTACATCGGCGGCGTCTATGCCGAGCACACGCTCAAGACCGGACGCTATCCGATCTTCGTCGAGCCGGTGGCGCTGGGTCTTGGTGTTGCTGGCGCCGCGCAGACCAACGGTCAGGCGTTTGCATCCGGCCTTCAGGCCCTGGGGCTGGTGACGCAGGCGCAGGCGCAGCAGATCACCGAACTGGGAGCACTCTGCGGCATCTTCGTCGCGGCCGGCGGCGACTGCGATGCCAATGCCGATACCAACCAGAACATTTTTCTCGAGATCCCGCTGGTCAGCAGCGTGAACACCGACGCCCTGGCCGCGTACCTGCAATTCACATTTCACGTCAGCGACTCGACATCCCTGGTGCTCGGCGGTCGCGTGTCCACCGAAGATCGCAAGCTGAAGGATTCGAGGATCAATGCACGGCTCAACATCCCGGCCGGCGTCGGTCTGGGCGGGATCATCGGTCCGCTTCAGGATTTCATTCCTGAATTTCAGTCGCCCACGTTCACCGGGGTCAAGTTTGATCAGCAGAAACACACCTGGAACAGCTTTACGCCGAACCTGGGTCTGAACTACAAGTTCAGCGACGAAAACCTGATCTACTACCGTTATTCCGAAGCCTTCAAGAGCGGCAACTTCAACGGCCTCAACGTGACCGATCCGCCGGATCGGATCGAGCCCGAACTGGCCGCATCAAACGAGGTTGGCCTGAAGTCGGAGCTGTTCGACAACGCAGTGAAATTCAACTTCGCGGCGTTCACCACGCGCGTCAACAATGCGCAGGTTCAGAATCTGTCGCTGGCCAGCGGCGGCGTGACCAGTCTTCAGAATGCCGGCACCTACACGGTGAAGGGCGCCGAGTTGGAGACGGCGTGGTATCCGATCGACAACCTCGTGATCAGCCTCAGCGGCGTTTACCTGGACGGCGAGTACAACGACTTCGTCGGCCGTGCGTTCAGGCCGGAGACCGGCTTCAGCGACGAGCAGATTGATTTCAGGGGCAACAAGACCGTCCGCACGCCGGAATTGACCGGCACGCTGGCCGTCAACTACACCTTCCCGTTCTTTGCCGGACTTGAAGCGGAAGTCGGTGGTGACGTCTATGCCAACGACGGTTTCTTCTATGACCCGCTCAATACGCTGGTGCAGGTGCCCTACCAGATCTGGAGCGCGCGCGCTGGGCTGTTCGACCCGCGGACCAATATCCGCCTGACGGTTTACGGCAAGAATCTCACCGACGACGTCTACTACACCCAGGTGTACCGGCAGGACTTCGGCGACACCGCATTTTTCGGCCAGGCCAGGACCTATGGTGCTTACGTGACCTGGTCCTTCTGATCGGATGATGAAATTACAAACAAATGCTGATCCGAGCCGCGTCTTGCGCTCAAAAAAATCAAAGCTGGGAGAAACAACAATGAATCGAGCGAACTCTTCGTGGATGAGGGCGGCTGTTCTCGTGGCCGCAGCGGCGCTGCCCCTGGCAGTGCACGCGCAGGAAGGCGACGGATCGCTGTATCGGAACAAGGGTCCTTACGTCGGCGGCGGCATCGGCTACAACCAGCCGGGCGACCAGGAATTCGATTTCAGGGGAACGCACACTTTCATCACGCAGCCGACCGTGCCCGTCGAGCCCGAGCCTATAAAAAATACGGGAGTGGCTGCGGAGAACGAGTACAAGGGGAACCTGTTCTTCTCGGGCGTGATCGGCTACAGCTTTCCAAGCGGGCTGCGGCCGGAATTCGAACTGGCGTACCGTCAGAACGATGCGGATGAAGTCAATTATCCCGATCCGACTCCTGCTATTGGGGGGCGTGAGCCCGAAGGCAAGAATGTCAAGATCACCGGTACCTCGGGCATGTTCAACCTGTGGTACGACCTGTTTCCCTCGTCGCGCTTTCATCCCTACCTCGGCGGCGGCGCCGGCTTTACCCGATTCAAGCTGCAACGGCAGCCGACCAACCAGTTGACCCAGGGTCCGTTCGTCGTGAACCTGCCTGTTGGGCCGCTGATCTGTCCTTTCCAGGATTGCAACGGACCGCGAAAGTCGGACGATGCGGCATTCTCCTATCAGGCCGGCGGTGGTATCCGCTGGGACGTTGCGGACTCGATCACGATTGGTCTGGACTACCGCTATCTGAAGGCGCAGAAGTCCCAGTTCTTCGGTTTCAGAGACCAGCAGGAAACGCACCTCGATGCGGAGTACGACACCCAGTCCCTGATGCTGTCGGCGAACTACTACTTTGCGCTGCCGGTTCCTCCGCCTCCGCCTCCGGCTGAGCCGGTTGCGGTCGTCCCGCCGCCCGCCGTGTGTTCCGACACGCTCGATAACGACGGTGACGGTCTGATCGACTTCCCGGCCGATCCGGGTTGTACTGCGGCAGATGACGGGGATGAGACCGATCCTCCTCAGTGCAGCGACGGCAAGGACAACGACGGCGATGGCCTGATCGATTTTCCGGCCGACAAGGGTTGCACCGCGGCTGACGACAACGACGAGGTGGATCCCTGCAAGACCCCGGCAGCGGGCGAACGCATCTCCCTCAAGGGCTGTGGCACTGGCGACATCATCGTGCTGCGCGGCGTCAACTTCGAGTTCGACAAGGCGAGACTGACGGTCAATGCCAAGACGATTCTCGACAACGTCGGTGAGGAATTGACGGCCTATCCCGAGATCGAGGTTGAACTGGGAGGGCACACGGACGGCAAGGGTTCGGACGAGTACAACCAGCGTCTTTCTGACAAGCGGGCGGCATCGGTCAAGACCTATCTCGTCGGCAAGGATATTGCTGAGTCGCGCATGTCCACGGTGGGGTATGGCGAAAGCCAGCCGGTGGCCGACAACGAGACCGACGAAGGACGTGAGCTCAATCGCCGGGTGGAGTTGAAAGTTACCAAGGGCGTTGCGGCGGGCGGGCCTGCGCTGGTCACCCAAACTGCGGGCGAGCCGGCGGTGGTTTCAGACGCCCCGGCGGGTGATGCCGGCGCTGCGGTCCCTGCGGCTGCTGATGAAGCTCCGGTGGCGGAAACGACGCCGGCGGTGGTTGAAGAGGCCGTGCCGGCGCAGTAGATTTTGCTGTGGGTTTTGTGAAGGGTTTTGTAATGGGGGTTTTGTAACGGGCTGGGATCAGGATGCCGGAACGAGAAGGTTTCGGCATTCTTCTCAGCCACAGCGCAGAACAGTCTCCTCCGGGGGACTGTTGGCGAGTCGCAGTGGCATCGCGCAACAGACTCAGGGCTGCTCGTTGGTTGCCATAAAGCTGGTACGCATGCAAACTGTATCCAAGTATCACGAACGAACGAGTGGGCCGGCAAGGCCCTCTCAGTCCGCATTACCGAGGTAGGAGAATCCGATGGTTCTGAGTCCATTGCAGAGGCGGCGCATGATTGCGTCGAATCGCATTTGAACTTTGCCCAGCACCACGACCCCCGGAACCGGCTGATTGGTTTTGGTTTTGTCGTTGGGTTTCACGTCTTGCTGATTTACGGTCTGGTGGTGGGACTGGCGCGCAAGGGCATTGAGCTGTTGCC
>JBQTIX010000063.1:0-20681 GCA_052387695.1 Panacagrimonas sp. | reverse complement strand
GCGGTACGGCCGACGGGGTTGCCACCTCCAGCGCCCCGGCGATGAATCTCTGCGGCGTCGGTACCTTGACGGCAACTGTGATGGGCAGCGCCGGCGCCTGGCGCTGGACCTGCGACGGCACCAACGGCGGATCGGTAAGCCCGTCCTGCTCGGCGCCGTACGCCAGCCAGACCATCACCCTGTCCGCCCTACCCACCAGCATCACCGTGGGCGGCACCACGTCCACGGTCACCGCCACCAACAGCTCCGGCCTGCCTGCCACCTTGAGCAGCACCACGACAGCCGCCTGCACCCTGGGCGCGAGCAGCGGCAGCGGCGCGATGGTGACGGCCACCGCTACCGGTGTGGCCGCCGGCACCTGCACCGTCAAGGCCAACCACCCCGGCGTGGATACGGGCCCCAGCCGCTTCCTGCCCGCCGCCCAGCAGACGGTGAACATCACGGTGAACCCGGCACCGGCCGACACCACGCCCAATGCCTTCACCTTCATGGACCAGACCAATGTGCCGCGCAACAGCGTGCGCACGTCCAATGCGGTGGCGATCGGCGGCATCACGGGTCCAGCAGCGATCTCGATCATGGGCGGCGGCTACTCGATCGGCTGCACCGGCACCTTCACCACTGCGGCCGGCAGCATCAGCAACGGTCAGACGGTGTGCGTGCGGCACACCTCGTCGGCGTCGTTCAACTCCGGGGTGAACACCATCCTGACGGTGGGAGGCGTTTCCGATACCTTCACCACGGTCACGGCCGCCAACGGCGTCGTGGCCGTGCTGGGCGTGACTTCCACGGTGATCTCGGGCGCGGTGGGAACCGTGCTCGGATTCCTCGGTGGCCTGTAGGGCCCGTGATTTGAAACTGCGGCTATTGAGGCTTTCGGATCGTGTAACAACAACTCACAAAAACCGTCATTCCCGCGAAGGCGCGTTCGGCTTATCGTAGAAAGACATTGGGGTTGGGCTTTACGCCGGGGGGCCTCAATGGCAACTCCAGGGAGACGACCTATCCGGCGGTTCCGTCGCCACCGATGGCAACACGGTGGTCTTCGGTGCGTGCCGCGCGCGATCAGGCAGGCTTTTTCGCCGTGAGCGGATCGGCCAGACCTGTTTTGGCGTTGGCGGCCGCGCGAGGCGGCGGCAGAGCAGGTCCCCCGGTTATCAGTAGGGAGATGTCGCCATGAAGATTCACTCCGCGCTCGGTTCCCTGCTTCTGACCCTGCCGCTCGCGGCGGGAGCACAAGTCCAGGTCAGCAACAGCGATGCCTCGGTGACCGAGGGCGACACCGGCACGGTGTACCTCGAGTTCAACGTCCAGCGCGAGATGGGCGGCCCACTGGACTCGAACCTCGTGATTCCGTACACCGTGGCTTCGTCCGGCGGCGACCCGGCCACGGCCGGCAGCGACTACACCGCGCCGCCTACCGAGGCCGTGTTTCGCATCCCCGCCGGCCAGACCAGCGGTACGCTAACGGTTCCCGTCGTGGGCGACCTCAGCGCGGAGGCGGACGAGACGCTGACCGTGCAGCTCGTCACCGCGCTGGCCTTTGCCACGGGTGCCAGCTTCCCGGTGGCGCCGCCCTTCGCAGTGGGCGATGAACCCTTCTCGGTTGCCACCGCAGATTTCGTCCGCTACCTCGTGAACTGCTTCGACATCGGCCTGTACAAGATGTACCTGCGCAACGCTTGAAATCGGCAGAACGTGCTCTCGCCGAAGATGAAACACTGATCGGATCAATTCCCTCGCTACCGGGACGTCTTGCACCGAAACAAACCGAGTCTGACGTAAGTCGTCTGCGCCTCGATTCCGGAGCCGGGTATCGCGGACCGGCCCCGGCGGCGGCGGCTTGCAATCGACGCTGCGCGGATGTGATAGCCTCCCCGAGCTTCGCTCGACCCGAATTCCCCGGGGGCTGCGTGAATGGGGATCGACATGCATCGATTGCATTCAGCGGCGGGGAGATATTACGCATGGTCACTCCGATCTTCGGGCGTTGCGGCGCGTCGCACGCGATGATGTTTTCCGCTGCATTCCTGCTCGCTGCCGCGACGGCGCACGCCGGCGAAGCGCAGCTGAGCGTTTCCGACGTCTCCGTCAGCGAGACTGCCGGCAACCTCGACTTCAACGTGGTTCGCAGCGGGGACACCAGCGGCGACATCGTCGTGCCGTACACCCTGGCGCCCGAGACGGCGACGGCGGGCAGCGACTACAACGCGCCGGCCAGCGGCGTGTTGCACATCCCGGCCGGGCTGACCCAGGACATCGTCTCGGTCCCGATCGTCAACGACACCCAAAGCGAGGGCAACGAGACCCTTTCGCTCCAGCTCGGCAGCCCGACGGCGTTCGGCTCGGCCGCCGGGTTCGTCGGGCCGCCGACGATCGCCATCGGCGCGGGCCGCCACGACGTAGTCGTTGCCGACTTCGATGGCGACGGCATGCCCGACATTGCGACGGCGAACACCACCGCGAACAACGTCTCGGTGGTCCTCCACGACGCCAGCGGCGCTTTCATCCCGGCGAGCAACTACGCCGTCGGGAGCAGTCCCACCAGCGTCGCTGCGGGCGACTTCAACGGCGACGGCAAACCTGACCTGGTGGCGGCGAACCGGCTCGGCTCCACCGTCTCGGTGCTGATCAACGACGGTACCGGCAACTTCCTTCCCGCGGCCGCTTACTCCCCGGGTGGCTCCAACCCCGAGACTGTCGTCGTGGCCGACTTCAACGCCGACGGCAAGCCGGACCTGGCGGTCGCCAGGCCGGGCAACAAGGTCGCGGTGCTGCTCAACAACGGCAGCGGTGCCTTCCCGATTCCGGTCGACTACACCGTGCCCGTCGGCCTTACATCCGTGGCCACGGGCGACTTCAACGGTGACGGCAAGCCGGACCTGGTGACCGTGAGCTGGAACGGTAGCGGCTTCAACACCATGAACTTCATCTCGATGCTGCTCAACGACGGCAGCGGCGGCTTCCTCCCTGCCGTCAATCGGAACTTCTCCAGGGAACCCGACGACATCGTCACCGCCGACTTCGACGGCGACGGCAATCTGGACGTCGCGGTACCAATCGGGGGCATCCGCGAAATCGAGTTCCAGTTTGGAGACGGCGCCGGCGGGTTCACAGCATCCAAGCGCAAGTTCGTGGGGACGAACGTCGGCTTCGCCCAATTCCCTTACGTTGCCGACATCAACGGCGACGGCAAGCCAGACTTGGTCCTGTCGGACGCTGAGCACAACAATGTCGCGGTGCTGCTCAACGACGGCAGCGGCGGTTTCCCCGCAACGACCGGCGGCATCGGCTACGCGACGGGCACCAACGTCTCCGGAGTGGCGGCGGGCGATTTCAACGGCGACGGCAAGGCCGACCTCGTGGCTGCGAACACCAGCAGCCTCATGGTGCTGTACCAGGATAGCGGCGGCTTCCACAGCCCGGTGGTCTCGATCGCTTCACCCGTGTCCGTCGCTGCCGCCGACTTCAATGGCGACGGCAAACCCGACGTGGCGACAGCGGGCGCTAACGGCGCCACGGTGGTGCTCAACGACGGCAGCGGCGATTTCCTCGACCCGGTCAACTATGGCGTCGGCGGCGGCACGCCGCAGTACGTCGTCGCGGCCGATCTCGATGGCGACGGCAAGCCGGACCTGGCCACCACCAACAGCGATGGCACCGTCACGCTGGAGCACAACGACGGCAGCGGCCATTTCTCCATCGCGGGGCGCTACCCCGTCGGTTCGGAAGCTGGTTGCGCCACGGTGGCCGACTTCGACGACGACACCAGGGCCGACCTTGCGGTGGCGAATTTCGGCAGCCAGAACGTATCGGTGTTGCGCAGTGACGGTCTGGGCGGGTTCCTCGCCGCGGTCAACTACGCCTTGAGCGCCCCCAACGGCGCTTTGTGCGTCACCGCGGCCGACCTCAACGGCGACGGCAAGCCCGACCTCGCGGTGGGGACCGCGAATCGCAACATCAACACCGGCACTTTCGCGGGCAAGGTCGCGATCCTGATGAACGACGGCAGCGGCGGCTTCCTCGCGCCAGTCTTTTATCCCGTGCGTCCGAAGCCCGTCTCCATCGTCGCCGCCGACTTCACCGGCGACGGCAAGCTCGACCTGGGGGTCGCCCCCGCTGGCGACACCAGTTCCTCCATCTCCGCCATCTCGGTGCTGCGCAACGATGGCAGTGGCGGTTTCCTGCCTGCGAGCGACTGGAGTTCCCGCGGCGTACCGGTCGGCGTCGTCGCCGCCGACTTCAACGGCGACGGCAAGCCCGACCTGGGGGTGGCGAACCAGGACGGCGACGATGTGGCGGTATTGCTCAACAACGGCAGCGGCGGCTTCCCCAACCCGACCGGCTACGCCGCCGGCGGCCTCGCCAGTGCCGTCGCCGCGGCCGACTTCAACAGCGACGGCAAGCCCGACCTCGCGGTTGCGAGCAATAACGGCAACAACCTCGTGGTGCTGCTCAATGCGCCCACCAATACCGCGGTGCTGAGCGACGGCAGCGCCATCGGCACGATCGTGGACGACGACGGCACGCCCACGGTGAGCTTCGACACCGCCGGTGCCGTCTACAACGAGACCGCCAGCACGGTGATGATTCCCGTGCGCCTGTCTGCGCCTTCGGCACTGGAAGTCAGAGCGGCGTTTGCCGTGAGCGGTTCTGCCACCGCGGCCGACTTCAACAGCACGACATCGAGCCCGCTGGTGTTCCCGCCGAATTCGACGGCGGTGAACATCGTGCTGAGCATCGCAGAAGATACGCTCGATGAAGACAGCGAGACAGTGATCTTCACCCTGGGTGCGTTGACCAACGCCACCGCCGGCTCACTGCCAGCCTATACCGCGACGATCCAGGACAACGACGATGCGCCGACGGTGAAGTTCACGGCCGCAACCCAGAACGTCGGCGAAGCCGCCGGCACGGCTGCAGTCTCCTTGCAGCTCTCGGGTCCGAGCGGCAAGCCGGTCACGGTGCCGCTGAGCTTTGGCGGAACGGCCTCACGGCCTGGTGACTACAACACCGCCGTCAGCAGCGTGACGATTCCGGCGGGCGATCTGAGCGGCGGCTTCAGCCTGAGCATCGTCAACGACACGATCTTCGAGTCGCCCGACGAGAACATCCTCGTTTCGGCGGGGAACCCGAGCAACGCCACGCTGGCCAGCCCCAGCAGCCAGACCTTGACGATCATCGATGACGAAGACGTCACGCCGGACGACTTCAGCTTCACCGATGTGACGAACGTGGCGCTCAACAGCGTGCAGACCTCCAACACTGTCACCGTCACCGGCATCAACACCGCCACGCCGATCTCGGTCAGCGGGGGGACGTATTCCATCGGCTGCACCGGCACGTTCACCGCTGCGGCCGGCACCATCAACAGTGGCCAGACGGTCTGCGTGCGGCATACGGCCGCGGCCGCATTAAACACCGCGGTCAACACCATGCTCACCATCGGCAGCGTCTCCGACACCTTCACCAGCACCAGCACCACACTGGCGGCCGACACAACACCCAATCAGTTCACGTTCATGGACCAGACCAACGTGCCGCGCAACAGCGTGCGCACGTCCAATGCGGTGACGATCAGCGGCATCACGGCTCCAGCAGCGATCTCGATCATGGGCGGCGGGTATTCGATCGGCTGCACCGGGACCTTCACCACTGCGGCCGGCACCATCAGCAACGGTCAGACGGTGTGCGTGCGGCACACCTCGGCATCCACATTCAATACCGGGGTGAACACCATCCTGACGGTGGGAGGCGTTTCCGACACCTTCACCACGGTCACCGCCCCCAACGCCGTCACGGCTTTGCTGGGCGTGAGCTTCACGGTGATTTCGGGTGCGGTGGGAACCCTGCTCGGATCCCTTGGCCTGTTGGGACCGTGATTCAAAACGTGTCTGACTTGGCAGTTTGGGTGAACGGTTTTACCGTTTGCCCAAACCACTGAACCGGTTGAGTCCGCAGGGCGGATAAGCGCAGCGCATCCGCCATTCCAGTCGCGGTAGGGCGGGCAAGCGTCGTCGGCCCACGCCACCGAAGCATCCGGCGATGACTGCCTGACAGCGTTCCGTTCCCCGCACGGGTGGCGCATCGCATCTCGGCCCGGCGTCAGGCGCCCGTAACGGCCGTCACGCTACGTTACAAATTCGCACAAATCTTCACACTCAAATGCCACTGCCGCGTGATTCAATGGCCATGCTGGCGGTGAGGTGGAACGCGGGCGCGCTGTCATGGACTCGCAAGGGTTCCAACCGCGGACAGCGCAGCCTGAAACGACCGGCGCAGGACATGGGAGGGGCTCATGCAAATCGGCGCTTTTTACGTTGTGCAGCGCCGGGTAATTCCCGGTGCCGCGTCCGCGGTCCATGCCGTCAATCCGCTGCTGGTCGATCCGACCCGGAAACCGCCGCAGCCGGCCGGATGGTCAGGACGGCGACCTATTCGGCTATTCCGTCGCCATCGACGGCAACACGGCGGTCTTCGGAGCCGGGCGTGGCGCTTCCGGTCATCGCGGGACGGGTGGGTACCGTGCCGGGTGTTCTTGAGGAAGGTCTGCACAGGTTCGATCCGGCTCGTAGGTCGGTTCAAGCCGAAGGCGGAACCGACGCTGCGCACCCTCGACGAGGGGCGCCCGTCGGGTCCGCCCGCAAACAGCACGCGGGCTTGACCCGACCTTGAATTCAGACCTGGGCAGAGAGTCCTTAATCCATGAGCCAGACCGTAACCCAGTGGGTTTACGCGGGAGCGCCTCGGGTGGCATTGAGGCACTCCCGGTCAAGCCCAACAGATTCCCGCGCTCGCACCCACCGCCGCAAAGGCGGTGCCGGGTGCGAGGCGAGTAAGAGCCCCGGCCCGGCTGTCGCCGAACCCGGTTACGCACCACTCAGCGTGATTCACCACCCGACGAGGAAATCACCATGAAAAACCCAGCCTTCAACTCGACGACCAATCCGCGCCGCGGCGGCAACGGACCGACGCAGCGTCTCACCCCTCTTGCCGCAGCGCTTGCCGCGGGCCTGTTTGCCTTGCCCTCGGCGCCGGCACAGGCGGCCGTCATCTTCGTGGACGGCAGCACCTGCTCCCTGGTCGGCGCGATCAACAACGCCAATAACGGCAATGACGGCGGCAACGGCTGCGCGGCAGGCTCCGCGGGCCCCGATACCCTGGTCCTGACCGCCAACCAGACCCTGACCACGGTCAACAACACCACGTTCGGTCCCACCGGCCTTCCGCTGGTCACCAGCCAGATCATCATTGAGGGCGACGACCACCGCATCGCGCGCGTCTCGACCGACCCCTTCCGCATCCTGGCGATCAACAGCACCGGGAATCTGACGCTGCAGCAGACCGCCGTCAGCGGCGGCCTGCTGACCACCGGAAGCGATGACGGCGCGGGCATCACGTGTTACGGCGGCAGCCTGAGCCTGGTCGACAGCACTGTGTCGGGCAACACCGGGGTGTCCGCGGGCGGCGGTATCTACAGCAGTGGCTGCACCCTGACCGTGAGCCACAGCACCGTATCGGGCAATTCCGCAGGAAACGCTGGCGGCGGTATCAGCAACTTCTACGGCAGTTTGACCGTGAGCAACAGCACGATCTCCGGCAATATCGCCGCGAACGGCGGCGGCGTGTTCAATTACTACGCCCGCACCGCGATCAACAACAGCACCGTCACCGGCAACACCGCGCCGGACAATCAAGGGGCAGGCGTCGCCACTTACGGCGGTGGAGGCACATCCTTCCGCGTCGCCACCTCCATCGTCGCAGGCAACCAAGGCCCCGACGTCGATCGCTTGTCTGGCCCCAACTTCACCTCGCTAGGCGATAACCTGATTGGCGACGGCAACGCGACGGCGGCCTTCAATGCCAGCGGCGACCAGGTTGGCGTTACCGACCCGGGTCTCCAGCCTCTGGCCGACAACGGCGGCCCCACTCTGACCCACGCGCTGAACACGCTCAGCCCGGCCGTGGATGCCGTCACCGGCACCTGCCCGCCGCCGGCCACCGACCAGCGCGGTGTTGCGCGGCCCTTCGACGGCGACGGCAATCTGGTCGCGGCCTGCGACATCGGCGCTTTCGAAGCCAACGCGGACACCACGCCGAACGCCTTCAGCTTCCCGAGCCACACCAATGTCGGGCTCTCGTCGACCCAGGTTTCGGACCTGGTGACGATCACCGGGATCAACGTTCCCGCGGCCATCTCGGCGTCGGCCGGCAGTTCCTACGAGATCAATCTGGATGGGGTGTTCAGGACTACGCCCAGCACCATCTCCAACGGCGACAAGGTTCGGGTGGCGCATTTTGCTTCCGCGGCGTTCTCGACGGCGTTCGTCTCCACCTTGAGCATCGGTGGCGTCAACGGGACATTCACCAGCACCACCCTGGCGGCTGATACCACGCCCAACGCGTTCACGTTCATGGACCAGACCAACGTGTCGCGCAACAGCGTGCGCACGTCCAATGCCGTGACCATCACCGGCATCAATGCTCCGACGCCGATCTCGATCCAGGGCGGTGGTTACTCGATCGGCTGCACCGGCAGCTTCACCACCGCGGCCGGCACCATCAACCCCGGCCAGACCGTGTGCGTGCGGCACACCTCGGCGCCGACCTTCAACGCCGGGCGCAACACCATCCTGACGGTAGGCGGGGTGTCCGACACCTTCACCAGCGCCACCGCGCCCAATGCCATCGCGCAGTTGCTGGGCGTGGTGTTGCAGGTGATTACGGGACTGGTGGGAACGGTGCTGGGCGTTCTCGGCCCGTGATTCGAGGAGAGCGTCTGCCTTTGCTGGCCCCCCGGCCTGCGAAGGGCGTTTCGTCTCAACCGTTGGCGGCGAGCGCGGGCCGGCTGAGCCTGGATGGCCGATCGGTTTCCGCCGGAATGCCGCGCAGAAACTCCAGGATCTGCGGCATCAGCCGCTCGGGCCGCGTGCGCAGCTCGAGGATCGAGCGGGCAATCAGGATGGTCGCGTTGGGCAGTTGCCGCTTGAGCGCCTTGGCATCGTCCAGGTCGTGCAGCGGATCGCGCGCGTGGCCGATCACCAGCACCGGTTGCAGGATGTGCCTGCGCCGCCTCACCGAGGGCACCACCGGGCCGACCAGGATGCCGTGCAGGATCGCGCGGATCACTTCCGGCTCGGCGGCGAGCGCATTGCGCAGGCTGTTGAGCACTGCGCGCTTGGGCTCCGGCAGCCGCCGCAGCAGGCGCGCGAACACGCGGTAAACCGGCTTGGCGTAGTGCACCGCGATCATCAGCGGCACCAGCATCAGGGCTGCGGCCGGCACCGCGCGCTCCATCACCGGCATGTCCAGAAACAGCGCACTGACACGATGCGGCGCCAGGCAGGCCGCGGTCAGCGTGGTGATGGCGCCGAGCGATACTCCCCCCAGGATCGCGCGGTCGAGGCCGAGATGGTCCATGAGACCCAGAACCTGTTCGGCGTAGAAATCGACGCGGTGTTCCGCCGCCTTGATCGGCTTGTCGCTGCGACCATGTCCCAGCAGGTCCAGCAGGATCACGCGATAGCCTTCGGCCGCCAGAGCGCCGGCGATGTCGCGGTTGCAATAGGCATCCAGCAGGACGCCGTGAACCAGGATCACCGGCGTGGCACCGGCCGGTCCATAGCACTCGTAGCCGAGCCGGTAATGGCCGTGAAAGTAGAAACTCTGCTCGACTGGCAGGACGCGCGGATTCATTCCGCGAGACTGACATCCGGTCACAGCAGGTGACAACCAGTTCACGCCGCTTTCCGCGCGAATTAGGGAATCGTACTTAGAGGACCAACCCTCGCGTCAGCCGACCTGATAGCCAGGGCCTTATGGAAGCCGAGGTCGTCAAATCGGTGTCGCCGGACTTTGTTATAACCCGCCGGCAAAGGGGACATTCAAGGGGAGCCGAACATGACCATCCGACGCATTCTGGGTACCTGCATGACCGCCGCGGTGTTGTGGCTGGGACTCCCGGCAGGCGTATGGGCGGCGCCGGGGGATATCGCCGGTTTCGACTTCACCCGTGACTCCGGCGGCGACGATGAGGAACCGCTGGACGTGGCGGTCGGCGCGTCCGGCAAGATCTATGTGTTGAACCGACTCGACACCTTCGAGTACCTGCTTCAGCGCTTCAACACAGACGGCACGGTGGATGTGGGCTTCGGCACAGCCGGGGCCATCGCTTTCGATGCTGCCGACAGCATCTTCAGCGATCTGGAGGGCTTTTTCGCCCTGGCGATCGACGAAGCGAATGGCAGCGCCCTGATCGGCGGAACGGCGGCCAGCGGCTTCAGCAGTAGCCCTCAGTTCGCGGTCAAGCGGCTGCGCTTCGTGGGCGGCTTCGATCCGGAGTTCGGTTCCGGCGGTCGCACCCGGATCAACACGCCCCGGGACGGCGTCATCCTGCGCATGGCGCTGGACGCCGGCGGCCGGATCGTACTGGCCGGCGTGGACGCTTCAATCGATATCCAGGATGTCAGTATCGACGATGCGAGCCCCTTCATCGCCCGCCTGACGGCCGACGGCGACGTGGATCCGGGCTTCACCCAGACCCTGCTGGATTGGGGCGGCGACAACGACGCGCCCGCCGGCGTTTACGTGGAGGGCAGCGGCACCATCCTGGTCAGCGGCGCGGCAAGCCTGAACGATGCCCTGGAGTTCGGCGAGCGCTCCGCCCTGTCCCGGCTTTCCGCCAACGGCGGCCTGGACGGCAGCTTCGGCAACAGCGGCACTTTCGTCGAGGACTTCGAGCCGGGCATCTGCGAGGACGACAACAAGCTCGGCTGCGAGGGCGCGGCCATTTATCGTCCCCTTCCCGGCGGGCAGTTCCTGATGACGGTGTACATCGATCGCAGTGGCGGCGGCCCGGCGGACGAAATCCAGATCACCCGTTTCAATACCAACGGCACACCGGACGCCAGCTTCGGACCCGGCGGCTTCCGTCGTTTCCCTTCGGCGGCCTTCATCCCCGGCAGCGTGCCGGCCCTGCTGCCGGACGACCGTGTGGTGCTGGCCAAGGACCAGAACGTGGGAGGCGGGTCGGACGAAGACCTGCGCCTGTACCTGATCGAAGGCTATTCCCGGATCATCAGCGGTGGCGGCAACACCGCTCCGGTCGCCGTGGACGATCGCTTCCGTATCGCCGAGGACAGCGTCCAGGTGGCCTTGCGGGTGCTCAACAACGACACCGATGCCGATGGCGACCGCCTGCGCATCCTCCGGGTCATCGGTGGTGCGTCGATCGGCGGCACGGCGGCCCCGGATGCCCGTGGCCGGACCCTGCTGTACACCCCGGCACCGGACTTCGTCGGCACCGGAACATTCTCGTACATCGTCATCGACCGCCGCGGCGGCAGCGCCCGGGCGTCCGTCACGGTCACCGTGCGCAACGCCAATAACGATCCGCCGGTTGCCGTCGACGACAGCTTCACCCTGGCTGCCGTCAGCCGCTTCAACACCCTGCGCGTGCAGGTCAACGACCTGGATCCCGATCCGCGCACGAGGTTGAGCATCACCCGCAGCCTCGGCCGTCCCGCCAACGGAAGGGTGCGCCTGACCGCAGAGGGCCGGCTCCAGTACCGGCCCAACCCAGGCTTCGTTGGCACCGACACGTTCGGCTACGAAGTCAGCGACGGCATGCTGTCCGATCGCGGCACGGTCACCGTCATCGTGGGGCCTTGAACCAGCCTGCAATCAAGGTTCGAGGGGCGCCGCAACGGCGCCCCTCACTGGCTCGCTCGCGCCGCGACTTCCTGCTCTCGGCTGGCAGCGTTGGGCTGGTCGCCTGCGCCGCTCGCGCGCCGATCCCCCACCCGGCTCCTTCCCTGGCAACCGATCCCTTCACGCTCGGCGTCGCCTCGGGCGATCCGCGAACGGGCGGTTTTGTGATCTGGACGCGCCTTGCGCCCGACCCGCTGGTGGACAACGACGATGCCGGCGATCCCGACTCCCCGATCGTCGTCAGCGAATTCGTCGGCAGTTCCATCAGTTCGCGCGGCGTTCCGCAGGATCTGTTCGAGGCTATGCGTCCGGATAACCCGCACGTGAAGTTTTTCGATTCGACCCATCGCGGCTACGTGCTGTGCGAGCTGAATCCAAAGCATTGGCGCAGCGATTTCCGTGCGCTCGACGACGTGCGCGACGCGAGTACCTCGGTCCGGACGCTCGCGTCCTTCGTCGTCGAATCCGGCCGGCCCGGTGTGCAGGCGGCCTGAACAGGCCGCGACGCCATGCCGGAACTGCCTGACCTCAGCGTCTACCTGGAGTGCATCGAAGCCAGGGCGCTGGGGCGGAAACTGACCGGTATCCGCATCGGCAACCCCTTCGTCCTGCGTAGCGTGGAGCCTCGTCCCGCGGCGTTTGCGGGCGGCAAACTGCTGGGCACCGCGCGCATCGGCAAGCGTCTGGTGCTGCGCTTCGACGAGGGTCGCTGTGCGGTCGTGCACTTGATGATTCTTGGCCGGTTGCACTGAAAAAAAGCCGGTGCCGCGCTGCCGAAGGGATCGGGCCTGGCCGCGTTCGATTTTCTGCCCGAAGGCACGCTGATGCTTACCGAGTCCGGGAGCAAGCGCCGGGCATCGCTGCACCTGCTGGCGACCGAGGCCGGCCTCGCCGCCTTCGATCGCGGTGGACTGGAAGTGATGTCCGCCAACCGCGCGCAATTCGCCGAGCGCCTGAGACGCGACAATCACACGCTCAAGCGCGCGCTCACCGACCCAGCGATTTTCGCGGCCATCGGCAACGCCTACTCCGACGAAATCCTGCATCGCGCACGGCTCTCGCCGTTCCGCCAGACTCGCGCGCTCGACGACGAGGAATGCGTGCGACTACATGACGCGTGCGTCGACGTGCTGAGTCAATGGACCGAATGTTTGCGCCTTGAATCCGGGCGATCGGGCTGGCCCGGGAAAGTCACCGCCTTTCGGCCCGAAATGGCGGTACACGGCCGGTATGGGCAGCCCTACCCGGTCTGCGGAGCCAAGGTGCAGCGCATCGTCTACGCCGACAACCAGGCCAATTACTGCGCGCGCTGCCAGACCGGGGGACGACTGCTGGCGGATCGGGCGTTGTCGCGGCTGCTTCACGATAGCTGGCCCAAGCGGATCGACGAGACGGGATGACCTGAAACCGGGTGTACCCGCCGATGCCAGGAACGAATCGCCGGGGAAACGCACGCGGAACGCGCCCTGTACCTCGGTCCAATAGTCCGCGGCCGCTACTGACGCTAGATTGATCGCACGAATTGTCGGCGCACTTTGCGCCTCCGGAGAATCAAATGGCTGGCGAAATCATTGGCAAGGTTCAATCGCTTCAGGGCATCGTCGAAGTACGGGGGGCCAACGGCAAGATGCGCCTTCTGGCGGTCGGCGACGAGCTGCGCGAAGGCGACACCGTCATGACCACGGGAGGGGGTGGAAAGCTCGTCATCCAGTTGGCGGACGGCGGTGTGGTGTCGATTGGCTCGGGCCAGACCGTGGCCATGACGTCGGAGTTGTCCGCCAGCCGCTTTCCCGACGCCGACGAGGCGCAGCTTGCCAGCGTCGACAAGGTGATCCAGGCCATCCGCGACGACAACAGCGACCTCGACAAGTTGCTTGAACCCACCGCCGCCGGCCCCGCCGGCGCGAGGGGCGACGAAGGACATACCTTCGTGCAGTTGTTGCGGATCGTGGAAAACGTTGATTCCGTGAGGGGCCCGACGACCGTGGGTCTGACCAATGACGGGTCGGATTTCAACCGTATCACTCCGCTTATTTTCGAGGCCGAGAATTCCCCGCCCGTTGCCGTGGACGACGCGGTCGAGACGCTGGAAGACACCCCCATCACCATCGACGTACGCGCCAATGACAGCGACGTGGATGGCGACACCCTGACCGTGATCGCTGTGACCGATGGCACCAACGGCATGGTCACCATCGACCCGGTCACCGGTAATCCGGTGTACGTACCCAACCCCGATTTCAGCGGCACCGATACCTTCACTTACACCATCAGTGACGGCAATGGCGGCACCTCCACGGCCACCGTGACGGTGACCGTCACGCCGGTGGACGACAGTTTCACAGACGCCGACGAAGTGGCGAGCACGGCAGAAGACACCGTGCTCAGCGGCAGCGTGTTGAGCGGCACCAGCAGCGTCGATGGTCCGGTGACCGTGACCGGCTTTACGGTCGCGGGTGATGCAACGCTCTACGCGGCCGGCCAGAGTGCCAGCATTGCGGGCGTAGGCACGCTGCAGATCAACGGCGACGGCAGCTACACCTTCACCCCGGCGTCCGGCTACAACGGTCCGGTACCGGTGGCGACGTACACCCTGACCGACGGCAGCAGCGGCGATACCTCCACGCTGACCATCACCGTCACGCCGGTGGACGACAGTTTCACAGACGCCGACGAAGTGGCGAGCACGGCAGAAGACACCGTGCTCACCGGCAGCGTGTTGAGCGGCACCAGCAGTGTCGATGGTCCAGTGACCGTGGCGAGCTTTACGGTCGCGGGCGTTGCCGGCACTTTCAACGCCGGCCAGAGCGCCAGCATTGCGGGCGTGGGAACGTTGCAGATCAACGGCGACGGCAGCTATACCTTCACCCCGGCGTCCGACTTCAACGGTCCGGTACCGGTGGCGACGTACACCCTGACCGACGGCAGCAGCGGCGATACCTCCACGCTGACCATCACCGTCACGCCGGTGGACGATCCGAGCGTGCTGGCGCCGGACACCAACACCACGCAGGAAGATACGGCGGTGTCGGGCAATGTACTGACCAACGATTCGGACCTGGACAACAGTCTGTCGGTGTCGAGCTTCACCGTAGCGGGCGTTGCCGGCACTTTCAACGCCGGCCAGACTGCGAACATCGCGGGTGTCGGCACCTTGCAGATCAGCAGCAACGGCAACTACACCTTTACGCCGGCGCTGAACTTCAACGGCACGGTGCCGACGACGACCTACACCACCAACACGGGCAGTTCGACGACGCTGGACATCACTGTCACGCCGGTCAACGATGTGCCCGTGGTGCGCGACGAGAATGCGCGGGTTTCGGAAGAAGGTCTGCCCGGCGGCCTGCCCGACTCCAGCGGACAAAACGACACCACCAATAGCCGCACGACGACCGGGACCGTCTCGATCACCGATGCCGACAACGATTCCATCACCTCGGTCACGCTGACCGCGCCGCCGGACGGCGCGCTGACGTCCAACGGTATGGCGGTCGAGTGGAGTGGATCGGGTACGGACAGGCTTGTCGCGACCGCCGACGGAGTCACCATTGCGACGGTCACAATCAATGAATCCGGCCGTTACACCTTCACCCTGCAGGGGCCGCTCGACCACGCGGGCACCAGCTCCGAGGACACGCTCGATGTGGCCTTCGGGGTGGTGGCAACCGACGCGACGGGTGCGACCGGCGCAGGCAGCCTGGTCATCACCGTTGAGGACGACCGGCCGGTGGCGCAGCCGGCGCAATCCTTCACGCAGGGCCTGACCAACACCAACATCCTGCTGATCCTCGACACCTCCGGCAGCATGTCGCGGGACAGCGGCATTGCCGGCCTGACCCGGCTGGAAGCGGCCGTGGAATCGATCCGGCAACTGCTGGCGGCCTACGACAACCTCGGCGACGTCAACGTGCGACTGGTGACGTTCGCCCGGGATGGGACGCCCATCGGCACCGAGTGGACCGACATCCAGACCGCCGTTCAGCAGCTTGAAGGCCTCGTCGCCAACGGCGGGACCAACTATGACCAGGGCCTGCAGGCGGCCATGGACGCTTTCAACAGCGACGGCGCGCTGGATAACGCGCAGAACGTGTCCTACTTCTTCTCCGACGGCTTGCCTACCCGCCCCCTGGGCGGCGCCGGGATCGACGCTCAGGAGGAAGCCGAGTGGATCGACTTCCTCAACGAAAACGGCATCCAGTCCTATTCCATCGGCCTGGGCAACGAGGTGCGGCAGGGCGCGCTGGATCCGATCGCCTACGACGGTCAAAGCTCGCAGAACACCAACGCCGTGGTGGTCGACGATTTCCGCCAGCTCACCTCGGTGATCACCGGCACCGTTCCGGAGCCGGTCCGCGGCAACCTGCTGATTACGGGGCCCGACCTGGCGACGGGTGCGGGCGCCGACGGCGGCTTCGTCCGAAGCGTGGTCATCGACGGGACGACTTACCTGTTCAACCCCACGGCTAACGGAGGTGAGGGCGGCCTTCTCGTGACCGGCGGCGAGGACCGGGGCGACTTCAACCGCAATACGCACGAACTCAGCGTCACCACCGAGCTGGGCGGCACCTGGGTGATCGATCTGGACAGCGGCGAGTACCTGTACAACGCCGCCAGCACGACCTCGGCACTGGGCACGGAGCGTCTGGACTACACCATCGCGGACAACGATGGCGACCGCGACAGCAGCAGCCTGACCGTCAATGTCAGCCAGAGCACCGTGACCACGGGCAACGAAAACGACAACACGCTCAATGGCAACGCCGGTCCCGACCTGATCCTCGGCCAGGGTGGCGACGACACCATCGACGGCAATGGCGGCAACGACACGCTGAGCGGCGGCGCCGGAAGCGACACGATCTTCGGCGGCGCGGGGCAGGACGCGATCATCGGCGGGCGCGGCGATGACACGCTGACCGGCAACGCGGATTCCGATGTCTTTGTCTGGCGCCTGACCGACCGCGGCAACGGCATGGGCGGATCGGCGACGCGCGACGTGGTCACGGACTTCAACGCCGCGCCGGTGACCGGCGGCGGAGATGCGCTGGACCTGCGCGATCTGCTCCAGGGTGAGAACTACAACAGCCTCGCCAACCTGGACAACTACCTGCATTTCACCCAGGTCGGCGATAGCACGGTCGTCCAGATCAGCAGCACCGGTGGATTTGCCGGTGGCTTCGATGCTGGCGCGGTGGATCAGCGCATCCAGTTGAACGGGGTCGATCTGACCGCAGGCGGCACCATGGCCGATCAGCAGATCATTCAGACCCTGCTAGACGGCGGCAAGCTGGTGCGGGATTGAGCGGGATCGATGGTTCCGGCAATGGCACGGGGGCGCGGCGTCACGACTCCGAGGGCGTCGTGACGCCGGCCACCGGAGCGGTGACGTGAGCGAATCCGGCGGCGCGCATGGACGTACGGTCTACGTCCGCCGCAACGGCACCGGGCAGATCGTATCGATCAGCCGGGTGCCTGCGCCGGACCATGTCGAACGGTGCCCGGTCGAGCAGGCCGACGTGGCGGTGTTCGTACAGAGGCTGGTGCCGCGCAACGCCGCGCTTCTGGAATCCGACCTGTCGCTGATCCGCGCGCTGGAAGATCTGATCGACGTGCTGATCCACAAGGACCTGTTGCGACTCACCGACCTGCCCGACCCGGTGCAGGCCAAGCTGCTGGCGCGCCGCCGGCTGCGTGGCTCGCTCAACAGCCTGAGCCTGCTCGACGACGAACCGGACATCGTCTGAACCGCGCTGTCACGCAGTCCCGACCTGCGGCAGAATCGGGGCCTCCCACCTGACCGGACTGCCGCCATGAACTTCGATTTCTCCCCCGCGGACGAGGCCTTCCGTGCCGAAGTGCGCACCTGGATAGAAGCCAACGTGCCGCGCGATCCCAACGGCATCGCCACCGGCATGCGCCTGGACCAGAAGGCCCAGGTCGAGTGGGAGAAACGACTCGCCGCAAAGGGATGGCTGGCCTACAACTGGCCCCAGGAGTTTGGCGGGCCTGGCTGGAGCGCCACCCAGCGCGACATCTTCGACACCGAACGCGCGCGCGCCGGTGCGCCCTCGATCAGTCCCTTCGGCGTGCTCATGCTGGGCCCGGTGCTGATGAAATTCGGCACGGCCGAACAGCAGGCGCGCTACCTGCCCAAGATCGTCAACTCCGAAGAAGTCTGGTGCCAGGGCTATTCGGAACCCGGTTCGGGCTCCGACCTCGCCAGCCTCAAGACCCAGGCGCTGCGCCAGGGTGATCGTTATGTGGTCAATGGCCAGAAGATCTGGACCACGCAGGCGCATTGGTCGGACTTCATCTTCTGCCTGGTGCGCACCAGCCATGAAACCTCCAAGCAGCAGGGCATCTCCTTCCTGCTGATCAGCATGAAATCCAAGGGCATCGAAGTGCGGCCCATCCTGACCATCGACGGCCATCACCATCTCAACGAGGTGTTCTTCACCGATGTCGAGGTGCCGGTGGAGAACCGGGTCGGCGACGAAGGCCAGGGCTGGACCATCGCCAAATACCTGCTGACGCACGAGCGCACCGGCATCGCCGCAGTGGCCGACAGCAAGCGCCAGTTGTCCTGGCTGGCCGAGACGGTCGCACGCGACCCGGTGCTGAAGGACTCCCCGCACGCGCGACGGCGCATCGCCGAGCTCGAAGTGGACCTGCTGGCCCTGGAGTACACCAACCTGCGCACGCTCGACCGCATGGCGCGCGGCCAGCCGCCAGGCGCAGAATCCTCGGGCCTCAAGATCAAGGGCACCGAGTTGCAGCAGGCCATCTCGGAGGCGCAGCTCGAGTTCGGCGGGCTCGATGCCATGCCCTGGCGTGACGAGCAGGACAGTGGCGAACCGGTGTATCGCGCGGCGACGCAGCGCTACAACTTCCTGCGCGCCTGCACCATCTACGGCGGCAGCAACGAGATCCAGAAGAACGTGCTTGCCAAGTTCCTCATGGGCGGCTAGGGAGAACATCACATGGACTTTTCTTTCAGCTCCGAGCAGGAACTGCTGCAAGACAGCGCCGCGCGATTCGCGCTCAAGGGCTATGGCTTCGACCAATACAAGCACTCGCTGGAAGCGCCGGGCCAATGCGACCCGGCAATCTGGAAACAGCTCGCCGACTTCGGCTGGCTGGCCCTGCCGGTCGCCGAGACAGCCGGCGGCATCGGCGGCTCGACGCTCGACATGGCGCTGGTGGCCGAATCCCTTGGCGCCGGCCTGGTCATCGAACCCTACCTGACCGGCCTGGTGCTGCCTGCACTGATTCTCGGGGCCGACACCTCCTCGACAACGCATGCACACCGGCTGGAAGCAATGATCAGCGGCGACACGCAACTGGCGGTCGCCTATACCGAGCGCGCGGGCCGCTTCGACAGCGCCCACTGCGCCACCCGTGCCGAAAAGACCGCGCGGGGCTACCGGATCAATGGTGCGAAGCACTGCGTGTTCAACGCGCCCAACGCCAGCGAGCTGATCGTCACGGCCCGAACCAGCGGCCAGGCGGGCGACACCGCCGGCATTGAACTGTTCCTGCTGCCCCGCGAAGCGGCCGGCCTGATGATCTCCAGCTACCCGGTGCTCGGAGGTGGCGTGGCGGCCGACCTCGTGTTCGACGACCTGGAGGTTGGCGCCGACGCCGCGCTCGGCCTGGGGCTCGACACCCTCGATGCCGCGCTCGACACGACCACGACCCTGTCCTGTGCGCAAGCACTGGGCGGGATGAAAGCTCTGTTCGAACGCACCGCGGCCTACCTGCGCACGCGTAAGCAGTTCGGCGTACCCATCGGCAGTTTCCAGATCTTGCAGCACCGGCTGGTGGACATGTTCATCGAGCTGGAGCAGTCGCGCTCGATGGTCCTGATGGCGGCCGGTAAGTGCGACACCAGCGCCGGGCAGATACGTCGTCGCGCGGTTTCGGCCGCCAAGGCCTACGTGGGAAAGTCGTCCAAATTCGTCGCCCAGCAGGCGGTGCAACTACACGGCGGCATCGGCGTGACCGAGGAACTCGACGTGGGTCACTACTTCCGCCAGCTCACCGCTTTCGGCACCCGTTTCGGCGATCGCGATTTCCATCTCAGCCGATTTGAAGCCTTGGTGACGTAGCACAGGAAAGTAACGTGCCGCACCACTAGAATGCAGCGCAAGTCGAACTATCTCTCGACGCGCCCGTAGCTCAGATGGATAGAGCATCGGCCTTCTAAGCCGAGGGTCACAGGTTCGACTCCTGTCGGGCGCGCCAACTTGATACGTGTCTGGGCACCACGAGCTCGGGCTTGTCGGAGCGCCAGCCGGACACCGCGCCGGCAATATCGGCGTGGTTTCCCTGCAGGTACCCGCCGTCGGGGCCGATGCGGA
The DNA here is from genome assembly GCA_052387695.1 of Panacagrimonas sp. Lineage (GTDB taxonomy): Bacteria > Pseudomonadota > Gammaproteobacteria > Nevskiales > Nevskiaceae > Panacagrimonas. The sequence continues at coordinate 612 of JBQTIX010000063.1, read as the reverse complement.
TCTCCGACACCAGCGACAGCAGGTAGCTCTTCGCGTAGAGACTGCCGGGCTTCAGAATCTCGGACTTGATCGCGTCCGCGAACCCCTTGATCTGGTTCTCCCCGAACTTCTTCAGGGGAATCTGGCGACGGTGCCCGATTTCGTGCAGCTCACGGTTCATCTGGTCGATGCGGGCCTGCGCGGAGGCAAGGCGGAGCTGAAGGGTGTTGTGCAGCTCGAGCTTCCCGGCTTCGACCTGGTCGTACCACATGTTGATCTGCTCGGTCGCCAGCGCGACATCACGCTGGATCTTCTTCTCGCGCGCCCGGTCCGGCGCGTGCAGAGCGACGATCTTCTCCCTCAGCTGCTCCAGCATCACCTCGATGCGGGTGATATCCAACACCTGATCAGCGACCGTCTGCAGGACGGTCGCGTCGAGCTCCTCCCGCGGGATGTTGGGCGCGTCGCACAGGTCCTTACCCTTGTACGCCCGCGTGCTGCAGCGGTAGAGCTGGCCCCGGGAATCTGCACAGTGCGGTAGGTGGATTTTCTGCTTGATGAGGCGATGATTCGCCTCGTATCAGGAGCAGACATGAGCAGAAGGACCCGCCGGAACCACTCACCGGCGTTCAA